>NZ_JBEZDR010000014.1:0-76974 GCF_040648415.1 Nonomuraea sp. NPDC049141
GCCCGGGGGGGCCCCCCCCCCCCCCCCAACCCCCCCACCCCCCCCCCCCGGGGGGGGGGCCCCCCCCCCCCCCCGGCGCCCCACACCGGGCCCGCCTTCATCGCTTATGGAGCGCGATCGGTGCGCCTTAGGAGTAATCCGCAATGTGAAAGCCACCCTGAATCCCAACCACCGATGCAATGAAAAATAGCCAGCGACTCATCGGGAAGTCCGCGGTTTGAGAAGATCAAGGTCGTAAGCAGCTGCTAAGTGTTACGGAGCATCGGGATCCGCACCGTGTTCTGGTTCCACTTCGATTCCCTGGTTACGTGAATCCCCGCTTCAATGACCTGTGGTCGCGCCCCGCTCACCTCGTACGCCGTCGACCCACCACAGAGCGGCAGCGGGCCGGGGACAGAGTTGAGTTCACGCCCTGATCGACGCTCACCCTGCTCTCTTTCGTCTGCTCCCGATGCTCGGGGCCGCATGCGGCCTGCGACAAGGTGAGTTGTTCGGTCTGGCCCTGGAAGACGTCGACTTCGAGGAGCGCGTCCTCCGGGTACGTCGGCAGATCAAGAAGCTTGGAGCCGACCACGTCTTCGCGCTGCCGAAGAACGACCGTGAGCGTGTGGTACCGCTCCCTGAATGGACGGCTGAGGCCATAAAGAGACACGTCGCGACCTATCCACCGCTCGTGTGCTCGCTCCCCTGGGAGAAGGCCGATGGCAAGCTACGTACTCACAACCTGCTGTTCCGCTGGACAGATGATCGCTACATACGAGCTCGCAGCTACAGCGAGACCGTGTGGAAGCCCGCGCTCGTGCGAGCGGGCGTGATTCCGGCGCCTGACGTGGACTCTCGTCAACGCACGCGATTCACCACGTCTCGCAAGGAAGGGCGTCACCAGCTCCGCCACTACTACGCGAGCGTGATGCTGGCCGGCGGCGTTTCGGTCAAGGAACTCGCCGAATATCTAGGCCACGCCGACCCAGGCTTCACTCTCCGCGTCTACGCCCACATGATGCCCGGATCTCACGACCGCGCCCGCAGAGCGATTGACGAGCGTTTCTTCCGGCCGTATGCGGCCGCCACATCAGCGTAGAGGGATCGTCACTGGTCCCGGTAGCGGGCTATCCGCGGAAGCCTGCGAGCCAATTCCTGCTCATCGTCGAAATCCCATTGCTCTCCATGGGGAACGCTGCTGAGCGCCGGAATCAGGGGGAATCCGCCTGAAACGCCGCGAGCATCTACGGCTTCGCCGAGCCCGTCCGGATCCTGTCCGGTCACCTGTTCGTAGGCGTAGTACGCCACGTAGGCCAGCGACTCGAACTCAGGTCGCTCTTCCCTCATCTGCTCCGGATCCCGGGGTCGGGGCTTGGTGGAGTTGGCATACGACTCCTCCAACTCCAGCAGGTGGAGCACCTGAGGCAGCTCGATCAGCCGATCAGGGCAGTCAGTGACAGCCTCGAACGTCTCACGTCGGTCGTCCACCAGATGTGATGGTCGATGATCTCTTCGACCGGACGGCGAGAGAGTTCGTCCACCAACCACGAGACACGCGTTCTCCTCGTGTCGGTCTCGCGTCCAGAACGCTCGATCAGGCCCCAGAAGTCATCGACATCCATGCCGCGTGATGCTGGCACCCCTGAGCCGCCCTGTAAAGATCACGGAACAGGGACGGAACAAGCGAATACCGAAGATCAGCCAGCGTTTCGACGGACCCGGCCCACCTCACAGGAAGTGCCGGGTTTCCGCACGTCAACACCTACTTCAACAACTGGCGGGCCATGACCATGCGCTGGATCTGGTTGGTGCCCTCGTAGATCTGGGTGATCTTGGCGTCGCGCATCATCCGCTCCACCGGGAAGTCCCGCGTGTACCCGTACCCGCCCAGCAACTGCACCGCATCCGTGGTGATCTCCATCGCCGCGTCCGACGCGGCGCACTTCGCGGCGCTGGACAGGAACGTGAGGTCCTTCTGCGGCTGCCCGTGCATGGCCAGCTCCGACTTGGCCGCCGCGTGGTACGTCAGTTGCCTGGCCGCCTCCAGTTTCATCGCCATGTCCGCGACCATGAACTGCAGCCCCTGGAAGTCCGCGATCGGCCGCCCGAACTGCTTACGCTCCTTGATGTACCCGATGGCGTAGTCCAGCGCTCCCTGGGCGATGCCGAGGGCCTGGGCGGCGATGGTGATGCGGGTGTGGTCGAGGGTCGCCAGGGCGGTCTTGAAGCCGGTGCCCGGGTCGCCGATCATGCGAGAGGCGGGGATGCGGACGTTCTCCAGGATCACCTGCCGGGTGGGCGAGCCCTTGATCCCGAGCTTCCGCTCCTTCGGACCGAAAGAAACGCCTTCGTCGGATTTTTCCACGACAAAAGCGGAGATGCCGCGGGCGCCAGCCGATGGGTCCGTTACCGCCATCAGGGTGTAGTACTCCGACACACCCGCGTTAGTGATCCACATTTTTGTGCCATTGACCACATAATGGTCGCCGTCCAGTACGGCCCGGGTCCGCATGGCCGCGGCGTCCGAGCCGGCCTCACCCTCCGAGAGCGCGTACGAGAACATCGCGTCCCCACGGGCCACCGGAGCCAGATAGCGAGCCTTGAGATCGGCCGACGCCGACAGCAGCAGGGGCACGGTGCCGAGCTTGTTCACCGCCGGGATGAGCGAGGACGACGCGCAGGCGCGGGCCACCTCCTCGATCACGATCACCGTGGCCAGCGCGTCGGCCCCGGCGCCCCCGTACTCCTCCGGCACATGAACGGCGTGCAGGTCGGCCGCCACGAGCGCCTTGTAGACGTCCCAGGGGAACTCCTCGGTCTCGTCCGTCTCCGCGGCGCGCGGGGCGATCTTCTCGTCGGCGAGGGCTCGAATCGTCTCCCGGAGCATGTCGTGCTCTTCGGCGGGCGCGTAGAGAGGGAAGTCCATGCGGCAAATACTAGGACGTCCGACCATCTTGCTACTAGTCGGTACAGTTTGCGGAAATGCCCAGGTGGCACAGAACGAGGTAGCGAAGGCCGGTACTATGCCTGGCACTCGAAAGGAGCTCTCTCGTGCCATATCGCCTCACGGTGATCGGGACCGGATACCTGGGCATCACGCATGCGTCCTGCATGGCGGATCTCGGATTCGACGTCCTGGGCCTCGACATAGACGCCGACAAAGTTCGCCGGCTCAACAGCGGTGAGCTCCCGATCCACGAACCGGGGCTCGAACCCGTACTACGCCGCGGACTCGACTCGGGCCGTCTTCGCTTCACCACGTCGTACGAGGAGGCGGCGGCCTTCGGCGACGTGCACTTCGTCTGCGTGGGCACGCCGCAGAAGCGCGGCGAGTACGCCGCCGACGTCTCCTACATGGACAGCGCCATCGAGTCGCTGGCCCCGCACCTCGACCGCGAGTGCCTGGTGGTCGGCAAGTCGACGGTGCCGGTGGGCACCGCGGAGCGGCTCGCCGATCTGCTGGCCCGGCTCGCCCCGGCCGGCGTCGAGGTCGAGCTCGCCTGGAACCCCGAATTCCTGCGCGAGGGCTACGCCGTGGAGGACACGCTCAAGCCGGACCGCATCGTGATCGGCGTGCGTTCCGAGCGGGCGGAGAAGATGCTGCGCGAGGTGTACCAGCCGCTCGGGGACATCCCGATGGTGGTCACCGACTTCGCGACGTCCGAGCTGGTCAAGACGGCCGCCAACGCGTTCCTCGCCACCAAGATCTCCTTCATCAACGCGATGGCCGAGGTCTGCGAGGCCGCCCACGCCGACGTCACACAGCTGTCGAAGGCGCTGTCGTACGACGACCGCATCGGCGGCCGGTTCCTCAACGCCGGGCTCGGGTTCGGCGGCGGCTGCCTGCCCAAGGACATCCGCGCGTTCATGGCGCGTGCGGGCGAGCTGGGGGCCGACCAGGCGCTGACGTTCCTGCGCGAAGTCGACGCGATCAACATGCGGCGCCGCGCCCGCATGGTCGACCTGGCCCGCGAGCTGGCGGGCGGTTCGTTCCACGGCTGTACGGTCGGCGTGCTCGGCGCCGCCTTCAAGCCGAACTCCGACGACATCCGCGACTCCCCCGCACTCGACGTGGCGGCCACCATCGGCGCCCAGGGCGGCCAGGTGACCGTGTACGACCCGATCGCCCTGGGCAACGCCCGAAAGGCCCACCCCGAGCTGCACTACGGCGAGTCGGCGCTTGAGGCCGTCCGAGGGGCACATGTGGTGCTACTGCTGACGGAATGGCCGGAGTTCGTCGACCTGGACCCGGAGGAGCTCGGCAAGGTGGTCGCGGCCCGCCGCATCGTCGACGGCCGCAACGCCCTGAACACCGAAACCTGGCGCTCCGCGGGCTGGCACTACCGCGCACTCGGCCGCCCCTGAAAAACCCACCTTGGTAGCACGCCGTCAGTCGTCGAGGGCGGGGTCGGGCGCCGGGGTCTGACCCCGGACCCGGCGGCGGGCGCGGCCGGCGAGTTGCCGCGCCGCCGCCGGGGCCACTAGCGGAGCAGGTTGGCCGCTTCGGCGCGCAGGCGTTCGCCCTTGGCGTGCGCCTGCTCCTTCAGCTCACCCTGGAACTCCTCCATGCGCCACCGCAGCTCAGGGTCGGAAACGCCGAGAATGCGGACCGCCAGCAGCCCGGCGTTGCGCGCCCCGCCGACGGCCACGGTGGCCACGGGCACCCCGGCCGGCATCTGGACGATCGACAGCAGAGAGTCCATGCCGTCCAGGTACTTCAGGGGCACCGGCACCCCGATCACCGGCAGCGGTGTCACCGAGGCCAGCATTCCCGGCAGGTGGGCCGCGCCGCCGGCTCCGGCGATGATGACCTTGACGCCGCGGGACGCGGCGGTCCGGCCGTACTCGATCATCTCGGCCGGCATCCGGTGCGCGGAGACCACGTCGGCCTCGAACGGGACGCCGAACTCCGCCACCGCCTCCGCCGCGGCCTTCATCACCGGCCAGTCGGAGTCGCTGCCCATCACGATGCCGATCGTCACGCCGACCCCCCAGCCCACAGCGCGGAAATCAGGACCTTCACGTGTACTCCCCAGTGGTCAGGTAGACGGCGGCGTGCCGGGCGCGGGCGCGTACGGTGTCGAGGTCGTCGCCGACGGCGGTCACGTGGCCGATCTTGCGGCCGGGCCGGACCTCTTTGCCGTAGAAGTGCAGCTTGATGCCGGGATCGTGGGCCATGACGTGTTCGTACCGCTTGAACAGGTCAGGGTCGTCGCCGCCGAGCAGATTGGCCATGACGACGACGGGCGCGCTCATGGACGGCGAGCCGAGCGGCAGGTCGAGCACGGCCCGAAGGTGCTGCTCGAACTGCGACGTACGCGAGCCGTCGATCGTCCAGTGACCGCTGTTGTGCGGCCGCATGGCCAGCTCGTTGACCACCAGCCCGCCACTCGTCTGGAACATCTCCACGGCCAGCAGCCCGGTCACGCCGAGCTCGTGCGCGATCTGCAGCGCGACACGCTGGGCCTCGGCGGCCTCCTCCGGGTCGAGGCCGGGGGCGGGCGCGAGCACCTCGACACAGATCCCGTCCTGCTGCACGGTCTCCACGACCGGGTAGCTGACGCCCTGGCCGTGGGGCGAGCGCGCGACGAGTACGGCCAGCTCCCGCTCGAACGGCACGAACGCCTCGACCATCAGCGGCACGCCGCTCTCGAGCGCCTCCTCGACCTCCGAAGGGGTCCGGCAGACCCACACCCCGCGGCCGTCGTACCCGCCCCTGATCGCCTTCAGCACGACCGGCCACCCGTGCTCGGCGGCGAACGCCGACACGTCCTCGATGCCGGAGGCGCGGGCCCACGCGGGACACGGCGCGCCGAACGAGGTCAGCCGCTCGCGCATGACGGCCTTGTCCTGGGCGTGCACCAGCGCGTCGGCCCCCGGACGCACCGCGAACCCGTCGGCGGCCAGCGCCCTGATGTGCTCGGTCGGCACGTGCTCGTGGTCGAACGTGATCGCGTGACAGCCCCTGGCGAACTCGCGCAGGTCGGCCAGCTCGCGGTAGTCGCCGAGCCGCGTGTCGACGATGACCCTGGCGGCGCTCTCATCAGGTGTGTTGGCCAGCACCCGCAACTCGACGCCGAGCGCGATGGCGGACTGCTGCGTCATCCTGGCCAACTGGCCGGCGCCGACCATGCCGACGACCGGTCCGATGGGACTGTTTGCACTCACGGCAGGTGAGCTTACCCAACGCGCTCAGGCGGGTCCGCGTCGCACGCCCACCGTGGTCAGGCCCTTGTCCGCACTGATCACGGTGGCCAGCACGACGATCTCGGCGTTCTTCTTCAGCGGATGTGCGAGAGATGACTTGCCCGCCTTCGGGCGTTGCCGGTAGACGATGCGCAGCGCGTCGAAGGCGAGCATGGTGTCGGCCGACAGGACGAGCGCCATCGTGGGCTGTTCGGGCAGCTCCACGTCGACGTCGAGCCGGTCCGGCCGTACCTGCTCGGGCAGCCCGCCGAGCTCGTCCCGCAGGCCGCGTACCGGGTCCCCTGGCGGGAAGCGCACGCCCGCCACCCCGGCGGGGTCGGTGAGGTAGGTGAGGTGACGCTGAGCGACCACCCGGGCCTGACCGCCCAGCCCGGCATCGGGGGTGATGCTGGTCGGCGTCTCCGGCGCCGCCCCGCGCGCGGGGATGGGTCCCGCGCCGAGCCGCCAGCGCCCGCCCTCGCGCAGGAACACGAAGTACGCGGGCGACGGCTTCCTCGCGAGGGCGGCGAACCAGTCGCCCTCGCCGGGCAGGAAGAAGGTGGGATCGCTGTAGAGGGCTGGGCGGCCGTTCCGGGTCGCCTCACAGGCACGACCGCCCAGCGTCTTCTCCACCCACGTGGTCAGGTCGGCGACGGCGGCGCAGTCTCGCCGCTTCCATGCCTGGTCAAGGCTGCCGACCAGCTTGAACGCCTGTTCGGCCGTAGCCGTGTCGACGCTGTGGGCGGACGCCGGAGCGGAGGTCGGATCCTCGGGTGGCGCCACCGTGGCGACGCCCGCGGTGCCGCAACCGGCCGCCACGACGGACAGGCCGACGAGGAGTACGAGCAGTCGAAGCGGCACAGGAGAACCCCGAGGGTCGTGGCCGTCTGCTGACGGCGGTCCGTCTGAGCCCATCGCCGGCACGCACCGGCGATCTGCCACCGCAGCGTAACGCTCTCTATTCGTAATTGTCGGTCATAACACGATATTTATAGGGTTGTTGATAGGCATGGGATGTCACAGGCTGTGGCCTACCATTGGTCTGACGGCCGGTACGCTGAAGTGGTCATGACCTGATTTGCGCCACGACCGGAAGGGCCGAGTAGCAGACGTGGACTTCGCCAAGCGGCTCTACCAGCGGTTCTCAGCTCTCCTGCATGAGCTGACGAAGTTCGGCACGATCGGCGCCATCGCCTTCGTCATCGACACCGGCATGTACAACGTGTTCCTGCTGGCATTCGACATGGGTCCGTTGACCTCCAAGGTGCTGGCCACGATCATCTCGGCGACGGCCGCCTACCTGGGCAACCGCTTCTGGACCTTCCGGCACCGCGAGCAGACCGGCCTGGGTCGCGAATACTTCCTGTTCTTCCTGCTCAACGGCATCGCCTTGCTGTTCGGGCTGCTGGTGATCGGTTTCACCAAGTACACGCTTCACCTGCACGACGCGCTCAGCCTCAACCTCGCCAACTTCGTGGGCGTCGGCCTCGGCACGCTGTTCCGCTACTGGTCGTACAAGAAGTGGGTGTTCCTGGAGGCCACCGAGCCCATCCCCACGGAGCTGCCAGGGGTCAAGCAGGACCGCTGACCACGCGGGTCCGGTCGTTGTCCTCAGCGTGTCGCAGGAAGATGGCGAACGTCGCCGGACGCCGCCGCACCAGCTCCAGCCGACCGCCGTCGGCGGCGGCCAGCGCCCGGGCCAGGGTCAGCCCCAGGCCGGTGCCTCCGGCTCCGCTGACGTTGCGTTCGAAGACCTTGGGTGCGATGTCGTCGGCGATCCCGGGACCCTCGTCGGACACCTCGGTCACCACATAGTTGTCGCCGCTGGTCGTGGTGACGGTGACGGTGCCGCCGCCGTGCCGTAGGGAGTTCTCCAGCAGCGAGGCGATGACCTGGCCGAAGCCACCGGTGGTGGCCAGCGCCATGAGCCCGCGCGAGCCTTCGAGCAGCAGCGAGCGGCCCTCGCCACGGAAGACCGGCTCCCACTCGGTGACCTGCTGGACCAGGACCTCGTCGATCCCGACCGGCTTGGCCTGGGCGTGGCGCTGGCGGCGGGCCGCGGCCAGCAGCTCGTCGATCACGGCGGTGAGCCGCTCGGCCTGCACGATGGCCGCCTCGCCCTCCTCGCGGACGACCTCCGGGTGTTCGCTGGCCGCGACGATCTCCTCCAGGCGCATCGTGAGGCCGGTCAGCGGGGTGCGTAGCTGGTGGGAGGCGTCGGTGGCGAACTCGCGTTCGCGGGTGAGCAGGTCGGAGATGCGGGTGGCGCTGCGGTCGAGCACCTGAGCCACCCGGTCGAGCTCCGGAATGCCGTAACGATGCTTGCTGGGCCGGGCGTCGCCGGAGCCGAGCCGGTCGGCGATCTTCGCCAGGTCCTGCAAGGGCAGCGTCAGACGGCGTGACTGGACGATGGCAAGGCCGACCGCCACCGCCAGAGCCGCGACGGCCAGGGCCACGATCAGCAGCAGGCGTGCTCGCACGTCCTGCTCGACCTGGTCCCTGTCGCGGCTCACCCGGACGTAGATACCGTTCTCGGACTGGGCGTCCTCGGTCATCTGGTGACCGGACGGCGGCGGAACGCCGACGATGGTCGCCTTGGGCTGGGTGGCACGCTCGTAGATCTGGATGTAGCGGTCGGGGTACTTCTGCTTGAGTTGCTGAGGATCGAGAGGTGTGTCCTGGATGCGGGCATACTCGACTTCCCCCACCAGACGCGTGGCCTCCGCCCTGAGCTCCTGGGCCGCCTCGTCGACGATCAGGCGGCTGACCACGATGCCCAGGGGGACCCCCAGCAGCAGCACCGCGATGACCGCGACGACCAGGGTGGATGTGAGCAGGCGGCGACGCATTCCTACTCGCGTTCGAAGCGGAAGCCGACTCCTCGGACGGTGGTGATGTAGCGAGGCTTCGCCGCGTCGTCGCCGAGCTTGCGGCGCAGCCAGGAAATATGCATGTCGAGTGTCTTGGTGGAACCCCACCAGTTGGTGTCCCACACCTCGCGCATGATCTGCTCGCGGGTGACGACCTTGCCCGCGTCGCGGACCAGCACGCGGAGCAGGTCGAACTCCTTGGTCGTAAGATGCAGCTCTTTCTCTCCCATCCAGGCACGGCGGGAGTCGGCGTCGATGCGGACGCCTTGCACCACCGGTGTCTCTGAGGTGCCCCGGCGCAGCAGCGCCCGCACCCTGGCGAGCAGCTCGGCCAGCCGGAACGGCTTGGTGACGTAGTCGTCGGCGCCGGCGTCGAGGCCGACGACCGTGTCGACTTCGTCGACCCGAGCGGTAAGTATCAGGACCGGAGTGCCGTGCCCTTCGGCGCGGATCCGGCGCGCAACCTCCAGCCCGTCCATTTCTGGCAGGCCGAGGTCAAGAACGATGAGGTCGATGCCACCCGACAGGGCCCTTTCCAGGGCCTGCGGGCCGTCGGGGCTCACCTCAACCTGATAGCCCTCACGGCGCAACGCACGCGCGAGTGGCTCGGAAATCGAGGTGTCATCCTCGGCGAGAAGTACGCAGGTCATGAAGCGATCGTAGGACCTTAGGCGATCGTTTCCCGGTCACAGCGCGCGGTTTGACTCGTCGTTGACCTATCCATTGACCTGGGCAAACTCAGATAAATGTCGGTTGATCCCGCTTAAATTACCGCATTCGCGGGGGACAAAAGCGGTGGCTGATCTTGCTGAATCGCAAAACCTTCTGTGCCGTCCGGCGTGTCGCGGAAAGGCGCGCGCCCGCCGGGAGTACCGGCGGGCGCGTCGAATCCGGGGCTCAGTCCTCGGAGGGCGGCTCGGCGTAGCGGGCGAGATAGAGCTGCTCGCCCAGGCTCCGCATGAGCGCCAACTCGGTCTCCAGATAGTCGATGTGGTGCTCCTCGTCCTCGAGGATGTCCTCGAAGATCCGTGCGGAGGTCACATCGCCCTTCTCCCGCATGAGCTTGATGCCCGGCCGCAGCCGGGCCACGACGGACACCTCCACCTCCAGGTCGGCCCGGAGCTGCTCCTCGACGGTCTGCCCGATGTGCAGCGTGCCAAGGCGCTGGTAGTTGGGCAGCCCTTCGAGGAAGAGGATGCGATCGGTGAGGCGCTCGGCGTGGCGCATCTCGTCGATCGATTCGGCGCGGGTGTGCTCGGCGAGTTTGGTGTAACCCCAGTTCTGCTGCATCTTGGCGTGCAGGAAGTATTGGTTGATCGCGGTGAGCTCAGCGGTGAGCTGCTCGTTGAGCAGCTCGATGATCTGAATGTCGCCCTGCATGAACGGGCCCCTCGTGCTATGCGGTCGTGAGTTCCTCAGACCTCTTCAGGATCGCACATATCTTTCTGACACAAGTCGCGCAGTCTCCCCCGGCACCCGTGGTGTCGCGGATCTGCTTGGCGCTCCTGGCACCCGCGGCGATGCAGTCGTGGACCTCGTTCTCGGTCACAGCACGACACACACATACGTACATGCGGGGACAAGCCTTTCGCGACGAAGGGAGCCAAGGTTAGGCACACCTAAAGTAGCTCACTTCGGTAAGGCTTGCCTATGTTAGGTCGGACACAGATCACTGTCCCCGGGCGATCCACTCCTCCAGGTGCGGCGCCTCGGCCCCGATCGACGTCGAGTCGCCGTGGCCGGTGTGGACGACCGTCTCGCCGGGCAGCGTCAGCAGCCGCCGGCTGATCGAGTCGATGATCGTGTCGAACGACGAGAAGGACCGCCCGGTCGCCCCGGGGCCGCCCTTGAACAGCGTGTCGCCGCTGAACAGCACGCCGAGGTCGGGCGCGTACAGGCAGACCGCGCCCGGCGCGTGGCCCGGGGTGTGGAGCACCTCCAGCGCGATCCCGCCGACCCCGATCTTCTCGCCGTCGGCCAGCGGTTGGTACGGCAGCGCCTGGCCGTACACCTGGTCCCAGAGGACCTGGTCGGCGGGGTGCAGCCGGATCGGCGCCCCGGTCAGCTCGGCGAGCTCCCCGGCGGCGTTGATGTGGTCGTTGTGCGCGTGCGTGCAGACGATGGCCTTGACCGTACGCTCGCCGACGCGGTCCTTGATGGCCCGCGCGTCGTGCGCCGCGTCGATGACGACCACCTCGCGGGCGTCGCCGACCAGCCAGATGTTGTTGTCGACGTCCCAGGTGCCGCCGTCGAGCGAGAACGTCCCCGAGGTGATGACCCTGTCGATCATCTAGAGGACCACCACCGAGCGCAGCACCTCGCCGCGGTGCATCTTGGCGAACGCCTCCTCGACCCCGTCGAGCCCGATGGTCTCCGACACGAACTTGTCGAGCGGGAGCCGCCCCTGCCGGAACAGGTCGATCAGCATGGGGAAGTCGCGCGAGGGCAGGCAGTCGCCGTACCAGGAGGACTTGAGCGATCCGCCGCGCCCGAACACGTCGAGCAGCGGCAGCTCCAGCTGCATCTCGGGTGTCGGCACGCCCACGAGCACGACGGTGCCGGCCAGGTCACGGGCGTAGAAGGCCTGCTTGTACGTCTCTGGGCGGCCGACGGCATCGATGACCACGTCGGCGCCGAAGCCACCGGTGAGGTCGCGGATCGCCTCGACGGGGTCGTTCGCCCGCGAGTTGACCGTGTCGGTGGCGCCGAAGCCGCGGGCCCATTCGAGCTTGCGGTCGTCCACGTCCACCGCGATGATCTTCGTGGCGCCGGCGATCGACGCGCCGAGGATCGCGGCGTCACCGACGCCGCCGCAGCCGATGACGGCGACCGAGTCGCCCCTGGTGACGTTGCCCGTGTTGAGCGCGGCGCCGAGCCCGGCCATGACGCCACAGCCGAGCAGCCCGGCCACCTCGGCGGGCGCGTCGGCGGAGACCTTGGTGCACTGCCCCGCGGCCACCAGCGTCTTGCCCAGGAACGCGCCGATGCCCAGCGCGGGCGACAGCTCGGTGCCGTCGGCCAGCGTCATCTTCTGCGTGGCGTTGTGGGTGTTGAAGCAGTACCACGGGCGCCCGCGCAGGCAGGCGCGGCACTGGCCGCACACGGCCCGCCAGTTGAGGATCACGTAGTCGCCGGGCTCGACCCCGGTGACGCCCTCGCCCACCGCCTCGACCACGCCCGCGGCCTCGTGCCCGAGCAGGAACGGGAAGTCGTCGTTGATGCCGCCCTCCCGGTAGTGCAGGTCGGTATGGCAGACCCCGCAGGCCCTGACCGCCACCACCGCCTCGCCCGGTCCCGGGTCGGGGACGATCACCGTCTCGACCGATACTTCCTGGCCCTTACCTCGGGCGATGACACCCTGCACTTCGTACGGCATGGCAGCCATCTTGGGTCAGGAGGATGATCGCCGCAAGGCGTAGGGCTGCACCATCCCGAGTCCCCGAGCCGGGCGGCGCCGGATCCGGCGTAGCTCGAACCCCGGGCCGTCGCCGAGTCCGTCGGCCAGTTCCGCGTCGACGACGATCGTGCCGGGCCGGGCGATGGCGGTGAGCCGGGCGGCCAGGTTGACGGTGGTGCCGTAGACGTCGCCCATGATGGGCAGCACCGGCCCGTAGGCCAGGCCGATGCGCAGGTCGGCCGCCTCCACCAGGTCGAGCGCGATCGCCGCCGCGTCCGCCGGGGTGTGGGCGGTGAACAGCACCTCGTCGCCGAGCGTCTTGACCAGCCGGCCGCCGTGCGCGGCCACCACGTCGGAGGCCCGCGCCTCGAACCCCTCGACCAGCGCGGCCAGCTCCCGCTCGTCGAGCTCGCGGGCCCGCCGGGTGAAGGAGACGAGGTCCGCGAAACCCACCGCGATCGACACGCGGGCGGGGATGTTCTCCTCGTCGAGGTCGGCGACGGACAGCAGCCGGGTGCCCGCGGCGGCCAACTGGGCCCGCCAGACGTGGATCAGCACCTGCTCGAAGTCGGGCAGCAGCAGCCGGGCCGTGTCGAGCACCCGGGCCAGGTCGTCGTCGGAAGGCCGCTCGCCCGGCGGCAGCATCGCGCCGATCATGATCTCGGCCTGCCACTGGGCCAGCTTGGCCGTGGTCTGGCCGAGCGCGCGGGCCATCCGGATGACGGTCTGCTCGTCGAGCAGGCCGCTGTCGAGCATCCGGCTCACCCGCCGCAGCGCGTCGACATCACCGTCGGAGAACGCGACCGCGTCGTCGGCGAGCGAGGCGAAGCCCAGCGCCCGCCAGATGCGCTCCGCCAGCTCCGGCGAGACGCCCGCCGCCGCCGACACCCCCGACTTGGTGTGGCGGGCGGGCATGCCGACGAGCAGCCGGTCGATCTCCTCAGCGGTGGGTCTGTTCAATGGCCGTCGATATCTCCGTCGGAGGCGTCCTCCAGCAGGCGGAACAGGTCGGTCCTGACGTCCTGGATGTGGGGGATGTCGCGCAGGGCGATCTGCCCCCGATCGCCCGCCGACTCGACGGTGAGCGTGCCGCAGCCGAGGATGCGCTCGAAGAAGGTCTGGTCGGAGCTGACCGTGTTGACCTTGGCCATCGGGATCTCGTCCGTCGACTTGTTCAGCACGCCGGTGCTGATCGTGAAGCGGTGGGTGGTGAGCACGTAGCCGGTGTTCTTCCACTGCAGGTAGGGCACGAACGACCAGATCGTCAGCAGGAGCACGGCGACGACGCCGACGGCGAGCCTGGCGTAGTTGGCGTACTCGAAGGTGCTGGGGATGAGGAAGAGCGCCACGCCCGAGGCGGCGACGATCAGCACGAGCGCGATGAAGGGCACCACGAGCCGCTTCCAGTGCGGGTGGAACGACCTGATGCGCCGTTCACCCTGCGTCAAGTGGTGGTCAGGGAGGGTCATGGGCAAATGGTGCCACCTCCGCGCGTTCGCGGCTACGAGGACGCGCGGACGTGGACGACGTCACCCGCGCTAAGCGCGTGCGTCTTGCCGTCCGCGATCAGCTGGAGGTGTCCTGCCTGGTCGATGCCGGTCGCCATGCCGGTCAGCAGCCGGTCGCCGGGCAGCTCGACCCTGACCTGCCGCCCGATCGTGGCGCTCGACGCCTGGTAGGCGGCGCGCAGCCCGCACGCGTCGGCGTCGCCGCCCGCCTCGGACCAGTCGCGGTAGTGCCGCTCGACCTCTCTGAGCACGGCTCTGAGCAGCGGATCCCGGTCCACGCACGCCGCCTGCTCGATGGCCAGCGAGGTCGCCGTCTCCACGGGGAGTTCGGCCGGCTTGAGCGACACGTTCAGGCCCATCCCGATGACGACGGCGTCCTCGGCCCGCTCGGCCAGGATCCCGGCCAGCTTGTGCTCGCCGATCAGCAGGTCGTTCGGCCATTTGAGCCGTACGTCCACCTCCGCCAGCCTGCGGACGGCCGAGGCGGCCGCCACACCGAACAGCAGCGCCAGCCACCCCTGCCTGGCGATGGGCACCTCGGGCCTGAGCAGGACCGAGACGGTCAGGCCGGAGCGCGGCGGCGCGGTCCAGGTGCGGGTCAGCCGGCCCCGGCCGGCGAGCTGCGACTCGGCCACCAGGACCAGACCCTCCTCCGCGCCCTCTTTCGCGGCCTGGGCGAGGTCGGCGTTGGTCGAGCCGGTGCTCTCGACGACACGTACGCCGGTCCACAGGCTGCCGGGCCGTATGAGGGCGCGGTTGAGCGCCGCCTCGGACAGGGGCGGTCGGTCGAGATCGGAGTAGCGCGAGTCGGGCATTCCTCCATCTTCGCCGAACCTCCGCTGTCCTCTGACGCCGCCCGCGGGGAAGATGGGGAGATGAGCAGACGTCTGGACCCGCGCAACTGGGCCTCGTGGCGGCCGTTCGGCCTCGGCCTGCGTAAGCCGAACAACTACTTGGAGCTGCTGAAGGCGTTTCGATCGGTCAAGGGCAACAGGCGTTACGCCTGGCGGATACTCAAGCAGGGCACGTGCGACGGGTGCGCGCTGGGCACGCGGGGCATGCGCGACTGGACGATGGACGAGGTCCACCTGTGCAACATCCGGCTGCGGCTGCTGCCACTGAACACGATGCCGGCGCTGGACGTCTCGCTGCTGGGCGACGTCTCCGGGCTGGCCGGCAAGAAGAGCGCCGAGCTGCGGGAGCTGGGGCGGCTGCCGTACCCGATGCTGCGCCGGGCGGGCGAGCCGGGCTTCAGCCGGGTCTCGTGGGACGCGGCGCTGAAGGTGGCCGCCGACGGGCTGCGTGACGCGCGCTTCGGCGCCTACCTGACCAGCCGCGGCATGCCGAACGAGAACTACTACGCGGCGCAGAAGGCGGTACGCGCGCTGGGCACGAACAGCGTGGACAACGCGGCGCGCATCTGCCACTCGCCCTCGACCGTCGCGCTCAAGCAGACGATCGGCGCGGCGGCCACCACCTGCTCCTACACGGACTGGATCGGCTCCGACCTGATCGTCTTCATCGGGTCGAACCCGTCCAACAACCAGCCTGTGGCGATGAAGTACCTCTACCACGCCAAGAAGGCCGGCACCCGCGTGGCCATGATCAACGCCTATCGCGAGCCCGGCATGGACCGCTACTGGGTGCCGTCGAACGCCGAGTCGGCGGTGTTCGGGACGAAGATCACCGACGAGTTCTTCGGCGTGAACGTGGGCGGCGACATCGGCTTCCTCAACGGCGTGCTCAAGCACCTGATCGAGAACGACTGGGTGGACAAGGCGTTCGTCGACCAGCGGACCTCCGGCTTCGAGGAGGTCCGGCGGGCGCTGGCGGAGCAGTCGTGGGAGGAGCTGGAGGCGCTGTCGGGGGCGACCCGCGACGACATGCTCCGGCTGGCCCGGCTGCTCGGCGAGGCGAAGTCGGCGGTGCTGGTCTGGTCGATGGGCATCACGCAGCACGCGTTCGGCGAGGACAACGTCCGGTCGATCGTGAACCTGGCCTTGGCGCGCGGCTTCCTGGGCCGCGACAACTGCGGGCTGATGCCGATCCGTGGGCACAGCGGGGTGCAGGGCGGGGCCGAGATGGGCGCGTACGCGACCGGCCTGCCCGGCGGCCTGCCGATCACGCCAGAAAATGCCGCGAAATTTACTGATATTTGGGGCTTTGAGGTGCCGACGGCGCCCGGCCTGACCGCGACCGACATGATCGACGCGGCCCACTCGGGCGATCTTGACGCGCTCATCTCCTCGGGCGGCAACTTCCTGGAGGTGCTGCCCGACCCCGGCTACTGCCGGGAGGCGCTGGCCCGGCTCAAGCTCCGCGTGCACATCGACATCGTGCTGTCCTCGCAGATGCTGGTGCCGTCCGAGGGCGACGTGCTGCTGCTGCCCGCGCAGACCCGCTACGAGATGACCGGCGGGGTGACCGAGACCTCCACCGAGCGCCGGATCATCTTCTCGCCCGAGATCGAGGGGCCGCGGATCGGCGAGGCGTGGCCGGAGTGGAAGATCTTCGGCGAGCTGGCCGCCCAAACGAACCCCGAAATTTCGGCAAAAGTCCGCTTCACCGGGACCCCGCGGATCCGCGAGGAGATCGAGCAGGCCGTGCCGTTCTACCAGGGCATCTCGGGCCTCAAGGGGTTCGGGGACAACGTCCAGTACGGCGGACGCCACCTGTTCGCCGACGGCCGCTTCAACACCCCCGACGGGCGCGGCGTGTTCTCCGCCGTCGAGCCGCCCGCACTGGAGCGCCCCGACGGCACGTTCATGGTGGCCACCCGGCGGGGCAAGCAGTTCAACAGCATGGTCCACGAGCGCCGCGACGGCTTCAACGGCGCGATGCGCGAGGCCGTGCTGATGAGCCCCTACGACGCCGACCGGCTCGGCCTGCCCGACGGCACCGCGGTCGAGCTGAGTTCGGGCGCGCGGTCGTACCAGGGCAAGGTCCTGCGGGCGCCGCTGATGCCGGGCAACCTGCAGATCCACTGGCCGGAGGGGAACGTCCTCCTCGACGAGACCCGGCGCTCACCCCAGGCCAGGATCCCCGACTACAACGCGCTCGTCACCGTGCGGCGGCTATGAGCGACCGGCTGACCCGCGTGGGTCCCACCACCCGCATCCGCGTCCGCGAGCTGTCCGGCTCCACGGTCCGCGACCGGCGCGACGACCTCGCCACCGAGGAACCGCTGGAGATCCGCCTCACCGCCCTGGACGGGACCCGCAAGACCGTCGCCATCACCATGCGCACCCCCGGCCACGACTTCGAGCTGGCGGCCGGGTTCCTGCACGGCGAGGGGCTGGTCCGGCCCGGCGGCATCGCGGCCATCGCCTACTGCACCGACGAGGATCTCCCGCCCGAGGCCCGCTACAACACGGTCACCGTACGCCTGCACGGCCCGATCCCCGACCTGCCCACGCTGGACCGCCACTTCCTCACCTCCAGCGCCTGCGGCGTCTGCGGCTCGGCCAGCCTCGACGACCTGCACGACCGCTGCGCGCCGCTCCCCCGCGGCACGCTCGAACTCACCCCCGACATCCTGTACGGCCTGCCGGACGCGCTCCGCGCCGGCCAGGGCGTCTTCGGCAAGACCGGCGGCCTGCACGCGGCCGGGCTGTTCCGCCCCGACGGCACGCTGGTGGCGCTCAGGGAGGACGTGGGCCGGCACAACGCGGTGGACAAGCTGGTCGGCTGGGCCTCGCTCGGCGAACGGCTCCCGCTGGCCGAGCACGTGCTGATGGTCAGCGGCCGGGCCAGCTACGAGATCATGCAGAAGGCGCTGGTCGCGGGCGTGCCGGCGGTGTGCGCGGTCTCGGCCCCCTCGTCGCTGGCCGTGGACCTGGCCAGGGAGTTCGGCATGACGCTCGTCGGGTTCCTGCGGGGGCAGCGGTGCAACGTGTACTCGGGACAGGAGCGGATTCTAGCGGAATGAAGCATTCCGTTCTGCTATAATTGGAACAGAACAACCCGTTCCGACGAGGAGCCAGCGATGAGCGTTCACCCCTTCCGCATCGAGATCCCCCAGGCCGACCTCGACGACCTGCGGACCCGCCTCGCCATGACCCGCTTCACCGACGAGATCGGCGGCGCCGACCAGGGCGTGCGCGTCGAGCGGGTTCTGCGGCTGGTCAGCCACTGGCTCGACGGCTTCGACTGGCGGGCGCAGGAGGCCAGGCTCAACGCCTACCCGCAGTTCACCACCGAGATCGACGGGCAGAACATCCACTTCATCCACGTCCGCTCGGACAACCCGGACGCCCTGCCCCTGATCCTCACGCACGGCTGGCCGGGCTCGATCGTCGAGTACCTCAACGCCATCGAGCCGCTGTCGCGCCACTTCCACCTCGTCGTGCCGTCGCTGCCGGGCTACGGCTTCTCGGGGCCGACCACCGAGCTGGGCTGGGACAACCAGCGCATCGCCAAGGCGTGGATCGAGCTGATGGCCCGCCTCGGCTACGAGCGTTACGGCGCGGTGGGCAACGACGCCGGCTCGATGATCTCGCCGGAGATCGGCCGGCTCGCCCCTGACCGCGTCGTCGGCGTCCATGTGACGCAGGTGTTCTCCTTCCCCTCCGGTGACCCGGCCGAGTTCGCGAACCTGAGCGAGGAGGACCAGGCCGGGCTGGCCGTACTCGACTGGTTCTGGAAGGAGAAGGGCGCTTTCAACGTCCTGCAGTCCCAGCAGCCGCAGACGCTCGCCCACGCGATCACCGACTCACCCGCCGGGCTGGTCGGCTGGCTCGCCCAGCTCTTCGACGAGGACCTCGACGACGACTTCGTGCTGACCAACGCGGCGATCCACTGGTTCACCGGCACGGCCGGCTCGGCCCTCCGCCTGTACTGGGAGAACGCCCGCGCCGAGCACCCCAAGGAGCCGACCACCGTGCCGACCGCGCTGGCCATGTCGGAGGGCGACTTCAAGTCCATCCGCGCCTTCGCCGAGCGCGACCACACCGGCATCGTCTCCTGGAAGACCCTGCCCGCCCCGGCCCACGGCCACTACACGGCCCACACCGCCACGGAGGCCCTCACCGCCGACATCCGCGCCTTCTTCGAGAGCCTCGGCTGAACCTCAGCCGGTGTTCTGCAGGCCCGCCGCCACCCCGTTGACCGAGAGCAGGAGCAGCGTCGACAGGCGCTCGCGCTCCCGGTCGGACGGGGTGCCGGTGCGCATGGCCGTCAGGGCGCGGAGTTGCAGGTGGGACAGGGCGTCCACGTACGGGTCGCGGAGCTGGACGGCGCGGGACAGGACCTTGCGGTTCTCCAGCAACCGGGTGTGTCCCGTGACCTGGAGCACCAGGGTGCGGGTCCGGTCGTACTCCTCCAGGACCTGGCGGGCGAAGTCGTCCCGGCCGCCGAGTGCCAGGTAGCGTTCGGCGATCGATCTGTCGGTCTTGGCCAGCGACATCTCCGCGTTGTCGAGCAGGGCGTTGAACAGCGGCCATTCGGCGTAGGCGGCCTTCAGCTCGTCGAGCGAGCCCACCGAGGCCAGGCCGGTGCCCAGGCCGTACCAGCCGGGCAGGTTGACCCGGGTCTGGGCCCAGGCGAAGACCCAGGGGATGGCGCGCAGGTCGTCGAGCGAGCGGGGGGCGCCGAGGCCGCGGCGGGCGGGGCGGGAGCCGAGGCGCAGGGAGCCGATCTCCTCCAGCGGGCTGACCAGGGAGAACCATTCGGGGAAGCCGGGGTCCTCGGTGAGCGCGCGGTACGCCTGCTCCGAGGCCGTGGCCACCTTCTCGGCGAGCGGGCGGAAGCGGTCGGCCGCGGCGGCGGTGCGGGAGCCGATCGACGGCGAGGAGGCCATCAGCACCGCGTTCGTGACCTGCTCCAGGTGGCGGCGGGCGATGGCGATGTGGCCGTAGCGGGCGAAGATGACCTCGCCCTGCTCGGTGACCTTGAAGCGGCCGGCGACCGAGCCGGGCGCCTGGGCGAGCACCGCGCGGTTGGCGGGGCCGCCGCCACGGCCGAGCGCGCCGCCACGGCCGTGGAACATGCGCAGCTTCACGTCGTGCTCCACCGCCCAGGCGGTCAGCTGCTCCTGCGCCTCGTACAGGCGGAGCGTCGCGGCGGCCGGGCCGAGCTCCTTGGCGGAGTCGGAGTAGCCGAGCATGATCTCCATGCGCCTGCCGGTGGCGGCCAGCCGCTCGCGCATCTGGGGCAGCTCCAGCATGCCGGACAGCACGGCCGGGGAGTTGGCCAGGTCCTGGCCCGACTCGAACAGCGGCACCACGTCGAGCACGGGCGCGCGCCGGCCGAGCGCGTGCTCGGCCAGCTCGTAGACCGCGGCGATGTCGGCGGCGGTGCGGGTGAAGGAGACGACGTAGCGGGAGCAGGCCGTGACGCCGAACCGCTCCTGGATCCAGGCGATCACCCGGATCGTGGCCAGCACCTCCTCGGTGCGCTCCGACAGCTCGCCGCCGGCCCTGATCTCCGCCAGCGCCGCCGCGTGCACCTCGGAGTGCTGGCGTACCTCCAGCTCGGCCAGGTGGAAGCCGAACGTCTCGACCTGCCAGATGAGGTGCTGCAGCTCGCCGTACGCCTGCCGTGCGGCGTGCTCGGCGAGCGAATCCTGGACCAGGCGCAGGTCGGCCAGCAGCTCGGCCGGTGCGCGGTAGGCGAGGTCGAGGTCGCGGCGGAGGGTGGCGGCGATGCGGGCGGCCACGAACAGCAGCCACTGCCGGTGCGGCTCGCTCGGCGAGCGGGTGGCCATCACCGAGACCACCTCGGGGTGGGCGTCGACGGCCGCGGCCAGCGCTGTCTTGAGCTCCGGCGAAGGCGGCGCGAACTGTTCGGCCGGGGTGAGCGTGCGGGCTATGCGCGTGCAGGCCGTCTCCAGTGCGGTCAGCACGTGGTCGGACTGGATCTGGACGGTCTCGCGGGTGACCTTGGCGGTCACGTTGGGGTTGCCGTCGCGGTCGCCGCCGATCCAACTGCCGTAGCGGATGAAGGGCCTGGCCAGCGGCGGGCGGGTGCCGGTGCCGTCGCCGAGCGCCGCGTCGAGCGAGCGGTAGACCTGCGGCACCATGCGGAACAGCGTCTCGTCGAAGGCGGCCATGGCCGTCCGTACCTCGTCGAGCGGGTCGAGCTTGGTGGAGCGCAGCTGGGCCGTACGCCACAGCAGGTCGATCTCCTCCAGCATCCGGCGCCGGCTCTCAGCGCGCTCGGAGGCGCCGCGACCGGCCGCGTTGTACTCGGTGAGCTGGCCGCTGACCCGCTGGATCGCGGTGACGACCGCGCGCCTGCGCGCCTCCGTCGGGTGCGCGGTCAGAACCGGGTGCAGCTCCAGCCCCTTGACCAGCTCGGTGACGCGCTCGTTGCCCAGCTCTTGTACGGCCTGCGCCAGCGACTCCCGCTCGACCCGGCCCTCGGTGTCACGCTCGCGCAGGATGCGGATGCGGTAGTGCTCCTCGGCCAGGTTGGCCAGATGGAAGTAACAGGTGAACGCGCGGGCGATCTGCACCGCCCGGTCGATCTCCCACTCGGCGACCATGGCCGTGATCTCGTCGCCGGTGACCTCACCCCTGCGTGCCGCGATCACGGCCTTACGCAGGCGTTCGACATCGGCCAGCAGATCCTCGCCGCCCTGCTCGGCGATCACCTGCCCGAGCAGCTTGCCGAGCAACCGCACGTCCTGACGCAGCTCATCGGGCATTTCGGTGACCGCGGCACTGCGACGCTCAATCCCCTGGTCAATCATGCTTCAAAGGTATCCACAAGCCCCGAAAGACCGTAAGGCGGTCTCACGTATTGGACTAGACCATTGATCAGGTGGCCTGGGACACCGCGGCGAGCAGCTCGGGGAGCCGGGCGAACCCGATCTTCGCGCCGAGCCGCCGCCCCAGCGCCTCGGCCAGCAGCCCGTAGAACGGCGCGAACACGGACACCCAGAAGAGCCCGAAAAACAGCGGCACCACGAACGGCAGCGACAGGGCGCTGACGCCCAGCAGCGCGCCCATGCCGGAGACGAACGCCTGCCCGCCCTGCCCCGGCGCGGCCCCGGTGAAGGCGTTCATCCGGTCGGGCACGGTGTAGGGGATGACGACGCTGGTCACGGAGCCGACGCCGAACCCTATTCCGAGCGCCCCCAGGCCGGTCAGCACTGCCGGTGCGATCCCCTCAGGGTGCCCGGCGAGCAGTCCGGCGACGGTGGCGATCACGACGAGCAGCGGCGTCGCGATCACCGCGGCGGCCAGGTGGCGCCCGGCCAGATCGGTGCTGAGCCCGCGCTCGGAGCCGGTGGCGACGGCGTTCATCCAGAGCGAGCGGCCGTCGATGCCGAACGAGTTGGCCGACTGCAGAGCGATCATCATCCCGGCCGACGCGGTGAGCAGGATCGGGAGCCACGCCCCGGTCTCCAGGGAACGGGTGACCGAGAACCCCAGCACGACGGCCACCACGACGGAGGAGAACCAGCCGACCCGGGAGCGGGGTTCGCGCCTGATGTACTTGAGCTCCTTGGTGACCACGGCGGCCAGCGGCCCGTCCGGCAGGAACCGGTCGATCAGCCCGCTTTCCCGGCGTACGGAGGCGGCGCGGGTGGAGGCGTCGGGCGTGACCAGGGCCCGGCTCAGCGCCTTGATCCACAGCCAGCCGGCCACGACCACCACGAGGGCCACGGCGACGAGCTCGGCCAGGCCGGTCAGTCCGCCGTCGGCCATCGCGTGCGCGGCCATGCCCGAGGGCGTCCACCTGAGGATCGCCGCCGCCCCGCGCAGCATCTCCGCCGGGTCGCCGAGGTTGCCGTTGAGCACGAGGTTCGGCAGCTGCGCGAGCACGACGACGAAGATCGCGGCCACGGCCAGCACGTCCCGGCCGCGCCGGGTGCGCAGCGCGCTGGACAGCGCGGTGGTGACCAGCCTGGAGGCGACCAGGCAGAGCGCGAACTGCAGGAACACGGCGACGATCCCGAGCAGCACGCCGCCGACGCCGGTGGCGAGCCCCACCAGGGCGCCCGTCGTGACGATCAGCGTGGCCAGCGGCCAGACGCCGGTGGCGGAGGCGGTGAACATGCCGACCGCGAGCCGGTGCGTGGGCAGCGGGAACAGCGACAGACGCGCCGGGTCGAGCGTGTCGTCCAGGCCGAACGCCAGCAGCGGCACGATCATCCAGCCGATCAGCATGGCCGAGAAGACCACGACGACGATCGACGCGGCCGTGTCGTGCGAGGCCAGCCGGAGCAGGCTCATGAGCAGGAAGCCGATGACGCTCACGAACACGGACATGATGAGGGTGAGGACGAAGCCGAGCTTGCGCTGCAGGTCGCCGCGGAGGTTGCCGGCCAGCAACCGGAGCTTGAGCTGGGCGAAGAGCGCGACCGTGCTCACGCCGGCTCCTTACCCCGGCCGAGCCAGGTCAGGCCCGAGTCGCCGTTGTCGCGCGAGCCGCCGACCAGCTCCAGGAAGGCCTGGTTGAGGCTGCGTCCCTCACGCACCAGCTCCAGCGGGCCCTGGGCCACGATGTGCCCGGCGCTCATCACCGACACCCAGTCGCAGAGCCGTTCGACGAGATCCATCACGTGGCTGGAGAAGATGACGGTCGAGCCCGACGCGGTGAAGCGCCGGAGCACCTCGGTGAGCGTGTTGGCGCTGACGGGGTCGACGCCCTCGAACGGCTCGTCGAGGAAGAGCACCGACGGGTTGTGCAGCAGCGCCGCCGCCAGGCCGATCTTCTTGCGCATGCCGGTGGAGTAGTCGACGACGAGCTTGTCGGCGGCGTCGGCCAGGTCCATCACGTGCAGCAGCTCTTCGGCGCGCTGCGCGACGTCGGCCTTGGAGATGCCGCGCAGCCTGCCGTTGTACAGGAGCAGCTCGCGGCCCGACAGCCGCTCGAACAGCCGCAGCCCCTCGGGCAGCACGCCGATGCGGGCCTTGACCGCGACGGGATCGCGCCACACGTCGAAGCCGTCGATCTCGGCCTGGCCCCCGTCGGGGCGGAGCAGGCCGGTGATCATGCTGAGTGAGGTCGTCTTGCCGGCGCCGTTGGGGCCGACGAGCCCGGCGAAGCTGCCTGCCGGGACCACCAGGTCGATGCCGGCCACCGCGATCTGTGGGCCGTATCTCTTGAAAAGGCCGTGCGTGTGAACCGCCTCCGTCATGGATCCACTCTAGGAGGCGGGTTAATCTTGCGCGCATGAGCGCTGCCGAGGCCCTACCGGACCCGCCGGACATCCACACCACCGCGGGCAAGATCGCCGACCTGGAACGCCGGCTTGACGAGGCCGTGCACGCCGGCTCCGCGGCCGCCGTGGACAAACAGCACGCCAAAGGCAAGATGACGGCGCGGGAGCGGGTGCTTGCGCTGCTCGACGAGGACTCGTTCGTGGAGTTCGACGAGTTCGCCAGGCACCGGTCCACGATGTTCGGGCTGGAGAGCAGGCGGCCGTACGGGGACGGCGTGATCACCGGTTACGGCACCATCGACGGGCGCCAGGTGTGCGTGTTCTCGCAGGACGTGACCGTCTTCGGCGGCTCGCTCGGCGAGGTCTACGGCGAGAAGATCGTCAAGGTGCTCGACCTGGCACTGCGGACCGGCTGCCCGATCATCGGCATCAACGAGGGCGGCGGCGCCCGCATCCAGGAGGGCGTGGTCGCGCTCGGGCTCTACGCGGAGATCTTCAAGCGGAACGTGCACGCCTCGGGCGTGATCCCGCAGATCTCGCTCATCATGGGCGCGGCGGCCGGTGGGCACGTCTACTCACCCGCGCTGACCGACTTCGTGGTGATGGTCGACCAGACGTCGCAGATGTTCATCACCGGCCCGGACGTGATCAAGACCGTGACCGGCGAGGAGGTCACCTTCGAGGAGCTCGGCGGCGCGCACACGCACAACACCAAGTCCGGCGTGGCCCACTACCAGGCCACGGACGAGAACGACGCGCTCGACTACGTCAAGGCGCTGCTGTCCTACCTGCCGTCCAACAACCTGGACGAGGCGCCGGTCTTCGAGGGCGCCGGGGACCTGGAGCCGGTTCCCGAGCTCGACGAGCTGATCCCGGACTCGGCGAACCAGCCCTACGACATGCACCGGGTCATCGAGCACGTGCTCGACGACGGTGAGTTCCTGGAGGTCCACGCGCTGTTCGCGCCGAACGTGGTGGTCGGCTACGGCCGGGTGGACGGGCAGTCGGTGGGCGTGGTGGCCAACCAGCCGATGCATTTCGCCGGCTGCCTGGATATCAACGCCTCCGAGAAGGCAGCCAGATTTATTCGAACATGTGATGCTTTTAATATTCCTATCCTGACTTTTGTCGATGTACCGGGATTCCTCCCAGGGACCGATCAGGAATGGAACGGAATCATCCGCCGCGGCGCCAAGCTCCTCTACGCCTACGCCGAGGCCACCGTGCCGCTCGTCACGGTGATCACCCGCAAGGCGTACGGCGGCGCGTACGACGTCATGGGCTCCAAACACCTGGGCGCGGACGTCAACCTGGCCTGGCCCACGGCGCAGATCGCGGTCATGGGCGCGCAGGGCGCCGTCAACATCCTCTACCGGCGCGAGCTGGCCGCGGCGGGCGACGACGCCGACGCCGAGCGGGCCAGGCTGGTGACCGAGTATGAGGACACGCTGGCCAACCCGTACATCGCGGCCGAACGCGGCTATGTCGACGCGGTGATCAGACCTGCCGAGACACGCGCTCAGGTCGTCAAGGCGCTGCGCGCGCTGCGGAACAAGCGGGCCTCGCTGCCGCCGAAGAAGCATGGGAACATCCCGCTATGAGCGCCCAGCTGAGGATCGTGCGCGGTGACGCCACGCCGGAGGAGATCGCCGCCCTCGTGGCCGTCCTCGCCACCCGGCGGTCCGCGCCGGAACCGCCCGCCGCACCGCGAAGTCAAACATGGCGAAACCCTGCGAGAGTGATGCGTAAGCCAGTCGTACCGGGGAAGTCGGCTTGGCGGATGAGCGCCCTACCCTAGATAGATCCCGGGAATCGGGTGTCAAGTTCTCGAGGAGTTGGGACTATCTAGAGAAAGTAGGCGTATATAGTCAGCCGATCAACTAACCGCGGCCTGGAGGACACATGGCCATCCCAGACCTCATGCCGCATGCTGTGGCAGCGAAGTACGCCGTCCTGGTGGACGTCGGTTATCTCTATGCTGCCGCAGGCGAAGTGCTGCTGGGCGCCAAGGAGCGCAAAGAATATCGAGTTGCCGCCGATGAGCTGATCCAGAGTCTACAGAAACATGCGCTGGAACGTATATCTGGCGAACTTCTGCGGATCTATTGGTATGACGCCGCTCGTGACCGTGTGCCGACCGTCGATCAGCGGGTCATCGCCCAGTTGCCCTGGGTCAAGGTACGGCTTGGCAACCTGAACGCCCGTGGCCAGCAGAAAGGCGTGGACGCGCAGATCAGGAGTGACCTGGAGGCGCTGGCCAGGCACCATGCGGTAACTGACACGATCTTGCTAGCCGGAGACGAGGACATGGTGCCCGCCGTCGAGGCGGCGCAGGCGTACGGAGTGCGCATCCACTTGTGGGGCGTCGAGCCGCCGTACGGCACCAACCAGGCCGAGCGCCTGGTGTGGGAGTCCGACACCGTGGAAGTGATCACTGCTGATTTCCTGAGGCCCTTTTTCAGCCGTGCTCCGCAGCCCGTTCCGGTCGCCCCGCCGGTGACCGCTCCGTCGCCCGCGCAGGTGTTCGCCGGGCGCGCGCCCGTCAAACCGCACGTCAAGCCCGGCCAGGTGGCCAAGCTCGGGCCCAACAGGCCGCGGGTCGAGGACGTGGGCGAGCACGTGGCACAGAAGTGGATCCTCACGCGTGGCCGCGACAACATCCGCGACCTGCTGCCGGGGCCGATCCTGCCGACGGTCATCGACACGGAGCTGCTCATCGAGGCGGAGAAGGAGCTCGGCCACTCGCTGCGGCCCTTCCCCGAGGCGCGGGTGTGGCTGCGTGACGGGTTCTGGGCGCGCGTGTACCGGGAGTTCGACCTGGGTGTGGGCGTTTCGTCGAAGTGAGGTCTGATTTCCGCTGGTCAGCGGCTTTGACCTGCTGACCAGCATTCTTACGGTCAGGTCTGATTTCCGCCAGTCGGGGGGCTGGGCGAACGCATACGCTCGTTGTCATGTCACCACTTGAGCTCGATTTCGACTCCTGCTACCGGGCGGTCTCAGCCCGGGACGCCCGATTCGACGGGCGTTTCTACACGGCGGTGACCTCGACGCGGATCTACTGCCGGCCGATCTGCCCGGCCCGCACGCCGGCCTCGCGCAACGTGCGGTTCTACCGCCACGCGGCGTCGGCGGAGGCGGCGGGCTTCCGCCCGTGCAAACGCTGCCGCCCGGAGCTCTCCCCCGGCGATCCGGGGTGGGACCTGCGCGGCGACCTCATCGGGCGGGCGCTGCGGCTGATCGACGACGGGGCCGCCGACGAGCAGGGCGTGGCGGGGCTGGCCAGGCGGCTGCACATCACCGAGCGGCACCTGCACCGGCTGTTCGTGGCCGAGCTCGGCGTGGGGCCGCTGGCGGTGGCCAGGACCAAGCGGCTGCTGCTCGCCAAGCAGTTGCTGACGGAGACGCGGCTTCCGGTCACCGAGGTGGCCTTCGCGGCCGGGTTCGGGAGCGTGCGGCAGTTCAACGCGACGATGCGGGAGACGTACGGGTTCACGCCCAGCGAGCTCCGCGCGACGGCGGGCGGCCTGTCCGCCACGGCGCCACCGGCGGTCGAGGTCGTGGCGGGGCCCGCGCGGCTCCGGCTGCGCCTGCACCAGCGGGAGCCGTACGATATGGAGGGCGTGTTCTCGTTCCTGGCCTCGCGCGCGATCCCCGGCCTTGAGGTGGCGAGCCCGGCGTCCTACAGCCGGACTGTCCCCGGCGGGACGATCACGCTCACCCCCGAGTCCGGCCACATCGCGCTCGACGTCGCCGTGGACGACACCCGGCAACTGGCCCGCATCGTGGCCCGCTGCCGCCGCCTGCTCGATCTCGACGCCGACCCCGACGCCATCGCGACCGCGCTGGCCGAGACCTCGCTGAGCCAGCTCGTCGAGTCCCGGCCCGGGCTGCGGGTGCCGGGCGCGTTCGACGGGTTCGAGCTGGCCGTACGCGCGGTCGTGGGCCAGCAGATCTCCGTCGCGGGCGCCCGCACCATGCTCGGCCGGATCGCCGAGCGGGCCGGCCGGCCCGTCGAGGGCCCGGCACCTGGGCTGACCCACCTGTTCCCCAGCGCCACGGAGCTGCTCGCGGCGGACCTCTCGGGGCTGGGGCTCACCAACCGCCGCGTCTCGACGCTCAAGGAGCTGGCCATCGCCGTCTCCGAGGGCCGGATCGACCTCGACGGCGGCCAGGATCCGGCCGAGGCCGTGGCGGAGCTGCTCGACGTCCCCGGCATCGGCCCCTGGACCGCCAGCTATGTCGCGCTGCGCGCGCTGCGCGACCCCGACGCCTGGCCCATCGGCGACCTGGTGCTCAACAAGCGCATGGCCTGCCTGGGCATTCCCGAAGACCACATCGAGCGGTGGCGGCCCTGGCGGGCCTACGCCGCCCTGCATCTCTGGAGTTCCTCATGATCGACGCCCAGGTCCTGCCGACGCCCATCGGCCCGCTGTCCCTGCTGTGCCGTGACGGCGTGCTGGTCGCGGCCGGCTTCACCGCCGACCCCTCGGACATGTTCGTCCGGCTGTCACCCGCGTTGCAGGCCGAGGGCTTGGACGTGGTCGACGACCTCGGCCTCGCCGCCCAGGCCGTACGCGACTATCTGGACGGCGACCTCCTGGCGCTGGACGCCGTTCCGGTCGAGCAGCCGGGCACGCCGACCCGTAAGCGCCTGCACGAGGCGCTGCGCGAGGTCAAGCCGGGCACCACGGTCTCGTACGCCGAGCTGGCCGAACGCGCCGGCCTGCCCAGGACGGCGGCCCGCGCGGCCGGGTCGGCCTGCTCCCAGAACCTGATCGCCCCCTTCGTCCCCTGCCACCGCGTGCTGCCCGGCTCGGGCGGCTACGGCGGCTACTACTACGGCGTGCCGGTCAAGGAGTGGCTGCTCGCTCACGAATCCGGCCGGGTCTAGCAACTCCCCGTCATGTTCCGGCCGCGCTCTGTAGGATTTGGCCGGTGGCTGGAGCACATGAATACAGAGGCGGGCCGGACAGGACGCCGGCCCAGCTGATCCTGGGATTCCTCGACGCACGCCGCATCGCGATCCCCGAGGAGGCTCGGGCCCGCATCCAGGCGTGCACGGACCAGAGCCTGCTCGACCGCTGGACCGTCAGGGCGGTGACCGCGCAGAGCGTGGACGAGTTGTTCGGCTGAGCCGTGGCCGGCGCGCGATGCGTACCGGCCCCCGGCTCAGCCGGCCCGCGATCGGCCGGCCCGCGGGACCGTCAGGCCCACAGGATCGTCAGGCGGCCGGGACGAGATGGCGGCGGGCCTGCGCACCGGCGAGTCCCGCCACCGCGAGCCCGGTCAGGCCGAGCAGCGCGGCCGTCCAGGCCGGAGCCGTGTAGCCGAAGCCCGCGTCGATCGTCAGCCCCGCCACGAACGACCCGATCGCGTTGCCCAGGTTGAAGGCGCCGATGTTGGCCGCGGAGGCCAGCGTCGGAGCACCCGCGGCGGCGTCCAGGACCCGGGTCTGCAGCGGCGGCACGGTCGCGAAGGCGGCCACCCCGAACAGCGTGATCGTGATGATGAACGCGACCTGGTTGCCCGCCACCAGCGCGAGGACCACGCCCAGCAGCGTGAGCAGGGCCACCGAGCCGTAGATGCTCGGCATGACGGCCCGGTCGGCGAGCCGGCCGCCGATCAGGTTGCCGACCACAAGACCCACCCCGAACAGCGCCATGACGACCGGCACCGCACCGGGGGAGAATCCGCCGACGCTCGTCATGATCGGCGAGATGAAGGTGATCACCGCGAACACCGGCGCGAACCCGAACACGGTCATGGCCAGCGCCAGCCAGACGCCACCCTTGCGGAAGGTCACCAGCTCACGCAGCAGGCCACCGCCCTCGGGACGCGGCTGGGCGGGCACCAGGGCGAGCACGCCGACGAGGCCGGCGACGCCGATGACCACCACGACCCAGAACGTCGCCCGCCAGCCGAACGCCTGCCCGATCCAGGTGCCGAGCGGCACCCCGAGGACGTTCGCCAGGGTCAGCCCGGTGAACATGAGCGCGATGGCGCTGGCCCGCTTCTGCGGGGCGACGAGGTCGGCGGCCACCACGGATCCGACGCCGAAGTAGGCGCCGTGCGCGAACGCGGACAGGAACCGGCCGACCATGAGCACGGCGTACGAGGGCGCGAGCGCGGAGAGCAGGTTGCCCACGATGAACAGCACCATCAGCGACAGCAGCATGGTCTTGCGGGACAACCGGCCGCCGAGCATGGTCAGCGGCGGCCCGCCGATGGCCACGCCCAGGGCGTAGCCGGACACGAGCAGACCGGCGGCCGGGATCGTGACGGCGAAGTCCGCGGCCAGCTCCGGCAGCAGCCCGTTGATGATGAACTCGGTGGTGCCGATGCCGAAGGCGCTGATCGCCAGGGCGAACAGGGCGAGTGGCATAGAATACTCCTCAGACGACGTTAGTAGGCGTAGACATTATTTGCACGCGCCGACTAACTCACCATACAAGCTTGTCCGGGAAGGTGTCACATGCCGCTAGCCGATGACGCCGTCGAGGCGCGCGCCCAGGGCTGGCGCACGCTCGCCGCGCTGCACGCCAGGATCGAGGACCGGCTGGAGAGGGCTCTGCAGAAGGAGCACGACCTGAGCGTGAGCGAGTACACCGTGCTCGACGTGCTGGGCCGCCAGGACGGCTGGCACATGCGCATGCAGCAGCTCGCCCGCGCGGTCGTGCTGAGCCAGAGCGCCACCACACGGCTGGTGACACGGCTGGAGAACCGCGGGCTACTGTCCCGCTACCTGTGCGAGGACGACCGCAGGGGCATCTACACCGAGGTCACCCCGGCGGGTCGTGAGCTGCTCGGCCAGGCGAGCCCCACGCACGACACCGTGCTCAAGGAGGTGCTGGCGGAGGCGGCGGAGCTGCCTGAGCTCGCCCCGCTCGTCGCCGTCATCGCCTGAAGGCGTTGCCTATGGCCGGACGTTGCTCTGCACCTCGCCTACCGGCACGTCGCGGGTGACCCCCACCTCGACCGGCGCGAACTGGACCGGCACCCCGCCCGTCACCGTCACCGGCCACACGGTCGTCACGGTCAGCTGGTACACCTGCCGCGGCTGGTCGATCGACGAGCGCAGATACTGCACGCCACAGGTGAACGCGGCTCCCTTGGCGTACGGCTTGCCGGTGGCGCCGCACTGTTCGCGCACCTCGGCCCGGTCCTTGCCCGTGCCCGCGTCGATCTTGATGTTCTGGAGCGTGGCGACCACAGTGGCGCTCATGACCCCGGGCAGCGTCGCCGTCGCCGTACGCCGCGGCTGGCCGATGCCTTCGAGCCACACGAACGTCGGCAGGTTGACGAAGGTCTTGGCGTCGGGGCTCAGCTTGACCGTCGGCTGGGGCACGGTGATCGCCGCCCGCGCGATCTCGGCCAGCTGCTCGAAGGTGATGCCGGAGGGCGGCGTGTCGTTCGGCGGCACAAAAATGAACAGTTCGAGCCCCGCCCAGCAGGTGGCGCCGTTGGGGTCGGAGGCGTCGTAGGCCGGCGTCCACCAGCGCCCCGGCTGCCCCTTCTTGTCCTTGAACTGCTTGACGAACTTCGTGAAACTCTCCTCGTCCGCCTTCACCCTGGCGAACTGGGTCTTCGAGTCCGTCTGAAACTTGAGCATCTCGTCAGCGGAGAGCCCCGGCTCGTACCAGCAGGGGCGCTTGATCCGGTAGCCGTCGCTCTTGCCGCCCTTGCCCACGTCGCCGGTGACCTGGATGCCGGAGTGTTCGAGGGTGAGGGCCCGCGTTCTGCCTTGTTCGGTCGTCCTGGCCCCCGTGGTGGGTTGGGGAGTGGGCGCGGACAGCAGCAACAGCCCTGTGACGAGCGCCGGGATCAGGGGATTCATCAAGTGCACCCTTCTTTGTCCTGGCGGAATTCCCTGATCCGCCACACACCGTCGTCGCCGCGATGCGCGAGCACGGCTTGGAGGTAAGGAGCGCGCACCCAGTCGGGCTGGGGCGCGACCGCCTTGCCGGTGGGCGTGGAGACGAGGCGTACGCCCCGCTCGTCCACGCACGTGTCGACCTGGGCTCCCTTGCCCATGACCGACGTGATCCGCAGCCGGTAGAGCCGCGCGACACCGCGCGCCGACTCCTTCCGGTCGGCGAACCCGCGCACCCACTCGCCCGCCTGCGGTATCAGCGGCGCCTCCAGGTGGCGCAGGTACTGGTTGTCGCCGGTCTCGACCGCCTTCCAACGCTCGACGTAGTAGTCGGCGAAGAGCCGTTGCAGCGCGTTGCTCGTCGTCCCCTTCTCCACCTTGACCTTCAGCTCGTCGCCGACCTCGACCGTCTTGCTCTGGGCGGAGGTGGGGGCGGGCCGCGTGGCGGTATCGCCGGTGGCGGGTGCGGGCGCGCCTCCGGGGACGTACGGGCGGTCGGGCGGGGCGCAGGCCGCCGCGAGCAGGAGTGCCAGCATTACCGTCATCCGCCTCATGCCGACGACTCCCTCACTATGTGGATGCGCCACGACGGCAGCAGTTCGTCGATCAGGGCCTCGGTCTCGGGTGCCATCCCGCCGCCGTAGGGGTGGGAGGACGCGCGCCGGGTCAGCCCCTCGACGACCGTGCGGAGCCGTACCACGTCCTCGGTGGCGTGCGTGGCGCGCAGCAGGTCGCGCCAGAGCCCCTCGTCGTCGGTGGCCAGCAGCAGCGCCGCGCGTACGGCCGCGACCGCCGCGTCCGGGTCGCCGTGCGCCAGCCGGATCTCGCACAGCCGGTGGGCGGCGTCGGCGACCTCGGCCGCGACGTCGTACTCGAGCTCGTCGCCCGCCAGCCAGGCGTATCTCCCGGGCGGCCGTCCGCTCAGCAGCGGCCCTCTGACCAGGCCGAGCGCCTTCTCCAGGAGTACGGTCCGCGCCGCCGGATCGCCGTGCGACCGGCGGACCAGCTCGCGGAAGAGCGCCCAGTCGGTGCGCACGCCGGGCCCCAGCCGCAGCCGGCCCGCCTCGTCCACCCGCAGGTGTTCGCGGCCCACCCAGTCGACGACCCGGTCGATCGTGGCGTCCCTGACCATGGGCTGCACGCCGCGCGGCCACAGGACGCCGCCGAGGACGACGGGGTGCACGCCGCCGGGATGCGTGGCCAGGTAGACCAGCAGCTCGGTGGCCAGGGCCATCCGGCCCTCTTCGAGGGGGTCTCGACCGAGGATCTCGATCGGCCCGAGCATCCTGATCTCCACCGCGGGTGGCGCCAGCTCTTCCAGCGGCTCCGCCTCGGGCAGCACCTCGCCGTCGAGCTGCTCGGCCGTACGGAAGAGATCGATCAGCGCCTGGTAGTGGCGGCGCGGCAGCAGCTGGGCGGTCACCTCGAAGCCCAGCTCCGCGATCTTCGCCTTGCCGTCGTCGGTGATCTCCAGGGTCCAGGTGGCGTGCGGCACGTCGCCCGTCACCACGTATCCGGCGGTGTCCTTGCGGGCGAGCAGCGCCAGGCGGCGCGCCTCCTCATGGGTGGGGGCCACGGCGGACAGCAGGTAGTGGGCGTCGCGCGGGCTGCCGGTGATGCGCCCGGTGAGCACCTCCTGGCGCGGGGCGGCGGTGGCCTCCAGCTCGGGCAGCACCTCGGCCAGGCTGCCCACGGCCCTGATCCGGTCGGGCGCGATCGCGGTCAGCTCGTCGCCGAAGCCGACGAGCGTGATGCGCATCCGGTCGGACCAGCGGTTGGTGGCCAGCTCCACGGCCAGCGCGGCGAGCGCCGCGGTGGTCTGCGGGCCGCGGATGTTGATCAGGCCCTGCGCCGCCTCCAGGTCGATCAGCACCCGGCCACTCTCGTCGGCGCCGATCGAGACCAGCCCCGGGTACGGCGCGCCGCCGGGCTGCTCCTCCAGCAGGCGGCCCTCGTGCGCGGCCAGCCGCCACACCTGGCCACCGTCCTGGGCCATCCACGGCTCGGGCGCGTCACCGTCCGGCGGGTGGATCCACAGGTCGAGGTTGCGCGGCGACAGATGGGCGGCGTAGACGGTCGGCGGGGTGCGGCCCTGCGTGGCCAACTCGGCGCCGAGCAGCCGGAGCCCGATGTCGAGGATGCGGGTGCCCGGCGCGTCGGCGCCCAGCCGGAGCGCGACCTCGGCCTGGGCGGCGTCGTCGCGCGGCCGGACGATGCGGCGGCCGAACGCCCGCCGCCAGAGCTGCTCACGGCGCCGCCTGGCCAGCACGATCAGCAGGCCGGCCGCGGCCAGCGACGCGGTGGCCAGGTAATCGGCCAGGTCGACGCCGGAGCTCTCCGCCGCCGGCTCGGCTATGGTGCCCTGGGTGTCCCGCCGTTCGTGCGCCGGTCCCTGCTTCACGCTGGAGGTCTGGCGTACCTCGTCGGTGACCTGCCGATGTCCGCTGTGCGACCCCGCCGGGTGCTGCTTCAGCGTCTGGGCCCGCGCCTGGTTCACCGGCACGACGTGGGCGTGGCGCGCGTCGTCGGGCATGTCGAGCACCCAGCCCGGCCTGATCAGGTCGGCCATGCGCAGCCGGGTGCCGTCGGGCTGCTCCTTGTGCTGGTTGAGCCGGTAGATCTCGGGGTATCGGCGCCCGTCACCCAGGCACTTCTCGGCGATCTCCCACAGGCTCTCGTGGTGCCGGCCGTGCGGCGGCTGGACCACGTACACCTTCTTGGTCTGCCGCGCTTCTTGTGGCTGCTCCACGATCGGCGCGGAGTACGCGACCGTCGTCATGGGCGGCGCGGTGGGTGGCGGCGTCGCCAGCTTCGCGATGGGCACGACCATGGCGCCGGCGGTGAACAGCACCAGCACGGCCGAGACGAGCTTGTTGGCCAGCGCCTGGGACCCGCCGGAGAGCGGCACCCTGGCGGGCATGCCCACCTTGCGCACTCCCGCGTACACCTCGACGACCACGCACGCGAAGAACTGCAGCCAGGCCAACCAGACGAACAGCACCAGCACGGCCATGATCGTGCTCGGTCCCACGCGGCTGGTGAGCAGGTCGAGATCGAGCAGTTCGGGAGAGAGCGGCGGTCCGGCGAACGTGAGCAGCGCGTACGGCACACCGCCGACGATCGCCACGAGCACCAGGAGCGCGCCGAGGCCGCCCAGCACGTCGCCCACGCTCCGCCTGGCCGGGATGCGCACGGGCGCCTGACCCGGCCCGTGCGGCCGGCCCGCGGGACGCGCGGGTTCTCGCGTCGGCATCGCCTCTCCCTTCTCGTGTTCAGGGTCCTGCGTGGTCCTGCGCTGATCCATCGAGTGAGCGGAATCGGTCTGGCTCACCTGGCCTGTGGCCCGGCCGTGGCCTCGCCCTCCATCTCGGTGCCGGGAAAGCCGATGGCCTGCAGGAAGAAGGCCGTCCAGCGCACCTTCACCGAGACGGTCACCCCGTCCTGGCCCGGCGCGACGGCGCACGTGTCCCTGGTCACGTCGGCGCTGGCCACCGCCGTGATCACCTCGTCGGCCCGGTCGCACACCTGGCCGTCGCCGAGCAGCCGGATCTCGCCCGTCTCGTGGAGGTGGTCGACGTCGACCTGGTCGGCTCCCGCCCGCGCGGCCTGCTCGGCGACGTCGGCGGCCCGCAGCCGGGCGTTGATCGCCGAGCCGCCGTCCACGAGCAGCCCCGCCAGCAGGAACACCGCCACGGAGAAGAGCACGGTGAAGACCGACATCGTCCCGCGGTCGCGGCGGCTCATTCGGTCCTCCTCAACTGCTCCAGGGGCACCACCGAGGTGCCGGTCATCCGCTTGGTGCCGGGGAACCCGAGGAAGCCCAGGTCCAGCTCGCAGGTGACCTCGGCCTGTACCTGGCCGCCCTCCTCCCACTTGGAGCCGTCGAGGGACACGGCCGGGCTCTGGCACCGCCCGTCGAGCGCGGCCTTGACGCTCCTGTCGGCCGCGTCGCCGGCGGCGTCGAACGACCGCCGCACCGACGCGGCCCGAGCCGCGTCCCGCGCCGCGCCGTTGACCTCGCCCTGCGCCTCGACCAGCCGGCCGGCTCCGGCCAGGAACATCAGGAACAGCAGGAAGACGGGCGCCAGCATGACCGTCTCCACGGCCATCGAGCCGCGCTCACGCCGCCGGTTCTGGCTCATTCGCAGTCGTCACTCCCGTCGTCCGGGCGGAAGCACTCGACGGGACCGCCCGAGGTGGCCGTGATCGTGAACGTGAGCTCCGGCAGGAGCGGGATGACCTGTACGGCGCTGCCGGTCACGGTGACGAAGCGCTCGTCGGGGTCCTTCTCCGCGGTCGTGGCCGTCGCGTTGGAGAGCAGGCGGGGACCGATGGCGTGGACGATGTCGGTGGCCTTGGTGGTGGCCGCCCCCTCCCAGTCGCCCGAGTCGAAGGGGGCCGACCTGGCCACCCTGGCGCCTTCCCGGGCGGCCGCCTCGGCCACCTGGCGTCCGTGGAACCAGAGCGCCACCTGCACGATGAGCAGCACGACCGCCAGGATGACCGGCATCAGCAGGGCGAGCTCGATCACCGAGGCGCCGCGGTCTCGCTTGTGCCCGCCTGGTCGCCGGGCAACTGTCACGGATTCCCGCCGGTCTGGCCGAAGCTGGTCTGGATCTCACCCTGCTTCTGCTCGACCAGCGTCTTGATCAGGGTGGCCAGCCCGAGGGCGACTCCGGCGATGATCGCCGTGATGATCACCCACTCGACCGCCGAGGCGCCCCGGCTGGAGGCGGTGCGGGCGCGGTGGATACGTACGCCGAGGTAGGCCTGCAGGTAGATGACCCAGGGATGGTTCATTAGGACCCCAACATCTTCATAGCGGCGGGAAAACTAAGAAAGATCACGAAGCCCGCGCAGAGCAGGAGCTGGGCGACGAGCATCGACTGGGAGCGCTCACCGGCGCGGCCCTCGATCTCGGCCAGTTCGCGGCGGCGCAGCGTGGCGGCCCTCGCGGTGAGGGAGGCGCGCACCTTGGCGCCGTCGTCGGCGACCAGGCCGAGCGCGGCGGAAAGGTCGCGCAGCTCGTCGACGTTGATCTCCTCGCCGAGCTGGCCGAGCGCCTGCCACGGGGTGATGCCGACGATCCTGGCGCCGCTCAGCGCCTCGCGGATGCGCGACATCGCCCAGTTGGGCTGGTCGCCGCTGACCGAGACCGCCATCATCAGCGCCTCGGGCACGCCGCGCCCGCCCGCCAGGTTCATCGAGACGAGGTCGAGGAAGGCGCCGACGACGTGCCTGAAGTCGCGCCTCCTCGCCGTCGCGTCGCGCCGAATCTGAACGTCGGGCAGGAAGAAGAAGAGCAGCGACATGATCAGGGCGGACCAGAACGGGATGGTCAGGGACGTGCCCCAGCCCATCAACGCCAGCCAGCCGAGCAGCACCGGGAAGGCCAGCAGCCCGGCCGACGCGAGCAGCGCCTTGGTGGCCAGATAGCCCTCGAACGACCGCCCGACCAGCGCCAGGTCGGCCTTGACCGACCGGACTTCCCAGCCGCGCGCGTGGTAGAGGCGGGCCAGGCGCACGCCCAGGCCGCGGCGGAAGGCGGAGACCTCCTCGTCGGGCAGGACGAGCTGGATGCGTGGCGCGTCGGCGTCCTCGCGGACGGCCTCGATCGCCAGTAGCCGCGCCACCAGGCCCGGGCGGGCCGGGAACAGCGCCCGGAGCAGCAGGAACAGGCCGAGGCCCAGCGCGGAGCCGGCCAGCACGCCCTCAACCATGACCGCCCCTCCTATCCATGGCCGCCTCCCGCGAGCAGGCGGGTGGGCTTGTCGAAGCGGGCCAGGCGTCGCATCCAGGCGAACCCGGCCCCGAACAGCGCCGCCACGACGACCAGCACGGCCTGACCGAGCACGCCGCGGTATTCGCTGACATAGGAGGGGTTGAAGACGACGAGCAGACCGGCGAAGACCAGCGCGGTGACCACCACGATCTGGACACTGCGCCTGGTCGACCGGCGTTCGGCCTCGACGCGGCGGCGCATGTCGAGCTCTTCGCGAGCGGACACGGCCAGCGCCCCGAGCACGTCGCGCAGCCCGGGGCCGCGCAGCTTGGAGTTGAGTATCAGCGCGGCCACCACCAGGTCGGCCGAGGGGTCGTCGAGCTCGTCGGCGAAGTACGCGAGCGCCTCCGGCAGCGCCATGCGGGTGCGCAGGCGGTCGACCAGCGCGCGCAGGTGCGGTTTGAGCGTGGGCGCGGCGGCCCTGATCGACGACGGGATGGCCTGCTCCAGCCCGGCCGCGCCGGCGATCGTGTCGCGCAGCGACTCCGTCCAGGCGGCAAGACCTTCGAGGCGGCGCATCGCGGCTCGTTCCTCGGCGGCGCCGCCGGACAGGCCGCGCCACGCGAACACCAGCAGCACCGTGCCCACGGCCATGACCGGCCAGCCGGTGATGACCAGCACCAGGGTCGCGGACACCGCGGCGATCGCGGTGCGGGTGGTGAGGGTCTTGACGAGTTCGCGCTTGGGGCGGGCCGGCCGGACGCGCATGCCGTACAGGGAGATGAAGAACAGGAACAGCCCGCCGCCGACGAGAGCGCCGGCGAGCAGGGCGAGCGGATCGAGGTTGATCACAGCCAGCCTCCGGGGTTGTATCCGTGGGCGGCGAGTTCTTCCAGGCAGGAGACGGGGGCGTGCGGCGTCGCGGTGCCGTCGGCGCCCGGGATGAACACCTCGCTCGACAGGACGCGGCCGTCGCAGCCGTTGACCTCGCGGATGCTGGAGACGTAACGGCGCAGGGTGCCGCCGCGGCTGTAGTCGTTGCGCTTCTCCACGAAGACCACGAAGTCGATCGCGCCCGCGATGAGCATGTGGGTGGCGTCGATCGGCAGCCGCTCGCCGGCCTGCAGCGCGTAGGTGGAGATGCGGTTGAACACCTCCATGCTGGAGTTCGCGTGGATGGTGGACAGGGAGCCGTCGTTGCCCTGGGTCATCGCGTTGAGCATCGTGACGATCTCGTCGCCGAGCACCTCGCCGACGATCACCCGGCTGGGGTTCATCCGGAGCGACCTCCTGACCAGCTCGGCCATGGTGATCTCGCCCTGGCCCTCGGAGTTGGGCAGGCGCTGCTCGAAGGCGACGACATTGGGGTGGAGCTCGGGGAACTGGTCGAGGCCGAGCTCCAGCGCGCGTTCGACCGTGATCAGGCGCTCGTACGGCGGGATCTCGTTGGCCAGGGCCCTGAGCAGGGTGGTCTTTCCGGCGTTCGTGGATCCGGCGATCATGATGTTCTTGCGGGCGCCGACCACCGCGCTGAGGAACCTGCCCACCTCCGGGCTCAACGTGCCGTTGCCCACGAGGTCCGACATGAACACCTTGCCGAGCCGGGCGCGGCGGATCGAGACGGCCGGCCTGAGCGTGACGTCCATGACCGCGCTCAGCCGCGATCCGTCGGGCAGGCGCAGGTCGAGCTGGGGGTTGGCGGTGTCGAACGGCCTGCTCGACAGGCCCGAGTAGGCCGCCAGTATCTGGATCAGCTCGATGAGCTCGTCGTCGGACTCGGCGACCGGCTCCCGCATGAGCTCCTGGCCGTCGGCGTAGCTGACAAAAACGCGGTCGCAGCCGTTGATGTCGATGTTCTCGACCTCGGGGTCGTCGAGCAGCGGCTGGAGGCGGCCCACGCCGAACAGCGCGGCGTGGATCCCGGCCGCGAGCGCCTCCTCCTCCTCGACGGTGGGAGGGGTACGGCCCAGGCCGATCTCGCTGCGCGCGTGCTCTTCCAGAACCTGGGAGATCAGCGCCCTGGCGAACTGGCGCTCGTCCTCGCCGGTCATCGAGGCCAGACCGTTGACCTGGTCGAGCCGGCGCTGGTGGGCCAGGCGGTCGCCGACCTCCTGGCGGAAGCGCTTGACTAGGGAGTGGTCGATCACTGGCTGCTCACTCTCGCGAGGAGGCGTCGCCGGGTTGTACGTGCCGGTCGCCTCGCGAGGTTGAATGCCATACCGAAATTGATAGGTGTCGTAGGTGTCATAGGTGACTCACCAACCGGCCCGCGAGGTCGCGTGCCGTGCGGATGAGCAGGCAGCGGTCGAGGCGGCCGCCCCACTGGCCGCGCAGCAGCTCGGCGCCTTTGGGATCGTGCGCGAGGCCGTGGACGAACTTGACGCTCGGGCCGACGATCCTGCGTACGTCGTCGATCGAGGAGCGGTAGTTGCGCGGGTCGGCGATCACGGCGACGCCGTGGGCCTTGGTGATGGACAGGCGTTCGCGCAGGTGGGCGACGTGGTCGAGGGTGGCTCTGGTGAGCAGCACGACCTGCTCGGCCTGCGCCATCAGATCTCCTAGCTGCGGGTAGGCGCCCAGGCGGCCGCAGTCGGCGATCACGTCGGCGTTCGGGATCGCGGCGAGCGCCCTGCCCAGCGGCCCCCACAGCCAGGTGAGCCCGGACGCCTGCTCGCCGTGGGTGAGGCCGACCAGCACGTCGAGACCGCCGACGATCTTCTGGGTGTGCTGGTGGATCTGCGCGGGCTCCAGGCCGCGCCGGGCGGTCGCGGCCAGCGTGAGCAGGCCCTTGCCCGGGTTGAGCACGCCGCCGTCGGCCGCGGGCAGCCGGTAGGCGAGGTCACCGCCCGCGGGGTCGCACTCGGCGAGGAGCACGGGGCGCGGCCAGACGGCCGCGAGTGCCGTCGCGGCAGTGGTCACGCCCGGCGCGCCCTTGTCGGCGGCCAGTACGATCAGCGCCACGTCAATTTACTCCGGGCAGGTCGGCCACGGCGATCTCACCGCTGGAGGCGTATTGGACTATGGTCTTCGCCGCCGCGGCGTCGACGATCACGGTGATCAGGACTGATCCACCGGTTCTGCCGCTGTCGCTGACGCTCTGGACGAGCGCGCTCTGTGCGAGTACGCGGCTTTCCGCCTGTTCGGTACGGGCTGGGACGTACACCACCTGGACCCGATGGCTTGCGACGATGCCGGACGGGAACTGCCCAGGTTTCAGGGCGAGGCCCACCTTGGCCTTGCCGGGCACCAGCTCGCTGCTGGCCTTGACGCCCATGTTGTGGGTCAGCAGGGTGCCGGGCACGATCGTGACGGCCGCGAAGCTCTTCGTCACCTCGCCCCTCTGTGACCAGGAGACGAAGTCGAGGCCGGTATTGGCGATCTGCACCTCTTCGAGCGCCTCGAGGGTGAACTGCTGCCCGGCGCCGATCTGCTGGGTGACCCGGATCGCGGAGATCCGGTCGCCGCTGCGCAGCACGAGCAGCGTCGTGGCGAGCGCTCCGCCGAGGATCAGGAGTACGGCGAGAGCGGCCAGGGCGGGCTTGCGTTCGCGGGGCGGCACGGGGAGCTTGCGCGAGGCAGGGCCGGACAACCCCGCCGTGTTGACGGCAGGCTTTTCACTGGTCCTCATGGGTGGGGGGCTCCCATTGTGAATTGTCGAATTCACGCCATTATGTGCACCCGCTTGTGGGAGCGGGGCTGGAATGCGAGGAACCATGCTCGTTTCGCAGGTGGCGCGGTGTCAACAAGAAATAATCGATGCCTATTGTTTCTACCAAGTTGACGAGGGTGGTTTTTTCGGGATAAGCGCGGCGATGGCGGGATGGAGTGGGGCGATTCGCGAGCCCACTCAGGCTCCGGCCTTGCATCTGCCCTGTTGGCGCTGGGGACGCCCACCCGCGCCCCTCTTTTCACACCATTCACTCCATTAACATGCGTTAGCCACCACCCCCTAAATGGGCAACCAAATCGTCGACTTTCCACAGGCCATAATTACCGTCGCCTGTTATCCACAACCCGGCCCTTCCATGCCATTGCCGCCAACCACGGGACCTACCCTTTCTTCGGGCGCTACCTTTGCGCCGAGGCCCGATCGAGGAGACGGCACATGCGGATCATGCTCACCGTGCTCGGCGAGCAAGGCGATCGTGACGTTGTGATCGAGGGTGACAACGGCGCCACGGTGGCGAGGGTGAGCGAGGCACTCAGCGGTCAGGCACCGCTGGCCGAAGTCGTCCGCCTTCCCCGAGCTCGAGCCCCCTACGGCATGTCGGTGACCGACCCCGGCGGCCGCCCATCGAGGCGGCACACCCGCGCCGACGGACCACCGAGCGCCCCCACCCCTGATCCGCGGGACATCACTGGCGGCCCGCGCAACCCCCTCGGGGCGCCCATCCGGGACCGGACCGAGGGATCCGACCGGAGCTGGACCGAGGGGTCCGGCCAGGAGGGGGCGGACGGGCCTGCCCGAAGCTGGGCTGACGGGGCCGACCGCAGCCGGGCGGACGGGCCTGCCCGGAGCTGGGCTGAGGAGGCCGACCGCAGCCGCGCATACGGATCTTCCCGGGGCCGGGCTGACGGGGCTGACCGCAGCCGGGCAGACGGGCCTGCCCGGGGCCGGGCTGACAGGTCCGACCGGGGCCGTACTTACGGGCCTGGCTGGCACGGCGCCGTGATCTGGCGCAATGGCCGGCCGCTCGACCCGCGCGCCCTGGCGGGGGCGGTGCTGCGCGACGGCGACAAGGTCACCCTCGACCCCCACCTCGCACGCTCCACGATCATCGAGGAGCCCGGCGGCGTGGCCGAGGTGCGGGTGGTCGGCGGCCCGGCCGCGGGCGCCGTTCACCGTCTGGGCCTGGGCGTGCACGTCATCGGGTCCGACCCGATGTGCGCGCTGACCGTCGCCGACCCGTCCCTCGCCCCCGAGGCCGCCACCCTGCGCGTGACCCCAGACGCGATCACGGTCGAACCGGCCCGCCACCGGGTGCCCCAGCAGACGCAGCGCCTCAAGCTCAAGGGCCGGTGGGCCGACGAGGTCGCCGAGCTCACCGCCCGGGTCGCCGAACGCGAGGCGGCGGAGCTGATGCCCGTCCACTACGAGCCGCCGACGCTGGCCGCCCAGCCGCTCACCGAACCCGTCGACTGGCCCGAGCACACGCTGCTGACCTGCGGATCCTCGGTGTTCACCCTGACCGCGATCGAGCCGCAGGACGCGCACCTGGCGCCCCTCCCGGAGGGCGGCGTCGCCTACAACCGCCCGCCACGACTACGCAGGCCCGAGCCCGAGCGCACCTTCGAACGCCCCCAGGAGCCCAGCCGCACCGAGGGGATGCGCCTGCAGTTGCTGGCCGCGCTTCTGCCCGCGGTGATGGGCGTCACGCTGGCCTACGTCCTACGTCAGCCGTACTACCTGCTCATCGCCCTGATGAGCCCCCTCATCATGATCGGCCAGTGGTGGAGCGACCGCCGCCACGGCAAGAAACAGCACAGAAAGGCCGCCAAGCAGCACAAGGAACGCCTGGAGGCGTACGACCTGGCGGTCGAGCAGGCCAGGGCCGAGGACGAGCTGATCCGCCGATCCGACGCGCCCGACCCGGCGCAGGTGCTGCTCACCGCCACCGGTCCACGCAGGCGGCTGTGGGAGCGGCGCATTCACGATCCCGACGCACTGCGGCTCAGGGTCGGGCTGGCCGACCTCCCGGCGAACCTGGAGCTCTCGGAGGAGAAGGGCGGCGCGATCTCGCCGCCGATCTGCCGGTCCGTACCGGTGGCCCTGGCCATGCGCAGGCTCGGCGTGGCGGGGGTCACCGGCCCGCGCGACACCGCGACCGGCCTGACCGGCTGGCTGATCGGCCAGGCGGCGACCCTCCACAGCCCGCGCGACCTGGCCATCGTGGTCCTGTCCGCGCACGCCGACGGCGAGCGCCGCTGGGGCTGGGTCCGCTGGCTGCCGCACTGCGCCCCGCGCGGCGGCGAGGACTGCGTGACCCTGGTCGGCACCGACCCCGAGTCCGCCGCCCACCGCGTCGCCGAGCTGGCCGCCCTCATCGACGAACGCCAGAACACCGCCATCCCCGAACTCGGCAAGATCCCCACGGGCTGGGACGACCTGGGCGGCCCGGAAACACCGGCTCTCACCTCCTACGACGTACGCCCCTACGACGTCCTCGTCGTGCTCGACGGCGCCCAGGTCCTGCGCGGCCTCCCCGGCATGCCACAGATCCTGCGCCAAGGCCCGCGTTCGGGTGTCTTCACCCTCGCCCTCGACGACGACCAGAGCCTGCTCCCCGAGGAGTGCGCCACCGTCGCCGCGTGCGCCGCGGACGGTCAGGTACGCCTGCTCGGCGGCGGCCTGGAGGTCATCGGCCCGGTTCTGGCCGACCTGGTGTCACCGTCGTGGTGCGACCGCGTGGCCAGGGCGCTCGCCCCGATCCGCGACGTGAGCAGGGACGACCCGGCCGGTCACCTCCCCGAGGCGATCCGCCTGCTCGACCTGCTGCGCCTGCCCGCCCCGTCCGGCCACGACCTCGTCACCCGCTGGCACGGCCACGGCTCCACGAAGGCGGTCATCGGCATCGGCCCCGACGGCCCGTTCTCCGTCGACCTGAGAGTGGACGGTCCGCACGGCCTGATCGCCGGCACCACGGGCGCGGGCAAGTCGGAGCTGTTGCAGACGCTCATCTGCTCGCTCGCGGTGGCCAACCGGCCGGACCAGCTCACGTTCGTGCTGGTCGACTACAAGGGCGGTGCCGCGTTCAAGGAGTGCGTACGCCTGCCGCACACGGTCGGCATGGTCAGCGACCTGGACGGCCACCTGACGCAGCGGGCCCTCGACTCCCTGGCCGCCGAGATCCGGCGACGCGAACGCCTGCTGCTGGCCGCCGGCGCCAAGGACATCGACGACTACACCGGCGAGCCGCTGCCCAGACTCGTGCTGATCATCGACGAGTTCGCCGCTCTGGTGGCCGAGCTACCCGACTTCGTCAACGGCCTGGTCGACATCGCCCGCCGGGGCCGTTCGCTCGGCATCCACCTGATCCTGGCCACCCAGCGCCCGGCGGGCGTGGTCACGGCCGACATCCAGGCCAACACGTCCCTGCGGATCGCGCTCCGGGTCACCGAGCCCGCCGAGTCCTCAGACGTCATCGACATGGCGGACGCGGCGCACATCTCCAAGTCGACACCTGGCCGGTGTTACGTGAAGTCCGGTGTGGGGGCGGCTGTGGCCGTACAGACCGCACGAGTCGGCGGCCGAAGCCCGGTAGCAAGCACGTCCCTCAGAGCCGACCGATCGGGCGCGACCGGACCGGTTGGAACGGGCGGGCCGGTTGGAACGGGCGGGCCGGTTGGAACGGGCGGGCCGCTGCGCACGGACGGCCTTGCGGGTCCGGGCGCCCTTCCGGGTGGGATGCCAGGCCCAGGCGGCATGGCGAGCGGATTGGCGGGCGCGGGAGGGCTGGCGGGCGCGGGCGGTCAGCTGCGAGTGATCGACGTGGACTGGCGTTCCCTGGGCCGGGCGCTCCCCCCGCTTCCAGAGCCGCCCGAGGGGTCGACGGTCACCGACCTCACCGTCCTCGCGGACGCGCTCATCGAGGCCGCCCGCCTCACCGGCGTACCAGAGCAACCGAGCCCTTGGCTGGAACCGCTGCCCTCGACCGTGACCCTCGACGAGATCATCCCTTCCTTGGCGGCCGGGACGCTTTCCCTGGCGGCCGGAGCACTTTCCGGCTCAGGGCCGCTCGCCGGCTCAGGGACGGACACCGGCTCAGGACCGTTCACCGAAGTGGGCCCACTGGCCTTCGGGGTAATCGATCGGCCCTGGGCGCAGGACCGACGCCCGCTCGCGCTGGACCTGGCCCAGGGTGGCCACCTGCTCATCGCGGGAGCAGCCCGTAGCGGCAGGTCCACCGCACTACGGACGATCGCCGGCGCCATCGCCGCGCAAGCGTCCCCGGCCGACGTGCACCTGCACGCCATCGACTGCGGATCGGGCGCACTGCTCCCGCTGATGGCCATGCCGCACTGTGGCGCGGTCGTGACCCGCGACCAGCTCGACCGCGTCGAACGCCTGCTGGCCCGCCTCCGCGCCGAGGTGGGCCGCCGCCAGCAACTACTCGCCGAAGCCGGACACGCCTCGCTGGCCGAATACCGCCAGGCAGGCCACCGCCTCCCCTGGCTGGTCCTCATGGTCGACCGCTGGGAGGGCTACGTGGCGGCGTTCGAGGGCTACGACTACGGCCGCCTCACGGAGTCCCTCCTGCAACTACTCAGAGAGGGTCCGGCGGTGGGACTGCGGGCGGTGGTGACCGGTGACCGTTCGTGCCTGCTCGGCCAGATCTCCACGGTATTCGACGACCGCCTCCTCCTCCGCCTCGCCGACCCGGCCGACTACGGCCTGGCAGGCATGCCGATGAAGGGGCTCCCCACATCGATGCCCTCCGGCCGAGCTCTCTCGATGGGCGAACACGGCATCGTCGAAAGCCAGATCGCCCTCCTCACCCGAGACCCCTCGGGCCCCGCCCAGGTAGCGGCCCTCCAGTCCCTCGCCCGCGCGACAGCCCCTCTCCACAGCATCCCGACATACGCCTCCACAGCATCCTCGAAAGACTCCGCCCGGCTCAGCACGACCACCCCCGCAGAGCCTGGAACGAACCTCCGAGAGGCCATAGCGGGCGTACCAGACATCACGCCAAGCGACACCTCGGGCGGCACGTCACGTGGCGATGTCCCGGCCGGCACGTCAATCGGCGGTAGGGCGTCAGGTAGCGCGGCCGCGCCAGGTGGTGGCGTCCCAGGCAACGTGTCGCTGAGCACCCCAGGTGGCGATGTTCCGGGGGACACGGGTACGTCGGGCAGCGCAGGCGCGTCAGGCGGCGCATCCGGAAGCACCGCAGGTGGAACGTCAAGCGGCACCCCAGGTGGCGACGCTCCAGGCAGGACATCAGGCGGCGGCGTCTCGGGCGGCGCATTGGGCGACGTGGGCGTGTCGGGTGGCTTTGCCCGAGCGGGTCGGTCGGCTCGCCTGGGACGTGGTGCGTGGCTTTGGGAGGGAGAGCCTCCGCTTCGCGTTGACGCGCTTCCCATGCGCATCACCGCCGACCAGGCCATGGACCTGGAACCGAACTTCGCCCGGCCTTCGCCCCTATGGGCGCTGGTCGGCGCAGGCGGTGACGCACTCGCTCCGATGGGTCTGGACCTGCTCGCGCACGGTCCCGGCGCCGTCGTCGCCGGGCCGGCCCGCTCGGGACGCTCCTCAGTGCTGGTGACGGCCGCCAGGTCCCTCATCTCGTACGGCACACCGGTCGTCGCCATCGCCCCCCGGCGTAGCCCGCTGCGTACGCTGGACGGTGTTCTCGCCGTACTCGATGGAGACGGAGCGGGGCTACAGGAGCTGCTCGCGAACCGCGACAGCTACGTGGTGATCGTGGACGACGCCGAGCTGATCAACCCGGACTCCCCCCTCGGTACGGCCCTGGAAGAGATCCTCCGATCAGGTCGGGACGGAGACCACGGCCTCATCATCGCGGGCGCGACAGGCGACCTGGCGACGGCATACCGCGGCTTCGTAGCGGAAACCCGCAAGTCGCGCACCGGCGTACTCCTGTCGGTACAGAGTCCGGCCGATGGCGACCTGTTCACGGTCCGTCTACCGCGCGGCTCCGTCGGAGGCCCGCCAGGACGCGGCCTGCTGGTCACCATGGGCCGGACGACACCCATCCAAGCCGCCATCACGGACACCGGACCGCCGTAGAACCGGGCGAACCACACGCCCGTCTGAGCGCCGAGCCTGCCCAGGCGTCCGCCTCCGGAGCGAGGCGCGACGCGTCCAGGGCGCGTAGGGGCGCGTCAGAAACGGGTGGAGGTCGGACGTCTGCACCCGCCACGAACTTCTCGGCGTTCCACGTCGGGATCACCGTGGGGCCGTGGGTGGGCGGGCTGGCGATCGGGGCCGGGTTCGGGTATCCGGTGGTGGCCTGGATCGGGGCCGGGCTGGATGTCGCCGCGCTCGGGACCGTGGGGCTGGCCGCTCTGCTGGACAAGCGCGTACGTACGAGCGATCCGGCCCCGAACGCACACGTGCAGGGACAGTCAGCCGATTCGGTCGGTGACGACGCCCTCGGTTTCGCCGCCCCACACGTCGTCGTCCTCGGTCAGCCAGGTGCCGCCCTCATTGGTTCGCTCCTCGGCGCCCGCGCCGCCGCCGCCCATGGGCATGAACGGCATGCCTGACCCGGTCCCGCTGCCTGCCTTGGCCGAGCCCAGGCCGTTCGACAGGCCCGAGCCCATGCTGCCGTTACCTCCGGCGCTCGTGAGGGGTCCGGTGGCGGGCGAGGAGGAGTTCGGGGAGCTCGGGGAAGTGAAGTTGGGGTTGGTGGTCGTGGAAGTGGGGGTGGAGGAGGTGGGGGTGTTGCCGGAGTTCCAGTCGGCGGGGGGCTGGAAGTCCTCCAGTTTGGTGGAGGTGGGGCTGGACAGGCCCTTGGTGGGGTCGGTAATGCCCGACGTGGGGTCTGTCACGCCCTTCGTCGGGTCGGTAAGGCCCTTGGTGGGATCCGTGACGCCGCCCGTGGGGTCCGTAACGCCCTTGGTCGGGTCTGTCGCGCCGTTCGTGGGGTCTGTCGCGCCGTTGGTCGGGTCCGTCGCGCCAGTGGTGGGGTCCGTCACGCCCTTTGTCGGGTCGGTCAGGCCCTTGGTGGGATCCGTGACGCCGCCCGTGGGGTCCGTCACGCCCCCGGTCTTGTCCGAGCCGTCAGAGGAGCCGTCGTTGAAGCCTGCGCCGTTGTAGTCGCCGTTCCCCAATCCGTTCGTGCCGCCGGGGTTGGAGAAGTCCGTGTTCAAGGGCGTGACGGGAGGGGACGCAGCGGCGGGGTCCTTGATGTCCGGGATCTCTTTGTGGAAGGAGTCCGGCAGGTTCTGGTAGGTCTGCGTGAGGTCGTCGTTCAGCAGGCGCAGGTGCTTGCCGGCGAGTTCGTCCTGGGAGCCCCATTCGATGCCCTTGTCCATGGTGCGATACCAGCCGACCATGGAGTCGTCCCAGGTGTAGGTGTTGTCGGCCCAGGACAAGCCTCCCTTGTCCATGAACTCCTGATGCTCGCGGATCCTGTCACCGAGTGACTGCAGAGGGCGGCCCATCCAGTTGAGCTTGCCCGACAGCTCGCGCACCGTCGCGTGCAACACCCTGAGGGCTTCCTGCGCCTCGACCGACGCCTTGCCACCCCAGCACTTCGCCATCTCGACGTTGATGTCCTCGATGACGCGCTGGGCACCGGCCAGCGTCGAGCAGGCGTCGAGGTAGGCGTTGCCCGCCTGCTTGACGGCATCCGCGTCCAGCGACTGGACGAAGGTCTTGACCTCGGCGACGCTCCTGCCGTCGTCGTCCACCCCAAAGGTCGGGCAGTACGTCTTGATCATGTGCGTCTGCTTCTTGGTCTTGATCTTCTTGTCTTCGGCCACGGGAGCCTACGCCTCCTTGTTACCGAGGTTGGCGAGATCGACGCGCTCGTAGTTGCCCGCGCCCGCGTTGATCAGCTCGATGGCGATCCGCGTCTTCTCGACGACCTCGCGGTAGACCTCGGTGAACTCCTTGTGCCCACGCTGGACCGTTTCGACGAAGGCCTGCCCGCCGTCCCATCGCTTGACCTGCTCGACGGTCGCCTTCAGGCCGATGAGGTTGGCCTTCATATCCAGGTCGTTGACGGACCCGGACTTCTCCCCTGAGAACTTGGCGAATTCATCCGTAAGCTGCTCGGCGAGCTTCTTGAGCTTGCTGGCGCTGTACGTGACGCCCTCGCGCTCGGGATCGAGCCCGGCCCAATCCGATTCCAGATGCCAGCCCTGGACCGGCGGACTCAACTTATCGGGATCTGACACAGCAACCTCCCCGGGCACCACTGACCACAAACTTTACCCATATATCACGATCTAGTGCCCTCATTTGCGACATAACACCCACTGTCCTCATAGGCAACACTCCTATGCTGTCCTCAGGCAGGACCGGAACGGAGTGGCATGCAGACCCGCAAGGATCTCTACCAGGCACATCGGCTCATGACCCAGCGCCTGGGTATGGCCCTGTTGCAGGGCGAACCCGACCTACCCGAGTCGCCGATGCGGCGGCACAACGTGGCGACGTTCGCCGGCGTCATGATCGGCGTCCTCATCATCGCCGGGTTCGGCATCTGGGGCATGCTCAAGCCGGGCGGTGCGACCAATCTGCGGGACGCCGGTCAGCTCATCGTGGAGGAGGAGACGGGCGCCTCCTACGTCTACAGCCAGCAGACCGGCCAGTTGCTGCCCGTGGCCAACTACGTCTCCGCCCGGCTCCTCCTGGACAGCGACGCCATCAAGGTCAAGACGGTGTCCACGGAGTCGCTGGCCGGCTTCGCGCGCGGCGGGCAGGTGGGCATCCCGGGCGCTCCCGACTCGCTGCCCAAACCCGAGCGGCTCATCAAGTCGCCCTGGTCCGCCTGCGTGGTGGACGCGACCGACGCCGCCGGGGGGCGCAAGTCGTACGTGACGCTCGTGGGCGGGACCGACGTCGGCGGCGCGCCGGCCGGAAGTGACGCGCTGATCGTCAGCGATGGGCGGCAGAACTGGGCGCTCTGGGGCAACCAACGCATGGCCGTGAAGAACGTGAGCCGGCTCACCGACCAGACGCCCCGGCGGGTGCCGACCTCGTGGATCAACGCCATCGCCGAGGGCTCGGACTTCGCCGCGCCGCAGATCCCCCAGCGCGGCCGCAACATCCCCGGACCCGGCGGCTCGACGTTCAAGGTCGGGCAGGTCTTCAAGGTCGCGCCGGTCGCCGGCGCCCCCGCGCGCTGGTACGTCATGCTCGCGGACGGCCTCGCGCCGATCACCCAGACGCAGGCGACGCTGCTGGTCCAGGATCCGGCCAGCCAGGCGGCGTACGGACGGAACCACGTGCGGGAGATCCCCATCGACGCGGCGGCCGCCAACGCGACGAAGGTGTCGGCCCAGCGGATCACGGGCGGCGGCATGCCGGCCACGATGCCGCGCTTCCAGGTGCCCGCCAGCTCGGCAGCGCTGTGCATGGTCTACGCCAACACCGTGAAGGGGTCCGTGAAGGGCACGCTGACCGTGGGGAGCCGGATGGCCATCCCGACGCCGGCGTCGAACGGCAACCCGGAGAAATTCGACCAGGTGCTGCTGCCGCCGGGCACGGCGGCGCTGGCGGGGCTGTTGCCCGCCGAGAACCAGCTCTCTTCGGTGCAGCAGTTCTACCTGGTCACCGACCAGGGGAAGAAGTACCGGCTGGCCACGCCCGACGTCCTGACCAAGCTGGGCTACGACGCCTCGAACGTGGCCCCGCTGCCCGCCCACCTCCTGCACCTGATCCCTGAGGGACCGACGCTGGACCCGGCGGCCGCCAGGACACCGGTCTCCGACACCCCGGCGATGCGCTCAGGTGGCTCGTAACCAGCTCAGGTGGCTCGTAAACAGCAGGTTTCCTGGACGACAAATAGCCGTGAACATTACTATCAATGGGACATATGTGGCTTTGTGATGCCTGGGGGGCCGATGGGGGACAAGACCGAGGGGTATGAGGTCATACCGCCGGATCTGAAAAAGGCCATGGAGACCTGTGCCGAGCAGGCCCCGATCGTCCGCAACTGCATGATCGCCTTCGCGCCGGCCAAGCTGAGTACGAGCGACTTCGGCCTCGCGCCAGGAGCAGATGAGTTGGGCGCGGCGTACGTCAACGGCACCGCGGAGAACAACCACCGGGACAAGCGGTACGAGTCGGTCTACGGCTACCTCGGTGACCTGGCCGACGCGCTGGAGTTCATCACCACGGCCCTGGAGGTCTCCGCGTACAACTACCAGGCCGGCCACCAGGCCAGCCAGGTCGGAGGCACCAGATGAGCCACGAAGGCAGCATGAACCCGCTCCAGTGGCACTGGGCGGATTGGCACTTCGAGATCAACTGGGGCTCGCTGCTCGACCCCACCCCGCTGCTCAACACGATCACGTCCATGTGGCGCGCACTCCCCACGCTCATCGGCGGCGATGAGACCGAAGGGCGGCTCAGGGCCGCCGCCGCGGCGCACGACAGCCTGGCCGTCAGCCTCGACAAAGTCTTCGACGCTCTGGACGGGCGCGCCCAGGGCCAGCACGCCGGCTACCTCGACAAGATCGTGAAGGAGTGGAAGGGCAAGGCCGCCGACGACTTCAGGAAGGTCTGGGGCCTGGTACTCAGGCAGGACAACCGCGTCGCGCTGAAGAAGAGCTGCACGGAGATCGCCAATCTGCTCAGAATGGTGGCGGACTCGGCCGCCCACACCAGGCAGGCCATCATCGAGCTGCTCAAGACCGCAATCATCTGGTACGCGGCCTTCATAGCCCTCAGGTGGGCCGCCGGCGTATGGGGTGGATGGCTGGCCGCGGGAGCCGCCTACATGCGGACGACGAAGATCGTCCTTCTGGCGGCCCAGGTCCTCACCAGGTTCGCGTCCGTCCTGAGGATCTGTGCCGGTGCGCTCAAGGTCCTGCCCGTGGTCGGCCGGCTGAAGTGGGTGGCCAAGCTCGGCACCACAGCACGCACCGCCACGGCCATGGAGAAGGCAGAGTTGACGGTCGCGAAGTTCAGGAAGTACTCGGCCATCGCCGACAAGTTCGCCGCGTCGAGCTTCAAGGCGTACGCCAAGACCTCCGGCAGCGTGTACGCGGGCGTCATCGGCACGCAGATGGTGGCCCAGGGCATCAGCGGCCACAGCCTCTTCAACCTCGCCCCCCTGACCTTCACCCAGGCGGCCCGCATCACCACGGGCGCCATGGTGATGGCCACCTTCGCCCCCATGTCCGGATTCTTCGGCAAGGGGATCCTCCAGGGCGGCACCGCGGCGAGCTGGGCGGCGACCCTGACCAAGACGGGCGCCGCCGTCGGCGAGTCCGGCATGGCCTTCGGTGGCTTCGTCGGGATGCGCAACTGGGCGTACGAGCAGGTCAAGCTCAAGCTGCCCGGAGCCAGGGTCGCCGGGAAGCCGGGCAACATTCACAAGCAGTTCTGGGGTGGCATCCCGACGTCCCTCTTCCGGGTGTGGCGGCCCCTGCAGACCAACCCCGACTTCGGCGACCTGCCCCAGTCGAACGTGCCCGTCGCCAGCGGCCACGCGACTCCGCCGTCACGGGTCGACACCGCGAAGGTCGGCTACTGGCCCGTCAACAACGGGTCGCTGTACGACATCGCCGAGAAGGTGTACGGCGACCCCGACCGGTGGCGCGAGATCTACGCCGCGAACAGGGACATCATCGGGGACGACCCACGCAGCCTGGTGCCCGGACAGGTGCTGCGGATCCCGTTGGACGAGTAAGGATCAGACGGAGGCGATGTCGCCGGGCACCTTGCCCAGCGACTCGTCCATCTTCACGCCGAGGCCGCCCAGCTTCTCGTCGTACTGCATGCCCGCGTCGGAGAACGGTGGCATGCCGCCCGACTTCATCGCGGTCATCTCGGTGGGGATGGAGGCCTCAAGCCCGGGGAAGAGCTTTCCGGTCATCTCGGTCTGCTGGATGACAAAGTAGAGGACCAGGGAGAGACCTCCGACGACCTTGCCATGCTTCCAGAGCAGCGTCTTGACCGCTTGCAGGGTGATGCGGCCCCTCGCAGCCGACACTCCCTCGGCGAGGATCGCGGTCCATGGGGTGGCTTTCGAGATCAGCTTGTACAGCCCCAGGGCGAACATACTGCCGCCTATCACCACGGCCACGAGGGCGCCGTAGTGGTAGGCCTCGGCCGCCGCGTCGACAGCCTTCCCGGTGTCGTTGCGGGTGTCCTTGAGTGACTTGACCCCGTTCTTGAAGGCCGTGTGGATGCCCTCGAAGGTGTCGAAGGCCCCGCCCGCCCACTTGCCCGAAGACTTCAGCTGCTGCTTGAGGTGGTCCAGCCCCGCCTCCAGCTCGTCCAGCAGGTCGGGATCCTGCCAGGCCTTGGCGCTCTTCGACATCCCCCCGGGGTCCGAGACCATCACGCCGATGGCTGCGGCGACGTAGAAAGCCCAGGGCTGCAGGATCATGACGGCCGCGGCGGACGCGGAGCTCGCCGCCAGCTTGTAGAGCGACGCGTCGGTCTCGTAGCTCACCTGGAATCCCGTCCGATCACTTCGGGCGCGATCTCATCGTCGCCGCCCCAAACACCCTCGTCCTCACCGAGCAGGGCGTTCTCGCGGTCCTTCTCCCGGTCGCCACCGGTCCCGCCGCCGCCCATCGGCATCATGGGCATCATCGGCATCCCGCTCGAACCGTTGATCCCCTTCAGACCGGCCGGCACTGCGCCTGCCGCACCCACACCGGTGCCGGTGCCGAGCGCGGTGCCTATGCCCGTGCCAGTGCCCGTGCCGGTACCCGTCCCGGTGCCCGTTCCCGTCCCTGGGCCGGTCCTGGTGCCGATGCCGGTCGAGTCCGGAGACAGGCTGCTGAGGTCCGGGTTCTTGAGCTGCGGGGTGTTCACCGAGTTGGGGTCGAGCCCGGACAGCGACGTGGTGTCGGGGACCTTGCCGTCGACACCGGGCAGCTTCGAATCGGGCAGCTGCGGCTGACCGTTGAGCGCCGAGTCGATGTCCGGCACCTTCATGTCGGGCTGCTTGATCTGGCTCCCATCAGGAGTCGATGGCAGGTCCGTCTTGGGGAGGTCCGTCGAAGGCAGGTCGGTCTTCGGTAGATCGGTTGAGGGAAGATCCGTCGAGGGCAGGCCGCCATTGGGCAGGCCACCGTTGGGCAGGTTCGTGTCGCCCCCCGGCGGGTTGCCCACACCGGACAGGTCCGGTATGCCGCCGGAATTCGGCAGGCCGGAGCCGCCGGGATTGCCGAGGCCGCCGAGGTTCGGTCCGCCGCCGAGGCTGTTCGGGTCGAAGCCCACGTTCTGGAACTGATTGCCGCTGGCGTCATCCGCCGCCCGGTAGTTGGAGGAGGCCTGCCTGAGCGCGGTCTTCCAGCTCTGCAGCGCCTTGCGTCCCTTCTCGAGCGCGTCCTTCTGCCGTTCGACCGCCTTGTCGTGGACGCTGTTGACGCCGATGCCGATCACCCCGAAATGCGGCCACTGTACGGGGAGGGTGTTCGTCTTGGCCTCCAGCGAGGAGATGACCCCGGCGTGTTCGTCTATCGCCTCGCTGTTGGTGTCGAGCGCGCTGGTCTTGAAGGAGACGCCCGACGCCGTCGGCAACTGCCCGCTGTTCTGCAGCTGCGCGAGTTGAGCCGCCTGGCTGGAGTTCTGCGTTGAGTTGCCCATACCACTCCCCGTAGCGCGATCAGCAGATGACCGGGTCGGTCACGTCGTGCGCAGAGTTCCAATCGTCCTGGTCCGCGGGGAGATAGGTCATTCTCTCGAAGTCCCCCTGGTCCGACGCGCCACCACCACCCATCGGCATGAACGGCATGCCGCCGGACATGCCGTTCCCGGACGTCCGCATCGCCGCCGCGAGCCCTTGGCCCCCCGCGCCCATGCCACCGTTCGGCGAGCCGAGCACCGAGGGGACGCTGGGCGTGCCGGTGGGTGAGAGGACGCCCACCGGGTTGGGGGCGATGGTGCTCACCGGATTGCCGGTCGGGTTGAAAACCGTGGTCGGCGTAGTGGTCGGCGTTGTCGGCGAGTAAGCGGACACCTCGGTCCCGTTCGGGTCCAAGCCGCCCTTGACGTTGTCGCTGCTGGTCTTGTCGTCCTGGCCGAGCACGGGCGGGACCGTCTGGTCCTTTGTGTCGGAACCGCCGGTCTTCGAGGGATCCTGGCTGCCGGTGCCGTCACTCGACGAATCGCCCTGACCGCCGGAGTCGGAGCCGTTCTGGTCGCCGTTGCCGGAGTCCGAGCCCGGCTTGTCGCCGGAGTCGGAGCCGTTCTGGCTGCCGTTGCCGGAGTCCGAGCCCGGCTTGTCACCCGAGCCGGAGCCCGAGGAGTCGCCCGAACCGCTGCCGCGGGAGCCGTCGGAGCCCGTGCCGTTACCCGTGGAGCCCGTGGAACCCGAGCCGCCGGAACCGGAGCCGCCGTCAAACCCGCCGGAGCCACCCGACGACCCGCTTCCACCGGAGCCGGCGTTGATCCCCACGCGGTCCGGGTATCCGGGGTCGCGGTACGTGCCCGTACCGCCCGGGATCGAGACGCCGGGCAGCTCGTAGGAGACGTCGTGCGGAACCTGAACGTTGTAAAGATCGACGATCTTCTTGTTCAGCTCCTGCATCGCCTGCTGGGCCTCGCGGTCCGCGGCGGCCTTCGCGGCCTTCGCGTTGGCGGCGTCGTCCACCATGATCTCGGAGCTGGGGACGTCGCCATCGGAGCTCTTGTTCGTCGAGATGCCCTCGACCTTCGAGATCGTCTCGGGGAGGTAGCTCGCGTACTGGCGCAGGGCGGAGCCCATCATCTCCAGTTTGGTGGACAGCTCGCCGCCTGAGGCGTGCAGCATCTGCAGCGCGTGGCGCGCCTTGCTGGCGTCAGGGCCCTTCCACACGTTGAGGATCTTGCCCGCGTGCTCTTCCAGCGCGTTGACGGCACTCTCGATCGCGCTCGACGCCTTGTCGTACGCGAACCCGGCATCCTCGATCTGGCTGGGCTGGGTGTTCTTCAGCATCGTCAGGATCTCGTCCTTGGACGCCTTGACCTCACCGCCCTCTGGCATCTTGTCGAACGACAGGATGACGACGACATGCCTGCCGCCCTTGCCCTCGGCCATCAGCCCTTGCCCTCATTGGCCTTGTCACCGGCGCCATGGTTGGCGGCGCTCGCCTCGACGGCGGCGATCACGTCCTTGTAGGCGTCGATGAATTCCTGATAAACCTGCGCGAACTTCTTGCCGCCGCTGTTGGCGCCGACAGTCCTGCTGAAGGCACTGGCGTCGTGCCACGTGCCGATCTGCGCCTCGGACAGCTGGCAGTGGTCCAGGATGCCGTTCACGGAACCGTTGGTGTAGCCCTCCGCCGAGCCGGGTCCCGTCATACCGCCGAGGTACGACTTGAGCTCTTCCGCGATCGCTCGCATCTGGGTGGGGGAATGCTCCCGCCCCGGTCCCGAGTCGAACAGATCAGGATCGATGTACAGAGGGTCCTGCTCGCCCTCCATTGCATCCTTCTGAGTCATCCCCAACCCCCATAGACAAAGGAACCCGGCCGGCGCTCAGCGGCACCGGCCGAGGGAGGCACGATCGGCGCGACCGACTGCTTAGTCGGACCAGATGCTGATGTTGCGCCGCTCAGCGGTCTCGTAGTTACCCTTGGCGATGCTGACGGCCTTGGCCGCCTCGAACAGCTGCTTGCCCATCTCAACCTCGAGGTTGTCCCACTGGGCCTTCTTGCCGTCGAAGAACGTCTTCGCCTCACCCTCCCAGTCCGTGCCGAGGGTGGTCCTGACGTCGTTGTAGAGATCGTCCGTCGCCTTGTCCAGCTCGGTGACGATCGACTTGAGCTGCTCGTACGCCGCTTCCATGTTGGGGAAGTGGGCGTAGGTGTAGTCCTCGGGAGTGAAGGTGTCGGCCATGAGTGTCTCCGTCCTAGGTGCTGGGGGGCTTAGCTCGACGCGTTGATGAGCGAGTCGATACGGCCGGCGCTGCCGGCGCTGTTGAGCCCGCTGGAGATGTCCATGTTCTGCTGCGCGGCGTCGGCGTACACACCAGCGTTGATGTTCAGCTTGTCGTAGATGTCCTCAAGGATCTTGATCACCTGACGGAAGTCAAGGTCCCAGGCGTCGAGCGCCTTGCCGAACTGCTGGGAAGCGCCGCCCTTCCAGCCGGCGGCCATCAGGTCACCCTTGATGGTCTGCACCCTCTGGCGCATGCCCTCGATGTACTGGGCGGTGGTTTCGCACTGGCCGGCAGCCTTGATGAGCTTCGTGGGCGCCGTACCCATAAGTGTGGCCATTGGACCTCCAGGTCAACAAGGTCTGGTTCTGTACGGCGGTGCCGTAGGTCCGGTCAACCCGGGTACCCCCGCAAACAACATCAAATGGCATGCTAGCCCCCATCTGCCCCAGAAATAACAGATACTTAACATAACGGCTAGGTCACCGTTAGGCGACTTCTTGGTAAACAAGCAGGTAGACGGCCCGCCGATTTCTGACTGAGTCCGCTGATGGGTGGTCGCGACTTGTCGTAAAAGCTCACAACCTGTACGGCTCAGCAGCCTCACGGATACGCTTTTGCCGCTTCTGTGTTGATTGCTGGGAGGGCGACAGGTGGCCGAATTCGGGACCGTGGGGCGATCGAGCATCGACAGCCTGCTCAACTGGAGCTCTCCCCCGCCGCAGGACGGCCCGAGCGAGGTCCAGGTGGGCACCGCACCCCCGGGCTCGATCGACGGTGGGACGACCGTCCTTGTCTCGGGTGACGTGACCGGGGGCTCTTCACCGGTGAGCCTCCAGGGCGGCGACACCTCTGGTGATCCCGGGAGCCTCGTCGAGGCCGGCTCGCCCGACAGCCAGGCGACCCAGGCGGCCACCGTCGACGACCAGGCGATCCCAGCAGACCAGGCGGGGCCTGCCGTCGACCAGATCCCGCCGGACCAGGCCGGACCCGCCGTCGACCAGATCCCGCCCGATCAGGCGGGCCCGGCCGACGGCCAGGGGGACCCCACGGTGATCGAGTCCGACCAGCTGAGTGTCGGGCCCGAGACGGTGGACGACGTGATCGACGGCGAGCCCGGCTCGGTCGATCCGCAGGCCGCCGAAGGTGATCCCGCGTGGGAGCCCTCAGACGCCGACGAGAGCGCGGACCCGGACGGCACCGACACGTCGGGCGACGCGACCGAGGACCCGAACGACCCGCAGAACCAGGACGACACCGGAAACCAGGACGACCAGAGCGGCACGGACACCGGCGACCAGTCGGACACAGGCGACCAGGGCGACACGTCGGACCCGCAGACCGACCCCGGTAGCGCCGACGGCCAGGAAGACCCCGGCGGCTCCCAGACCGACCCCGCGGACTCCCAGACGGACCCAGGCGGCCAGACCGACCCCAGCGCGCCCGACGGCCAGGACGGCTCGACCGTTCCCGAGACCCCCTCGACGGACCCGTCAGGCGGTGGCGGCGGCACCGAAGACCCCGGCTCCGGCACCCCGGAAACGCCGACCCCGGAAACGCCCACCACGGAAACGCCCACCACGGAGACACCCACTCCGGACCTGCCCACCGCGGAGACTCCCTCCGCGGACACACCCAGCGCCGAGACTCCCGCTGCGGACACACCCAGCGCGGAGACTCCGACCGGGGGCCTGCCCACCGGAGGCGGCGGGGGTGGGGGCGGCGACGACCAGGGCAAAGGCGATAGCAAGGGCAAAGGCAAGGGCGGCGACCAAACCGACAGCAAGGACACCCCCCCAACCGCGAAGGACACCAAGCTCGCGGCAGGCGGCGTAGGCGGCGGCTGGCGCAAGGCCCACCCCGACGTCATGGAGAAGCTCGGCAAGACGATCGGCCCCTCCAAAGACGGCAAGGGCGACACCCCGGGCGACCACCTGGGCGCCGCGGAGGAAACGGCCCGGCACATCGGCATCCCTTTCCCAGGCTTCGGCTTGGTGGGCTCGATGATGTTCAGCTCCGCGTACGGCTCGGCCCGCACGTCGGCCGCCGACTACCTCAAGAGTGCCAAGAACCAATTGGGTGTCTGGGACGAGCAGCTCCGAGAGGGAGCCAACGTCGTCCGAGAGGCCAACGCCAAGAGCACCGCGAAGAAATGACCCGGGGACGACATGGACACTTACCCATATGGGACAAGCCTCTACACCACGGCGATCGGCACCTGCTTCATCGCCGCGGGCCTGCCATCGAACCCCGCGATCCGAACGATCTGCAGGTTCGCCGGGACGCTCATCGGCACGATTCTCTCCAGCCCCGGCGACATCCAAGAAGCGGCCAGAGACACCCGCCACATGACCGCGACGGTCAACAACGCGGCCACGTCCATCGACACCGCCCTCGACACCATCGACTCCGACCACTGGGAGAAGATGGCGCGTCCGGACGTCGACGCCGCGGTGAAGAAGTTCACCACGCAGGCGAAGAACAGCTCGCAAGTCTACGAGGGGCTCGCGGGAGCGCTCGACCAGCTCGCCAAACATTCCTTCCAAGCGGCCGTGGCCAGTATCTCCGTGGCCACAGTCCTGGCCACCCTCTCCGCCCTTAGCGCCGCGGGCAAGCTCTTCCCTCCCACGACGGTGGCGACGGACCTCACCGCCACCGCTTCGAGCGCCGCGGCGCTCGCCGTACTGAGGGCGATCGTGGGCAACAGCAAAGGCGTCTACTTGGCGGCCGCCGGCATCGCCGGGTCGGCGACCATGTTCATGGGCGGCTCCGCGTCGGACATGAGCAAGGCCGTCACCCCCTCGGACCCCAAGAAGATGCCGGCGTTCGAGCAGGTCTACATTCCCAACCTGCCCCAGTTCGGCAAGGACGGCCAGCCCCTCGGCACGAAGAAGGACGTCTAGACGACGGTCAGAGGTCCAGGCGGCGGCGGATGCGGTCGAGCTCGCCCATGACGTCTTCGAACGTCCGGTTGTAGGCGGACTCGGCCTCCTTGATCTTGTGCAGGGCGGCCTCGGGGTCATCGACGTACTTCATCGGGTTATCCTCGTCGCCGAAGGCCTCGCCCATGGCCTCGGTGACCTGCCGCTGCAGGTCCGCGGTCGCGGCCTGGAGCTGCTGCTTGATGAGCTCGGAGAGCTCGCCCGAGCTCAGCCGCATCGCCTTGGGATGCAGCAGGAGGTCGCGCAGCCCCTCGCTGCCGTACGCGATCGTGACGAGGCCATCGTCGTCCTGGGCCCGGCCGACGATGTCGGTCATGTTCTTCTGGAGCTCTTCGATGCGGGCGAACTGCTCGTCCGCGCCCTTGAGAAGCTTCTCGATGTCGATGTTCGCGAAGTCCCCAAACTCCTGCATCTTCACTCCACTCTCACAAAACTGTTAAATCGCGCAGCAACCTATCACCCGGACAAACCGCGCACCCACGAATAGACCTCGAGAACGCCCAGCGCAAGGGGGAAGAGCTCGACGATCAGGATGACGTCCACGATGTCCGCCGCGCGGCCCCAGAACGGCGACGGCCTGCCCGTGGGCAGCCAGAGGCCGATGCCGACGGCGGTCAGCGCCAGCCACAGCATGACGATCGCCACGGCCACGGCCCCGATGACGCCGGACTTCGGACCGAGGGTCATCGCCAGCAGGCCGAACGCGGCGAGACCGACGGTGATCAGCCACAGCCGCTGACGGACGCCGCGGAAGACCCGGGCCCGCATCATCAGCGTCAGTCCGAGCGTTCCGGTCATGAGGGAGGCGACCCAGCCGCCGTACGTCGCCAGCAGCACCTCGGAGACCAGCGCCACCAGCCCGACCGCGATGATCATGCCGGTGGCGTAGCGCTGGGCGATGATGGTCCGTTCCTGGATGGCCGCGCTGTCCAGGCGCTGGTTGTCGGCCCGCAACTCCTCCGCGGTGGTGGGCATGGCCGGGAGCGGCACCTTGGCCAGGCGGAACGACAGCGTGGGCACCAGCGGGCTCAACCCCAGCAGGATCGACACCGTCACCGCGGCCACTCCCGCGGGCGGCGGTCCCCACACCATGACCACGGCCGCGCCGATCGCCCCGCAGGTCGCGGCGACGGCCGTACCGAGGAATCCCGGTACGCCGTCGGAGATCAGCGCGCCCGCGATGGTCGCCACCAGCGCGGTGCAGGCGAGCGCGGCCAGCAGGTGGGGCGGGCCGACGTTCAGGACGCCGCCGCTGGCCGGTGCGAACAGGCCCGCCATGAAGCCGTACGGCAGCGCCGCGTGCCCGATCAGGGCGCCCGCCAGGGAGTCGCCCACCGCCCTCGACAGGGCCGCGCCCGTGGCCACGACCACCAGCGCCATCAGGCCCGCCACCACCGTGACGACCAGCGGGGACGCTCCGGAGAGCGCCAGGGCGAACGCGCCGACGACCAGCAGTCCGAGCGCGCCGCTCGCGCCCATCAGCCGGGTGTGCTTGGTCTCCCAGGTGCCCGAGGACTTCTTCACCCCGGTCGCGACCACGTCGGCCACGTCGTCGTACAGGGCGGGCGGCAGGATCGCCTCGCGCGGCCTGAGGTAGAGCACCTCGCCGTCGAGTATGCCCAGCGCGCCGAGGCTCTGGCCCAGGTCGAGCGGGGAGCCGCCGAGCCGCTGCAGCGTCCACCCCGGCGCGGCGGCGGACTCGCCGCCCAGTTCGTCCAGGGCGCGCAGCAGTCCGGGCAGGACGTGCGGGAGCGGGATGTCGGCGGGCAGCGCCAGATCGGCCTTGCGCCGCGGTCCCACGATCGTCACATGGCACAGCGGGGGCAGCGGCACGTGCACCTGGGCGAGCGAGCTGACCTGCATGGGTCCCGGCGGGTGCGGGGGGCCCTGCAGGTGCGGCGGACCTGGCAGGCGAGGTGGACCCTGCGGAAACGGTCCCTGAACGGCCGGTCCGTGGACCATCGATCCCATCGCTGGACTCCGTCCCACGAGCATCATGGACAAGAGAGAACATATCGGGTCGCTTCTGGTAAGAAGGTCAGCAACCGATACGGAGGACCATTCCACGGTGAGCATCGTCGTTGTCCGGCGACCCGAACGTCGTCCCAGCCCCAAACCTCCGCGCGGGGAGATCCTGCTCGAATCGCCTCCTGAGATCCCCGAGGTCCAGGGCCAGGGCTTCATGCTGGTGCTCACGTATCTGCCCATGGTGGCGGGCGCCGCCGCGATGGCCCTGATGTTCACCGCGGGCGGCAACTCCAATCCGATCATGTACGTGGCCAGCGGCATGTTCGCGGTCTCCATGGTCGGCATGACGCTGGGGCAGATGGGCCGCCAGGCGGGTGAACGCAAGCACAAGCTCAACGGGGCCCGCCGCGACTACTTCCGCTACCTGTCGCAGGTGCGCAAGAAGGTCAGGCGGGCGGCCAAGCAGCAGCGCGAGGCACTGGAGTGGAGCGGCCCCGAGCCCGACGCGCTCTGGTGGATCGCGATGGGCCCCCGTCTGTGGGAGCGTCGGCCGCGTGACGACGACTTCAGCACGGTACGGCTCGGCACCGGTGTGCAGAAGCTGGCCATCCAGCTCATCCCGCCGGACTCCAAGCCGGTGGAGGACCTCGACGCGCTGTCGGCCGGCGCGCTGCGCAGGTTCGTCCGGGCGCACGCGACGGTGTCGGAGCTGCCGGTGGCCGTGGCGCTGGGCTCGTTCGCGCGCATCAAGCTCAGTGGCGACGCGATGGCCATGCGCGAGCTGGTACGGGCCATGATCGGCCAGATGGCGGTGTTCCACTCGCCGGACGACCTGCGGATCATGGTGTGCGCCGGCCAGGAGTGGATGGGCCACTGGGACTGGGTCAAGTGGCTGCCCCACGCGCTGCACCCCGACGAGGTCGACGCCGCCGGGCCGGTGCGCCTGATGGCCGAGAACATGAGCGAGCTGGACCGCCTGGTGGGCGCCGAGCTCAAGGAGCGGGCCAGGTTCCGGCCCGGCTCGCCCGCGGACGCTCTGCCGTACCACGTGCTCATCGTCGACGGCGGGCACGTGCCGCACGACTCGCAGCTCGGCGTCGACGCCATCCAGGGCGTGACAGTGATTGACCTGTCCGGGGCCACCGGGCCGGTGGAGGAGAAGGCCACGCTCCGGCTGGAGATCCAGCCCGACGGCTTCCACATGATCAAGCTCGACCACGCCGGCAAGGAGAACAAGACCCGGCTCGGCAACCCCGACAAGCTCGACTACCTGCGGGTGGAAGGGCTGGCCAGGCAGCTCGCGCCGCTGCGCGCCTCCGCCACCAGCGGTGGCGAGGTCGAGGACGTGCTGTCGGTCAACACCACGCTGACCGACCTGCTCGGCATCGGCGACCCCCTGCGGCTGGACCCGGCGCTGACCTGGCGGCCGCGGGCGGGCCGGAACCGGCTGCGGGTGCCGATCGGCCTCGGCGCCGACGGCCGGATGGTCGAGCTGGACATCAAGGAGTCGGCGCAGGGCGGCATGGGCCCGCACGGCCTGGTCATCGGCGCCACCGGCTCCGGCAAGAGCGAGCTGCTGCGCACGCTGGTGCTCGGCCTCGCCGTCACCCATTCGTCGGAGATCCTGAACTTCGTCCTGGTCGACTTCAAGGGTGGCGCCACCTTCCTCGGGCTCGACACGCTCACCCACGTCTCCGCGGTCATCACCAACCTGGAGGACGAGCTCCCGCTGGTCGACCGCATGTACGACGCGCTGCACGGCGAGATGGTGCGCCGTCAGGAGCTGCTGCGCTCGGCCGGCAACTACGCCTCGCTGCGCGACTACGAGCGGGCCCGCGAGCAGGGCGCCCAACTGGCGCCGATGCCGACGCTCTTCGTGGTGCTGGACGAGTTCAGCGAGCTGCTGTCGGCCAAGCCGGAGTTCATCGAGCTGTTCGTGATGATCGGGCGGCTCGGCCGCTCGCTCGGCGTACACCTGCTGCTGGCCTCCCAGCGGCTGGAGGAGGGCAGGCTGCGCGGCCTGGACACGCACCTGTCGTACCGGATCGGCCTGCGGACGTTCTCGGCCATGGAGAGCCGCGTCGTGCTCGGCGTGGCCGACGCCTACGAGCTGCCGTCCGCGCCGGGCAACGGCTTCCTCAAGTTCGACACCACCGGCATGACCCGGTTCAAGGCCGCGTACGTGTCCGGCCCTCACCAGGCCGACCCCCGCCTCGCGGCCCCCGAGGGCGACGACAGGACGATCCGCCAGGTCGTCGAGTACGGCCCGGCCTACTCGCCGCTCCCGGTCGTGGAGGAGCCGGCCAAGGAGGTCGCCAGGACGGACGAGGAGAAGGGGCCGCGGAGCAGCCTGCTCGACATCGTCGTGGAGCGGCTGTCCGGGCACGGCCCGGCCGCGCACCGGATCTGGCTGCCGCCGCTCGGCGAGCCGCCGACCCTCGCGCACCTGCTGCCGCCGCTGACCGTCACCCCCGAGCTCGGTCTGTCCACGCCCGGCTGGGAGGGCAGGGGCCGCCTCGCCGGGGTCGTGGGCATCATCGACAAGCCGTTCGAGCAGCGTCGTGACCCGTACTGGCTGGACCTGTCGGGAGCGGCCGGCCACGTCGGCGTCGCGGGCGGCACGCAGAGCGGCAAGAGCAACGTGCTGCGCACGCTGGTGACCAGCATGGCGCTCACGCACACGCCGCGCGAGGTGCAGTTCTACTGCCTGGACTTCGGCGGTGGCGCGCTGGCCGCGCTGGACGGCCTGCCGCACGTCGGCGGCGTGGCCACCCGCATGGACGGGGACCGGGTACGCAGGACCGTCGCGGAGATCGCCACGATCCTCGCGCAGCGCGAGCGCGACTTCGCCGCGCGCGGCATCGACTCGATCAGCACCTACCGCCGGCTCGTGGCCTCGGGAGAGTACGAGGGCGACGGCTGGGGCGACATCTTCCTGCTGATCGACGGCTGGCTGACCATCCGCCAGGAGTACGAGGCGCTGGAGGGGGTCATCACCGACCTCGCCGCCAGAGGGCTCGGGTACGGCATCCACATCATCGCCTCCACCAACAAGTGGTCGGAGTTCCGGGCGGGGATCAGGGACCTGTTCGGCACGCGGCTGGAGTTCAAGCTCGGTGACGCCTACGAGTCGGAGGTCAGCCGCAAGGCGGCGCTGGCCGTACCGGAAGGCGTGCCGGGGCGCGGCCTGACCAAGGAGGGCATGCACTTCCTGTCCGCGCTGCCGCGCATCGACGGGGTGCGCGGCGCCGACGACCTCTCCGCCGGCGTGCGCTCGCTGGTGGAGGTCGTACGGGCCTCCTGGCAGGGTCCCGCCGCCCGCCCGGTGCGACTGCTGCCGGCGATGCTGCCCGCCGCGTCGCTCCCGGAGCCCGCCCTGACCGGGCCGAACCGGATCGCCATCGGCATCGACGAGGCCGCCTTGGCGCCGGTCGCACTCGACTTCGACGTCGACCCGCACTTCATCGTGTTCGGCGACACCGAGTGCGGCAAGTCGAACGTGCTGAAGCTCATCATGGAAGGCCTGGTCGTCAGGAAGACGCCCAAGGAATGCATGATGATCGTGCTGGACTACCGCCGCGCCCTGCTCGACACCGCGGTCACCGATCACCGCATCGGGTACGCGGCCTCCAGCACCGCCGCGGCCGAGCTGATCCAGGACGCCCGCACCGCGCTGCTCAAGCGGCTGCCCCCGGCGGACCTCACGCCGGAACAGCTCAGGGAGCGCAGCTGGTGGCAGGGCTCCGACCTGTACATCATCGTGGACGACTACGACCTGGTCGCCACCTCGAACAACCCGCTGGCGCCCCTGGCCGAACTGCTGCCACAGGCTCGCGACATCGGCCTGCACCTGATCATCTCCCGCCAGATGGGCGGCGCGAGCCGGTCCATGTTCGACCCGGCCGTCCAGCGGCTGAAGGAGATGGCGAGCCCGGCTCTGATCATGTCGGGCAACAAGGACGAGGGTGCGCTGTTCGGCAACGTACGTCCGCAGCAGCTCCCGCCGGGCCGCGGCTTCTACGTGGACAGGAGGTCGGGCGCGCGCCTGATCCAGACGGCGTTCCTGGACACGCCGTAGGTTGTCAGCCGTGTCACATGTGCGCTACCGGCTGACCGGCACGTCCTTCCCCGGCACCGTGGACCTGACGGTCTCGGCCGACGGGCGGGCCCGGCTGGAGCATGCGCGGGTGAGCGGCGTCCGGGCCTGGACGGCCGAGCTGGACCCAGTCGTGTGGCCGTGGCTGCTGGACGCGCTGCGCGCTTCGGGCTTCCCCGATGCGGCGGCGCCCGCGCCGGTGCCGGGCTCCACGCTGCGCGAGGTGAGCGTGGTGGTCACCGACAGGGGCGCCGAAGCCACCCCGGAAAGCAGGCACAGCGCGGACGCCGCAGACGGCACGGACGGCGGGGTTGCCCAGCTGGCCGGGTCGGTGCTGTTCGGCTGGCACGACGGCGGCGAGCTGGGGCTGGAGCGGGCCCTGCGAATACTCGATGCGCTGGTGCACCAGGTTGGCGACGGTGCCGTCAGGGAGACGGCGAACGAGCTGCCGAGGCTGGCCCACCGCTCCGCGCCGGACCCCACGCTGCCACCGCCCGATCCCGGCTCACCGGCCGCCGCCGCCTTCGGCACCGTGGGCGGGCGGCCCGCCTACGCGCTGTCCCGTCCCGGCCGTACCTTCGCCCTGTACGGCCTGCCGTACGAGGAGGAACTGGGCGCCGCCACCGTCACCGACGCGCACACCCGGGCGATCGCGCTCGGCACGGCGGGTGGCCGGGAGATCGTCGCCACCGGCGGCGACGACCTGGTCATCAGGGTCTGGGACACCGGCACCGGGCAGCAGCTCCACGCCGAGGCGGGCCACGACGGCCCTGTTCTGGCGGTGGCCGCGGCCGGCGGGCTGATCTACACCGGCGGCGCCGACGGCGTGCTGCGCGTCTGGGACGCCGCGGGATCGCTGGGCTCACTGGCGGACCGGCACGAAGGCGCGATCAACGCGGTGCGCGCCTACGGCACGCTCCTGGTCACCGGCTCCGACGACGGGATGGTACGGCTCACCGACCTGTCGAACGGCCGCACCCTGCACTCGCTGCCCGGCCACGAGGGCTGGGTGAACGCGGTCGCCGCCGGTGCCGGGCTCGTCGCGTCGGCGGGCGCTGACCGGCTCATCCGGATCTGGGACGCCGGCACCGGGCAGGAGCTATGCGCCTTGGAGGGTCACGAGGCGAGCGTGACCGGCCTGACTTTCCTCACCATGTCGGGACACCCGGCCCTGGCGTCCTGCGCACTCGACGGCCGGGTGACCATCCACGACCCGCACACCGGCACGCTCCTGGCGGGATGGCGGTCCGGCGACTGGGCCGCCGGCATCGCCACCGTGCCAAAACCGCCGATCGGGATCCCCGGGGCCGAAGGGGCCGCCGGGCTCGCGACCATCGGGGCCGACGCAGCGCCGGAGCGGCTGGCCACCCCGGAGGACGGCGCAGCGCCGGAGCGGCTGGCCACCCCGGAGGACGGCGCAGCGCCGGAGCGGCTGGTCACCGTAGGTGACGGGGTCCGGGTCTGGACGGTCGACGGCACGCTGCTGCGGGAGCTCACCGACGCCGTCGCGGATGCGGTCGCCACCGATGGGACGCTCCTGGCCGCCGGCTCCCCCGACGGCGCGTTGCGGGTCTGGCGTCTGGCCGACGGCGACCTCCGGCCCGTGGCATCCGCGGACGACGGCGCCACCGCACCCAGCGACAGCATCCCCGCCGCCCCCACAGACGGCCTCACCGCCGCCTCCACAGACGGCGGCATCACGAGCCTGGCCTTCGACGGTGGCAGCCTGGTCTGCGGCACCGACGGCGGCACCGTCCGCGTACACGATCCCATGAGCGGTGTGGTCGCGGTGCCGACCCCGCACACCGGCCAGGTGCTCGCGCTCGCCCTCGACGGCGACCTGCTGGTCTCCGGCGGCATGGACGGCACGGTCAGGACCTGGGACGCGATCTCGGGCCGCCCGCTGCGCCGCCTGGCCGCACACACGGCGGGCGTCACGTGTGTGGCAACCGGCCGGTCCGGTGACCGGGTCGTGATCGCGTCGAGCGGGTACGACCGGGTGGTCAGGACCTGGGAGGCGGCGACGGGCCGGCCGCTGTCGGCCGTGTACGGGCACTCGCTGCCGGTGTACGCGCTGGCGTTCGGCACGCTCGGCGGCCGGGCGGTGCTCGCCTCCGGCAGCTATGACGGGCTGGTACCCGTGCGGGACACCGAGACGGGCGAGGACGTCGTGGTGCTCGGCGGCAACCCGGGCACGGTCCGGTGCCTGCGCTTCCTCGGCGGCGATGTGCTGGCGGTGGGCTGCGACGACGGCACCGTACGGCTATGGCGTCTGCCGGACGGCGAGCAGGTCGGCGAGACCCGGCTGGGCGACGTCCCGCTCGCCCTGACCGGCGACCTGTACGCGGTGACCCAGAACGGGCTGAGCCGCCTGACGCCCCCAAAACCGCAGTGACCCAGAACGGGCTGAGCCGCCTGACGCCCCCAAAACCGCAGTGACCCAGAACGGGCCGAACCGCCCCACGCCCGCTTGCGCGGTTAGGGAACTGGGCCTCGGCCGTCTACTGTGGGCCGAGCACGTCGTCCATGCCCAGCTGATCGAGGACCTTGAGCGCCAGATCGACGTATGACGCCTCGTAGTGGAAGTCGAACGGCCTACCGCCAGGTGCCTCGTCAAGGTGTCCGATCGTGACACCACGGCGTGCCGTCGGCACGAACTCCACCCGGACGAGCAGCGTTGAGCCGTCCGGCATCACGTACCTGCCGTCGACGAGCCGGCTGAGACCTGCCCGCACGCGCCTGCCGAAGTAGCCCAGGTCCGCCCGCGACATGTCGGAACGGTAGGCGAACTTGACGGTGTACTCGGTAACGCGTCGTACCACTCCGTCTTTCGGTTTGAGGGTCAGGTCGCGACGCTCGATGGCCGCGACCCCCGGGTCACGTGCCCCCATGTTCACCGGCTGGACCTGCCTGCGCGCGGCCACCAGCTCGGCCGCGCCGAAGGTGTGCGGCTTCCCCCCGTGCGGCGTGGCCCCCCAGTCGGTGACCGCCTCGCTCACCCTTCGCGCGTCCCATGCCGCCTGCCTGCGCGCGGCTACGGCGTCCGCCTTGGGAGCCGCTTCGGTCGAGGCGGCCTCGGCCGTCCGCGGTGGGCCGAGCACGTCGTCCATGCCCAGCTGATCGAGGACCTTGAGCGCCAGATCGACGCGTGACGCCTCGTGGGGGAAGTCGAACGGCCTGCTGCCAGGTGCCTCGTCGCGGTGTCCGATCGTGACACCGCGGCGTTCCGCCGGCTCGAACTCCGCGCGGACGAGCAGCATCGAGCCGTCCGGCAGCACGTACCTGCCGTTGACGAACTGGTCGAGACCTGCCCGCACGCGCGTGCCAAGGTGACCCAGCGGCGACGTGTCGGAACGGTAGGCGAACCTGACGGTGTACTCCGTGACGGGCCGTATCGCTCCGTCGCGTGCCTTGACGGTCAGGTCGCGACGCTCGATGGCCGCGACCCCCGGGTCACGTGCCTCCATGTTCACCGGATGGGCCCGCTTGCGCGCGGCCACCAGCTCGGCCGGGCTGAAGGTGTGCGGCTTCCCCCCGTGCGGCGTGGCCCCCCAGTCGGTGACCGCCTCGCCCACCCTTCGCGCGTCCCATGCCGGCCCCTTGCTGTGCGGGTACTCCCCAGGAGCCTTGGGTGGCCCGGCGGCCTGCCCGGCTCCCTGGTCGTCGTGCAGCTGCTCCACGAGCGCGCCGAAGTGGTCGCCGCCGTACGCGAGGCCCTGCCACTCTCCCGCCTGCTTGGCCCTCAGCTCGGCGGTGACGCGGACGTAGTCGGGCGATCCGTCGGCCAGGACGGGCGAGCGCTCCGCAGCCTCGCTGAACAAGGTAGCGGCGCGGCGGACGCCGGCCTCGCTGGGTGGCTCGCCAAAGAACTCTCCGGCCGCCCTCTGCATGACCTGCTGTCCCGTCTCGCCCGGGTGTGGCCGCCCGTCGGTGTAGGCGAACCACTCGCGCAGCCTCGACAGGCCCTCGATCGTCCTCGCGTCGGCATGACCGTGCCCCAGCACCGCCTCGCTCCGCGCCCTGACCCAGGCCCCGTCGAGCGGTCCCGCGTCCGGCTTCCAGCCGAGGAAGGTCACCAGGCCGGACAGGCGGCGCAGATCTCGTACCGTCACGGCATCGGGGGCGGCGCCGTAGAGCGAGTGGGCGGTGTCCAGGAGCGCGCGGACGTAGTCGATATGGCGCTGGGTGAGCCGATCGCCGAACAGGGCGTAGGCGCGATCCAGTACCCGCACGTGGTCGATCAGGTCGCCGTCCTGATGCGGGAATTTGACGAGCAGGTCTCTCAGGTGGTCGGACAGGCGCAGCTGTTCCGGCGTGTACGCGGGCCGCGTCCACTCGTCGGCCGGCTGCCGGAACCCGGCCTCCCCCTCGACGAACCGCTGCGACGCGGGCACCAGGTCGTCGAAGTGCACCAGGTGGTGGTCGCGCAGCGCGGCCACCGGCGGGACTTCGTGGCCCGCGTGGTCCAGCAGCACGTCGCCGTCCACTTTCACACGGACCGCGTCGCCCATCAGATTGTCGCCCGGCTCCATGTGCCGGTCCGTGAGCGTCCGGCGGCCCCGCTCCGGGGGTTCGAGGTACTCGTCCGCCAGCCCGAGGTGGTGCCCCATCTCGTGGGCGTGGATGTGCCCGTCGTTGTCCGCGTACCAGGTCACCATGTCGGCGCGGCCACCGGCGGCGCGGAAGGTCACCACCTCCAGATCGCCGGGCCGCGCGTTACGCACTTCCTGGAACTCCAGCCGGACGTGCAGCTGGCTGCCGTCGCGGAGCCGGTGCTGGTGGTTGTAGTACCGGTCCACGCCGTCGAGCGCGTTGGACTTGAGTTGCGCGACCTGTTCGGACGTCATGCCCTTCTCGGCGACGTACTTGATCTTGACCGTGAACTCGGTCACCGTCCGGACCTCGTCGCCGCGGATCGCGAAACGGCGTGCCTCCACGCGAGCGCTGGCATCGAGCACCGGACGCTGCGGGTTGCGGCCCTCGACCACCCACGGATCCGCGTTCTTCCTGAGGTGGGCCCATTCGCTCGCTCTGAGCGCCTGCCGCGGGTCTATGCAATTGGACAGCACACCCCGGAGCTTGGCCAAGACGGACTCGCCGTTGACCGGCAGGAGCGGAGTGCGGTAGTCGGGTTCGAACTCGTAACTGCGGACCGGGCGCGCCCGCATACGGTCGCCAGGGTCGCCGGTCGACGAGGACCGCTCCGGCGGGACGGCGTCCGGCGCGCGAGGCGGTGTGGTTCCCTCGAACGTCCGGGGCCGCTCCCCGAACACCGGGCCCGCCGCCCGCGGCTCCACGATGACGGACCCGTGGGGTGCGTCCAGCACCGACACCGTGCCGCTCGCGTTCTCCGCGATCTTCTCGAAGGCGTATTTGACGTCGGCGTACCAGTCCGCGTGGCCGCGGAACTCCGCCCGCAGCGCCTCGATGCGGGTCCGCAGCGTCTCGACGTCGCTCTTGCTGAGCGGGTTGGGCCCCCAGTCGGGCAGCTCGCCCTTGTCGCGGAAGAAGTGGCGGACGAAGGGGCTGTTCGTGTCGGGCAGCCGCCCGGTGAAGGTCTTGTCGCCGTTGTAGCCCCTGACGATGCCGTCGTGGCCGGCCAGGAAGTCGTGCGCGGCGCGGCCCGGGGAGAAGCGGTCGTGGTTGCCGGTCAGCGCGTCGAGCAGGCCGAGCAGGATCCCCTCACGGGTGTTGTGCAGCCGCGACAGGTGCCACTTGCCGTCCGGCCCGCGCTGGGCCGGCACGTGCTCACCGTCGACCCAGTCGATGAGCAGGTGGCGTTCGCCGGTGATGTGGGTCGCGGCGACCTCGGCGCCGACCGTGCGGCCGAGCCGCGAGTTGAGATGCTCGCGGTCTCGCCGGTCCGTCCCGGAGAACTCCTTCTCGACGGCGTGCGTGCCGTCGGCCAGCCTGGCCTTCTCCAGCTTCACGGTCTCGCCGCCGGCGCCGGGCAGCGGCTCGCGCGCCACCACGCCGCGGGAGGCGCTCTCGCCGAACTCCGCGTGGTTCCTGAGCGGGGTGGGTCCGGGCTCGCCCGGGCGCGACCAGTTGATCAGCTCGTCGATGCTGCGCTGGGTGGTGTTCGACCCCTCGTACGGGTGCGGCCGGGCGTCCTCGCCGCCGGACAGCACACCAGGCTCGCCGGCGTCGGCGAGTCTTGTGCGACCGTTCCCGTCCAGGCCATCGAGCCCGGTGCCGTCCCGAGGGCCCGGGTCGTCGGCGCGCGTGTGCCCGTCCGGCGGTCTGGGTCCCGCGTGGCCGCCGTCCGGGCTCCAGCTCGCCCAGTGCGCGTCGGCACCGCCGACCACACCCGACGTCATGCCCTTCAGAACCAGCGTCCAGTCGACCGGTCCGTCACCGCTCCACAGCTCCGTGCCCAGCACGGCACCGGCGTTCGCCACTCCCGACTGGCCCATCAGCATCCACAGCGAGCGCGTCGGGAACGCCCATGCCAGCCCGGTCAGCAACCCCCCGGTCAACGCTCCGGTGGCCGCCGACGACCCCACCTGCCGCCAGTCGATCTCGTCCCGGCGCGACTGCGTCAGCTGGACCAGGAGGTCCATCCCGCCGAGCAACCCGCCGAACAGCGCGATGTTGATCAGTAACCGGCGGGCGAACTGGCGTACCGTCCATCGAGCCGCCTGGGCGCGTACCCCCATCAGCCGCAACGCCAGCCCGCCCGCCGGCGAGGCCAGCGCCCACATCAGCCACGCCAGCTGCACCACCAGCAGCAGTACGGCCAGCCGCATCATCCGCTTGGTGAACTCGAGCTGCACCCCCAGCTCGTTGCACGCGAACGCCAGGTCCACCAGGGACCGCACCAGGGCCGCCTGGCGGCCGCCCACGTCCTTGGACACCCGCTTCCGGAACGCCCGGAGTGCCGCTCCGTCCCACCCCTCGGCGCCCAGCCGTACGCCGTCGCGGTCCGCTCCGGCGGCCACGTCGCGGGCCGCCTTCACCAGCCCGTCGGCGAGCCGGAACAGACCGCCTTCCCGCCCCTTGGGCCAGTCGGTGCCCAGCACCCAGCCCGCCCACGGACGGGCCCACTCGGGCACCGGTATCCCATCAAGCAGCACGCGAGTCAGCCCTGAGAGTCGATCTCAGCGGCCTCGTACCCCTTGGCGTTGACGCGCATCCCGTCGCCGACACCTTCCAGCTCGTCGATGTAGTCGTCGAAAGCCTTGAAGACGCCCTTCGTCCGGAGGGGGAAGCTCTTCTCGAACTCCGCGCCGTACTGGTCGTCCCCCATGGGCCGGCCCTCGGCGGCGAACACGTCACGCAGTTCGTCACGGACCATGCGCACGTGCTCGGCCTCCTCCTTCGCGGTTACGGCCCCATGCCGGATATTTGCCCATTGCGCAGAGTAGCCGCCTTCCTGTCCCAAGCGTTTCTCCTTCCTCAAGGACATCTCAGATAACTGTCCACTATGCTCATGTTTCGTGCACTTCGCAGCAAGGTGTCTGGGGGTCCGATGAGCGGCTGGGTCGACGTGCACTTCCAGGCGCTCGAAGAATGCGGAAAACGGGCCCGCAAGGTGGCGAACATGCTCGATCTGGACGACGCGTTCGAGGGCACCAAGTCCTCCGCACCGACCGGGCAGACCTCGTCGAAGACGTTCGGCGCCCTCAAGGACTCCGGCGACCTGGCCACGGACGTCGACAAGGTGTGGCGGGCGCTCAAGGAAGAGCTGCAGGCGGGCAAGAGCCGGCTGAACAGTGTCGAGAAGGCCATCGACCAGGTGGAGACCAACTTGCGCAAGGCGGCGAAGGCCTCCGGCGGATGAGCGGGGTCAGCGACCTGCCCGGTGGTGACCGGCTCGCCGCGCTCCTCGCGAAAGTGACCGGGAATCCGCAGGCGATCAGGAACACCGCCGGCGCCTGGCGGGCGGCGGCCGGTCACGTCACCAGGTCGACCAGCTCTCTGACCAAGGCGGTCGGCGAGGTGGACAAGGCGTGGCAGGGCGGCTCGGCCGACGCCTTCACCAAGTACATGAACGCCTACCCGCGGGCGAGCACCGACCTCAACGAAGCGCTGACGGCCTGCGCCGACGCTCTCGACAAGGCGGCCACCTCCCTGGAGGACGCCCACGGCAAGGTGAACACGCTCTGCCAGGACGCGGTCGAGCGCGCGGCAACGTACAAGAGCCAGTACGCGAAGCTGAATCCCAAGGCCACGTCCCAGGATGCCGACGCCGCGCTCGCCCGTACGACGATCGTCAGCGGCAACGTCACGCAGGCCGAGAGCCTGGTCGAGAAGGCCGAAGGCGACCTTGAGGACGCCAAGAAGGCGCTGGCCAAGCAGCTCGGCGCGGATTCCGGGTTCGGCTTCTTCACCAAGGTCCCCCCGCCGGACGGGGCCGACTTCGAGGCGGGCGACCACAAGGTCGAGTGGGTCAGGACGCCGTTCGACGACAAGCGCACCACGCTGGAGTCGGCGGCCGCCGCCGGTGGCAGCGACGGCGGCGGCGCGAGCGGCGGCGCCGGCTACGCCTACAGCGGCGGCGTCTCCTCGGCCGGCAACGCCCCCGCGCCCAAGGCCGAGGTGGTGAACTGGATCAAGGAGGCCCTCCGGGTCATCAAGTCGCCGGAGATGGCCGCGGAGCTGCGGAAGAGAGGCCTGCTGGACAAGCTCCAGGACCTCGACCCGAACGACCCCAAGGCCATCCAGCGGATCTGGACCGTCATCTACCACGAGTCCGGCGGCAACCCGAGCGCCATCAACAACTGGGACATCAACGCCAAGAACGGCGTGCCGTCACAGGGACTGATGCAGACCATCCCACCCACGTTCGACCACAACAGCCTGCCGGGATACAAGCAGATCCTGGAGCCGGTGGACAACATCATCGCCGGGGTCCTGTACACGTACGACCGGTACGGATCGCTCGCGAACCACCCGGGCATCAAGTCGGTGGAGCAGGGCGGCCCGTACCGGCCCTACTGAGAAGTCGTCTGCTCGGGCTCCACCCAGTCGAACTTCTCATAGCCCTTGGGCAGGTCGCCGGGCTTGTCCGGCGCCTGGAACGACGGGAACTCCTTCGCGTTGATGGTCGCCTGCTCGAAGTTCACCTCGGCGGCGCCGCTCGGCTTGATGTAGCCGAACTGGTGCTCCTTCTTGATCACGGTGGACATGATGTCTCCCGCGCCACGCAGACCCGACACCAGCGTCAAGGTCAGCACGGCCACCGCGCCGTTGGTTCCGGAGGCGACGAACTTCTCCAGCAGACCGCCATACAGCCTGGTGTGCGGAAACGCCTGCAGTCGCTTGGCGAACAGCAGCAAGGTGAGCGTGGTCACGCCCAGCGTGGCCAGTTTGACCCAGTAGCTGCGGTACCCGGCGGCCACCTCGTCGACCATCCCACCCACGTCGCCGAGCACGCCGCGCAGCGCGCCGATCTCCCGGTGGAAGATCCACACGACCCGCTCGAACTCCTGCTGGTCGAGGGCGATCCAGCCGCTCCGAGACGTGGCGACGAGCTGGGGCAGCAGTTGCTTGACCCCGTCGTCGAGCCGGCCCGCGATGCCGTTCTTCCAGTTCGTGGCCGCCTGCGCCATGCCCGGCTCGTTGGCGATGGCCGTGCCCGCGACGACCACGGCGGGGACGAGCCAGGCCGAGATCCGGCCCAGCCTCTTCAGCGACTCCAGCACCTTGGGCCCGATCGGCTCCGGCATCGTCGGAGGCGGCCCGAAGGTGGGCGGCTTGTAGGGGTTGTAGGCGCCGTATGAGGTGGGCGAGTTGTAGCCGGGATACCTGTAGGGCGAGTAGCCGGTGTTCGCGGTGGGGGGCGTGTTGTAGGCGGGATGCGAGTAGTTGCGCAGGTTCCCGTAGTCGCTCATTTGCGATACCTCACGGCGCTCTGCTTCTCGGCCGCGCGCCAGTTACGCTCCCCGATGCCGAGCGCCCCCACCCAGCTGTCCACTGTCTCCTCCGCCTGGCCCAGTGTGCTGTCGGCCCAGCGGCACATGCCGTCGTAGGTGCCGCCCAGCACCATTTCCCCGAGTACGCCGAAGCCCGGAGCCTCGACCCCGACCGTGCCGACGAGGCTCCTGACGAAGGAGATCGCCGCCTTCAGCTCGTCGTCGACCCGATCGCGCGTGTGACCGATGGCCGTGGAGGTGACGTAGATCTCCTGCCCCGGCGCAACCGCTTTCGTCGTCATATGTACGAATTCTTCCCGATGGCGTCCCTTACCTCCCTGTTTGCACGGCACTCTTAATGATCAGTTAGACGATTGGACGGCTGCCGATGGCTGTTCGTTAACCTGCTGCCGATGCCGTGGAACGCATGGATTCCAGTGACCCCCGCCTCGACGAGCTCGACCGGCTCGTACAGGCCAGCGAACGGACGATGCGCGAGCTCGAACAGGCCACGCGGGAGCTACGTCAGGTGACCGGATCGGGCGAGAGCCGCGGCGGAACGGTGTCCGCGCGGGTGGACGCCGACAGCAAACTCGTCGAGGTGCGGATCACCCATCGGGCCATGCGGCTGGAACCGGAAGAGCTGGGCCGCGACGTGGTCGAGGCCGTACGCGCCGCTCAGGAAGACCACGAGCGGCAGGCCCGCGAACTGCTCGGGCTGCCGCTCGGCGTCGAGGATCCGCTGGGCACGTTCAAGCGCGACCTGGACGAGCTGCAGGACGCCTACGCCAGGGAGACCGGCGAACGGCTCGAAGGGATGCGCCGCACGCAGCGCGCCTGGGAGGACTGAGCGCCAACGACGGCGGGGCCGGTGAGGATCACCCGGAACAGCGAGTCGGCCGAGCCGGGGCGGTAGGTGGCGGCGAGCTGGGGCGGCATGAACGCCTGGTA
>NZ_JBEZDR010000014.1:76984-338730 GCF_040648415.1 Nonomuraea sp. NPDC049141
AGGGGGGGCGCCCCCCCCCGCGCGCCGGGGACTCCTGCGCCCCACCGCCGGGGGGGCCGGTGAGGATCGATCCTCACCGGCCCCGCCGTTCGCGTACCGGCCTGCTCAGCCGCAGTTGCCGTATGGGGCGCTGGTGCTGCCGGAACCGGCGCTGCCCGAGTACTTCACGCACTTGCCCTTGGCGGGCAGCTTGACCGGGCCGGCGTAGTACTCGTAGCTGCCGGAGTCGGTCCTGCTCCCCCCGCCCTGCACGTCGAGCGTCGCGCTGACCGGGGTCTTCTGACCCACGTTCGCGGTCTTCATGGTGACCACGCAGTTCTCACCGGTACCGCTGTTGTAGAGCTGGTATGTCACCCCGCCCGAGAACGCTCCGCTGCGCTGCACGCTGAATCCGCCTCCGCAGACCTGCGCCGGCGTGTAGGGGTTCGTCTTGGGCGGCGTCGGCGTCGGCTTGGCCGTGGTCTTCGTCGGCGTGGGCGTCGGCTTGGCGGTGGTCTTGGTCGGCGTGGGCGTCGGCTTGGCGGTGGTCTTGGTCGGCGTGGGCGTCGGCTTGGCGGTGGTCTTGGTCGGCGTCGGCTTGGGCGACTGGGTCGTCTTCGTCGGCGTCGGCTTGGGCTCCTCGGTGGTCTTCGTCGGCGTGGGCTCCGGCTCCTTGGTCTTCGTCGGCTCCGGCGTCGGCGTGGGGTCCGGGTCCTTGGACTTCGTCGGCTCCGGCGTCGGCGTCGGCTCCTTCGACTCGGTGGGAGTCGGGGTCTGGCTCGCCTGGCGCTTCCTGGTCTTGCGCTCGCTCGCCGTGGCGCTCGCGGTGGGCTGCGTCGCCGTCGGCTGGGCGGCGGGCTGCGTCACCGTCGGCTGGGTCACCGGCTGCGTGAGGATCGGCTGCGGCGTCGGGACCGTGCTGAACTCCGGAGCGGTGGGCGCCGACGAGGGATAGTCGGTCGGCAGCACCAGCGGGACCACGTCGGTCGGGTCGGGGCTCGCGGAGGCCCAGGGCACCGTCACGTCGGGCTGCGACTGCTGAGGATTGGGCTGGCCGGGCAGCTGCTGCTGTGGCTGCGCGGACGAGTCACCCCCGCCCCCGCCGATCGCCAGCGTGCCGCCCTTCTTGGCCTCGGCCGAGGAGTTGGACACCGTCTCCAGCTTGGCGTAGTGGCCCGCGCCCCACAGCCCCACGCCGGACAGCAGCGCGACCGCCGTGACGGCCGCGGCGAGCCCGATGGGGAACGACTTGCGCCGGGGGGCGGCACCGCCGTGCTGCGGCGGCGCCTGCCATACCTGGGACGGCGGCTGCCCGCCAGGCGCCCCTTCCCACGGTCCCTGCTGCGGCACGGGCGGCGGGCCCCACGTCTGCTGCGGGACCGGCACCCCTTCGAGCGGCGCCTGGTGCTCAGCCAGCTCCTGGTGCTCGGCCGGCGCCTCCAACGGCGGGAGCTGGATGGTCTGCGGCGGGAAGAGCTCGCCCTCCGGCGCCTGCGGGGGCGGTGGCACAGTGGCGACGACGCCCACCCGCGGCGCTGCGGCGCCGCTCTTGTCGCCGAGCAGTTGCAGCAGCGCCGTGTAGGTGGTCGGCCGCTGCGTGACGTCCTTGGACAGCGCGGAGAGCACCACCCGGCGCAGCGGCTCGGCCAGCGCGCCGACCTCGGGCTCCCCGTTGAGCACCGCCTGGGCGTCGTGCCCGAAGGGGGGCTGCCCGGTCGCGGCGAAGACGATCGTGGCGGCCCAGGCGAACACGTCGGCGTAAGGGCCGTACCCCAGCCCGCTGAGCTGCTCGGGCGAGCGGTAACCGAGCTCGCCGGCGGCCTCGCCGAGGTCGATGTCGGTCACACGGGGGCCGTCAGCGGCGAGGAGCACGTTGTGCGGAGTGAGCCCACGGTGCGTGACGCCGGCGAGGTGCACGGCGGTCAGTGCGGTCAGCACGCCGACGGCCACCCGCTCCAGGGTGTCGCCGTCGAGCGGCCCGTCGGCCGCCACCGTCTCTGCCAGGCTGCGGCCCTCGATGTGCTCGCGCACGATGTACGGCTGCTCGTCGTGCATTCCGGCGTCCAGCGTCCTGGCGACGTACACGCTCGAAATACGCTGGACGCCCTTGTACCGCTCAGCGTCGTGCGGCCCCGCGCCGGGAACGGCCGGGAGCAGCTTGATCACTCGGGTGGGTCCGTCCTCGGACTCCTTGCCGAGGTACGCGACTCCTCGCGGCCCCTCGTCCAGCCGTCCGAAAAGGGTGTGAGCTCCTAAACGCTCAGGATCACCCGGCCGCAGAGGGTGCATCTCTTTCCCTTCAAGTCAAAACTCGTTACGCCCGTACATTCAACCAAATCTGTCACATCTGTATCAGTGGTTTCGGACGCAACCTGACATTTAACCGTAAAGACATCAAGCGGCCGGACGGCCGGGACGCCAGCCCCGGCGGCGGCCCAGCGGAATGAGCGATGCCGCGGCCGCCGCGGCGGCGGCGATCCCCAGCGCGCCGACCGTCACCAAGAGGGCGACGTTCGTCGCGTGCTCGTCGGGCTGCGGCGCCTTGGCCACCGCGTTGGCGGGCAACGGCGAGGGCGGCGGCGGGGCGACCACGGGGGCGCCCGCCGGGTCGAAGGACAGCGACGCGGTGACGGCCATCAGCGGGTTGACCATCCCGGCTCCGGTGCCGGTGCCCACCGAGCCGTCGGCCGTGGCGGTGATGCGCTGACGTACCTGCTGCTGGTCGAGCTTGGGGAAGCGGGCGCGGACGAGCGCGGCGACCCCCGCCACGTACGGGGCGGCGAAGCTGGTGCCCTCCAGGCCGCGCATGTAGCTCTTGCCCGTCCACGGGGCGGTGATGTCCACGCCCGGCCCGAGCACGCCGACCGGCGTGGCCGTGTTGGAGGAGTCGGCGCGGCGGCCGTCGCTGTTGGCGGAGCCCACGGCGAGCACGCCGTCATAGGCCGCGGGGTAGGCGGGCTCGGGTGGCCCGTCCTCCTTGGTGATGTTGCCGGCGGCGGCCACGACCACGATGTCCCTGGACAGCGCGTACTGGATGACCGCCTTCAGGTCGGGATGGTCGGCGGCCCGCACCGAGACGTTGATCACGTCCGCCTTGCGGTCCACGGCCTCCTTGATCCCCTTGACCAGGTCGGCGACCTCGCCCTCCTCGCTGTTGCTCTGCTTCACCGAGATGAGCTGGACCTCGGGGGCGACGCCGTGGAAGGGGACCCCGGCGAGATAGCGGCCGGCGATGATGCCCGCGACGGCGGTGCCGTGCCCCACGCAGTCGCGGTAGCCGGTGTGGGTGATGTCGATGAACTTGGAGATCTGGATCTGCGGGTGCTGGTAGTCGACGCCGCTGTCGACCACGGCGACCTTCACGCCCGCGCCCCGGGTGATGCGCCACACGTTCTTGATGTCGAGCCTTTTCTGCGCCCACGGCTCGGTGCCGGGCAACTGCGTCGTCCCCTTGCGTGGTTTGCACTCCACGGGCGCGCTTCTCTCGGCCTGCACCTGTTCCGCGGCGAGCGCGGGGGCCGAGGTGAGCTGCAGGGCGAGCACGCCCGCCGCGAGAGTCCGTCCGATCATGGCGGAAGAGCGTAGCCTGCCCACCTGAACGAAAAGAAGCCCCGGTGGTCAGACCGGGGCCTCTCCGCGAGGCTCAGCGGGTCGCGGACTCGATGTTGCCCCGGTAGGTGTTGATCACCCGGGAGGCCTCCTGGAGCTCTTCCGTCATGCGCTGGAAGGCCGTCCGGTAGTTCTGCCAGGCCCCTTGGAAGCGCTCGGCTCCCGGGCCCGTCCAAGCGGTGCCGACCTTGGCGGCCTCGCGGTCCAGCGCGGTCATCGTGGTGCGCACCGCCTCGGACTGCTGGTTGAACTGGGTGGCCATCTGCTGCATTTCCGCGGGGTCGCCACCGAGCAGGCTCTGGCTCATGCATACCTCCTGGATCGACTGAAAGCGCCCTCAACATAAGCGCGTCACTCACGCCTCGCTCCTGTTATGCCGAGCGGCTATGGTCTTCCAGAGGAATATTCGGATTCTAAGGAGCATCCGGCCATGCGCGAGGTTGTGGTCACCGGCGGTGGCACCGGGATCGGCTACGCGATCGCCGCGGCGTTCGCCTCCGCGGGTGACCGGGTCACGATCACCGGCCGGCGCGAGCAGGTGCTGAAGGAGGCCGCGGCCCGGCTCGGCGCCGCCTACCTGCCGTTCGACGCCGCAAGCCCCGCCGCCGTGAAGGACGCGGCGGGCCGCCTGCCCGAGCGGGTCGACGTCCTGGTCAACAACGCGGGCGGCAACACCAACCTGGACCGGCGGCAGTCCGACGACCTGCTGGACGTGGCCGAGGGCTGGCTGGCCAACCTCAACGCCAACCTGCTGTCCGCCGTGCTCGTCACGACCGCGCTGCTACCGCGCTTCGCCAAGGGCGGGCGGATCATCACGATCGGCTCGATCGCCGCCCGCGGCACGGGCTCCGGCTCGTACGGCGCGGCCAAGGCGGCCGTCGAGGCGTGGACCGCCGACCTGGCCGCCCAGCTCGGCCCGCGGGGCATCACCGCCAACGTCGTCTCCCCCGGCCTGGTGCTCGACACCGAGTTCTTCCGCGGGCGCCTGACCGAGGAGGGCATCAGGGCCCGCGTCGACAACACCCGCAACGGCCGCCCCGGCACCCCGTCCGACGTCGCGGACAGCGTTGTCTTCCTCGCCTCTCCGGGCGCACGGCATCTGACGGGGCAGGTGATCCACGTGAACGGCGGCGCTTATCTGGGTCGCTGACCGGCGGCCGACAGCGAACACTTACACTCCGTCTCAGTGCCCGGCGCGGAAGGATGCCTAGGAAAGGACGTAGGTCGGTGCAGAAGGTTCTGATCGCCAACCGGGGGGAAATCGCCGTCCGGGTCGCACGGGCGTGCAAGGACGCCGGGATCGGCAGCGTGGCCGTTTACGCCGACCAAGACCTCGACTCCCTGCACGCCAAGATCGCCGACGAGGCGTACGCGCTGGGCGGCCAGTCCCCCGCGGAGACCTACCTCGACATCGGCAAGCTGCTGGAGATCGCCCGGCGCTCGGGCGCCGACGCGGTGCATCCCGGTTACGGGTTCCTGGCCGAAAACGCCGACTTCGCCCAGGCCGTCATCGACGCGGGCCTGATCTGGATCGGCCCGCCGCCGGCCGCCATCGCCGCGCTCGGCGACAAGGTCCAGGCCAGGCACATCGCGCAGAAGGTCGGCGCGCCGCTCGTCGCGGGCACCAAGGACCCGGTCTCGGGGGCCGAGGAAGTGGTCGCCTTCGCCGAGGAGCACGGGCTGCCCATCGCGATCAAGGCCGCGTACGGCGGTGGCGGCCGGGGCATCAAGGTCGCCCGGCGGCTGGAAGAGGTCGCCGAGCTCTACGAGTCGGCCGTGCGCGAGGCGATCGCCTCGTTCGGCCGCGGCGAGTGCTTCGTGGAGCGCTACCTCGACCGCCCGCGGCATGTCGAGACCCAGTGCCTGGCCGACCGCGACGGCAATGTGGTCGTGGTCGGCACCCGCGACTGCTCGCTCCAGCGCCGCCACCAGAAGCTGGTGGAGGAGGCGCCCGCGCCGTTCCTGTCCGAATCGCAGGTCGAGACCCTCTACACCAGCTCCAAGGCGATACTCCGCGAGGCCGGTTACGTCGGCGCGGGCACCTGCGAGTTCCTCGTCGGCCAGGACGGCACGATCTCCTTCCTGGAGGTCAACACCCGGCTGCAGGTCGAGCACCCCGTCACCGAGGAGGTGTCGGGCTTCGACCTGGTGCGCGAGATGTTCCGCATCGCCGACGGCGAGTCGCTGGGCTTCGGCGACCCGGCGCCGCGCGGTCACTCGATCGAGTTCCGTATCAACGCCGAGGACGCCGGCCGCAACTTCCTGCCCGCGCCGGGCACGCTCACCGTCATGCGCCCGCCGTCGGGTCCCGGCGTGCGGCTCGACTCGGGGTTCGAGGCCGGGATGACCGTGCCCCAGACGTTCGACTCGCTGGTGGCCAAGCTGATCGTGACCGGTCGCACGCGTACGGAGGCGCTGGAGCGCTCACGCCGGGCGCTGGCCGAGTTCGAGATCGACGGCATGCCGACCGTGCTCCCCTTCCACCGCGCGGTCGTGTCGGACCCGGCCTTCACCGCCGAGCCGTTCGCCGTCCACACCCGGTGGATCGAGACCGAGTTCGACAACACGATCGCGCCCTACGCGGGGGACGGCTCCGCCGACGAGCCCGCGGCGCGCGAGTCGGTGACGGTCGAGGTCGGCGGCAAGCGCCTCGAAGTGGTCCTGCCCTCCGGCCTCGGTACGACCGGCGCCTCCAGGGGCGGCGCGCAGCCCGCGGGCAGGAAGCCCAAGCGCGGCGGCGCGAAGAAGCCCGCGGCGGGCGGCGACACGCTGGTCAGCCCCATGCAGGGCACGATCGTCAAGGTCGTGGTGACCGACGGCGACACGGTGGCCGAGGGCGACGCGATCGTGGTGCTCGAGGCCATGAAGATGGAGCAGCCGCTGACCGCGCACAAGGCGGGCACCGTCACCGGCCTGACCGCCGCGGTCGGGCAGACCGTCACGTCAGGGGCCACGATCTGCGAGATCAAGGACGCTTGACCGCCGGAGGCTCCAGGAACCTTGACCACGCCCCGCGCTCGGACGGCTTCATACGGGTAACGTGCATATGCAAAGGAACTTTGTTGAGCGCCCGTTCGTCATCCTGAGCGAAGGAGGCTTGCTGCCAATGACCCATTCGCTGCGCCGAGCAGGGGCCGCGATCGCGGCTCTGATCGCCGGTCTTTTCGTCGTACTTGCGCTGTCCCCTGCCGCCAACGCGGCGGCCGCACCCCCTGACGCATCGAGCGTTGTGTCCTATTGGAAGGACAAGAAGGATCCGCTCTTCGTGCAGTCGGGCTCGTCGCTGACCTCGGACCAGCAGTCCGATATCCGCGACACGTTGAAGGATTCCAAGAGTGACGTCTACGTCGCGGCGCTGCCCGACGGCACATTGACCTCGTCGTCGGACGCCAAGCAGTACCTCAGCTCCCTGGGCACGGCCACCGCGGCCGCCAAGGGTGGGGGCCGGGTCACCGTGGCCGTCCTCGACGGCAACTCCCTGTTCGCGGAGTCCAATTTCGGCAAGCCCGGACTCACTGACCAGCTGGCCAAGCTGGCGGTGCGCAACAACGACGACGTCGTGTCCGGCATGAATGACTTCGTGGAGCGGGTCAACCTCGCCTCCGAGAACAAGAAGTCCGCGCTCAACTCCGGCCCTGTGGGCGGCAGCGGCGGCGGCAGCGGCGCGCTGATCGCCCTGGGCGCGCTCGTCGTGGTCGGCGGCGGCGGCTACTTCGTCTACTCGAAGAACAAGAAGAAGAAGCAGGCCATCCAGGACGCCAAGGACCTGGCCGCGGTCAAGCAGACCGTGGAGGAGGACGTCACGAAGCTCGGCGAGGAGATCACCACGCTCGACGCCGACGTCGCGCTCTCCGGCCAGAGCGGCCAGCACATCACCGAGTGGCAGCAGGCACTCGACTCCTACGAGAAGGCCAAGACGCAGCTCGCGGCCATTCAGCGGGCCGACCAGGTCCGCGAGGTGACCCAGACGCTGGAGGACGGCCGCTACTGGCTGGCCGTGGTGAAGGCCAAGGTCAACAACCAGCCGACCCCCGAGCGGCGGGCGCCCTGCTTCTTCAACCCGCAGCACGGCCCGTCGGTGCGTGACGTGCGCTGGGCGCCGCCCGGTGGCGCGGTGCGCGACGTGCCCGCCTGCGCGGCCGACGCGGAGGCCGTGGAGCGCGGCTTCGACCCGCAGATGCGGGAGGTCATGGTCGACGGCCAGCGGCGTCCCTACTACGACGCGGGACCGGCCTACCAGCCTTACGCCTACGGCTACTACGGCGGCTTCGGCGATGTCATGACCGGCATGTTCGTCGGCACCCTGATGGGCAGCATGCTCAGCGGCGGCTTCGGTTACGGCGGCTTCGGCTACGGCGGCTACGGTGACGGCGGCGGGGGCGACATCAGTGGCGGCGGCGGCGACTTCGGTGGCGGAGACGGCGGCGGCGGCTGGGGTGACTTCGGCGGCGGCGGCGACTTCGGTGGTGGCGACTTCGGCGGCGGCGACTGGTAACCCGTTCAACGGATGATCGGGCGCGTTCCCTTCGGGGGACGCGCCCGTTTCCGTTTGAGCCGGGTCAGATCCCGATCTGCGCCTCGGGCTGCATCAAGCGGCGGGCCGCCTCGGTGATGGATCCCGACAAAGACGGATAGACCGCGAAAGTGTGGGCCAGTTGGTCCACCGTGAGCCGCTGCTGCACCGCCACGGAGAGCGCCAGGATCAGCTCGGACGCCCTCGGCGCCACCACCACGCCGCCCAGCACGATCCCGGTGTGCGGACGGCAGAACAGCTTGACGAAGCCGTCGTTGAACCCCTGCATCTTCGCGCGGGCATTGGTGGCCAGCGGCAGCTTGACGACGTTGGCCTCGATCTCGCCGGCCTCGATCGAGCGCTGCGCGACGCCGACCGCGGCGATCTCCGGGTCGGTGAAGATGTTGGAGGCCACCGTGGCCAGGCGCAACGGCTGCACGGCCTCACCCAGCGCGTGCCAGACCCCGATGCGGCCCTGCATGGCGGCGACCGAGGCGAGCATGAGCACGCCGGTGCAGTCGCCCGCCGCGTAGACGCCCGGCGCGGAGGTGCGCGAGACCTTGTCGACCTTGATGAAGCCGTTCCTGTCGAGCTGGACCCCGGCCTCCTCCAGGCCGATGCCGCCCGTGTTGGGCACCATGCCGACCGTCATCAGCGCGTGGGAGCCCTCGGCCGTACGGCCGTCTTCGAGTGTGACCACGACGCCGTCGGCGGTCCGCTTGACGGAGGCGGCGCGCGAGCGGCCCATGACGTTCATGCCGCGGCGCCGGTAGACCTCTTCGAGCACCTCGGCGCCGTCGGCGTCCTCGTTGGGCATCATCCGGTCACGGCTGGAGACCAGCGTGACCTCGGCGCCCAGCGAACGGTAGGCGCCGGCGAACTCGGCGCCCGTCACCCCGGAGCCGACCACGATCAGATGCTCGGGCAGCGCGTCGAGGTCATAAAGCTGGCGCCAGGTGAGCACGCGCTCGCCGTCGGGCTCGGCCCCCGGCAGGATGCGCGGCGTCGCACCGGTCGCCACGATGACCACGTCGGCCTTGATCGCGCGGTCGCCCGCCTTGACCAACTGCGGGTCGGCCAGCCGCCCGCGCGCCTTGATGATCTCGACGCCCTCGGCGGCCACCCGGGTCTCGATGTCGGCCGACTGGGCCTGTGCCAGCTCCTTGACCCGCTTGTTGACCAGTGGCAGGTCGACGCTCGCCACGCCGACGTCGCCGTCGAGCCCGCCGGTGAAACCGACGCCCAGAGAGGGCGCGTCGAGCAGGGCCTGTTTACGTACGGAGGTGGCGATGAGGGTCTTGGACGGCACGCAGTCGGTCAGCACGCACGCGCCGCCCGGTCCGTCCTGTTCGACCATGGTGACCTGCGCGCCTAGCTGCGCTGCCACCAGGGCCGCCTCGTAGCCGCCTGGTCCGCCACCGATGATCACGATCCTCGTCACGTGCCCATTCTCCCGCATGGCGCGCGCTGACGACGAACGGGGCGGCCTCTCGCCCGCTACTCTTATCAGCTGTGCCTGTATACGCGGCCTACGGCAGCAACATGGACCCCGAGCAGATGGCCATGCGCGCCCCTCATTCCCCGATCCGGGGTGTGGGCTGGCTGCAGGGTTGGCGCCTGACGTTCGGCGGCGACGACATCGGCTGGGAGGGCTCGCTCTCCACCATCGTCGAAGACCCCGACGAGCACGTCTTCGTCGTCCTCTACGACGTGCCCGAGTCGGACGCCAACTCGCTCGACCAGTGGGAGGGCGCCGTCCGCGGCCTCTACCACAAGGTGCGGCTGCGGGTGCAGACCCTCGACGGCGAGCAGGTGGCCTGGTTCTACGTGCTCGACGGCTACGAGGGCGGCCTGCCCTCCGCCCGCTACCTGGGCATCCTGGCGGACGCCGCCGAGCGGGCGGGCGCCCCCGACGACTACGTCAAGGAGCTGCGGGGACGCCCCTGCAGATCGATCGGCGACTAGCTCAGCGGCTGGTCCTTGGTCTCCTTCAGCGCGAAGACGTAGACCAGCGTGGAGACCAGGGCGAGCGCCGACATGTACCACGGGAAGAGTCCCGAGTTGCCCGCGTCCTTCAGCGCCGTGCCGATGAGCGGCGCGGTGCCACCGAAGATCGCGACGGTCAGCGAGTACGGGAAGCCCGCCCCCGCCGCCCGCACCCGGGTCGGGAACAACTCGGAGTTGACCGCGGCCGAGACCGAGGTGAAGCAGCCCAGGAAGATCATGCCAAGGCACTGGATGAACAGCAGGCTGGAGAACGAGTTCGTCAGCATGCCGAGCAGCGGCACCGGCAGGATCGTGAACGCCAGGCCGAAGGTGATCAGCATGGGCCGGCGCCCGACCCGGTCCGAGAGCATGCCGAGCAGCGGCTGCAGGATCATGAAGAAGACCAGCGAGATCGTGCTGACCGTGAGCGACTCGCCCTTGTCGAAGCTCACGTTCTGCTGGGCGTAGGTCGGCAGGAAGGTCGTCCAGGTGTAGTAGGCGACCGTGCCCGCCACGGTGATGCCGACGATCATCGCGGCCTTGGTCGGGTAACGGACCAGGAACTCGAACAGGCCAGGACGCTCCGCCTTGCCCTCCTGGATCTCGCTGACCACCGCGCTGGTCTCCTCGGCGCCCTTGCGGATCCACAGGCCCACGAGGCTGATGACCGCGCCCACGACGAACGGGATGCGCCAGCCGTAGGAGTTCATGTCGGCTTCTGCCAGGTTGGCGGCCAGCAGCGCGGCCAGGCCGGAGGCGAAGAGCTGGCCGATGGTGGTGCTGACGTACTGGAAGCTCGAGAACAGTCCGCGACGCCCGGGAGGCGCCGACTCGACCAGGAACGTGGTGGCCGCGGCGAACTCGCCGCCGACCGAGAGTCCCTGGATCAGCCGCGCCAGCGTCAGGATGATCGGCGCGAGCACGCCCGCCGTCGCATAGGTCGGCGTGACCGCCAGCAGCAGCGAGCCGCCGCCCATCAGGATGATCGTGAAGGTCATCGCAGCCTTGCGTCCGTACCGGTCGGCGAACGCGCCCACCAGCAGGCCACCCAGGGGGCGCATGAAGAAACCGACCGCGAACACCGCGAAGGCGCTCAGCACCGGGACCAGACTGTTCGTGCCGGACTTGGGGAAGATCTGCTCGGCGAAGTAGACGGTCAGGAAGCTGTATGTGTACCAGTCGAACCACTCGACGACGTTGCCGATGCTGGCCGCCATGAGCTGGCGGACACGGCTTTTGGGAATGCCGACTGGCGATGGTGCCACGGGGGAGGTCGCCACGGGGGCTCCTTTGCTGACAACTGCGATGATGGCTTACTGTGCATTCGGGCGACCGAAACAGTCAAATGCCTCGCCACATATTTACAAACCCGACATAGAAACGGCTCCCTGTGGATGTTCTCGACCGGCGCCTGGTCGCCGCCCTCCAGATCAGCCCCCGCGCGTCGTGGGGCGAGATCGGCAGGGCCGTCGATGAGCACGAGCGCACGGTCGCGCGCCGGCTGCAGCGGCTGATCGCCGACGGCATGGTGCGCGTCACCGCGATCTATGACGACCTGCGTTCGGGCCACGGGCGACCCGTGCACCTGCACGTCCAGGTCCGTCCCGGTGCGGCGGCGCAGGTCGCCAAGGCGCTGGCCGACCGGCCCGACACGCGCTCGGTCTACTCGCTGACCGGGGCCGCCGACCTCGCCTGCGAGCTGGTCGCCCGTACGCGCGAGGAGTTGCACGACATCCTCACCGCGGAGATCAGCGAGATCGACGGGGTGCTGCAGACGCAGACGCAGGTCGTGCTCCACACGTTCAGGACCGTGGCCGAATGGCACGCGCCCTACCTCAGCGAGCAGGAGGCGGCTCAGCTCCGCCCGGCCATGCTCCATGATCCCCTTCCGGATCAGGACGGTCTGTCGCCTCTGGAACAGGACATCGCCGAGCTGCTGGCCGGTGACGGCAGGATCGCCTTCACCGCGATCGCCGAGCAGCTCGACATCTCCGTACCCACCGCGCGCCGGCGGGTGTCCTCGCTGCTCGAACGGCGAGTGCTGCTGCTGCGGGCCGAGGTCGAGCCCGCGCTGCTCGGTCTGGAGGTGGAGGGCAAGCTCTGGCTCAAGGTCCGCCCGTACGGCCTCGACCGGGTCGGCCAGACGCTCGCGGCGCACCCCAGCGTGCGTTACTGCGCGGCGACATCGGGCACGCATTCTCTGATCGTCCAGGTCGCGGTGGCCCATGAGGCAGACCTCTACCGTTTCCTGACGGGTGTCGTCGGCCCCCTCGACGAGGTCACCGACATGGACGTCACCCTCATCACCCGCGCCTACAAGCGCGGTCACCTCCACAAATCCGGCCTGCTCACCCTGGAGAGGACCCCATGACGCCCGCCGAGAACGAAGTCGCCGACCTCTGCGCCGAACTGATCCGCGTCGACAGCAGCAACTACGGGGACGGTACCGGCCCCGGCGAGCGGGCCGCCGCCGAGGCCGTCATGGCCAGGCTGGACGAGGTCGGCATCGAGGCCACCTACATCGAGAGCGAGCCGGGCCGGGGCAACGTCATCACCCGCGTCGAGGGCTCCGACCCGTCGCTGCCCGCGCTCCTGGTCCACGGCCACCTGGACGTGGTGCCCGCCAACGCGGCCGACTGGTCCGTCGACCCGTTCGCCGGCGAGGTGCGTGACGGCTACATCTGGGGCCGGGGCGCGGTGGACATGAAGGACATGGACGCGATGATGCTGGCCGTACTCCGGCAGCTCACCCGCGAGGGGCGCAAGCCGCGCCGCGACCTGGTCTTCGCCTGGCTGGCCGACGAGGAGGCGGGCGGCACGTACGGCGCTAAGCACCTCACCAAGCACCACCCCGAGCTGTTCGAGGGCGTCACCGAGGCGATCAGCGAGGTGGGCGGCTACTCCCTGGAGGTCGACCCGTCGCTGCGGCTCTACCTGATCGAGACCGCGCAGAAGGGCCTCGGCTGGATGAAACTCATCGCCGACGGCACCGCCGGGCACGGCTCGATGCTCAACCCCGACAACGCGGTCACCGAGGTGGCCAAGGCCGTCGCCAGGGTCGGCGCCCACGAGTGGCCGATCACCCTCACCCCGACGGTCCGCCAGTTCCTCACCGAGGTCGCGGACGCGTTCGGGCTGCCCTTCGACGAGGACGACCCGGCGCCCCTCCTGGACAAGCTCGGACCGCTCGTCCGCTTCGTCGGCGCCACCCTGAACCACACCGCCAACCCGACCCAGCTCAACGCCGGCTACAAGTCCAACGTCATCCCCGGCCAGGCCACCGCCGTGATCGACGGCCGCTTCCTGCCCGGCCACGAGGACGAGTTCTTCAAGACGATCGACTCGCTGATCGGGCCGGGCGTACGCCGCGAGTTCGTGCACCACGACATCGCGCTGGAGACCACGTTCGACGGCGCCCTGGTCGAGTCGATGATCGCGGCGCTGAAGGCCGAGGACCCGGCCGCGCGGGCCGTGCCGTACTGCATGTCCGGCGGCACCGACAACAAGACGTTCTTCGCCGATCTGGGCGTGCGCGGGTTCGGGTTCGTGCCGCTGCGGCTGCCCGGGGACATGGACTTCGCGTCGATGTTCCACGGCGTGGACGAGCGGGTGCCGGTGGACGCCCTTCAGTTCGGGGTACGGGTGCTCGACAGGCTCCTCCTAAACTATTGACGTGAGCAACGACCCGTACACCCTGGCCGGAGCGGCCGCCGACGCGCTGAAGAGCGCGTCCGGCCTCGACACCTTCGACGTGGCCCTCGTCATGGGGTCCGGCTGGGTGCCGGCCGCCGACGCGATCGGCGAGACGGTCACGGAGATCCCCTTCACCGACCTGCCCGGCTTCTCAGCTCCGGCCGTGGCCGGGCACGGCGGCAAGATCCGCGTCCTCCGCACTCCCAGCGGACGGCACGCGCTCGTCTTCCTCGGCCGCAGCCATCTCTACGAGGGCCGGGGCGTCGACTCCGTCGTCCACGGCGTACGCACCGCGGCCGCCGCGGGCGTCGGCACGATCGTGCTGACCAACGCGGCGGGCGGCCTGCGCCCCGAGACGCAGCAGGTCGGCGACCCGGTGCTGATCAGCGACCACATCAACATGACCGGCGCCAACCCGATCACCGGCACCACGTTCATCGACCTCACCGAGGTCTACTCGCGGCGACTGCGGGCGCTCGTCCACGAGGTCGACCCGACCATCGCCGAGGGCGTCTACGTGGCCTTCCGCGGCCCGACCTACGAGACGCCCGCCGAGATCCGCATGCTGCGCACGCTGGGCGGCGACCTGATCGGCATGTCCACGGTCCTGGAGGCGATCGCGGCCCGTGAGGCCGGTCTCGACGTGCTGGGCGTCTCCCTGGTCACCAACCCGGGGGCGGGGCTGGCGGACGAGCCGCTCAACCACGAGGAGGTCCTGCAGGTCGGCCGCGAGACGGCGGCCCGGATGGGCACGCTGCTGTCCAAGATCGTGGACCGGCTCTGACCGGCGACCAGGCTCCCCCGTCCCGCGTGATCTCGCCGACCTGACTCGTGAGGCCCGACAGTGACCACCGCCCCGACCCTCGACCCGACCCCCGACCCGACCCCCGACTTGGCCCCCGGCGCCTCCCTTGACCGGCCCGGCTGGGCCTCCTCTGACCAGCCCGACCGGACCTCCCCTGACCGACCCGACCTGCGAGGCCGGCGGTGAGCGCCGACCTGGCCCGTGAGGCCCGTCTGTGGCTGGCTCAGGATCCCGATCCCGAGACCAGGGCCGAGCTGTCGGCCCTGCTCGAATCCGGCGACGACGAGGCGCTGCGTGACCGCTTCGGCGCCCGGCTCGAGTTCGGTACGGCCGGTCTGCGCGGTGAGCTGGGCGCGGGCCCCAACCGGATGAACCGGGTGACCGTCATGCGGGCCGCGGCAGGTCTGGCCAAGGTGCTCGGCCCCGGCAGGCACGTCGTCATCGGCTACGACGCCCGCCACAAGTCCGACATGTTCGCCCGCGACACCGCGGCCGTGCTGACCGGTGCCGGGCTGCACGCCTCGCTGCTCCCCTGCCCGCTGCCGACCCCCGTGCTGGCCTTCGCCGTCCGTCACCTCGGCGCCGACGCCGGGGTGACGGTCACCGCCAGCCACAACCCGCCGCGCGACAACGGCTACAAGGTCTACTGGGGCGACGGCTCCCAGATCGTGCCGCCGATCGACGCCGAGATCTCCGCCGCCATCGAGGCGGTGGGCCGCGTCGACCAGTTGCCGCTCGACGGCCCCGGCACGCTCACCGAGTTGGGCGAGAGCATCATCGACGACTACATCGACGCGGTGACCGCGCTGCCGCTCGGCGACGCGCGCGCGCTGCGGGTCGCCTACACGCCGCTGCACGGTGTCGGATCGGCCACGCTGACCGGCGCGTTCCTGGCCGCCGGGTTCGAGAGCCCGATGGCCGTGGAGGAGCAGCGCAACCCCGACCCCGAGTTCCCGACGGTGGCCTTCCCCAACCCGGAGGAGCCGGGCGCGATCGACCTGGCCGTGGCGCTGGCCGTCAAGATCAACGCCGATGTCGTGCTGGCCAACGACCCCGACGCCGACCGCTGCGCCGTGGCCGTGCCGCTGGGCGACGGCTCCTGGCGCATGCTGACCGGCGACGAGGTGGGCGGCCTGCTGGCCGAGCACGTGATCACGCACACGTCCGGCGATCGCCTGGTGGCCACCACGATCGTCTCCTCCACACTGCTCAGCAAGATCGCCGCCGCCCACGGCGTCCGCTACGGCGAGACGCTGACCGGTTTCAAGTGGATCATCAAAGCGGGCCCCGGGCTGGTCTTCGGGTACGAGGAGGCGATCGGCTACAGCGTCGGCTCCGACGCCGGGCTGCCGGTCCACGACAAGGACGGCATCGGCGCCGCCCTGACCGTGGCCGGCATCGCCGCGGCGGCCAAGCGTGCCGGGCGGACCCTGCTCGACCTGCTCGACGACCAGGCCAGGCGTTACGGGCTGCACGCCACCGCGCAGCTGTCCGTCCGGGTCGACGACCTGTCGCTCATCGCCGGCGCCATGGCCCGGCTGCGCGCCGACCCCCCGGCCGCGCTCGGTGGGCGCGCGGTCGAGCGGGCCGACGATCTGCGCCTGGGTGACGGCGGGCTGCCGCCCACCGACGGGCTGCGCTACACGCTGTCCGGCGACGCCCGGGTGGTGGTCCGGCCTTCGGGGACCGAGCCCAAACTCAAGTGCTACCTGGAGGTGGTCATCCCGGTGACCGGGCCGGTGGGTGATGCCCGGGCGCTGGCCGTACGCGAGCTCGACGCCCTGAAAGCCGATGTCAGCGCCGCACTCGGCCTCTAGACACCACGAGCCGACGTCGGCGCCGCACCCGGCCTCTAGGCACCATCCGGCGTCGTCAACATCCGGCCTCCAGGCACTATCCGGCGTCGTCAGGCCAGGCGGAACTCCAGGTCGATGTCCCAGTTGCTGGGGTCGGGCTCGACCCGCGGGTCCGTCTGGTACATCTCCAGGCGGCAGCCCCAGTGCTCGGTGTCGCCGTCGCGCGTCATGTCCCACTTCAGACCCTGCTCGTCCGCCCAGGCCAGGAGGTTCTCGATGACGCCGATGAGCTGGTCGGGGTGGCCGTGGTGGCGTACCGTCGCGTAGCGGCCGGCCGGCAGGTGAGCGGCGAAGATGTCGTTCTCGCCCGCCACCGGGGCCGCGACCGGCACGCCCGCCTCGACCTCCAGCCGGTCGGCCGGCATGTCGATGGCGAGGTACCTGAGGAACGGCGCCCCGGCGGGTGCCACGCCCCGCTCGGCCAGCCAGCCGATCAGCTCGCCGATGCGGTCGGCCACCAGGCCGAAGGTGGTCATGCTGATGGTCCTGCGGATCCCCACGTAGGGGCGATCGGGATGGTCAATGATGTGCGGCACTGTTCTGTCCTCCTTCACATACCTAGACAAGGCGGGCCCCCGAAACTCATCGGCTAGACCGGTGCCACCTCGATCTGGAGCTCCGTCACCCATTCGGCCAGGTCGTCCGGGCAGTGCAGGTAGACCTCTCTGGCCAGGCCGCTGGCCCGGTAGCCGTTCTCCTCGATCCAGTGCGCCAGCGCCTGGAACGTCGAGCCGACCTCCTCCATCGAGCCGTGGTGAATGATCGTCGCCACCGTCTCGATGCCCGGCAGGGCGACGATCTGGAAGTCGTGGCGGTCCTCTGGTCCCACCGTCACGGGGAACGCGGCGTGCACGATGACCGCGCCGTCGTCCTCGGGGATGTAGTACGCGATGCCGGGACCCGGCGTGGTCACCTGTGCCGCCTCCAGCCGCGCGCACAGCTCGCGGTACAGCGGCTGGATGACCGGACCGATGTCCTCAGCCTCGTAGCTGGCGGCCTTCGCGCTGAGCTCGGCGACCCTGATCGCGGCGACCTGCTTGAGCACGACCTCGTCCGTCTTCATGCGCCCCTCCGTCTCGATGGTCCGGAGCCTCGCCTCGACACCGCGCAGCCTGGCCAGGTCGGCGCTGATCCGCGCCTCCAGCTGCGCGCGGCGCAGCCGGACCATGCCGTGCAGCTCCTCCGTGCTCACCTTGTCGTCGAGGATCGCCCTGACCTGCTCCAGCGTGAAGCCGAGGTCCTTGATCGCGACGATGCGGTTGAGCCTGGACAGCTGCGCCGCCTGGTATGAGCGGTAGCCGGTGGCCGGGTCCACGTGCGCGGGCCGCAACAGCCCGATCGCGTCGTAGTGCCGCAACATACGCACGGACACGAGCCCTAGCCTGGCGAAGTCTCCGATACTGAACATGACTCCTCCAGGTGTAGGGCCTGACACGGTGTGAGAGTCAACGCCGCACCTCTGGCCGGCGCTAGCCGATCACGACCGCCATCACCACGAGCGCGATCGCCGCGGCGAGCACCGCGAACGAGTCGATCGCCCAGCTGGCGCGGGCGGGCGGGGCTTCCACGTCGCGGCGCCGGGCCGACTCGGCCCGCTCGGTGATCTGCTCCCCCACCCAGTCGGCGTGCGTCTTCCCGGCGAACGCCTCCGCCGCGGCCTGCTCCGCCTTGCTCAGCGTGGGCTCGGTCTTGAACCGGCCGCGCTGCGGCTTGGGCGCGGCCCGGCGCTGCGCCCTGGCCCGCTCGCGAGCCGTGCTCATCGGCGTCCACAGCCGCAGCATCTGCTCGGCGCCGTAGCTGACGTTGATGGTGTGGCCCACGACCACGTCGTTGACCGACGCCCACGGCACGAACGTCGAGCGGAGCGGGTTGCGCCCCTCCAGTCCCTCCTCGGTCACCACGGTCGCGGGCCGGAGCGCGACCAGGTAGACCACTGCGGTCAGCGCGCCCAGCACGGCACCCGCCACCAGCGAGGGCTTGCCGTTGTAGCGGGCGGTCAGATCCCAGATGTTGAAGGCGACGAACGCCAGCCACACCCACCCGAGCACGAAGGCGGTCTTGGAGCGATAGATCTGTTTCACGGCTGCCATTTCATCCGCGCGAACCCGGGCTTGATCACACCGTTGATCAGCGCCAGCCGTTCGTCGAACGGGATGAACCCCGACTTCATCGCGTTGACCGTGAACCACTGCAGGTCATCCCAGCCATAGCCGAACGCCTCCACCAGCTTGTCGAACTCCTGCGACAGGCTGGTGCGGCTCATCAGCCGGTTGTCGGTGTTGACCGTCACCCTGAAGTGCAGGCGGCGCAGGAGCCCGATCGGGTGCTCGGCGATGGAGTCGGCGGCCCCGGTCTGCAGGTTGGAGGTGGGACACATCTCCAGGGGGATGCGCTTGTCACGGACGTACGCGGCCAGGCGGCCCAGCTTGGCCGAGCCGTCGCCGGACACCGAGATGTCGTCGATGATGCGCACCCCGTGCCCGAGCCGGTCGGCGCCGCACCACTGGATGGCCTGCCAGATGGACGGCAGCCCGAACGCCTCGCCGGCGTGGATCGTGAAGTGCGCGTTCTCCCGCTGCAGGTATTCGAACGCGTCGAGGTGCCTGGTGGGCGGGTAGCCCGCCTCGGCGCCGGCGATGTCGAACCCCACCACGCCGACATCCCGATAACGCACGGCCAGCTCGGCGATCTCCATCGACCGCGCCTGGTGCCGCATCGCGGTCAGCAGCGTGCCGACCTTGATCTCGCGCCCAGCGGACCCCTGCCTGAACCCCTCCAGCACCGCCTCGACCACCTGATCGAGGCTGAGCCCCGTAGTGGTGTGCTGCTCGGGCGCGAACCGCACCTCGGCGTAGACGACCCCGTCATCGGCGAGATCCTCGGCGCACTCGGCGGCGACGCGGGCCAGCGCCTCGCGCGTCTGCATGACACCGACGGTGTGCTGGAACGTCTCCAGGTAGCGTTCGAGTGAGCCAGAGTCGGCCGCCGCCTCGAACCACTCCCGGAGGTTGTCGGAGTCGGTGGTGGGCAACTCGCCATAGCCGCAGTCGCGAGCCAGCTCGACGATGCTCTCGGCCCGCAGGCCGCCGTCAAGATGGTCATGCAGCAGCACCTTGGGCGCCCGTCGGATCTCGTCAAGCGTGGGCCTCATCCGCCCATGATATGCGCCTTCGGCCCACGAACCTTTCGCTCCGCCACGGCGGCATACTCATCGAATGACCATCGACAAGATCGCCTGGGTCCACCTGGAAAACGGCAAGATCCTCAGCACCCGCTCGCGCGGCAAGGACGTCTACTACATCCCCGGAGGCAAACGCGAGCCCGGCGAAACCGACCTCGACACCCTCATCCGAGAGATCGACGAGGAACTGGCCGTCGCCATCATCCCGGCCAGCGCCACACACTTCGGCACCTTCCAGGCCCAGGCGCACGGCCACGCCAACGGGGTCACCGTCCAGATGACCTGCTACACCGCCGACTACCGAGGAACACCCACCCCGAGCAGCGAAATCGAAGAAGTCACCTGGCTGACCTACGCCGACCGCGACCGCGTATCCCCCGTCGACCAGCTCATCTTCGACCACCTGCACCAGACGGGCCGGCTCACCTGACAGGCTGCCCGGCACCGTCGCGGGGGCGGCGAGACACGATGCATGAAACGCCCGGCTGACGTCCCAGGAAACCGGCCAAGAACACGCCGTAACGGCGCCCGGCCCCGTGCGGGTCAGAGGCCGTCTCCCTGGAGGCCCCCGCCACGTACGGCGTTTGGGGGTGGGGCGGCAGTGCCGTAAAAAGAAAAAATAGGTTGGTTTGTCAGGCCCGGTTGGCCGCGTCCGGAGAGAAGGCGGGGAGGCAGACGGCGATGTACTCGGCGCCGTCCGGACCCGTGCTGTAGCGGATCTTCTCGCCCGGGTCCGTGACCACGGACTGCCCGGCGGTCACCTCGGTGGTGCCGTTCGCGTGTTCGACCAGGAGCGTGCCGCGCAGCACGACGGTGTACTCCGTGAACGAGGGCGTTTGGGCGGGCTCGTCCCAGCCGGGCGGGGCGACCATGTGGGCGATGGAGATCGCCTCGTCGCCACTGTTGACGCGGCCCACGTGCTCGTCGATGAGCTTGCCGCCGGGCACTGGGATGCGGGTCGCCGCCTCGATCTTTCTCACCACCGGGTCAGTGTCCCACGTCTATGACGAGCCGGTCAGGGCCGGTCTGCTCTTTCAGGTCGAACGCCGCCCGGTGGTCGAGCACGAGGCCGACGCCGACGTAGCCCTCGAAGTCGCCGGTCTTGATCACATGCGTGATGTTGCCGAGGTCGGCCGGAAAGATCGGGCCGCCTTTCCAGGTGGGCGCGCCCTTGGCGTCGTGGGCCTCGGCGGGGTTGAGCAGGATCTGGAGGTACGCGCCGCCGGGGACGTGGAAGTTCTTGCCCGAGCCGTCCTGGAGCAGCTTCTCCACCCATTGGGCGTTGTAGCCGGGCATGGCGCCCTTGAGGTCGATCACCACGCGGTCGTAGGTGTCGTGGGCGGCGTATCGGACGCCCAGCACGATCGCGGGGTCGCCGCCACCGTGGTCTACGTCCACCTCGACCTTGCTCGTCGATGACGACTGCTGCTTGGCGTAGCTCGGCGTGGGCGTGTCGCTGGGCGTCGTCGACGGACTGGCGGCCTGGGGTGCCGCGCTCGTGGTGGCGCCGCCTGCCGTGCCGCCTGATGGGGTCGTACCGCATGCGGTCAGTACGGCGAGACAAGCGGCAGCGACGAGAGCGGCGGCGTGGGCAGGTCGGAGCCCCGACGAATGCCCGGGCGCGGATGACGGGCGCATACCAGAGTGATTCCCCAGTACAGGGGGCCACAAGCAGGCCCCGCGCGGCAGACCACCGCGCGGGGCCGAACAACGAATCGGTCAGACCGTCTCCAAGACCTTCGCGTCCTCCTGCTCGGCCACCGCCGGCTTACGAGCCCGCAGCCCGGTGGCCGAGATCGCCACCCCCACCAGCGCCAGCACCAGCGACACCACGATCGCCGACCGCAGCGTGTCGATCGACAGGGTGGTACCACCCGAGGAGAGCACCGCCGAGACCGCGGCGAGCACGATCGCGCCGCCCACCTGCCCGGAGGTGTTGAGCAGGCCGGAGGCCAGCCCCTGCTCGTCGTCGTTCACGCCGTTCGTGGCCTGGATGTTCAGCGGCGCGAACGACAGCGCGAACGCGATCCCCAGCAGCAGCATGCCGGGAATGACCAGACCGCCCAGGCTGGGCCGCTCGTCGATGCCCAGGAACATCGCGTAGCCACCGGCCAGCGCGGCCGCGCCGATGGTGGCCAGCTTGGTGGTGCCGAACCGGTCGGCGAAGTCGCCCATCTTGGTCGAGGAGATCGCGACGAGCAGTCCGGCGGGCAGGAACGCCAGCGCGGTGCCCAGTGCCGACCAGCCGAGCAGGTTCTGGAAGTACTGCATGGCCACGAACTGGAAGGCCACGTAGGAGCCCATCAGGATGAGCAGCCCCAGGTTCGCCCGGACGAGCGAGCCGGAGCGCAGGATGCCGAGCCGGACCAGCGGGTGCTTCATCCGGAGTTCGGCGAAGACGAACAGGCCGAGCAGCGCGGCGACGGCGACCAGCGAGCCGATCGTCCGCGGCGAGGTCCAGCCGGCCTCGGGAGCCTGGACGACGGTGAAGACGAGCAGCAGCATCGAGGCGGTGATCAGCACGGCGCCGATCAGATCGTGGCCGCCTTCGGCCCGCTCCTCCGTGCTACGCGGCAGCACCTTGAGCGCGGCGACCAGCGCGATGATCGCGACCGGTACCGGCATCAGCAGCGTCCACCGCCAGCCGATCTCGGTCAGGAGGCCGGACAGCACCAACCCGAGCGAGTAGCCACTGGCTCCACACGCGGTGAAGATGCTGAGCGCCTTGTTGCGCTCAGGGCCCTCGGGAAAGGTGGTCGTGATGATGGAAAGCGCGGCCGGCGCGGTGAAGGCGGCGCCCACCCCCTTCACGAACCTGGCCACGATCAGCAGGGTGCCGTCGTCCACCAGCCCACCGAGCAACGACGCGATGGCGAAGACGCCCAGCGCGACCAGGAACACCCTGCGTCGCCCGAGCAAGTCGGCGGTCCTGCCGCCCAGCAACAGAAGACCGCCATAACCGAGCACGTAGCCGCTGACAACCCACTGCAGAGAAGAGGTAGAAAGGCCCAGATCGTGCTGGATCGCGGGCAGCGCCACGCCGACCATCGACACATCGAGGGCATCAAGGAAGATCACTGCACAGAGCACGACAAGCGCGCCCCAACGGGATGAAGAAGAGGACATGGGTCAGTACACTACATGCATCCGCATCTAATGCAAACGCATTTAATTCCGTTGCATAAGATTTAGCGAGGTGGTAACCTCCGCGTCATGGACGAGGAGTTCGTGGTCGGGACCTGGCACTACGTCCTGGCCAAGCACGCCAAGGCGATGTGCTCGCTGGAACGCGAGCTGGGTGACAAGCACGGCCTGGGGCCGAGCGAGTTCGAGGTGCTGGACCGCATCGTCCATCACGACAGGGAGCTCCGGATCCAGGAGCTCTGCGACGAGGTCCATCTGAGCCAGAGCGCGCTGTCCAGGGTCGTGGCGCGGCTGGAGAAGTCTCAGCTGGTCTCGCGCGGCGTGTGCGCCCAGGACCGCCGCGGCGTCTTCGTCTGCATCACCGACGCGGGCAGAGAGCGCCACCGAGCGGCCCTCCCGACGCAGCGCGCCGTGCTCGCCGACGTGTTCGCCGACGCGCCCGCCCTCGCCCGCTGACGTCGAACGGCGCCCGTACGAGGGCACAGACGCCGAACAGCAGTACGGCCGGCTAGGCCGTGATCCGGTCCATCACCAGGGGCAGCACCTCGGTGCTCGCCGCCCCGACCTCGTAGCCACCCCGCAACGCCTCCAAGGCCCGTTCGAAGCGAGCCGTCTCGTCCGCGTGCAGGGTCATCAAGGGCTGTCCCGCCCGAACGAGGTCCCCCGGCTTGGCATGCACCATGATGCCCGCGCCGAACGACACCGGATCCTCCTTACGAGCCCGGCCCGCCCCCAACCGCCAGGCCGCCAGACCGACGGCATAGGCGTCCAGGCGCGACAGAACACCCGAGGAAGGCGCCTCGACCACCATGGTCTCCGCCGCCTTGGGCAGCACCGCGTCCGGGTCGCCGCCCTGGGCGGTGATCATCCGGCGCCAGGCGTCCATGGCCGAGCCGTCCGCCAGCGCCCGCTCCGGGTCCGGGCCGGAGATCCCGGCCGCCTCCAGCATCTCCTGCGCCAGCCGTACGGTGAGCTCCACGACGTCCGGCGGCCCGCCGCCCGCGAGGACCTCGACCGACTCCTGGACCTCCAGGGCGTTGCCCACGGCGCGGCCCAGCGGGCGGTCCATCGCGGTGAGCAGGGCGACCGTGCGCACGCCCGCGTCGGTGCCCAGCGCGACCATGGTCTCGGCCAGCTCGCGAGCCCGCTCGGGCGTCTTCATGAACGCCCCGGAGCCCACCTTGACGTCGAGCACCAGCGACCCGGTGCCCTCCGCGATCTTCTTGGACATGATCGACGAGGCGATGAGCGGGATCGACTCGACCGTGCCCGTGACGTCGCGCAGCGCGTACAGCTTCTTGTCGGCCGGAGCCAGGCCAGAGCCGGCGGCGCAGACGACCGCGCCCGCCGACCGCAGCACCGAGAGCATCTCGTCGTTGGACAGCGAGGCCCGCCAGCCGGGAATCGACTCCAGCTTGTCGAGCGTGCCGCCGGTGTGGCCGAGGCCGCGGCCGGACAACTGCGGGACGTAGGCGCCGCACGCGGCCACCAGCGGGGCCAGCGGCAGCGTGATCTTGTCGCCGACGCCGCCGGTGGAGTGCTTGTCGGCGGTGGGCCGGTCGAGCGCGGACCAGTCCATCCGCTCGCCCGAGCGGATCATCGCCTGCGTCCAGCCGGCGATCTCGCGCCGGTTCATGCCGTTCAACAGGATCGCCATGGCCAGCGCGGACATCTGCTCGTCGGCGACCTCGCCGCGGGTGTAGGCGTCGATCACCCAGTCGATCTGGGCGGCCGTCAGCTCGCCACCGTCGCGCTTGGCGACGATGACCTCGATGGCGTCCATCAGGCGGACCTGGACAGGTCGTCGGGGCCGAACGCGTAGGGCAGGATCTCGGCCATCCGCTTCGGCCCGTCCACGGTCTCGACCAGCAGTTCCTCGCCGCCGAACTCGAACAGCAACTGCCGGCACCGCCCGCACGGCATCAGCAGCTCACCGTGGCCGTCCACGCAGGTGAAGGCCACCAGCCGACCGCCGCCCGACGAGTGCAGCGCCGAGACCAGCCCGCACTCGGCGCACAGGCCCAGGCCGTAGGAGGCGTTCTCGACGTTGCAGCCGGTGATGACCCGGCCGTCGTCCACGACCGCCGCCGCGCCGACGGGGAACTTGGAGTAGGGCGCGTACGCGTTGTGCATGGCCTCGATGGCCTCCGTGCGCAGGCCGTCCCAGTCGATGTTCAATGCTGTTCCCCCCGGCGATAGCGCACGCCGTCGGCCTTGGGCATCCGCAGTCGCTGCGAAGCCACGAGGAGCACGAGCAGCGTGAGCACGTGTGGTGTGATGAAGACGAACTCGTTCGGCAGCTGGTCGACGGTCAGCCACAGCCAGATCAGCACGATCATGCCCCCGGCGGCCGCCGCGATCAGGTTGTACTCCCTGGCGCCCCTGGCCACCATCTCCGCGGGCTGGCCGGACGACAGCAGCGCGCGCACCTTGGCGGCGATGTAGATGAGCAGCAGTATGGCGCCGAACAGGAAGAACGCCGTGACGGGCGATTGGGCCCCGGAGCTGCGCAGTTGCAGACCGTCGGCGTACCCGAACAGCGCGGCGCCCGCGGCCAGCCCGCCGGGCCGCCAGTTGCCGAAGATCATGGCGGCCAGGCCGATGAACCCGCGACCCGCGGTCTGGCCCTCGACGTACTTGGTGGTGACGAAGACCAGGAACACGCCGCCGAGCCCGGCGAACGCGCCGGAGATGACGACGGCCACGTACTTGATCAGGTAGACGTTCACGCCCAGCGACTCGGCCGCCCACGGGTTCTCGCCCGCCGAGCGCAGCCGCAGGCCGAAGGCCGTGTGCCAGAGCACGAAGAACGTCAGCGGGAACAGCAGCACGGCCAGGATCACCAGCACGTTCACCTCGTGCGTGAGCCCGCGCAGGATGCCCGCGAGGTCGGAGACCAGGAACCAGTGGGTGCGCTCCAGGCTGCCGAGCCAGTCGGGACCCGACGAGAACAGCGGCAGGCTGGGCTGGGGCGCCTCCGAAGACATGGCAGGCGAGGTGGTGATGCCCGCGCCCGCCGCGGCCGCGGCGGTGCCCTCCTTGTAGAAGACCTCCGACAGGAAGCGGGTGATGCCGGGGCCGAGCAGGTTGATGGCCACGCCGCTGATGATGTGGTCGACGCCGAACGTCACGGTCGCGACCGCGTGGATGAGGCCGCCGAGCGCGCCCGCGAGCAGCCCGGCGACCAGCGCGGCCATGAAGCCCCACTGGTATCCGGCCCAGCCGGCGAACCAGGTGCCCAGCACCATCATGCCTTCGAGGCCGATGTTGACCACGCCGGCCCGCTCGGCCCAGAGGCCGCCGAGCCCGGCCAGGCCGATCGGCACCGACAGCAGCAGCGCCGCGTTGAACGTGCCGGACGAGGTGATGTCGTCCTGCCCGGACACGACGCGGACCACCGACATCAGCAGGATGAGCACGGCCACGCCGATGAGCGCCAGGTGGTAACGGCTGAGCTTGGTCATGCTGCCACCTCAACGGGAGTGTTCCTGCCGAGCTGCTGAGCGGCCCGCCGTTCCTCGCGCCGCAGCGCGATCCTGCTGGTGATCTCGTTGGCGATGACCACGAGCAGCACGATCGTGCCCTGCATGATCATGATGACCGAGGGCGGCACGTTGGCGAACTGCAGGGGGCCCTGCGCCCGGTCCAGGAAGCCGAACAGCAGCGCCGCGACCGCGATGCCACCGGGTTTGTTCCGGCCGAGCAGCGCCACGGCGATGCCCAGGAAGCCCAGACCGGGGGTGAAGTTGGAGCCGAAGGAGTGCTTGTCCCCGAGGATCTCCGGCAGGCCGATCAGCCCGGCGATCGCGCCGGAGAGCACCATCGCGGAGATGACCATCTTCTTCGGGTCGACGCCCGAGGCCAGCGCGGCCGAGGCGTTGAGGCCGCTGGCCTTGACGTCGAAGCCGAACCGGGTCCGCTCCAACACCACCCAGAGCACGATGCCCACCACGATGGCCACCAGCAGGAAGCCCCAGAGCCCGCCGCCGCGAGGCGCCGGCAGCCCGAACATCTCGAACACGACGTTGAGGTTGGGGAACCAGGCCGACTGGGGCAGCGTGGGCGTCGTGGTGGTCAGCACGCCCTTGGCCCGCTCCCCGGTGAAGGGGCCGCGGACGAGGAAGGCGGCCAGGTTGATCGCGATGTAGTTCAGCATGATCGTGGCGATGACCTCGTTCACCCCCCGGGTCACCTTCATCACGGCGGGGATCAGCGCGTAGAAGCCGCCCACGGCCATCGCCACCACGATGATCACGGGGATCTGGATCCAGGCGGGCGCCGCGAACGTCGAGCCGACGTACGCGGCGCAGACGGCCGCGATCCGGTACTGGCCCTCCACACCGATGTTGAAGAGGTTCATCCGGAAGCCGACGGCCACCGCCAGGCCCGCGATGTACAGCGGCACGGCCCGGTTGAGCATGGTCACGATGCCGTTGACCACCGCCCGCTCGGTCTCGCCGAAGTCGAAGAAGGCGGCGAACGCGGCCTCGGGGCTGGCCCCCGCCGCGATGATCGCCACGCTGGAGATCACGATCGCCAGGATGATGGCCGCGATGGCGCCGGCGATCGTCAGCAGCGCCCGGTAGAGCCCGGCGGGCATCACGTCTCCTCAGTACTGGTGATGGCGCCGGTCATGTAGCCGCCCAGCCGTTCGGGCGTGACGTCGGACGGGTCGAGACGGGCGACGAGCCGGCCGCGGTAGATCACCTGCAGCGTGTCGGACAGCCCGATGAGCTCGTCGAGGTCGGCCGAGATCAGGAGTACGGCCAAGCCCGCGGCCCTGGCGTGACGCAGGTGGTCCCAGATCGCCGCCTGCGCGCCCACGTCGACACCACGGGTGGGGTGGGCGGCGATGAGGAACTTGGGCTCGCCGCTCATCTCCCGCCCGACGATCAGCTTCTGCTGGTTGCCGCCCGACAGGGCCAGCGCCAGCGTGTCGACGCCCGGTGTACGGACGTCGTAGTCCTTGACGATGCGTTCGGTGTCGGCCCTGGACGCCCGCCGGTTGATCCAGATGCCCGAGCGCGCGGGCGGCCTGGTCTGGTGGCCGAGCACCCGGTTCTCCCAGAGTGACGCCTCCAGCAGCAGACCCTGGCGGTGACGGTCCTCGGGGATGTAGCCGATGCCCGACTCGCGGCGTTTGAGGGTGGACCAGGTGCTGATGTCGGCGCCGTCGAGCGTGATGTCGCCGTGCACGGGCAACATGCCCATGATGGCCTCGATCAGCTCGGACTGGCCGTTGCCCTCGACCCCGGCGATGCCGAGGATCTCACCCTTGCGGATCTCGAACGACACGTCGTCGAGGAGCAGCCGCCGGCCCTCCTCACGCAGTTTCTCGACATACAGGGCGACCGACGTGCCCTTGGGCACCGGGCGGAAGCCGTCGGCCTCCATGGTCAGGCCCGACACCGTCAGCGCCACGTCCTCGGTCACCGTGGACTCGCGCGTCTCCGGCGTGGGCAGCTCGCTGCCGACCATGAGCTCGGCCAACTGCCGCGCGGTGACCTGGCCGGGGTCGACGCTGGCGACCGTGGTGCCGCGCCGGATCACGGTGATCGCGTCGGCGATGCTGAGCACCTCGTCGAGCTTGTGCGAGATGAAGATGACCGTCAGCCCCTCGGCCTTGAGCTCGCGCAGGTTGTCGAAGAGCTCGTCGACCTCCTGGGGTACGAGCACCGCGGTCGGCTCGTCGAGGATCAGGATGCGCGCGCCGCGATAGAGGACCTTGAGGATCTCCACCCGCTGCCGGTCGCCGACACCGAGGTCCTCCACGACCCGGTCGGGATCCACGCGCAGGCCATGGCGGGCGGCCAGCTCGGTGATGCGCGCGCGGGCGCCGGCGGCGTCGAGCATGCCGGCCCTCTTCGGCTCGGCGCCGAGGACGATGTTCTCCAGCACGGTGAAGTTGTCGGCCAGCATGAAGTGCTGGTGCACCATGCCGATGCCCGAGGCGATGGCGTCGCTCGGTGTCCGGAAGGCTACTTCCGCACCATTCACCTTGATGGTGCCCTCGTCCGGCTTCTGCATGCCGTAGAGGATCTTCATCAGGGTGGACTTGCCCGCGCCGTTCTCCCCGACGATCGCGTGCACCGTGCCGGGTTCGACGGTGATGCGGATGTCGTGGTTGGCGACGACGCCGGGGAAGCGTTTGGTGATGCCTTCCAGCTCGACGGCGGGTTGCACCGCGGCGACGGTGTCGGCGTTCACTGGTCGCTCACCGCTCCTCAATCGCTCCGCTCATTGTGTGAGGGATAGGCCGAAGGCCCGGGGTCGGGTTGGACTCCGGGCCCTCGATCAACGTTCCTATCTCAATTACGGCTTGGACGGAACCGTGATTTTGCCGTCGATGATGTCCTGCTTCGCGGCGTCCAGCTTGTCCTTGATGTCGTCGATCTCGCCACCGGTGGTGGCCAGGCCCACGCCGTCGACCTTGAGGTCGTAGATGGTGTTGCTGCCACCCTTGGCGCCACCCTGGAACGCCTTGATGAACTCGAACACGCCCACGTCCACGCGCTTGAGCATCGAGGTCATGATGACCGACTGCAGGTCGGTCTCCTTGACCGTCAGGCGCTGGTCGGAGTCGACGCCGATGGCCTTCTTCTTGGCCGCGGCCGCCGCCTGGAACACGCCCAGACCCGAGTCGCCGGCGGCGTGGTAGACGATCTCCGCGCCGTCCTGGAACATCTTCTCGGCCGCGACCTTGCCCTTGTCGGGGGCCTTGAAGCCGCTGAAGTCACCGTCGGGGGTCAGGTACTTGACGTCGATCTTGGCGTCCTTCTTGACCGACTTCACACCGGCGTCGAAGCCCGCCTGGAACTTCTTGATCAGGTCGTTCTCGACACCGCCGACGAAGCCGACGTGGCCGCTCTTGGCCTTGAGCGCCGCGGCGACGCCCGCCAGGTAGGAGCCCTGCTCCTCGGCGAACAGCAGGCCGGTGACGTTGGCCGCGTTCGAGGCGGAGTCGACGACCGCGAACTGGATCTCCGGGTATTCCTCGGCCGTCTTCTTGATGTCGTCGCCGTAGGCGAAGCCGACACCGATGATCGGGTTGTAGCCCGCGTCGGCCAGCTGGCGGAGCAGCTCACCGCGGTTGGAGCCGTCGGCCGCGGGGCTCAGCTCCTTGATGTCGGCGCTGAGCTCGGTCTTGGCCTTCTCCAGGCCCGCGTAGGCGGCGTCGTTGAAGGACTTGTCGCCACGGCCGCCGACGTCGAAAGCGAGACCCACCTTGAGCGCGCCGGACTTCGGCGCCTCACTGCTGGCCGCGGAGCTGGGTGCCGCGCTGGACGTGGCATCCCCTCCGGTACCGCCGCTGCCGCCACAGGCCGCGGCCGCCATGAGCATGGCACCGGCTACCGAGCCGGCCGCCATCCTGCCGAATCGCTTGCTGAGCAAGGCGACTCCCTTCCATTTCCCCGCCGTCAAACTTCATCGCGGGCGCGAAGAAATGTACGGCAACCCTGCACGGAAGATAGTTGGTTGACCAGGGCGGACAAAACCGGCACACAGGGTCGCAACCGCTCCGTTATCGACATCAGTCGCGTCCGTGACCTGAATCTGCGGATGCGAGACGGGGACCGGCACCCGAAGCTTTACCCAACCTTGAACGCAGGGGGGCCCTTGCCGTCCAGCCGATCATGGCAGAGATTCACTGATCAACGGTGGTTATCTCATCCTGGAGCCCTACATGCATCCTTGGAAGGCCATGATCGTGCCCATGGCCGCGGTCCTTCTCGCGGCCATGGGCACATCGCCCGCCACAGCGGAGGCGGGCACCCCCACCATCACGATCGAGAACAACGCCACCCAGCCCGTCTTCTCCCGCGCCGACGCCGTCAAGCAGACGGTGTACGTCGAGGTCGCGGGGACCGACAGCGACAGCGACGGCCTGCCCGACCGCGTCGCCGTGGACATCCTGCGCCCGAAGGAGACCGACGAGGGCCTGAAGGTCCCGGTCATCATGGAGGCCAGTCCCTACTACGCGGGCGGCAACGACGTGCCGAACCACGTCGTGGACGTGGACGAGAACGGCAACCCGCTGCCGACCCTGCGCGCGTACGCCAACAAGCTGGCGACCGAGCCGTTCGACGGCTACTACGACAACTACTTCCTGCCCCGCGGCTACGCGATCGCGCTGGTCGAGAACCTGGGCAGCGGCCGCGCCACCGGCTGCCCCACCACCGGCGACCGCAACGAGACGGCCGGCCCGAAGGCCGCGATCGACTGGCTGAACGGCCGCGCGAAGGGGTTCACCCCGACGGGCGAGCCCGTCTCGGCCACCTGGTCGACCGGGAACGTGGGCATGATCGGCGTCTCCTACAACGGCACGCTGCCCAACGCGGTCGCCTCGACGGGCGTCGAGGGACTGAAGACGATCGTGCCGATCGCCGCGATCTCCTCCTGGTACGACTACTACCGGGCGAACGGCGGCGTGGTGGCGGCGGGCGGCTTCCAGGGCGAGGACGCGGACGTGCTGGCCAAGTACGTGCTCACCCGCGGCGCCGGCCAGCAGGTCTGCGGACCCGTCATGGACTACCTGACGGCGACCCAGGACCGGATCAGCGGCGACTACAGCCGCTTCTGGAACGCCCGCAACTACCTCAACGACGTGAACAAGGTCAAAGCCAGCGTCTTCCTCGTGCACGGCCTCAACGACTGGAACGTCAAGACCAAGCAGTTCGCCCAATGGTGGTACGCCCTGTCGAAGCGCCACGTGCCCCGCAAGATCTGGCTGCACCAGGGCACCCACATGAACCCCTTCAACCTGCGCACCGTCGAATGGCTCCGGCAACTGCACGGCTGGTTCGACTACTGGCTGTACGGGATCGACAGCGGCATCATGCGGGAGCCCCAGGCGGACGTCGAAATCGCCCCCGGCGAGTGGGGCACTCACAGATCGTGGCCACTTCCGGCCACCAAGCCCGTAGCCCTCCATCTCGGCTCCGGCGCCAAGCTGAGCCTCCTGCCGCAGCGCTCGACCCGCGAATCCTTCGTCGACCAGAAGACCCGCACCGCCGAACAACTCGTGGAAACGGCCCCCGCCCCGGACCCCAACCGCCTGGCCTACCTGACTCCGGAGCTGCCGGCGGACGTCCGGATCTCCGGCACCCCGGAGATCTCACTCCGCGCCGCCCGCGACGCCGGCCCCTCCCCCTATCTCACGGCCCTGCTGGTCGACTACGGCACGGACACAAGAGCGGACGGAACCCTGGTCGCGACCGGCGAAACCCTCTGCTACGGCCAAGGCGTCCCGGGCGACACGGGCTGCACGGCACTGCGCAGGCTGGGCACCGCGACAACCCCCTACAAGATCGTCTCAAGAGGCTGGCTGGACATCAGAAACCGCCACGACCCAGCGCGAACAGAAACCATCAGTCCATCAAAGGACTACACCTTCACCTGGGACTTCCAGCCCAAGGACTACCGCTTCAAACAGGGCCACAAGATCGGCTTGATCATCACCTCAACCGACCACGACTACACCCTGCGCTACCCAGAAGGCAGCAAATTCACGATCGACCCGGCCCACTCATCACTGATCCTGCCGGTGACCAAGCCCTAGGGCGGCCGGGGTCAAGAACGCGCACGTCACGGCGCCCAGCCCCGTAAACCTCAGGAGCGTGCCCCTGGAAAGAGGCCAGCCCCGCCCAGAAGGGTGGGGCTGGCCCATGCTGGCCGTAACAGAAAATCAGGCGAGGATCGAGTCCACGACCGGTTCCCACAGCGCGGTCAGGGCGGTGGCGGACATCAAGCGGACGCCCATCGAGATGGCGGCCTCGTCGACGTCGAAGGTCCCCTGGTGGATGTCGTACGTGACGCCGCCGGGCGAGCGCGTGCCCAGGCGGGCCAGCGCCCCCGGGATCGACTCCAGGTACCAGGCGAAGTCCTCGCCGCCGAGCGACTGCTGCGTGGGCACCACCGCGCCCGGCCCCAGCGCCCGCTCCACCGCCTCGGCCAGCATGTCGACGCTCATCTCGTCGTTGACGACCGGCGGCACGCCACGGGTGTATTCCATCGTCGCCTCGATCCCGTACGCGCTGGCGACCGACTCCAGCAGCGACTTGATCAGGTCGGGCGCGGCGTGCCAGGCGTTCTCGTCGAGGCAGCGCACAGTGCCCTCGGCCACGCCCTCGTCGGGAATGGCGTTGGCCGCGGTGCCGGCCTCCACCTTGCCCCAGACCAGGCTGAGCGAGGAACGCGGGTCCACCCGGCGCGAGAGCGCGGCGGGCAGCTCGGTGAGCACCTTGGCGAGAGCGAAGACCAGGTCGGCGGTGAGGTGCGGCCGGGCCGTGTGGCCGCCGGGACCCGACACCCTGATGACCAGCTTGTCGCAGGCGGAGGTGATCGGGCCGGGCTTGAGCCCGACCTGCCCGAGGTCGACGCGCGGGTCGCAGTGGAGGCCGAAGATGCGCTCCACGCCGCTGATGCCACCGTGCGCCATGACCTCCAGCGCGCCGCCGGGCAACTCCTCGGCGGGCTGGAAGATCAGGCGGACCCGGCCGGGCAGCAGGCCGGCGGCGGCCTGCTGGGCGAGGAAGATCGAGGTGCCGAGCAGGATCGCGGTGTGCACGTCGTGGCCGCACGCGTGGCAGGCGCCGGGAACGGTCGAGCGGTAGGGCACGTCCTTCTCGTCGTGCAGCGGCAGCGCGTCGATGTCCGCGCGCAGCGCGACCGTCGGACCGTCTCCACTGCCCACGTCGCAGATCAGGCCGGTGCCGCGTGGCAGCACCGACGGCATCAGACCGGCGGCGGTGAGCCGCTCGGCGATGCGCTGCGTCGTGCGATATTCGGCGAAGGCCAGCTCAGGATGCATGTGCAAGTCGCGGCGGAATGCCACCAACTCCTGATCGGTCTCCGTCAGGAACGCGTCGAGTTCCCCCCGAAGCTCACGTCCCCGCATGAGTCACCGTCCCGTCCAATTGCCACGCGATCGTCGACTGCCCGAAGTCGCACGGCTTATAGCGCCGTAAATCGTCCTTTGGCATCGCTGAGGCCAGCTGTCCGGTCAGAGCAGCCGTCCGGCGAAAATGCCGCACCCACAGGTTTCGGTGCCAGAGATCGTCGGCACGGGGGTTGTGATCCCCTCCTGAGGACAACCCACTACGGAAACACGGCGGTCGGCCATGAACCCGAAGGCGATGCACCAACTTTATCTCTTAGGCGCGGTCTCGCGCCGACAGATACCCCGAAAGTCAGCCGACTGCATGCCCGTAACCGCAGGTCGTCACCGTGCGTGAGGGCTCGGCTGACCCGAAAAATAGTCACAAGGGATCATTAGTTGGTGACCCGCGGACGCCACTTCCAAACGTGGTCAAGGATTTCGAATCCTGTCACCTCCCGTCATGGTCATGACACTCCGACGATGGATGCTTTCGTATAGACTGCGTGTTTCACTCGCAATATGATCACTAAAATCCCGTTCGGGGAGAAGTATGCCGGGTTGAGCATCTTCGAGCCGGGCGAGGGGACCCTGGTGGTCGTGCCCTCGCTCTCCCTCCCGCAGGATGAGCTCCGCCGCATCACCGGGGCGAGGTGCTATGAGGAGCGGCTGCTCTTCCTCCTGCTCACGCTCCGCGAACCCGGCGTCAAGGTGGTCTACCTCTCCTCCGCGCCCATCGATCCGGACATCATCGCCTACTACTTCGGCTTCCTGCCCGATCCGGATGACGCCGCCAAGCGGCTGCGCCTGATCAGCCTCGACGACCCGCACTCGCAGCCGCTGACCAGAACCCTGCTCTCGCGGCCCGAGGTCCTCGAACAGGTACGCGAGGCGATCGACGGTGACGCGTGGATGGTGCCGTTCGTGCTGAGCGAGCTGGAGGAGGAACTGGCCTCGTTCCTGAACATTCCCATCTACGGCCCGGCCACCTCGCTCGCCTATTACGGCTCCAAGAGCGGCTCCCGCGAGGTCGGCCAGGAGGCCGGCGTACCGATGGCCCGCGGCTTCGGCGACCTGCACGCCCTGGCCGAGATCGAGGACGCCATCGAGTCGCTGCCGGGCGAGCGGGTGATGGTCAAGCTGAACGACGGCTACTCAGGGCTCGGCAACGCCATCGTGACCAAGGGCGACCCATCTCGGACGAGATTCTCCGCGTACGGCGAGACCTGGAAGAGCTTCACCACGAAGATCCGCGAACGCGGCGCGGTGGTCGAGGAGTACATCGAGCAGCGCCCGCTCCACCACCCCAGCGCGCTGGCCCGCATCACGCCCGACGGCCGGCACCACGTCATCGCCACCCACGACCAGGTGCTCGGCGGCGCCAACAACGACGTCTACCAGGGCTGCACGTTCCCGGCGGCGCCGGAGTACCGCGACGAGGTGGGCGCGTCGGCCGAGCGGATCGCCCGCATCATGGCGGAACGTGGCGTGGTGGGGTTGTTCGGCATGGACTTCTTCGCGCTGGAGACCGACGCCGGCTACGCGGCGCTGCTGTGCGAGGTCAACCTGCGGATCGGCGGCACCACGCATCCCTTCGGCGCCACGGTGCTGACCACCGGCGCCTCCTATGACCCGGCCACCGGCCTGCTCATGGCCGGCGACCAGCCCAAGTACTACACCGCGACCGACAACTGCGCGGCCGGCTCCCTCCGCGGGCGGTCCCCCGGCCAGGTCGTCCGGATGGCCGAGCAGCTCGGTCTCGGCTTCGATCACGCCCGTCGTACCGGAAACGTCTTCCATCTGCTCGGGGCGATCCCCGAGCACGGCAAGCTCGGCTTCACCACGATCGGCGACTCCCGCGAGGAGGCCGACGAGTTGCACCGGCTCACCTGTCGCGCGCTCTGCGGAGTCCCTTCCAGCCGATGACGCCCAGCACGATCGCGAGTATGAGGTTCACTCCGATCAGGATGCCGTGCACCACGTAGAAGCTCGTGGGATGGCCGTCTTGCAGGTTAAACCCGAGGTTGACCCACTCGAAGACCATGAACACGCCGAGCAAGATGAGGAATCCGGCGATCTTTCGCGACATGACCACTTCTCTAGTATCAGGCGCCGAGCATCGGGGGATGTGTCGGCACATGTGCAATGACACGAAGCTACGCTGAGACCGCCATGCTGATGAAACTGGTGCCTGTCACGGCACTCCTCGCGGCGGTCGCGCTCACGGGACCGGCCCATTCCGGGTCGACGGCTCCCGTCGGCGGGGATCTGCTGGGCAGCCGCGGTCTGGTGAAGCCCGACGGCATCAAGGCACCGCCGAAATCCAAGGCCACGTCGTACGTGATCGCCGACCTGGAGACCGGCGAGGTGCTCGCGGCCAAGAACCCGCATGGGCGCTACCTGCCGGCCAGCACGCTCAAGACGCTCACCGCGCTCACGCTCATCCCCAAGCTGGACAAGAACCTCACGGTCAAGCCGAGCAGGAACGCGGTCAACCAGGAGGGCACCGCCGTCGGTCTGACGACCAAGCCGCTCTACAAGGTCGACGACCTGTTCAGGGCGCTGATGATGTCGTCGGGCAACGACGCGGCGATGGCCCTGGCCGAGGCGAACGGCAGCCTGGCCAAGACCATGAGCGACATGAACGCCGAGGCCAAGCGCCTGCAGGCGAACGACACGGTGGCCAAGACGCCCAGCGGGCTGGACAAGCCAGGGCAGAGCAGTTCGGCGTATGACCTGGCGCTCATCGCGCGGGCCGGTCTGGCGAACCCCGATTTTCGGCGATATATCAGCACAAAGACGGCAAAGTTTCCGGCGCCCAAGCACTACTACGAGATCAGCAACCACAACAAACTGCTGTGGCGCTACAAGGGCATGATCGGCGTCAAGAACGGCTGGACGTCCAAGGCCCTGGGCAGCTTCGTCGGCGCCGCGACGCGTGGCGGCCACACGATCATCGTGACCATCATGCGGCATGACGGGTACTTCTGGGACGAGGTCGCGGACCTGCTCGACTGGGGCTTCGCCGCCCGGGGCAAGATCACGCCGGTCGGCCGGCTCGTCGATCCGCTGCCGGCCGTGCTGCCCGTGCAGCAGGCGACCGCGCCGGTCATCACCGCGTCGCCGGTCCCGGCGCCGCTGCTCGACCGGGCCGCGTCGAAGCAGACGGACACCAGCCGCACGGTCGGCTCGATCGTGATCGGTGGCGGGCTGCTGTTCGGCCTGATCTGGCTGGGGTACGGCATCCGCCGCAGGCGACGCCTGGCTCTGAAGTCCCGAGGCCCGGAGAACTTCGAGCTCAGGTGAACCCGTTCGAGGGTATGGGTGAGGGTGACGGCGGCGGGTTGAGTCCGGCCGTGGCGGTCCAGGCCGCGACGTACAGGACGAACCTGGCGGACAGGTTGATCCACACCAGCAGCCCCACCATGACGGCGAACGCGCCATAGACCGGGTTGGACAGCGTCTGCGCCAGCAGCAGCGACGCGACCTGCTTGAGCAGCCCGAACCCTACGGCGCCGAGCAGCGCGCCCCTGGCCAGCACCTGGAAGGGCTGGGTGGTCCGGCCCACCCAGCCCAGCACGATCAGGAACAGCAGCCAGTCGGCGGCCACGCTGGCCACCAGTCCCACCAGCCAGAGCGTGCCGGTCGTCACCGGCGCGCTGCCCAGTCCGAGGGTCGTCGCGACGTTGGTCGTCGCCTGCGTGGCGGCTCCGCCGATCAGCACCGACACGACCATGGTGAACCCGAGCATGAGCAGGGAGATCAGGTCGCGCAGTTTGCCGACGAAGAAGTTCAGCGGCGGGGCCGTGGTCATCGAGATCTCCGCCAGCGCCCCGCGCAGCGCGTCCACCGCGCCCAGGCCCGCGTAGAGGAGACCGGCCAGGCCGATGATCCCGGCGGTCGCCCTGGCCTCGGCGATGGCCTGAAGGTTGATCTGGTCGGCGAGTCCGGGCAACTGCTCCTTGATCGCCCTTTCCAGCGCCCTGATCGCGTTGGTGTCGTTCGACAGGACGTACCCGAACAGCGCGTAGGCGAGCGCGATCAGCGGGAAGAACGACAGGAACGCGAAGTAGGTCACCGCGCCGGCCAGCCGGTCGCCGAATCGCAGCTGGTAGCGCTGCACGGTCCTCATCAGATGGTCGAGCCAGGGGCGGCGGATCCGCCAGGACTCGACGATGCGGCCGCCCCGCGCCTTGGCCGACTCGACGCGCGCCATCACCTTCGCCAACACGCGCGCCGCCTTCCGAGGTGCCCCGCCGTCACCGGGCACCTGCCCTGGCTACCGCTCTTGTACCACGGAGACGCGCGAACCGCGGGCTCGTGAACCGCGAGGCTCGTTCAGGAGCGCGGGGCGGTCACTGCGCGGGCTGATTCCGCGAGCCGGGCGAGCACCTCCGTGACGTCGTGGCGCAGCAGCCGCCCGTCCCGCTTGACCACCTGCCCGGCGACCAGGACTGTGTCGACGGCGCTGGTGTCGGCGTTCAGCACCACCGCGCCGATCGGATCGTGCGCGGCCGCCATGCCCAGCGTGCCGGTACGCAGCAGCACCAGGTCGGCCTGCTTCCCGGCGCGCAGCGAGCCGACGGTGTCACCGAGCCCCACCACCTCGGCGCCTTCGATGGTGGCCATCCGCAGCGCGTCACCGGCGCGGAACCCCAGCCCCTGCCCATCGGGACGACCCCGCTCCAGCGCGAACGCGGCCCGCATCAGACTGAACATGTCACCGGGCGCGCACGTCACGGTGTCGATGCTGAACGAGGTGGGTATCCCGGCGGCCCGCGCCCGCCCGCTGATCGGGTAGCCGATGCCCAGGGCCATCTCGTCGATCGGCGACACGGACACGCCGCCACCGCTGTCGGCGATGAGCTTGAGCTGGTCGTCGCTGTAGTGGTTGGCGTGCACGTACGTCGTACGCGGCGCCAGCAGCCCGTTGGCCGAAAGGAACGCCAGCCCCTTGGTGGCGCTCTCCCTGTTGTGGCCGCCGAGGTGCGCGGTCACGGGCAGGTCGAGCTCGCGGGCCAGCCGCCACTCCTCCAGCGCGTCCTCCTCGCTGACGATCTCCGGCCCGAGGGCGGCGATCGCCATGCTGACGAGGCCGGCCGTCCCGAAGTGCTCGTCATGGACCCGGTGACCCTCTTTCAGCAGGTTCTCGCGCGGGCCGCCGTGGCAGTACCCGAAGATCGCCCTGATGCCGGACTCGCGCAGCGCCCGCACGGCGGAGTCGGTGTGCTCGGGCGTGAACTGCACGTGCGACCAGTCGAGCAGCGTGGTGATCCCGGCGTCCAGGCATTCCAGCGCTCCGGCCAGGTTCCCCGCGTAGACGTCCTCGGGCCGGTAGCCGGGGGCCAGCTCGCCCAGGATGCGCTGCAGATATCCGCCGAAGGTGATGTCGGGCGCGATCGCCCTGATGCCGGCCTGCCAGGTGTGCCGGTGGCTGTCGACGAATCCCGGCAGCACGATCATCCCGGTCGCGTCGATGACCTCCGCCCCCGGCATCTCGGGCAGATCCGGCCCCACCTCGGCGATGAGGCCGTCCTCGACCCGTACGTCCACCTGCCCGAGCACGACCGGCTCCGGCTCCGTGTCGACGACGATTCCGTTCCTGATCAAAGTTGTCATACCGAAAAGCTTAGTAAGAAGCTTTTCAGAAAGCAATATACCGCCAAGTATCCTCGATCCATGAAGCACGATGAGGTCGACGCGATGGTCCCCCGCTGGCAGGACTCGGGCCTGTCATCGTCGCTCGTCGCCGGCCTCGAACTGAGCAAGCGCATGTCCCGCCTCAACATGCTCTTCGAGACTGCGATCAAGGCCGAGCTGGCGGACCTGGACCTGACCTACGCCGAGTTCGACGTCCTCGCCGCCCTGACCCGCACCGGCCCCCCGCACCGGCTCAAGCCCAGCGAGCTGTCGAAGAGCCTCTATCTCACCTCGGGCGGCACCAGCAACGTCCTGCAGCGCCTGACCTCGTCCGGGTACGTGGAGCGGGCGGCCAACACCGGCGACGCGCGCAGCAGGTGGGTCCAGCTCACCCCCGAGGGCCTGCGCCTGGCCAACACCGCCCTGGAGGCCTCGGGAAAGGCCCACGAGGAGGTGATGGCGGGCGTCCCGGAGGAAGCGGTACGACAGGCGGCGGACGCCCTCCGGGAGGTGCTCCTGGCCGTGGGCCGCCGCCGCTTCCGCTAGTGACCTGCTCCAGCGTGGGAGCGGGCACGTCCTATGCCCACGACCGGCGTCTTACTCAGCGAGGATGGCGGCGTCGTCGCCTGGTGATCCCTGTCTTGGCTACTGATCGCCGGAAAGCGGCGCCTGCGCTGGAGAACGCGTCGTCCAAAGAGCGGAGACCGGGAGGCAGGAGAGCCCGTCGCCGAAACTCAACGACTGAGGCCCGCAGTACAGAACGAACCCCGCCAGCATGCGATCGCCCAAGCGACGCTTGAGGAGCCGCAGTCCGCGAAAGTCATCGGCGCGAATGGTCTCCGCCGCCTTGACCTCGATGGCGACGATCTCGCCCGCGTTGTTCTCGAGGACCCCGTCCACCTCGTACTGGTCTCGGTCTCGATAGTGATAGAGGCGAGCCGATGTGTCAGCCCAGGTCAGCTGCTTGGTCATCTCACTGAGCACGAAGTTCTCGAGGAGCCCGCCATGGGTGGCGTCTGCGACGCTTCCGCTGGTGAGGTATCCGGCCATGCCTGGGTCGACGAAGATCACCTTGGGCGTGGCAACGGCTCTCGTGGTCGCGTTCGACGACCAGCCTGGCACGAGGCGGACCACGAAGATGGTCTCCAGAATCTCCACATAGCTGCGAACGGTCGGGCTCGACAGACCCAGCTCGCTCGCGAGTCGGCTCATATTGAGCAGCCCTCCGGTCTGAGCCGCCAGCAAGGCGACCAACCGCCGCATGTCGGACGCGCGCTCGATCTCGGCGACCTGTTTCACATCCCGGGCGATCAGATCTGCCAGATAGCCGTCGAAAAACCGTTCACGACGCCGAGGAGTTGTCCGCTTGACCGCCTCTGGGTATCCGCCGCGAGCGGCCAGAGCGAGATAGTCCTTTCGGCGTAGACCGATCGATTCGGCGCGCAGATCCTCCCCCATCGCGAATGCCGCGTCGATGAAGCCGTCCTCATGGCCGTCGATCTCCCCCTGCGAGAGCGGCCAGAGCTCGATGGTCTCCGACCTGCCGGGCAGCGAGTCAGGGAGGCTGCGTAGCGCGAGAAGACGAGCGGATCCGGTGAGCAGGAATCGTCCAGGGCGCGGGTCACGATCCACCACATGCTTGATGGCGAGCCAAAGATCAGGCACCCGCTGCACCTCATCGATGAGCATCAGCCCGTCATGACTCACGAAACGGACCGGATCTTCATGCGCCGCCAGGCGGGTGACTGGATCATCCAGGAAGCGGGCCACGCTGCCGGGGACATGGCGCAGCACCCGCTCGGCAAGGGTGCTCTTACCGACCTGGCGAGCACCGTTGACGACGACGACACGGGTGTCCTCAAGTGCGTCATACACCAGAGAAGCCGCACGCCGAGGCAGGTAGTCGACCGCTTCCCTCATGCGTGCACTGTAGCCCAGCCTTTAGATCTGCCGAACCTCTTCCTTTAGATCTGCCGAAGATCAGCCTTTAGATCTGCCGAAGATCACACCTCTGGCGCCAGACAGGTCAGAGGCTGGGCAGGAAGCCGACCCGGTCGCGTACCTCGGCCATGGTCTGGCGGGCCACGGCGCCGGCGCGCTCGGCGCCGATGGCCAGCAGGCGGTCCAGCTCGGCCTCGTCGGCCAGGAGCTTCTCCGTGCGCTCGCGGATGGGCGTGAACGCCTCCACCACGGCCTCCGCCACGTCCTTCTTGAAGGTCCCGTATCCCTGCCCGGCGTAGCGCGCGACCAGGTCGGGGATCGGCGTGGCCGTGAGGGCGGACAGGATGCGGAGCAGGTTGGAGATGCCGGGCTTGCCGTCCTCGTCGAACAGGACCTCGGACCCGGTGTCCGTGACCGCGCGCATGACCTTCTTGCGCAGCGGGCCCGGCTGCTCCAGGACGTCGAGGATGCCCGCAGGGCTGGAGGACGACTTGGACATCTTGGCCGTCGGGTCCTGGAGGTCGGTGATCTTCTCGACCTCCTTGAGGATGTACGGCTCGGGGATGGTGAACGTGTCGCCGAAGCGGTGGTTGAACCGCCCGGCGAGGTCGCGGGTGAGCTCCAGGTGCTGCTTCTGGTCGGCGCCGACCGGCACACTGTTGGCCTGATAAAGCAGGATGTCGGCCGCTTGAAGCACCGGATAGGTGAAGAGCCCGACGCTGGCCGCGTTCTCCCCGAACTTGGCGGACTTGTCCTTGAACTGCGTCATCCTGGCCGCCTCGCCCATGCCCGTCAGGCAGATGAGGATCCAGGCGAGCTCGGTGTGCTCCCGAACGTGCGACTGCACGAACACCGTCGAGCGCTCCGGGTCGAGCCCGGCGGCGAACAGCTGGGCGGCGGCCACGCGGGTGCGGCGGCGCAGCGCGGCCGGCTCCGTCGGCACGGTGATCGCGTGGAGGTCGACGACGCAGTAGAAGGCGTCATGAGTCTCCTGCAGCGTCACCCATTGGCGGACCGCACCCAGATAGTTGCCCAGGTGGAAGGAGTCTGCGGTGGGCTGGATGCCGGAGAGGACACGAGGTCTGGCCATAGCAGCCAATTGTGTCAGGAATCCAGGTCGGGCGGCGACTCGACGGCTGGACGCCGTTTCACTCTCACTCTGGCGATACGGCGGCCGTCGAGTTCGGTGACGGTCAGCTCGAATCCGGGCACCTCCACCACCTCCCCACAGGCGGCCACGTGGCCGAGCACGGACATCACGAACCCGCCCAGCGTCTCGTACGGGCCGTCGGCCAGCCGGATGCCGGTCTGGGCGTAGAAGTCGTTGAGGTTCGTCAGGCCGTCGATCTCCATCTCGCCCGCCGGGAGGACCACGGTGTCGCCCTCGACGTCGTACTCGTCCCTGATGTCGCCGATGAGTTCTTCGACCAGATCCTCCAGCGTGACGATGCCGGCCGTCCCGCCGTACTCGTCGACGACGATGGCCAGGTGGTGGCCCTCGTCGCGCATCTCCGAGAGGGTGGTGAGCAGGCGCTTGGAAGCCGGTACGAACTTGACCGGCCGGATCGGCACCAGCTCGCTGATCGGCTCGATCCGCCCGGTGAGCACCGGGTCGAGCAGGTCCCTGACGTGCACGAACCCGATGACCTCGTCGTACGACTCGCGATAGACGGGAAAGCGCGAATGCGGCAGCCCCGAGGCCAGCACCGCCGCCTCCGCCAGCGTGGTGTCGGCCTCCATGAACTCCACCTCGGTGCGGGGCAGCATGACCTCGCGGAGCTGGCGCTTGCCCGCGGCGAACACCTCGGCGATCAGCTTGCGCTCGTCGGCGGTCAGGTCGGTGTGCCCGACGACCATGTCGCGGAGTTCCTCGGTGGTGACCTCCTCCCGGTCGGCCTGCGGGTTGCCGCCGAGCAGCTTGACCACGCCGTCGGTCGACTTCGACAGCGCCCAGATGATCGGGCGCGACAGCGCGGCCAGGCGGTCGAGGAAGGGCGCCACGACCAGCGAGAGCCCCTCGGCCCGCTGCAGGGCCAGGCGTTTGGGCGCCAGCTCACCGAGCACGAGAGAGACGTAGGAGATGGCGAGCGTCACCAGCACCAGCGCGAGTACGGGTGCGACGGCGTGGGGCACGTTCCACCGTTCGAGCACGGGCACGAACTGCATACCGAGCCGGTCGGCGCCGAACGCGGCCGACAGCATGGTGGCGACGGTCACCCCGATCTGCACCGCCGACAGGAAGCGGTTGGGGTCGCGGGCGAGCTTGGCCACCCGCTCGCCGCGGCGACCTCTCTGAGCGAGCTTGCGCACCTGGCTCTCCCGCAGGGAGACCATCGCCATCTCGGCGGCGGCGAAGAAGCCGCCGCCGAGGATGAACAGCAGGACCAGCGCGATATTGGCCGCGAGGGTGTCAAACATGGTGGTTGGCAGCGTACTCGGCGGATTTCCCGCGTATGCTGAAGCCCGAGCCCGACAAAATCAAACATATAGCCACAGGAGTAAACATGAGGTTGCTGGTCACCGGAGGCGCCGGATACGTGGGCAGTGTCGTGGCGGCGCAGCTCGTCGAGTCGGGCCACGAGGTGACCGTGCTCGACGACCTGTCGACCGGCCACGAGGACGCGGTGCCGGAGGGGGCGCGGTTCGTCCGCGGCTCCATCACCGAGGCCCACGAGGCGCTGGCGGGCGTCGAGGCGGTGCTGCACTTCGCGGCCAAGTCGCTGGTCGGCGAGTCGGTGGAGAAGCCCGGCCTTTACTGGTCGCACAACCTCGGCGGCACGCTGGCGCTGCTCGACGCGATGCGCGAGCAGGGCGTGCGCGGGATCGTGTTCTCCTCGACCGCGGCCACGTACGGAGAGCCCGAGCGCTCCCCCATCCTGGAGACCGACCCGACGCGGCCCACCAACCCGTACGGCGCCTCGAAGCTGGCCGTGGACACCGCCCTGACCGCCTACGCGGGCCTGTACGGCCTCGGAGCGGTGAGCCTGCGGTATTTCAACGTGGCCGGCGCGTACGGCCGCTATCGCGAGCGGCACGCCATCGAGACCCACCTCATCCCGAACGTGCTCAAGGTGGCCACCGGCGAGCGTGAGTCGGTCAGCGTGTTCGGCACCGACTACCCGACGGACGACGGCACCTGCGTGCGCGACTACGTCCATGTGGCCGACCTGGCGGTCGCCCACCTGCTGGCGCTGGAGGCGCTCTCCCAGGGAGAGCACAAGATCTACAACCTGGGCAGCGGTGCCGGCTTCTCCGTCCAGGAGGTGATCTCGGTCTGCCGCGAGGTCACCGGGCACGACATCCCCGCCGTCCTCGGGCCACGCCGGGCGGGCGATCCGGCCGTGCTCGTCGCGTCGTCCGAGAAGATCCGGCGCGAGCTGGGCTGGAAGGCCGAGCGCGCCTCCCTGCGGGACATCGTCTCTGACGCTTGGGGGGCGCTTTCCGGGAAATCGGTATAGGAAGTCCAGATATGTGCTGTGATATCGAAATGTGAGGAGCTTTTCACCAAGGGTCACGAAGGTAGTCTTCGGCGTCCTCGTTCTACTGGGCAGCCTCACCGCGGCGGCAGGGGTGTTATTCGCCACCTCGCCGCCGGCTCCGGCCACGGGTATCACCCTGTGCCCTTAGGCGCACAAAAGGGAAATAAGCCGCAAATAGTACATAAGCCGCCCAGACAAAAGACGCGCGCCCGGAAACGGACGCGCGCCTTGTCAGGACAGACCAGGACAGATCAGATCAGGCCGAGCGACGCCACCGCGTCGCGCTCCTCGGTGAGTTCGCGCACGCTGGCGTCGATGCGGTCGCGGGAGAACGCGTCGATCTCCAGGCCCTGGATGATCTCGAACCGGCCCCCGGCCGCCCGCACCGGGAACGACGAGATGAGCCCCTCGGGCACGCCATAGGAGCCGTCCGACACGACGGCGGCCGAGGTCCACTCGGTGCCGTTGACCCAGTCATAGACGTGGTCGATCGCGGCGTTGGCCGCGGAGGCGGCGGACGAGGCGCCGCGGGCCTCGATGATGGCGGCGCCGCGCTTGGCCACCGTCGGGATGAACGTGTCGCGCAGCCATTCGGACTCCACCTGCTCGGCCGCGATCTTGCCGCCGACCTCGGCGTGGTAGAGGTCCGGGTATTGAGTGGCGGAGTGGTTGCCCCAGATGGTCATGTTCTTGATCTCGGTGACCGGGACCTGGAGCTTGGCGGCGAGCTGGGACAGCGCGCGGTTGTGGTCGAGGCGGGTCATCGCGGTGAAGCGGTCGGCCGGGACGTCCGGCGCGTTCTGCTGGGCGATGAGCGCGTTGGTGTTGGCCGGGTTGCCCACGACCAGGACCTTGATGTCGTCGGCGGCGTGCTCGTTGATCGCCTTGCCCTGCGGGCCGAAGATGCCGCCGTTGGCGCCGAGCAGGTCGCCACGCTCCATCCCGGCCTTACGCGGCATGGCGCCGACGAGCAGTGCGACGTTGGCGCCCGCGAACGCGATGTTCGGGTCGTCGGTGATCTCGATGCCGGACAGCAGCGGGAACGCGCAGTCGTCGAGCTCCATGGCGGTGCCCTCGGCTGCCTTCACCGCCTGCGGGATCTCCAGCAGACTGAGCTTGACCGGGACGTTCGAGCCAAGCAGTTGCCCCGACGCGATGCGGAACAACAGTGCGTAGCCGATCTGACCGGCGGCTCCGGTGACGGTCACCTTGACGGGCGTGGCCATGGCCTTCCCCTAACTCGGAGGATGAATCATTGACTTTCGGATGCTACCCGTTCGTCATCCGCAGGAGTTCATCGAGGGCGTGTCCTGCTCGGGAGTGAAGTCCACGTTGCGGAAATACTGGGTCAGCAGGCTCTTGACGACGCCACCCTTGTAGAGGGCGGTGATGACGCCTTCGGCCGCCTTGCAGGTCCTCGTGTCTCCGGTCTTGATGCCGATGGCATAGCGCTCGTCGTTGAGCTTGGCGCCGAGGATCTTGAAGCGCTGGTTCTCGCGGCTGGCGAACCCGGCCAGGATGAGGTCCTCGCCCGGCACCGCGTCGACCTCGCCGCTCCTGAGCTTGTCCATGCACTGCGCGTAGTTGGTCGCCGGGACGAGCTGGACCTTCACCTTGGCCTGGACACTCCCGACGGACGGGCTGTCGGGAGCGCAGATCTTCTTGCCCTGGAGGTCGTCGATCGAGTCGATCGCGTCGCCGTCGCTGACCAGGAGATCGTGGTGGGCCACGTAGTACGGGCCGGCGAACTCGACGTCGCTCTTGTCGATGGAGTAGGTGGCGATCACGAGGTCCACGGTGCCGTCGGCCAGCGCCTTCTCCCTCTCCGCCCTGGGGATCCTGACGAACTTGGTCTGCTTGGCGCCGAGCTCCTGCGCGATGCGCTTGGCCAGCTCGATGTCGAAGCCCTCGAAGTCCCCGTCGCGTTCCAGGGAGACGCCGGGGAGATCGCCCTTCACACCGATCACGATCTTCTTGGTCTGCGCCACCTTGTCGACCACCGAGGTGAAGGAGTTGGGCGGGACGGGGGCGGGCGAGGTGCCCTTGCCGAACATGAGCTGCGCCCAGTCGTTCCGCACCGCCACGACCGCCGTCGCGCCGATCAGCAGGACCGCCGCGACCAGCGCGAACCACCAGGCGCGGCGGCGGCGCGGCCCTGTGTCCTGGGCGGGCGCGGGCAGGCCGGTGTCCCGGGCGGGCATGGGCAGATCCGTGTCCTGAACGCGGGGCGGCGGCGTGGAGCCGGTCGCCCACGGGATCGGCTCGCCACCGGTCACCGAAGACTGCTCCGGCGGATGCATGAGCTGCGCTTTCGCCAGCGAGCCCGTGCCTATGCTGCCCGTCGGCACCCTGATGAACGGGGTGGTGTCGTCGCTGGCCACCTGCACACCCCGGGTCAGCAGGGCCGTGGAGGCCCCGACGGTCTCGGGCTGGCCGAGCAGCCGCAGCAGGATCTGGTCGGCCGAGGGCCGGTCGTCGGGTGACTTGGACAGGGCCGACCGCACCACTCCGCGCAGCGGCTCGGGCAGCATGGAGACATCGACCTCGTGGTTCAGGATCCGGTTGAGCACCACCGCGATCGAGTTGCCCTCGAACACGGTCTCCCCGGTGGCCGCGAACGCGATCACCGCCCCCCAGGCGAACACGTCGGTATAAGGCCCGACATCGTCGCCGGCGATCTGCTCGGGCGCCATGTAGGCGGGCGTCCCGATGGCCCGGCTGGTGATGGTGCCGCTGGAATCGATGATCCTGGCGATGCCGAAGTCCACCACACGCGGCCCGTCGGCGGCGATCAGCACGTTGTCGGGCTTGAAGTCGCGGTGCACGATCGAGGCGTGGTGGATCGCGGTCAGCGCGGTCGCCGTCCCGATCGCCAGCCGGTCGAGCGCCGTCCCCCGCAGCGGGCCGTCGTCGTCGACGATGTCCCTGAGCGCGCGCCCGTCGATGTACTCGCTGGCGATGTACGGCGTGTCGCCGTCGAGGTCGGCCTCGATCACCCGGGCCGTGCAGAAGGACGCCACCCGCTGCGCCGCCTTCAGCTCCCTGGCGAACCGCGACCTGGCGATCGTGTCCCCGCTGAACTTGACATGCAGCAGCTTGATCGCAGCCTGCTCACCCTCATCGGTGACGCCCAGGTAGACGATGCCCTGGCCGCCCTCCCCAACCCGGCCGACCAGCCGGAACGACCCCAGCTGGCCGGGGTCGCCGGCGACCAGCGGCGAGATCTGCGGCATTCATCTTCCCCACGTTCAAACAAAGCCTAACGACGCAAACTTTACGACGCTCAGTAAGCTCTCAGGGAACCGTTAACCGTTCGTGACGTCACGGTTTGTCGCCAGGAGCAGTATGGCCACCCGGCATCACCATCGTTGGGAGAAACGCCGAATAAGCACAGTATCGGGCAAAGTGATGTGAAACACCGGGAGGCTCGGGAATATGTCCCGTTCGTACGACATCGTGCTGTTCGGCGCGAGCGGATTCACCGGGGCGCTCACCGCGTCCTACCTCGCCAGAACGGCCGGACCCGAGGTCCGCTGGGCGCTGGCCGGGCGGGACCGGGCCAAGCTGGAGCGGCTCGGCATCGACGCTCCGATCCTGGTCGCCGACGCCACCGACCCCGCCTCACTGGCCGCGATCGCCCGCGAGGCGCGCGTCGTCGTCACGACCGTCGGCCCCTACCTCCGTTACGGAGAGCCGCTCGTGGCCGCCTGCGCCGAGGCCGGCACGCACTATCTGGACCTGACGGGCGAGGCCGAGTTCGTGGACCGGATGTACGTCCGCCACCACCGGCGGGCCTCCACGACGGGCGCCAAGCTCGTGCACGCGTGCGGCTTCGACTCGATCCCCTACGACCTGGGCGTGCTGTTCACGGTCGGCCAGTTGCCGGAGCACGTGCCGCTCAAGGTCAGCGGGTTCCTCAGGAGTGAGATGCGGGCGTCCGGAGGCACGCGGGCCTCCGCGATGACGATCATCTCGCGCCCCCTGCAGCTCCTCGACGCGGCGGCGCGGCGGCGCGCGGCCGAGCCGCCACCACCTGGCCGCCGGGTCAGCTCCCTGCCCGGCGGGCTGCGTTACGTCGGCGGCTGGGCCCTGCCGATGCCGAGCCTGGACCCGCAGATCGTCGGCCGCTCGGCCCGCCTCCTTGACCGCTATGGGCCCGACTTCACCTACCGCCAGTACTACGCCGTCAAGGGCCTGCCCACCGCTCTCGCGGTGGCGGCGGGAGCGGGGACCATGGCCGCTCTCGCACAGATCCCCCCGGTACGCGACTGGATGGCGAGCCGCGTCAAGCCGGGCGACGGGCCCACCCCCGAGCAGCGGGCCCGCAACTGGTTCAAGATCACCTTCCTCGGCGAGGGCGGCGGCCGGCGGGTCGTCACCGAGGTCGCGGGCGGCGACCCCGGCTACGACGAGACGGCAAAGATGCTCGGCGAGTCGGCGCTCTGCCTGGCCTTCGACGACGTGCCGGAGATCGCGGGCCAGGTCACCACCGCGTCCGCGATGGGCCGCCCGCTGATCGACCGCCTGCGCCGGGCAGGCATCACGTTCAGTACGCGAGAGCCCACGTCTTGAAGGACGACCGCAGGAACGGCGTCTTGAACTTGGGGAAGGCCACGGTCGCCGGGTCGCCGTCCGAGGTGTAGCGCATGTCCGGGTTGCTCTTCAGCCAGTCGAGCCAGGCCACGGAGCAGAACTGCGTGCAGTCGCCCTTCTTGTCCATGGCCCTGATGCGTGGGATGCCCAGCGGGTCGAAGGACTTGCTGAACGGCGCGGGCGCGGGCGTGTAACCGGCCAGGAAGACGCCGCTGTGATCGTAGGCCACATCGCCGAGCTTGCCGTGCATGGCCCACTTCTTGTTGTGCGGCTGGTTCCCGTACGGCAGGGCCAGGGTCACCGGCTTGGCGGCGCCCAAGGAGGTGATCATCGTCTGGATGGTGGCGATCTGCTCCTCGACCTCCTTCTCCGACCGGGAGTGCAGGTTGATGTGGTCGCGCGTGTGGTTGCCGATGTCGAACCCGTTGTCCTTGAGCCACAGCAGCATCTGCGCCTGCTCGTCGTGCTCGGTCTTGCCGAACATGTCGCGGGTGACGTACATCGTGGCCACCGGCCGGAAACCGGGATTCTTCGCCGCCACGTCACGCAGGATGCCGATGGCGGTGTCCGGCGCCAGGTTGCCCATCTCGTCCAGCGTGAGCTGCGACGGCGAGGAGTCGTCGAAGGTCAGCACGACGGCGTGCTTGCCCGCCGGGATGTCGATCTTCCCGGTGACGAACTCGGCGGCGGTGATCGGTACGTACCCGTCCTTGACCAGCCGCTCAAGATCGCCCCTGAACTGCTCGGGAGTCCGGTCGTCGGTGGTCCCGGGGTTCTTGATCACCCGGTGGAACATCAGCACCGGAATCTGTCCCAGCTCGTTGGCCTTCACCTTGGCGGCGGCCGCCATCTTGGCCGCCTTGACCTGCTGCAGCTTCGCCGCCATGTCGGCCTTGGTGGTCACTGGCTTCTTGGCCGGCTCCGAACCGCAGCCGCACACGACCGCCGTGACCGCGATCAGCCCCACCCCACTCAAAAGACGCAATCGCATCCGAACTCCCTGGGACGCCTGTGACTGTTACCAGGGACTCTTACCCATTGAATCGTCTCGACCACGTTCTGTAACGACCAAGAGATGTTCTGGAGAACACGGAAAGGGCTGACCGAGGGCGGCGCCTTCGACGAGAATGCTTCACATGACGTCGGGATCCAGCACGACGTAGACCAGGCCTCGCGCTCGCGGGGCTAGTCGGTGCCGAGGATGCGCAGACCGTGGTGGGTCTTGAAGTCCTCGTAGTCCTTGAGGTTCAGCGTGGCCAGCGGCAGGTCGTAGGTGAGGCAGCAGGCGGCGATCCACATGTCGTTGATCGGGCGGGGGCGTCCACGCTGGATGCCGGCGGCCGACAGTCGGCCCCACATCGCCGCCACCGGCTCGTCACCGGGCAGGACCGGAATGCCGGAGAGCCAGTCGGCCAGCTCCTGGCGGCTGCGGGTGCCCCAGCGGCGGATTTCAGCCCACTTGGTCAGCTCGCTGAAGGTCACAAAAGTGATCAGCGGCTTGCGGCCGATCAGGCGGGTCGCCAGCGGGCCGGCGAGTTTGCGCTTGTGGATCAGCGAGGCGACGTCGGTGTCGAAGATGACGGGTTGCACGGCGTCGGTTCAGGCTACGTCTCGATGGCGCTCGGCGTAGGTGAAGGCCAGGAACTCTTCCAGTTCCTCGTCCGACTCGAAAGTGTCGGCGGCGAGGTCATCCACGGAGCGGATCGGCTGGGTGTTCTTGGCCGCGAGCAGTTCCTCGACCGACAAGCGAGGCCTGATCGGCGTGTAGGCGGGGTGGTCCGCGTCGGGTGTGCTCATGAGGACCTCCTCCGGGGCGCTGCAGGCTGGTAGATCTCAGCATACGGTGCCCGGCCCTCGTGGACACCGGCTTTCACTCTCCTGGAGGCGACGCGGCAACCATCCGCCGTGTTCGCATCCGGTCCACAGGCTTGACGGCCCAGGACACGGAAACGGCCTCTACCTGGCAGCGTAGCCACAGGTAGAGGCCGTGTTCGACAATCAGGCCATCTTCTTCTTGAGGTTCTCGTCCAGTGCCGCCAGGAAGTCCTGGGTGGTGAGCCACTTGGCGTCGCCGCCGACCAGCAGCGCCAGGTCCTTGGTCATCAGGCCGCTCTCGACGGTCTCGATGCAGACCTGCTCCAGCGTGTCCGCGAACGCGGTCACGGCCGGGGTGTTGTCCAGCTTGCCGCGGTGGGCGAGGCCACGGGTCCACGCGAAGATCGAGGCGATCGGGTTGGTGGAGGTGGGGTTGCCCTTCTGGTGCTCGCGGTAGTGACGCGTCACCGTGCCGTGAGCGGCCTCGGCCTCGACGGTCTGGCCGTCGGGGGTCATCAGGACCGAGGTCATCAGGCCGAGCGAGCCGAAGCCCTGCGCGACGGTGTCGGACTGGACGTCGCCGTCGTAGTTCTTGGCGGCCCAGACGTAACCGCCCTCCCACTTCATCGCCGCGGCGACCATGTCGTCGATCAGGCGGTGCTCGTAGGTGAGGCCGGCCTTGTCGAAGTCGGCCTTGAACTCGGTCTCGAAGACCTCGGCGAAGATGTCCTTGAAGCGGCCGTCGTACGCCTTGAGGATCGTGTTCTTGGTCGAGAGGTAGACCGGGTAGTTACGGGCGAGGCCGTAACGCATCGAGGCGCGGGCGAAGTCGCGGATCGAGTCGTCCAGGTTGTACATCGCCAGGGCGACACCGCTGCTCGGGAAGTCGTAGACCTCGAGCTCGACCGGCTCGGAGCCGTCCTTCGGGGTGAAGGTGAGGGTCAGCTTGCCCTCGCCGGGGATCTTCAGGTCGGTGGCCCGGTACTGGTCGCCGAAGGCGTGACGGCCGACGACGATCGGCTTGGTCCAGCCCGGGACGAGCCGCGGCACGTTCGACATGATGATGGGCTCGCGGAAGATGACGCCGCCGAGGATGTTGCGGATGGTCCCGTTGGGAGACCGCCACATCTTCTTCAGGCCGAACTCCTCGACACGCGCCTCGTCCGGGGTGATGGTGGCGCATTTGACGCCCACGCCGTACTTCTTGATGGCGTTGGCGGCGTCGATCGTGACCTGGTCGTCCGTGGCGTCGCGGTGCTCGACGCCGAGGTCGTAGTACTTCAGGTCGACGTCGAGGTAGGGAAGGATCAACTGGTCCTTGATGAACTGCCAGATGATCCGGGTCATCTCGTCGCCGTCAAGCTCGACGACCGGACCCTCCACCTTGATCTTGGGCATGCGAATGGTTCCCCTTCAATGAATCGATACATTGAGGCTATCGGACTGCCCGGTCACCGGGCCAAAAGGGACATGATGATCCCCTTGAGCTCGTCGTTCGCCAAGATCAGCGAGGTAAGGACGAGCACGAATCCGAACGCCCCAAGCGTGATGACGTCGGTCCTCTTGCTGCGTACGGCGAGCCCGCCGTACCCGGCGAAACGGAGCGCGGCGGCCACCATGATGGCGGCGCCCAGCGCGAACCCGCCCCACCGCGGGTCCACGAGGAAGATCAGGACAACGCCGACGACCGCACCCGCCAGAATCAGCGGGTACGGCCCCCAACTCTCCCTGGAAATCGTCAACGCTCCTCGATCGGCTTCCACTTCTGATCACGCTCACCGATGTACTCACTGTCGGGGCGGATCAGTCGGTTGTCGGCGTGCTGCTCGATGACGTGCGCGGTCCAGCCGGACATGCGGCTGATCGAGAAGACCGGTGTGAATAGGTCTGTCGGAATGCCGAGATAGTGATAGACCGATGCCGCGTAGAAGTCGACATTGGGATAGAGGCCCTTCATCTCGAAGACGACCTCCTCCATCTCCTTGGACATCCGATAATAGGTGTCGTCGCCGGATGATTCGGCGAGTTCCTGCGACATCCTGCGCAGATGCGTGGCCCGCGGGTCCTCGGTCTTGTAGACGCGGTGGCCGAAGCCCATGATCTTCTCGCCGGCGGCCAGCTTCTCGCGGACGGCCTGCGCCACCCCGGTGGGCGAGATCGATTCGAGGGTCTTCATGACCTGCTCGTTCGCGCCGCCGTGCAGAGGGCCCTTGAGCGTGCCGATGGCGGCGACGATGGCCGAGTGCATGTCCGACAGAGTCGCGGCGCAGACGCGGGCGGCGAACGTCGAGGCGTTCATGGTGTGGTCGGCGTGCAGCACCAGGCAGGTGTCGAAGATCTCGACCTCACGCTGCGCGGGGGTGCGCCCGGTGACCTGCAGCAGGAAGTTCGCCGCGATGCTCAGCGCCGGGTCGGGCTCCGGGACCTCGGCGCCGTTGCGGGCGGCGTGGTAGCGGGCGACCAGCAGGGGCTGCTGCGCGGTCAGGCGGGCGGCCTTGCGGTGATTCGCGTCGGGAGCGATGGAGTCCTTGTCCGGGTCGTCCGCACCGGAGAGTGAGACCAGGCTACGCAGGGCCTCCATCGGTTTCTGTTTCTCGGCGATCTCCGGGATGTTCGCGGAGACCAGCGCGCCGAGCTCGCGTCCCCGGACCAGCTCCTGGCCGTACCTCTCCAGCTCCTCCCGGTTGGGGAGCTTGCCGCACTGCAGCAGGTGGGCCGTCTCTTCGAACGTCGCGCGGCCGGCCAGATCGTGGATGTCGTATCCGCGATAGAACAGGCGACCGGCCTTCCCGTCAATGTCGCTGAGCGCTGTGGACGCGGCTACGACATCGGCCAGGCCTTTCGTGGGCTTGTCCGCCATGAGTGTTTCCTCCGCATATCTCCGCCCGAAGTCTACCTGTGAGCAGGCAAAACCGGCCGCGAAGGTCCAGACCAATTTCATGCTGGATTCTCCTTATGGCAAAGGCGATTCCGCATCCCCTCGTTTGGGTAAGCCGGAGCTGTAGTAATAGTTACGGCGGGCTACCTGGGGAGGAACTGCCGTGGAGGGGCCGTTCATACGCATCGAGGACACCGGCGAGGTGGTCCCGTTGCGCCCCGAGATCACAACGGTAGGGAGGGGCCGGGGCGCAGACATCCGGCTGACCGACCCGAGTGTGTCTCGACTCCATGCCGAGTTCGTCAGGCGAGGACCCTACCTGTACGTCGTTGATCTGGGCCTGTCCCGCAACGGCACGCGGGTGAACGGCAGGCCGATCGCCCGGAGGGTGCTTGACGACGGCGACGTCGTCTCCTTCGGAGCGGCGCGCGGTCGCATCGGCGGAGTCCCCCGAGAGGACTTCGCCCCCGAGGTCGAACTGCGCAGGGCCGCTGCGCCGGAGCTGACGAGGCGCGAGGTCGATGTGCTGACCTCGCTCTGCAGACCGGCGCTCTCGGATGAGGCGTTCGTCGCCCCGGCGACCGCACGCGAGATCGCCGACGACCTGGTCGTGACCGAAGCCGCGGTCAAGCAACACCTGCTGCGGCTGTACCAGAAGTTCCGCATTCCTGAGGGCACCAACCGGCGCACACGGCTGGCCAACGAGGTCGTCGCGCTGGGCTTGGTGCGCCCGACCCCCGTGGTGCCACCACAGCGGTCGGGGACGTCGGCCGAGCAGCAACAGCCGACGGCCGCCGGACGCAGGGCCTCATAGACTGCGGCGGACTTCAGCGGAAACGGATCGCGACCGGTGCCACGGCGAGGGGCTCCGGCAGTGCGAGTGGACCGGAGCCCGGCGTCACCGTGCCCAGGACGCGCGCCCCCGTGGCGCCCGTGCAACTGGGCACGGTCGATGGCAGGCCGTGCGCGGTGAGCCAGCCGAACAGTGAGAAGGCGATCGCCTCCTTCGCGTCGGCGGGCACACCGAGTTCGTCGCTGGTCACGAGCCGCGTCCGCGGCACCCGCGCGCGCAGCATGCCCATGAGAGTGGGATTGCGCACACCGCCGCCGGAGACGATCACGGTGTCGAGTCCGTGCCCGCGGATCTCGGCCGCCACGGTCTCCGCGGTGAGCGCGGTTAGTGTGGCGACGAGGTCGGCCTGCGGCAGGTCCGCTTTGACGTACCCAGGAGTGAAGAGCTCCTTGCCCGTGGACTTCGGCGGCTCCTTCGCGTAGTACGGCTCGGCGAGCAGCTCCGCCAGCAGCGCCGCGTCGACCTTCCCGGCCGCGCCGAGCGCCCCGTCCTCGTCGTACGGCGGGGCGGCGGCGTCGATGAGCGCGCACGCGGGCCCGGTGTCGTAGGCGATGGCCGGCTCCCGCACGGTCAGGTTGGCGATCCCGCCCAGGTTCAGCGCCCCGGTACGCCCCGGTAGCCCGGCCATGAGCAGCAGGTCGAGGTAGGAGACGAGTGGCGCCCCCTGCCCACCGGCGGCCACGTCGCGCGCCCGCACGTCCGACACCACGGGCAGCCCGGTGCGCTCGGCGATCCAGGCGGGCTGGCCCAGTTGCAGGGTGCCGAGCACCCGGCCCCCCGCCACCCAGTGGAAGAGCGTCTGCCCGTGGGAGCAGATCAGGTCGGCCGGCGGCCCCTGCGCCGCCGCTTCGGCGAACGCCTGGCCGATGAGCGTGTCCAGGGCGCAGACCTCGCCCAGGTCGATCCGGCTGGGCGGCAGCGCGGCCACGATGCGGGCTCTCAGGCCAGGCTCGTACGGCCGCTCGCCGGTGTGGACGAGCGTGCCGGTCAGCACGCCGCCGTCCAGCGACCAGTCCACGACCGCGCTGTCTATCCCGTCGTGGGACGTGCCTGAGATGAGGCCGAGAACCCGCATCGTGCTCCTTGTGAACTTAAAGGACGCGGAAGCCGTTGCTCGGCTTGCTGGTCCGGTTGGCCCGGTCGACGGCGACCACGTAGTAGTGATCCCCGCGCTTGCCCTCCGGGTCCACCCAGCGCACCTGCCGGTCACCCGGAACCACCGCGACCAGGTTGCGGGCGTCGGCGAACGCACCGGCCCCGGCCTTGCCGGGGAACCGGAAGATGGCGAACTGGAAGGGCTCGTGCCGATCCGTCGCGACCGCGCGTACCTCCACCCCATCATGCTTGCGCAGCGCGTACGCCAGCACCGGCCGGTGCGGCGCCTCGCCGCCCGCCAGCCTGGTCAGCACCGGGGCCAGCGCGGGCCGGGTGTAGTGGTCGGCCACGGCCGTGCTGATCGAGCCGATCCGGTCGGCCCGCAGGTCGTTGGCGTTGTACCAGATGTCGCCGCTGACCGGTGGATTGTCCCGGTTGAGGGTGAGGTGCTTGGACAGCTCGGCCGGGTCCTGCCACTGGGGCACGGTCTGGGCGGGGTCGCCCGCCTTGTAGGCCGCCTGGCCGATCCAGAGCAGCGTGCCGGTGCCGTTCGCCACGTCGGACCACCACGGGACGAGCTTGGCGTAGTCGGCCGGCGGCTGCCCGATGTACCAGTAGAGCTGGGGCGCGATGTAGTCGAGCCAGCCCTTCTTCACCCAGCCCCTGGTGTCGGCGTGCAGGCTGTCGTAGGACTGGCCGCCGGCGGTGTCGGAGCCGAGCGGGTCGCTGGCCTTGTTGCGCCAGATGCCCGACGGGCTGATGCCCCACGCGATGTCCGGCTTGGCCTGGCGCACCCGCTGCTGCATCTCCGAGACCATGAGGTCGACGTTGTTGCGCCGCCAGGTGGCCAGGTCGGGGAAGCCCGCGCCGTACTGGGCGAACGTGGCGCTGTCGTCGAAGGCGGTGGTGTTCGTCGGGTAGAAATAGTCGTCGAAGTGCAGGCCGTCGATGTCGTACCGGGTGACCGCGTCCATGATCGCGTCCTGGCAGAACTTACGGACCTCGGGCATGCCGGGGTTGTAGTAGAGCTTGCCGCCGAACGGCAGGATCCAGTCGGGGTGCTTGCGGCCCGGGTGGTCGGGGTGCAGCTTGGCCGGGTCGGCCTGCATCGAGACCCGGTACGGGTTGAACCAGGCGTGGAAGGCCAGCCCGCGCTTGTGCGTCTCCTCGACGATGAAGCCCAGCGGGTCGTAGCCGGGGTCCTGCCCCTGGGTGCCGGTCAGCCACTGCGACCACGGTTCGAACGGCGACGGCCAGAACGCGTCGGCGGTCGGCCTGATCTGCACGAAGACGGAGTTCAGCTTCCGCTGCACCGCCAGGTCCAGCCAGGCGAGGTATTCGGCCTTCTGCTGCTCGACGGTCAGCCCGGTCTTGGAGGGCCAGTTGATGTTGACCACGGAGGCGATCCACATGCCGCGCATCTGGCGCAACGGCGGCACATAGTCGGCGGCGAAGGCGGGGAGCGGTACGACAGAGGCGGCAGCGGCGAGGGCGAGGCCCTTCAGTAACGTCCTTCTGCTGGGCATGTGGGGGATGGCCTCTCGGAAGTGGTTGTGTCGAGGGCGACGATGACAGAAAATTACCTTCAATTCAATAATCGTGAAGGAAAATGCCGACATGTCCCCTGACCTGTACCGACTAGCGATGACAGTGCTCCAGCCAGGCTACGAAGGCGCGTCCGCGCCCGACTGGTTGCTCAGGGCGCTCGGCGAAGGACTCGGCGGCCTGGTGCTGTTCGCCCGCAACGAGCCCGGGGAGCAGCTCGTCCAGCGCTTTCGCGCCGAGAACCCGGGCGCCGTCGTGGCGATCGACGAGGAAGGCGGGGCGGTCACCCGCCTGGAGGTCACCTCCGGCAGTTCCTTCCCGGGCAACCGGGCGCTCGGCGTGGTGGACGACGTGGCCCTGACCGAGCGGGTGGGCCGCCAGATCGGCCGGATGCTCGCCGAAGCCGACATCACGCTCAACTACGCGCCTTCGGCCGACGTCAACGCCAACCCGGCCAACCCGGTGATCGGCGTCCGCTCGTTCGGCCCGACCGCCGGCCTGGTCTCCCGCCACACCGTGGCCTACGTCAACGGAGTGCAGGGAGCCGGGGTCGCCGCCTGCGCCAAGCACTTCCCCGGTCACGGTGACACGGTAACGGACTCGCACCTGGCGCTGCCGACCGTGCACGCCTCGCGTGAGCTGCTGGCCGAGCGCGACCTGCCGCCGTTCAGGGCCGCGATCGGGGCCGGGGTGCGCTCGATCATGTCGGGCCACCTGCTCGTCCCCGCCCTCGATCCGTCGATGCCCGCGACGCTCAGCCGTACCGTCATGACCGAGCTCCTCAGGGGCGAGCTCGGTTTCGACGGGATGCTGGTCACCGACGCGATCGAGATGCGGGCGGTGGCCGCGATGTTCACCCCCGGCGAGATCGCGGTCCGCGCGCTCGGCGCGGGCGTCGACGCCATCTGCGTGGGCCTGTCGACCGAGCGGAGCCTGTACGAGATCCGCGACGCCATCGTGGCCGCCGTCCGGGCGGGTGTGCTCTCCGAGGAGCGCCTGGCCGAGGCCGCCGCCCGGGTGCTCGCCCTGTCCGGCTGGTACGACCGGCAGTCGGCCCTGCGCGAGAAGGCCCGCGCCGACGTCGACAGGGGCGTCGGCCTGGACGCCGCCAGAGCCGCGCTGACCACCACGGGAACGGCCTCGCTGACCCGGGCGCCGCTGGTCGTGGAGGTCAACACGCGCCTCAACAAGGCCGTGGACCCCTCGACGCCGACCGGCATCACGGCGGCTCTCGGCGCGCTGCTGCCGGGCACCGAGCGGGTCCAGATGGAACCCGAGGGCGAGCTGCCGCCGTTCGACGATCGGCCGGTCGTCCTCGTGGTGCACGACGCCGCCCGGCATTCCTGGGTGCGGGAGACGGTGGCGCGGGCCGTACAGGTGCGGCCCGAGGTGATCGTCGTGGACACCGGCATCCCCGCGGCGCCCGCCGGAGCCGCGCACCTGGTCACGCACGGTATCTCCCGCGTCTCGGCACAGGCGGCCGCCGAATGGCTGACCCGGTGACCGGGGCGCCGCTCGATGGGACGGACGGGCGCATGAACGAGCCGTCGAACCCGGTCTCCGCCGTCCGTGCGGTGTTCCCGTCGCTGACCCCGGCCGCGCAGGCGATCGCGCGCATCATCCTCGCCGACCCCGGCGTGGTGGTCCGGAGCACGATCACCGAGTTCAGCGCGGTGTCCGGGACGAGCGAGGCGACGATCGTACGCACCGCCAGGGCGCTCGGCTTCACCGGTTACTCGCAAATGCGCTTCGCCCTGGCCGCCGCCGTGGCCAAGCAGCCCGAACGGTTGGTGCCCGGCGACCTCGGCCCCGACGACCCGCTCACCGACGTCATCGCCAAGGTGGCGCGGGCCGAGTCCGAGGCGCTGGCCGACACGGCGGCGCAGCTCGACCCCGAACCGCTCGGGGAGATCGTCACGGCCATCGCCGCGGCCCGGCGGGTGGACGTGTACGGCGTGGCGGCGTCCGGGCTGGTGGCGACCGACATGTCGCAGAAGCTGCTGCGGATCGGGCTGTCCAGCCATCCGTTCAGCGACGCCCACATGGCGCTGACCAGCGCGGCCCTGCTCCGGGACGGCGACGTGGTGGTGGCGATCAGTTGCAGCGGCGAGACGCCGGACGTGCTGGACCCGGCCCGCACGGCCGCGGAGGCGGGGGCGCTGCTGGTCGCGATCACCAACAATCCGCGGTCGTCGCTGGCCGGGCTGGCCGACTACACGCTGGTGTCGGCGGGGCGGGAGACCGCCTTCCGGCCGGGGGCGCTGGCCAGCCGGATCAGCCAGCTCCTGATCGTCGACTGCATCTTCGTCGGGCTGGCCCAGCGCACGTACGACACGGCCGACGCCGCGATCCGCGCCACGAAGGAGGCCACGGACCGCTACCGTCGCCGCTGATCAGTCCACGGTGCTCCGCGCTACGCCCGCCAGGTCCGCTTCGATCCGGGCGGCCGTCGCCAGCAGCGGCGGCAGCAGGTCCCGCCTGACCTGCTGCGACGTCGTACGGCTCGCGTGGGTCGAGACGTTCACCGCCGCTACCGCCCGCCCGGAACGGTCGCGGATCGGCACGGCGATGGACCGCAGCCCCTCCTCCAGCTCCTGGTCGACCATCGCCCACCCCCGCGCGCGCACCCGGTCGAGCTCCGCCCGCAGCGCCGCCGGCTGGGTGATCGTCCGCGCGGTGAGCCCGCGCAGCTCGGCCGAGCCGAGGTAGGCGTCGAGCCGCTCCGGAGAGAGCGCCGCCAGCAGCACCCGGCCCATGGACGTGCAGTACGCGGGGAACCGGGTGCCGATGTTGATCGTGACTCGCATGATCCTCGCGGTGGCCACCCGCGCCACGTACACGACGTCCGCGCCGTCGAGCACGGCGACCGAGGCCGACTCGTGCACCTCGGCGGCCAGCCGTTCGAGGTGCGGATCGGCCACCTCGGGCAGCGAGAGGCTGGACAGGTAGGCGTAGCCGAGCTCCAGGACCCTGGGCGTGAGCGAGAACAGCCGCCCGTCCGAGCGCACGTACCCGAGGTCGGCGAGCGTGAGCAGGAACCGCCTGGCCGCGGCCCTGCTGAGGTCCGTCGCGCGGGCGACCTCGCTCAGCGTCAGCTCGGGCGCCGTGGCGCTGAACGCGCGGATCACCGCGAGACCGCGGGCCAGCGACTGTACGTGATCAACCATGACGATCCTTGAACATAGGTCATCAAAGGCGTAGCTTCCACGATACGGGGTGTTCGTTCAGAGAATATCTGTGCGCATAGCGAACAACTGGAGACAACGTGTCTCGCACTCTCGTGGCCTTAGCCGTCCTCCTCCTCACAGCCGCGTGCGGCGGCTCCTCTCAGCCGGCGACGACGAACCAGGGCAAGACGAAGGTCACCGCCGGCGTGATCGCGATCGTCGACACCGCGCCCATCCACCTGGGCAAGGCCAAGGGCTTCTTCGACGAGCAGAACATCGACCTGACGATCACTCCCGTCCAGGGCGGCGCCGCCGCGATCTCCGGCGCGGTCAGCGGGCAGTTCCAGTTCGCCTTCGCCAACACCACCTCGCTGCTGACCGCCAAGCAGCAGGGGCTCGACGTGCGGGTGATCGCCAACGGCGTCTCCTCGACCGGTCAGCAGGGCAAGGACTTCAGCGCGGTGCTGGTGAAGAACGACAGCCCGATCAGGTCGGCCAAGGAGCTGGCGGGCAAGAAGATCTCGGTCAACCAGCTCAAGAACATCGGCGACACGACCGTACGGGCCTCAGTACGCAAGGCCGGTGGCGACCCGTCGGGCATCCAGTTCGTCGAGCTGGCCTTCCCCGACGCGCCCGCCGCGCTGCAGGCCGGCCGTGTGGACGCCATCTGGGTGGTCGAGCCCTTCGTCAGCCAGGCGCTGAGCCAGGGCGCCCGCGCCGTGGCCTGGAACTTCGCCGACGCCGCCCCCGACCTGACCGTGGCGATGTACTTCACCACCGGCAAGACCGACGCGGACCTGACCAAGCGGTTCACCGCGGCCATCCGCAAGTCGCTGGAGTACGCCGACAGCCACCCCGACGAGGTCAGGGACGTGCTCAAGACCTACACCAAGATCTCCCCTGAGGTGATCGCGAAGATCTACCTGCCCAAGTGGCCCGCCGAGGTGAACAAGGCGTCCGTGCAGACCATCGCCGACCTCGCGCTGGCCGACGGCATCCTCAAGGACAAGGTCGACGTCTCGGCGCTGGTGCGGTGAGGCGGCTTCTGTACGGGCTCGCGGGGCTTGGCGGCCTGCTGGTGCTGCTTGAGGCGGTGCCCCGGCTCGGGCTGGTGGACGAGCGGTTCTTGCCGCCCGCCTCGCGCATCCTCGGCACGCTGGGCGGCCAGCTGGTCACGGCCGAGCTGTGGTTCGCGCTGGGCGAGACCGTGCTCGGCTGGGCGCTCGGCCTCACGATCGCGTTCTGCCTGGCGGTGGTGGCCGGGGTGGTCATCGGGATCGTCCCCGGGCTGCGGGCCGCGACCCGCTCCACGGTCGAGTTCCTGCGGCCGATCCCCTCGGTGGCGCTGGTCCCGCTGGCCACGCTGCTCTATGGTCCCTCGCTCGGCTCGACGCTGCTGCTGGTGGTCTACGCCTCGTTCTGGCAGGTGCTCATCCAGGTCCTGTACGGCGTGGCGGCGGTCGACTCGGTCGCCGACGACACCGCCCGGTCCTACGGGCTGTCGTCCTGGTCGCGGGTCCGGCATCTGGTCTGGCCGACCGCGCTGCCGTACGTCATGACCGGGTTGCGGCTGGCGGCGGCGGTGGCGTTCATCCTGGCGGTCACGGCGGAGCTGGTGATCGGCAGTCCGGGGCTCGGGGCGGAGATCCAGGTCGCGCAGAACAGCGGGGCCGTGCCCACGGTGTACGCGCTCATCGTGCTCGCCGGGCTCGTCGGGATCGGGGTCAACGCCGCGGTGCGGCTCCTGGAGCGCCGGGTGCTGTCGTGGCATCCCGCCGTGCGATCGGAGGCCGGCCCGTGAAGGTGGCCAGGTTGTTCGGGTTGCCCGTGTTGCTGGTGCTGGGCTGGTGGCTGGTCAGCGGGGGGTCGTTCTACCTGCCGGATCCCCTACGGGTGGCGCGGGCGTTCGGGCAGACCTGGTTCTCGGCGCGGGTGTTCGACGACGTGCTGCCCAGCATCGGGCGGTTGCTCGCCGGGTACGCGCTCGCGACCGTGCTGGGTGTGGGGCTCGGGGTGCCGATCGGGCTGTCGCCGCGGCTGCGCGCGACGCTGGAGCCGGTGCTGGAGTTCTTCCGGGCGATCCCGCCGCCCGTGCTCGTGCCGCTGCTCATGCTGCTGGCCGGGATCGACACGCCGATGAAGGTGCTGGTCATCGTCTCGGGCTGCGTCTGGCCGATCCTGCTCAACACCGTGGAAGGCGTACGGGCGCTGGACGAGGTGCTCGCCGACACCTGCCGGATGTACGGCGTGCACGGCGCCACCCGGCTGCGCCGCTTCGTGCTGCGCGGGGCCAGCCCGCAGATCATGGCCGGGCTGCGGCAGGCGCTGTCCATCGGGATCATCCTCATGGTCATCAGCGAGATGTTCGCCAGCTCCAGCGGGCTCGGGTTCACGATCGTGCTGTTCCAGCGGCAGTTCCAGATCGCCGAGATGTGGAGCGGCATCCTGCTGCTCGGGCTGATCGGGCTGACGCTGTCGCTGCTCTTCCGCTTCGTGGAGCGGCGGGTCCTTTCCTGGTACTACGGCGCTGGAGCCGCCCGTGCTTGAGATTGCGGAGCTGCGCAAGGTCTACGAGAGCCCGAACCGCAGCGTCGAGGCGATCCGCTCGCTGACCTTCAGCGTCGGCGCGGGCCAGCTGGTGTGCGTGGTCGGGCCCTCCGGCTGCGGCAAGACCACGCTGCTACGGTCCGTCGCCGGGCTGCTGCCGGTCACCGGCGGCCAGGTGCGGGTGGCCGGGGTGCCGGTCACCGGGCCGCCGCCGCGCATGGCCGTGGTCTTCCAGGAGTACGCCCGGAGCCTGTTCCCCTGGATGACCGTGCGCCAGAACGTCGAGCTGCCGCTGAAGGAGAAACGGATACCCACACCGCGCCGCCTGGAGCTGGTCCAGGGATCTCTGGAGGCGGTGGGCCTCACGGACGCCGCGGACGCGCACCCGTGGCAGCTGTCCGGCGGCATGCAGCAGCGGGTCGCGATCGCCAGGGCGGTGGCGTACGAGCCGCAGGTGCTGCTGATGGACGAGCCGTTCGCCGCCGTGGACGCGCAGACCAGGGCCGATCTGGAGGACCTGATCCTGGCGCTCTGGCGGGACCTCGGGGTGACCATACTGTTCGTCACGCATGACATCGACGAGGCCGTCTACCTGGGACAACGCGTGATCGTGTTATCGTCGTCACCGACAGTGATCATGGAAGATCTGAAGATCGACCTGCCCGCCCAGCGCGACCAGCTCACCACGCGGTCGCTGCCGCGCTTCGGCGAACTGCGCGGGCACATCTACGAGCGGATCCAGCGCGCCAGGGAGGCCCGATGAGCACGGTTCGGGACGCCACGTTCGACGTGCTCAGGCGTTTCGGGCTGACCACGATCTTCTGCAACCCGGGCTCGACCGAGGTCGCGCTGCTGACCGGGCTGCCCGATGACCTGCGGTTCGTGCTCGCCCTGCACGAAGGGTCGGTGGTCGGCATGGCCACCGGGTGGGCGATCGGGCACCGGGCTCCGGCGCTGGCCGTCCTGCACACCGCGGCGGGTCTGGGCAACGCGGTCGGCGCGATCGCCACCGCGCGGGCCAACCGGGTGCCGCTGGTGATCCTGGTCGGGCAGCAGGACCGCCGCCATCTGGCGCTGGAACCGTTCCTGACCGGGCGGCTGGCCGGGCTGGCCGGGGACTATCCGGTGCGGGTCGACGAACCGGCGCGGCCCCAGGACGTGCCGGGGGCCGTGGCGCGGGCCTACCACGAGGCGATCACCTTCCGGGGGCCCGCGCTGGTGGTGGTGCCGATGGACGACTGGGCGGCGCCGTTCGAGGCCGAGACGATCGCGGCGCCGGCACGCCTGCTGCGGCCTGCCGCCGTACCGGACGAGTCACTCGAACCCCTGGTCGAACTGCTGTCCGGGGCCCGCTCGCCGGCGATCGTCGCGGGCGCGGGCACCGCTGACGCGGGCCCGTCAGGTGCGGGCCTCTCGGGCGCGGGCACTTTGGGCGCGGGTCCCACAGGCGCGGGTCCCACGGGCGCGGGTCCCACGGGCGCGGGCCCGTCAGGCGCGGGCCTCTCAGGTGCGGGCCTCTCAGGTGCGGGCACTTTGGGCGCGAGCCCTACAGGCGCGTCCGGTGGGAGAGCTCCCTTCGCGGACTCAGGTGGTCGGGACGTCGGCTGGGCGGCGGTGGTGGCGCTCGCCGAGCGGCTGGGGTGTCCGGTCTGGCAGGAGTCGTTCGGGGCGATGGCAGGGTTCCCGCAGGACCATCCGCAGTACGCCGGGGTGCTGCCCGCCGATCGCACCCGGCTGCGCGCGGCGCTGGCCGGGCACGACGTGGTGCTCGCCGTGGGCGCCCCGGTCTTCCGCCAGTACCCGTTCGACACCGGGCCGCTGGTCGAGCCCGGCACCACGGTCGCGCTGGTCACCGACGACCCGGCCGAGGCGCACCGCAGCCCCGCCGACCTGGCCTACCTCGCCGCCCCGTCCACCGTCTGCGAGCGCCTGGCCGTACTCGTCCCCGCCCGACCGGCCCCGGTACGGCCCACGCCCGCCGCGCACGCGCCGCCCCTGACAGGCAACGAGTCGCAAGCCACGCACGTGCTGCCCCTGGCAGGGGACAGCTTGCGCGCCGCATACGTGCTGCAAGAGCTCGCCAGGCGGCTCCCGGCCGATGCGGTGCTCGTCGAGGAGACCCCGTCGTCGCGCCCTGACCTGCACCGGCTGGTCCCGGCCCGCAACCCGCTCGGCTTCGTGTCGGCGGCCATGGGCGGGCTGGGGTTCGGCCTGCCGGCGGCGGTCGGCCTGCGGATGTCGCTGCCCGACCGGCCGGTGGTCGCGGTGGTGGGCGACGGCTCGGCGCTGTACGGCGTGCAGGCGCTGTGGAGCGCGGCGCACTACCGGGTGGGCGCGCTGTTCGTGGTGCTCGCCAACGGCCGGTACGCGGTCATGGACCGGCTGGCCGACAAGGCGGGCGGCAAGGCGCCGTGGCCCGCGTTCACCGAGGTCAGCATGGGTGGGATGGCCCGGTCGCTGGGCTGCGAGGCCAGGCGGGTGGACACGGCGGAGGAGCTCGCGGCAGTGCTCGACGAGGTGGTGCCCACGCTCGCGGCCCGCGAGGAGCCCCTGCTGCTCGATGTGACCGTCGGCGTGGACGCGGACTTCCAGCCGTAACGCATGTGGGTCAGGCGCGTTCGGCGGCTTCGACCACGTTCGAGAGCAGGAGGGCACGGGTCATCGGGCCGACGCCGCCGGGGTTGGGGGTCAGGAAGCCCGCCACCTCCGCCACCTCGGCGGCCACGTCACCGGCGATCTTGCCGTCCACCCGTGAGACGCCCACGTCGAGCACGGCCGCGCCCGGCTTGACCATGGCGGGGGTGATGAGGCCAGGCACTCCGGCGGCGGCCACCACGATGTCGGCGTGGCGGACGTGCGCGGCCAGGTCGCGGGTGCCGGTGTGGCAGAGGGTCACCGTGGCGTTCTCGCTGCGCCGGGTCAGCAGCAGGCCGAGTGAGCGGCCCACCGTGATGCCGCGGCCGACCACGGCCACCTCGGCGCCCTTGATCGGCACGCCGTACTCCTGGAGGAGCAGCACGATGCCGTGCGGCGTGCACGGCAGCGGCGCGTCGACCATGTGAACCAGGCGGCCCAGGTTGACCGGGTGGAGGCCGTCGGCGTCCTTGGCCGGGTCCATGCGCTCCAGCAGCGCCATCGTGTCGAGGTGGCGGGGCAGCGGGAGCTGGACGATGTAGCCGGTGCACTCCGGCGAGGCGTTGAGCTCGTCGATGGCCGCCTCGACCTCGGCCTGGGTCGCGTCCTCGGGGAGGTCCACGCGGATGGAGGAGATGCCGACCTCGGCGCAGTCGCGGTGCTTGCCCGCCACGTAGATCTGGCTGCCGGGGTCGTCGCCGACCAGCACGGTGCCGAGACCGGGGGTGATGCCACGCTCCCTGAGCGCGGCCACCCGCGTCGTGAGGTCGGCCTTGATCCTGGCTGCGGTCGCCTTGCCGTCGAGTTTCACTGCGCTCATGTCTCGCAATCCTTCCACGAGTTCGCAGGAGGCAGCGATGACATCGTTGTCATGGATCTTGGAACAGCATATGGTGACGTCGCCGCCTATATGTCCTTTAAGGAGTCGTCTTGCCTGCTCACTTGCTGTCAGCGGAGTCGACTGACCTGTTCGTCGGCTCGGTGGAGCGGCCGTACCAGGTGCTCAAGGTCACGCTGGAGCTGAGCGGGCAGGAGACGCCGCTCGACGTCCGCGGACCCGGGGTGTCCTGCGCGGCGCCGGTGAGCGTGCCGTCGGGAGTGGGCCAAGTCACCGTCGAGGTGCCGCTGGACGTCACCGTGCCGCACGGGACCGTGGTGCCCTGCACTGTCACGCTCGGCGACGCGTCGCTCGACGTGGAGGTCACGGCCGAAGAGCCGGGCTGGACGATGTACATGGTGTCGCACTTCCACTACGACCCGGTCTGGTGGAACACGCAGGCCGCCTACACCAGCCCCTGGGAGCTGCTCTCGGTCGACGCGACGACCAGGCCGCTGTGGGAGCACAACGCGTTCGCGCTGGTCGAGGCGCATATCGAGCTGGCGCTGCGTGATCCCGACTACCGGTTCGTGCTGGCCGAGGTCGACTATCTCAAGCCGTTCTTCGACACCCACCCCGAGCGCCGCGCCGACCTGCGCGCGCTGCTCGCCGAGGGCCGGGTGGAGCTCCTCGGCGGAACGTACAACGAGCCGAACACGAACCTGACCGGTGCCGAGAGCACGATCCGCAACATCGTCTACGGCATCGGCTACCAGCGCGACATTCTCGGCGGCGATCCGCGTACCGCCTGGCAGCTCGACGTGTTCGGGCACGACCCGCAGTTCCCCGGCTACCTGGCGGCGGCCGGGCTGACCGGCAGCGCGTGGGCCCGGGGGCCGTTCCACCAGTGGGGACCGATCAGCAAGAACTTCAAGGAGGCCAAGAACGACGCCTCCCTGATGCAGTTCCCGAGCGAGTTCGAGTGGATCTCGCCGTCGGGGCGGGGCGTGCTGACGCACTACATGCCCGCCCACTACTCGGCGGGCTGGTGGATGGACTCCTCGCCGTCGCTGGAGGAGGCGACGCGGGCGACGTACGAGCTCTACCGGTCGCTGAAGCCGGTGGCCGCGACCAGGAACATCCTGCTGCCCGTCGGCACCGACTACACCCCGCCGAACAAGTGGGTGACCGACATCCACCGAACCTGGGCGACCCGGTACGTCTGGCCCCGGTTCGTCTGCGGCACCCCACGGGACTTCCTCGACGCGGTGCGCGGGGAAATACCAGCGTTCAGCCCGCAGACCCGGGACATGAACCCCATCTACACCGGCAAGGACGTCTCGTACATCGACACCAAGCAGGCCCAGCGCGCGGCCGAGGTGGCGGCGCTCGACGCCGAGCGGCTGTCGGCGTTCGCGTCGCTGCTGGGGCTGGGCGGCTACCCGCACACCGCGCTGGACAAGGTGTGGCGGCAGCTCGCGTACGGCGCGCACCACGACGGGATCACCGGCTCCGAGTCCGACCAGGTCTACATCGACCTGCTGACGGGCTGGCGCGAGGCGCACGACCTGGCCGCCGACGCCCGCGACCGCGCGCTGGACGCGCTGGTCGGCCAGATCTCGCTCGACGGCCGCAGCGTCGTGGTGACCAACACGCTGCCGTTCGCGCGTGACGGCCTGGTGCGGGTACGGCTCGCGCCGGGCGAGCGGGTCGACTCGGTCCCGGCCATCGACGAGGACGGCACGCTGGTCTTCCTGGCCGAGGACGTGCCCTCGATGGGCTGGCGTACGTACCGGATCGTCGAGGGGACGCCCGACACCTGGCAGCCGCTGCCCGAGGCCACCTCGATCTCGAACGAGCGGTGGCGCGTCGTCGCCGATCCGGCGCGGGGCGGCGGCCTGGAGTCGGTGTTCGACCGCGCGGCGGGCCGCGAGCTGCTGTCGGGGCTCGGGAACGAGCTGCGGCTGTATGACGAATATCCGACCCACCCTGACATGGGTGAGGGGCCGTGGCATCTGCTGCCGAACGGGCACGCCACCGGCTCCGGCGAGGCCGCCGCGCTGGCCGTACAGGCCGTGCGGAGTCCCCTCGGAGAGCGCCTGACCATCACCGGCCAGGTGGGCGAGGTCTCCTACGAGCAGATCATCACGCTGTGGACGGGTTCGGACCGGGTCGAGTTCACCACCCGCGTGCTCGACTACACCGGCGCCGACCGGCTGCTGCGGGTCCGCTTCCCCGCGCGGGTGGCGGGCGCGCTGCCGGTCTCCGATGTGGCGGGCGCCGTGGTGGGGCGCGGGTTCGCGCAGCCGGACGTCGACGTCGCCGAGCACCCGTGGACGCTGGACAACCCGGCCAACACCTGGTTCGGGCTGTCCGCCACAGCCAGGGTGGACCTGGGCGAGGCGGGCGCGCGGGCGCTGGGGGTCGCCGAGGTGGTGGTGCCCGCTCTGGAGGACGCGCCCGGGGCCCGTTCGCTGGTGGTGGCGCTGGCCCGCGCGGGCGTGACCGCCACGACCTCGTCCGCCTCCGGATCCCGGTACGGCTGGCTGGACGTCGACTCGAACCTGCCGGACTTCCGGATCATCCTGGGCGGCCCGGACGTGAACCCGCTGGCCGCCGAACTCCTGTCCCGCAGCGACCCGGCCTTCCTCGACGCGCTCAAGTCGGGGGCGCCGCTGGTGTGGGTGCCGGCGGAGCGGCCGCTGGCCGAGGTGTGGCAGCCGAGCGCCGACCTGCGTGACGTGCGCGCGCTGCCCGCGCTCATCGTCGCGGGGCCGGTAGAGGAGTTGGTGGAGGATCTGGCGGATGCCATGATCTCCGCCGTGTGCCCGGTCGGCGGGGAGGTGCTGGAGTCTCGGACGGTCGCGCTGCTCACGTATGGGTTGCCGGGGTTCGCGGTGGATTCGTCGGGGGCGTTGCATCTGTCGCTCATGCGGTCGTGTACCGGGTGGCCGTCGGGGGTCTGGTTGGATCCGCCTCGGCGTACCGGGCCTGATGGCGCCGGGTTCCAGGTGCAGCACTGGACGCATGAGTTCTCGTACGCGCTGGCCGGCGGGGACGGGGACTGGCGGGCGTTGCGGCTTCCGGCGGCGGGGCAGGAGTTCATCACGCCGCTGCTGGCTCGGGAGGTCTCGCCTGCTGCTGACGGCGTGTTGCCCCAGGTCCACTCCCTCCTGCGGGTGGAGCCCGCCCGGGACGTCCTGCTCGGCACCCTCAAGGCCACCGGCAACCCACACGCCCACGGCCTGTCCGTCAGTGGCGGGGCCGGCGCTGCTGAGGTTGGCCCCGATGGTACGGCTGATGGCGACGGCGGGGCTGGCGGCGTTAGTGGCGGCGTTGGTGGTGTCACGATCCGGCTTGTGGAGTCGACCGGGCTCGGCTCGCGGGCCACGATCGAGTCGCCGGTGCTGGACCTCGACGGCCTCGTCCACGCCGACCTGCTGGAACGGCCCGGTGATCCGGTGACCGCGCTCGACCTGGCCGGGGCCGAGGTCGCCACCTATCTCGCCCCCACCCCGCCACGGCCCAACCGCTCCGACCTGGACGCCACTGCCGGGCAGGCCCAACACGAGCTGAGCACCATCGCCGAACAGGCCCAGCCCGAACTGGGCGCCACGGCCGAACAGGCCCAGCCCGTCTACAGCCGCTACTGGCTGCACAACAAGGGACCCGCGCCTCTCAGCTACCTCCCGGTGTCGATCGCCGTCACGCCCGGTCTCATCGCGGCGGCGCAGGGGGCGGTCGAGGTGGAGGTCGTGGTGTCGTCCCACCTCGTCGACGCGCCGCACGAGGGCGTGGTGGACCTCCGCGTCCCAGACGGCTGGAGCGCCACACCCGCCCAGCGCGCCTTCCGCCTCGAACCCGGCGGCCACCTCCGCTTCCCCGTCACCGTCACACCCGCCCCCGGCCAGGGCCTGTACTTCGTCGCGGCCCGGACCAAGGTGGGCGATCAACTGGTGGAGGACGTGGCCACCGTCGCGCTGGGCGAGGTGCCCGAACTGCCCGTCGAGGGCGCCGTCCCGAAGATGAGCGACGCGTTCCAGGGCACCCAGGCCACCGAGGGCCGTCCGACCGGCCTCTCCGTCACCACCCTCACGGACTCGCTCTCCCTCCACCCGGGCGACCGCACGTCCCTCGTGGTACGGCTGGCGAACACCACCTCGGACGAGATCCACGGCGAGTCCCAGCTCGCGGCGCCGTGGGGCTCGTGGGAGCTGCTGCCCACGGTCATCCAAGGCTTCACCGTGGCACCGGGCGAGACGGTCGACGTGTCGTTCCCCGTGGAGGTGCCGTACGACATGGCGGCCGGACACTCCTGGGCTCTGGCCAAGGTCATGTGGTTCGGCCGCTGCCAGTACGCACCCACCGTCCGCCTGGAGGTCTCCCGATGAACCACACGCTCACCGACCCGTTCGGACACCGGCACGACGGCCACGCGGTGCCCAGCCCGGCCGGACACCACCACGACGGCCACACGCCGCCGGCGGAACACCATGACGGCCACGCACCGCTGGCGGGACACCACCATGACCGTGATGGGTCGCCCAGCGTGGGCGGACACCGGCACGGTGATCCGCCGGCCGGGCCGGTGCGGGAACGGCCCGCCGCGACCGGGGCAGCTACCGCGCCCGGTGTCGGAGCGGTGATCGGCTGGGTGGGCGGCCGGCCGATCTCCCGCGAGCCGCTGGAACGGCGAGTACGCGAGCTGCGCGACGGCCCGCTCAACGCGGCACTGCCTGTCCCTGGGACTTCCGAGGACCGGCAGCTCGCCAGGTGGCTGACGCAGGTGATCCTCACCGAGGCGCTCTGCGAGGACGAGGCCGCCGCCCGGGGGCTGACCCCCGTGGAGACTGGGCCGCTCGACCCGCTGGCCGCCGTGGAGCTGGGGTCGATCAATGCCGCCGCCTACAACGGCAGCCCGTGGGTACGCGCGCTGTTCGAGCATGTGACGGCCACGGTCGAGGTGCCTCCGGAGTGGCGGTCGCCGGTGCCCGCGCAGGGTGTGGCGCGGCATGACGTACGCCATCGGGTGTTCGCCGACCATGCCGACGCGGCCGCCGCCACGGCCGACGACCTGGAACCGCTGGGCGCGGTGGCACTGGGCTCCCTGCCCGTGGCGATCGCGGACGCCATCTCGCGCCGACCGTGCGGGATGCTCGTGGGCCCGGTCGAAGACGCCCTGGGCTGGCACGTCGCGGTGGCCCGCCCGGAACCCACCCCGCCGACCGGCTCTCCCTCGAACCCCGGTACGGTCTCGCGGAGAGATGCCGCGCGGCGCCGGATGTTCGCGCGGTGGCTCGACGAGCTGCGGGCCGCCAAGGTCGAACTCGTGCCCGGACTGGAACACCCTGGCGATCCCCGCCAGCCCGACAACCACCACAAACACTGATGACTTTCGTACTTGCCATTGATATCGGGGGAACCAAGCTCGCCGCCGCGCTGGTGGACGAGGCTGGTTCCATGCTGCGTTCCGCCACCCGGCCCACGCCGCGGGCGGAGGTCATGGTCGCTCTGGCGGCCCTGGTCGAGGAGGTGACCGGGGGCGGGCCCGCGCCGGAGGCGGTCGGGATCGGGTGCGCCGGGCCGCTGGACCTGGCCGCCGGGACCGTCAGCCCGGTGAACATGCCCAGTTGGCGCGGCTTCCCGCTGCGTGACGAGGTCCGCAAGCTGACCGGGCTGCCGACCATGCTGGCGGGTGACGCGCAGTGCATGGCGCTGGGAGAGCACTGGCTGGGCGCGGGGCGCGGGAGTTCGGCGCTGCTCGGGATCGTGGTGTCCACCGGGATCGGCGGCGGGCTGGTGATCGACGGCGTCCCGCTGCTCGGCCCCAACGGAAATGCTGGACATGTCGGTCACATGTCCATCGACCCGTACGGCGAACGCTGCGAGTGCGGCGGGCGCGGCTGCGTCGAGCGCTACTCCAGCGGCCCGAACCTGGCGCGCTGGGCCCTGGCCAACGGCTGGACCCCAGGCGCGCATGGTCCAGCCAATGCACGGGACGGTACGACTGATACGCGAGACGGTACGGCCGACGCCCGGGCACTGGCGCCGGACACGGCGGCTGACGCGCGGACGCTGGCGCGGGACGCGGCGGCCGGGGATCCCGTGGCAGTGGCGGCGTTCGAACGGGGTGCCAGGGCGCTCGCCGGCATGATCGCCTCCACCGCGGCCGCGGTCGAACTCACCAAGGTGGTCATCGGCGGCGGTGTCTCAGCGGCGGGGCCGGTGCTGTTCGACCCGCTGGCGCGGGCGCTGGACGACGTGGCCGGGCTGGCGTTCGTCAGGGCGGTGGAGGTGGAGCCGACCACCTTGGGCGTACGAGCCGCACTCGCCGGAGCCGCCAAGCTGGCCTGGGACCATTCCCGTTCAGTCGTCTGAGGTGCGGACGGCCGAGTGGGCTACTCGCGCTCGGCCGCCTGCGCCTCGCGGCGCTCGATGATGCGACGGGTGAACGGGATGACCTCCACGACGCGGCTGCCGAGGTAGGCACCGATGAAGGCGAGCACGACCAGCACGACCGGGCTGGTGGCGAACCCGTTCACGGTCACGAAGGCATACAGAGCTGAGTCGAGCAGCGCCATAAGGGAAACTCCCGTGGAAAGACCGGCAAGGCCCACAGCGTAACCGGACATTACCTATGCTTGTGCGCAAAAGGGCGGCCTTGTGCCGCCCTTTTACCTTTGCCGAATCAGATGAATCAGCCGATATCAGTGGAAGAAGTGGCGTGTCCCGGTGAAATAGAGCGCCACGCCCGCCTCCTCCGCCGCCTCGATGACGAGCTGGTCGCGTACGGACCCGCCGGGCTCCACAACGGCCTTGACGCCCGCCTCGATCAGCACCTCCAGCCCGTCGGGGAACGGGAAGAAGGCGTCCGACGCCGCCACCGACCCCGCGGCCCGCTCACCGGCGCGGGCCACCGCCAGCCGGCACGAGTCGACCCGGTTGACCTGCCCCATGCCGACGCCGACGGTCGCCCCGCCGGACGCCAGCAGGATGGCGTTGGACTTGACCGAGCGGCTGGCCCGCCACGCGAACGCCAGGTCGGCCAGCATCGCGTCCGAGACCGGCTCGCCCGCCTTGAGCTGCCAGCTCTCCGGCGCGTCACCGGGCGCGTTGACCCGGTCGGTCTGCTGGACGAGCAGCCCGCCGTCGATCCGGCGGAACTCGGCGACGTTGGCCGGGCCTGAGGGGCAGATCAGCAGGCGGACGTTCTTCTTCTGCGTCAGCACGGCCAGCGCCTCGGGATCGTACGACGGCGCGACGACGACCTCGGTGAACACCTCGGCGATCTGCCCGGCCAGCTCGGCCGTGACGGCCCCGTTGACCGCGATGACGCCCCCGTACGCCGAGACCGGGTCACACGCGTGCGCCTTGCGGTGCGCGTCGGCGACGTCGGAACCGACGGCGATGCCGCACGGGTTCTGGTGCTTGATGATCGCCACGCAGGGGGCGGCGAAGTCCCAGGCCGCCCGCCAGGCGGCGTCGGCGTCGAGGTAGTTGTTGTACGACATCTCCTTGCCGTGCACCTGCTCGGCGTTGGCCAGGCCGTCGAGGCCGCCGCTGTAGAGGGCGGCGGACTGGTGCGGGTTCTCCCCGTAGCGCAGGGTGGACTTGCGCTTCCAGGTGACGCCCATGAACGAGGGCCAGTCGTCGTCGACCCGGTAGGCGTTGGCGAACCAGGACGCCACGGCCACGTCGTAGGAGGCCGTCTGGGCGTAGGCGATGCCCGCCAGCCGCTTCCGTTCGGTCAGCGTGAAGCCGCCTTCGGCGAGCGCGCCCAGCACGTCACCGTAGAAACGCGGGTCGACCACGACGGCGCAGGTGCTGTGGTTCTTGGCGGCGCCGCGGATCATCGCGGGCCCGCCGATGTCGATCTGCTCGACGCACTCCTCGTCGGACGCGCCGGAGGCCACCGTCTGCTCGAACGGGTAGAGGTTGACCACCACCAGCTGGAACGGGTCGATCTCCAGCTCGTCGAGCTGGGCCACGTGGTGGGGCTTGGTCAGGTCGGCCAGCAGCCCGGCGTGCACGCGCGGATGCAGCGTCTTGACCCGGCCGTCGAGGCACTCGGGGAAGCCGGTCAACTGCTCGACCTTGGTGACGGGGATGCCGTAGGACGCGATGGCGGCGGCGGTGCCGCCCGTTGACACGATCTCCACCCCCGCGCCGTCGAGAGCCCTGGCCAGCTCCTCCAGCCCGGATTTGTCGTACACCGCGATCAGCGCGCGCCGGATGGCGATGCGAGTCACTTCGATTCCCCTTCTGGTTGGTTACCGATGCGGACGGTCCGTCCGCTGACCGTCCAGCCCTCGCGGACCATCCGGCCGACGATCTCGACGAGCAGGCGGCGCTCGACGGTCTTGATGCGCTCGTGCAGAACCGCCTCGTCGTCACCCGGCAGCACGGCCACGGCCTCCTGGGCGACGATCGGCCCGCTGTCGACGCCGGAGTCGGCCAGCATGACCGTGCAGCCCGTCACCTTGACGCCGTAGGCGAGCGCGTCGCGCACCCCGTGCGCGCCCGGGAACGCGGGCAGCAGCGCGGGATGGGTGTTGAGCAGCGGGAACGCGTCGAGCGTCGGGGCGCCGAGTATCTTCATGAAGCCCGCGGACACCACCAGATCGGGCTCGTACGAGGCGATGCGGCCCGCGATCGCCACATCCCATTCCGTACGCTTCTCGTAATCACCCAGCTTTTCGACGAAAGTAGGAACGTCAGCCCGCGACGCCCTGGCCAATCCCTCGATGTCGTCCCTGTCCGCGCCGACGGCCACCACGCGGGCGCCGTAAGCCGGGTCGGCGGAAGCGTCCAGCAGGGCCTGTAGGTTTGTTCCAGAGCCGGAGACGAGGACGACGAGCCGCCCAGCCTTTGACACACGCACTCCAATGAGAAACAGGGTGGGGCTGCAAGCGTATCCGCTCTTCGTCCGGCGACGCAGAGGAGGTCAGGTGTCGACACCGGTGCAGGCACCGGCGGGTCAGCAGCCCGCGGATTCCGCGGGCCGCCGCGCGATCTGGTTGGCCATCGCAGCGCTGGCCATGACGTTCATGCTGCCGCTGGCGGGGCTGGTCATGGCAGTGTTCGCGCTGATGGCGGGCATTCGCGCGCTCCCGCAGCTGAAGAGCGCGGAAAAGCCACTGGGCATGGCCGTGGGCGGCATCGTCGTCTCCTCGATCGCGCTCGCGCTGTCGGCCATGGCCACAGGGATGCAGCTCTACCTGATGGACGAATACTCCGCCTACCAGGAGTGCATGAAGGGCGCGGGCACCGTCTCGTCGCAGGGCGAGTGCTTCACCCAGTTCAGGGACGCGGCCCAGAAGAAGCTCCCGCCCGACGTGCTCGAACTCCTGGGTGCGGTGCAGCCCTAGTCGCGGTCCCAGGCGTACGGGTCGACGTAGATGACGTGGCCGCCCCGGTCGTCGGACTCGTCGATGATGTCCTTACGCGGTGGGCGATCCCGATCGGTCAGCGTGGGCAGGGCCTGGGCCAGCGTCTCCGCCGCGGCCGAGGCGTGCTCGTCCTGCCAGTCGTCGCGGATGACCGGGATGGCCTGGGTGTCGGCCTCGGTGGCGTCCATCCAGTGACCGGGCAGCGGCCGGGCGTCGGCCTCGGCCAGGCCGACCTTGCTCGCCGCCCTGGCGATCGCGGCGCCCGCCTTCCGTACCGGAACGGCGGCCTTGTCGAGCGGGGCACGGGCCTTCCGGTTCAGCAGCAGCAGGTTGGCCACCCCCGCGGAGATGCCGGCGGCGACGCCCACCTCCAGGCCCACCGACAGCGCCACCTCCCAGGGCGACGGTCCGACCGTGGCCAGCCGCCCGCCGCCGATGGGGCCGCCGGACAGGGCGGCGAGCAGCGCGGCGACCAGCCCGGTGGTGATCCCGGTGAAGAACCCCCACAACGGCGCGGCCTCGTACGACGGCGACGGCGCCATCCGGGCCACCACGATGCCCGCCACGGTCCCGGCGGCGAACGGCAGCGCGATCACCGCCATCGTCCAGCCCGGCACGGGACCGCTCTCGGGCAGCGCGCCCAGCAGCGGCAGGCTCGGCACCGTGCCCAGCTGCACGCCCGTGGGCGCGACCAGGGTGCCGGCACCGACGGCGAACCCGGGCCCGGCGATGTAGGAGGCGGCCCAGATGACGGTGTTGAGCAGGTAGAGGGCCTGGACCAGCAGGAGCAGCAGGCCGCCCACGAAGCCGGGCGAGAGCACGTTCGTCAGCTCGCGCACCTGGCCGAAGTTCATGATCAGGGCCAGCAGCACGAGGGCGAGCCCGGCGACGAGCAGCACCGTGATGGCGACGGCCGTGCCGACGGTCAGCGCGCGCACCCGCTCGGGCAGCAGGCGCAGCATCGCCCGCCACGGGCCGATCGTCCGCGCGGTGGCCAGCGCCCCGGCCAGGAACGCCAGCGCGAAGTGGCTGATCAGCGCCTCGCCGATGAACGGCTGCGTGATCTCGTTGCGGGCGACGAGCGCGATGAGCCCGGCCAGCAGGGCATAGGGGGCGGCCAGCGAGACTCCGGCCTGGGCGACCAGCACGAGCTGGGCCCGGCGGCGCGCGTTGGCCTGCTCGCGCGGGCTGTTCTTGGGCAGCCGCGCGGGCAGGCGCAGCCGCAGGTCGGCGTCGCGGGCCATCCATCGCCCGGCGCGGTAGAGCAGCACGGCGGGCAAGATCGTCAGGCCGAGCGGCAGCAGCCCCACCTTGCCGCCGGGGATCGCGAACCCGGCGTGGTGCGCGGCCAGCCAGACCTGCGCCGCCGTACGGAACACTCCCGGCAGCCCCGCGCCCAGCGCGCCGCGCGGCGCGGCGATCCAGCCGACCAGGGTCAGCGTGGTGAGGACGGCCAGGCCGACGCCGAGCGTGATGGCGGCGGCGAGCATCCCGGACACGGGCAGCGGCCGGCGCGTCTCGTCGTCATCACTCGAGACACCGGGCAGCCGGCCAAGGACCGATTCGAGGAGCGCCGTCACAAGTAGTTATTTTCTCAAGGTTTCCCAACCCGCGCTTGGTTGACGCGCCGCGCGCCCTCTCCCAATTCGGGGGTTTTGCTTTTTTACGGCAGGCACGGCAGGCCCCACCCGCCGACCATGGCCGGGCTCCGTCCAGGGATACGCTCCTCCGGTGATGCGGGGCCGGGCACCGCTACGAGACGGTGAGACCACCCGCGTGGTCATTCGCCGGCCGTGACGCGGATCAGACGGGCGCGGATCAGGCGGGTGCGGGCAGCAAAACGCCCCGCCACGAACGGGCGGGGCGATGATGCTGAAGCCGGGAAGTCAGCGCGACTGCATGATCTCGCGCATGAGGCGCGCGGTCTCGGACGGGGTCTTGCCGACGCGGACGCCCACCTTTTCGAGGGCCTCCTTCTTCGCCTGAGCGGTGCCGGCGGAGCCCGAGACGATGGCACCGGCGTGGCCCATCGTCTTGCCCTCCGGGGCGGTGAAGCCCGCGACGTAAGCCACCACCGGCTTGGTCACGTGCTGCTCGATGTAGGCGGCGGCCCGCTCCTCGGCGTCGCCGCCGATCTCACCGATCATCACGATCGCGTCGGTGCCCGGGTCCTCCTGGAAGGCCTGGAGCGCGTCGATGTGCGTGGTGCCGATGACCGGGTCACCGCCGATGCCCACCGCGGTCGAGAAGCCGAAGTCGCGCAGCTCGTACATGAGCTGGTACGTCAGCGTGCCCGACTTGGACACCAGGCCGATGCGGCCGGCCGTGGTGATGTCGGCGGGGATGATGCCGGCGTTGGAGGCGCCTGGCGAGGCGATGCCGGGGCAGTTCGGGCCGATGATGCGGGTCTTGTTGCCCTTGGCGATCGCGTACGCCCAGAACTCGGTCGAGTCGTGGACCGGCACGCCCTCGGTGATCACCACGCAGAGCGGGATCTCCGCGTCGATGGCCTCCTTGACGGCGTCCTTGGTGAAGGCCGGGGGCACGAAGGCGACCGACACGTCGGCGCCCGTCTGCTCCATGGCCTCCTTCACCGTGCCGAACACCGGCAGGCCCTCGTGCGTCGTGCCCGCCTTGCGGGCGTTGACGCCACCGACCACGCGGGCGCCGGAGGCCAGCATGCGGCGGGTGTGCTTGGTGCCCTCACCGCCGGTCATGCCCTGAACGATGATCTTGCTGTTCTCGGTCAGCCAGATAGCCATGAGTTACGCACCTACCGCAGCGAGCTCGGCGACCCGCTTGGCCGCGTCGTCCATCGTGTCGACCAGCTCGACCCGCGGGAGTGCGGCGTCGGCCAGGATCTGCCGCCCGAGTAGGGCGTTGTTGCCGTCAAGCCGGACCACCAGCGGGTGGGTCACCGCTTCGCCACGGCTCTCCAGCAGCTTGAAGGCCGAGATGATGCCGTTGGCCACCGCGTCGCAGGAGGTGATGCCGCCGAAGACGTTCACGAAGATCGACTTCACGCTCGGGTCGGAGAGGATGATCTCCAGGCCCGCGGCCATGACCTCGGCCGAGGCGCCGCCGCCGATGTCGAGGAAGTTGGCGGGCGACGGCTTGCCGGGGAGCCCCTCGCCGGCGTAGGCGACCACGTCGAGCGTCGACATGACCAGGCCCGCGCCGTTGCCGATGATGCCCACGTCGCCGTCGAGCTTGACGTAGTTGAGGTCCTTCTCCTTGGCCTTGGCCTCAAGGGGGTCCTCGGCGGCCTTGTCGGCGTACGCCTCGTGCTCCGGCTGGCGGAAGACGGCGTTGTCGTCGAGCGTGACCTTGCCGTCGAGCGCCTTCACCTGGCCGTCCGCCGACAGGATCATCGGGTTGACCTCGACCAGCGTGGCGTCCTCGTCGACGAAGGCGCACCAGAGCTTCTCGATGAGCTCGGCGGCGCCGTCGAGCGCCACCTCGGGCAGCCCGCCCGCGAGCGCGATCTCACGCGCCTTGGCGCGGTCGATGCCGTCCAGCGCGGAGACCGGCACCTTGGCCACCTTTTCGGGCGCGGAGTGCGCGACCTCTTCGATGTCCATGCCGCCGGCGGCGGAGCAGATCGCGAGGAATGTACGGTTCGCGCGGTCGAGCAGGAAGGAGAAGTAGTACTCCTCCGCGATCGCGCTGGCCTCCTCCACGAGCACCTTGTGGACCGTGTGGCCCTTGATGTCCATGCCCAGAATGGCATTGGCCTTCTCAACGGCGTCGGCGGCGTCATCGGCCACCTTCACGCCACCCGCCTTGCCACGACCACCGGTCTTCACCTGGGCCTTGACGACGACGCGGCCGGTCAGCTGCTCCGCCGCCGCCCGCACCTCCTCCACGGTGTGGGCGACGATGCCGCGTGGCACCGGAATGCCGTAGTCAGCGAAGAGCTCCTTCGCCTGATGTTCGAACAGGTCCACGAGGGTCCGTCCTTGCTTATCCGACTGATGTTCGACGCTTGTCCGACTGAATGTTCGACGGCCCGGGCCACCCCGTGCGTGCGTGCCGGGCGTTTCCGCCAGTGAAGCCTAGCCCCAAGCTTGACCTGACCAGGTCATCGGGTCTCGGTTATCCCGTTATGTGACAGTGATCTCACTTCAGCACGATATTTCGGGACATCTGAAGAAGGGCACCCACATCTATGAGGCGATGGATCGCCGGCGCGGTGGCAGTTTCCGCGCTGGCCGTGGCCGGCCCCGCGTTCGCGCAGGCCAAACCGGCGGACCCGGTGGCGGCGCTGAAGAAGCAGTTCGTCGCGGGGCAGGGAGTCAAGCTCACCGAGCACACCAGTATCACGGTCGGCCGTGAGTCCTACACCCGAGCCGACAGACAAGGCGTGATCGGCTTCGACGCCAAGGGCATCGCGGGCGCCGAGAACACCCGTACTCCAATCCTCACCCAGAAGGAGCGGGCGCGACTGGAGAAGATGGCCGCGAAGGACGCCTCCATCTCCGACTCCGTCGACCTGCTCACCGAGCGGATCTATCTGGTCAGCGCCGGCAAGCACGTGTACGTCAACGGCGGTCTTTACAGCACGCTCCTGCCGGAGAACAAGACCTGGATCGGCATGAACGGCAGCCCGTCCTCAGCCGCTTACGGCGACCAGCTCATCAACGTCTTCGAACCGGCGACGCTCAAATACCTCCTGTCGAAGACCAAGACGGTGAGCGGCGCCCAGTATCGCGGTTCGGTCACTTTTGCCGAGCTGTACAAGCTGTCGCCTACGTTCCGCGAGCAGATCGCCACGAAGCCGACGGGTAAGCCGGCTAAAACCGTCATCTCCTGGCGGCTCACACTCGACGCGCAGAAACTGGTCAAGCGACTGGCCATCTCGTGGTCCATGAAGGTCACCAAGAAGGTCACCCTCAGTGCCTCGACCGAAAGCCGATACACCGAGTGGGGCACCGCGGTGAACGTGACCGCGCCGCCCGCCGACCAGGTCGTGGACTTCAAGGAGCTGATGAAGAAGGCTCCAGAACCGCCGGCCGCCATCGACCGGAACTACGTCAGCGTTCCGCCCGATGACGAGGGCAACACCGAATAGTCAGAGATTTCCACAGAAGGGCCCGGACCGCGTCCGGGCCCTTCTGCACGAAAAATCCACATATTTTCCCCTCTGCAGACAATCGTCTGAGATATCGTTGTGATCTTTGTTTGGCAAGATCCTCCCGCTTCCGTAAATCAGAGACGAGGGCATTGATATGAAGCGCATCATCGCGGGGCTGGCTTTAGCGTCAGCCGCCACGCTCATCACGGCCGGACCGGCACAGGCGGCACCGGCCGCTAAGGACCCGGTCGCCGCGGTGAAGAAGCAGTTCGTCGCCGGTAAGGGTGTGAAGTTCACCGAGCGCTCCACCGCCATCGCGGGCAACAGGCGCTTCATCATCACCCGCCGGTCGGGGACCTACCAGTTCAGCAACACGGGCCTCGCCGCGTCGGACATCACCGGCAAGTTCAACATCAAGGCGCTGGCACCGGAACCCACCGATGAGGACGACGCCAAGCTCTACAAGGCCCTGTCCTCGCCAGAGCGGACGATCACGATCGGCAAGACGTCGTACCTGTCCGGCGGCCTCTGGGGCGAAGTGCTGCCCGAGGACAAGACCTGGCTCAAGGCGCCGAACACGCCGTTCACCGGCATGACCGGGATCTACGGCCAGCCGCTCAACCTCACTGAGGCGGCCACGCTCAAGACCCTGTTCAAGGGCGCCAAGGCGGCCAACGGCGGCTACACGGGCAAGATCACCGTGGGCGACCTGCGCAGGGTCTCCCCGTCCTTCCGCGGCAACCTGCTGCTCGGCACGCCCAGCAGCAAGAGCGCGAAGGTCGCCATCTCCTGGAAGCTCACCGTCGACGCCAAGGGCCTGCCTTCCCGGCTGGTCACGACGTTCCCGCTGACCGCGCTGTCCCCGGGCGCGAGCAAGAAGGAGGGCCTCAGCATCGAGACCCTTTACAGCGGCTGGGGCATCGCGGCGAAGATCACGGCGCCGCCGGCCGACCAGGTGACGGACACGCCCAAGTCCGGCACGGAGGATGAGACGATTCCCTCGCTGGACATCCCGTTCAGCCGGATCGTGAAATAACCGAGTATCCAGGCCTCAAGCCTCTCCCGTCGTCAGGCGGGAGAGGCTTGGTCGTTTGGTGTAGTCGGTCAGCCCGATGACGTTCCCCCACGGGTCGGCGACCTCGACCGTCCACCCGGTGAACACCTCGAACGCCTCCCCGCCGACCTCCTTCGCCACCGCGCGGGCGTCGGGCACCTCAAGCCACACCCGCATCGAGCCCGGCCGCCCCTCCCGCACCCGTACGAGCAGCCCGGGGGTCTCGGAACCGATGGCGAACAGCGCCAGCTCCTCCGTCGAGAACTTCTCCCGCAGCCCCAGCACGCCGCCGTAGAACTCCTTGGCCCGCGCCAGGTCGCCCACGCCGACCAGGATGTTGTCCACACCGAGGATGTTCACGGAACGAGCCTCGGGTGCCCCTGCCAGGCGGGCATCGTCCGCATATAGGCCCTGGTGGCCTCCTCCGCCTCGGCCCTGGGCTGGCCGGTGCGCTGCGTCTGCCACTGGACCATGCGCTCGAACCGCTCGTCGAAGTCCTGCAGCGCCCCGTCGGGCTTGCTGCACAACCGGCACCACGTGCTCTCCGGATGTCCGGGCGCGTGATCCTCGGCCGAGTTCATCGGCATCCCGCAGCTCTCACAGCTCGTGTTCTCGTCAGCGGCCATCATGGCCCTCCTGCCTCAGCAGCGCGCGGAGCCCGGCGATGAGCCCCTCGCGTTCCTCCGGTGTCATGTCGCGTACGGCACGCGCCAGCAGATCGTCCGCCAGCACGCGCGGCGAGGCCGTGGCGGCAGCGGCCCGCCCCTCGTCCGTGACCCAGACGAACACCCGCCGCCGATCACGCTCATCCCTGATCCTGGCCACGAGCCCGCGCTCCTCGACCCGGTCGACCAGCTCGGTGGTGGCCGCCTTGGACAGGTGCAGGTGCTCGGCCAGCTCACCGAGCGTCAACGGCCCGGCGTTCATGAGATGACCGAGCACGGCATGCATCCGCGCGGTCAGCCCGGCCGCGACGGGCCGCTTGGACGCCTTGAACCGCCGGTAGACGGCCGGGTAGAGCCGCGCGACCTCACGTGCCGCCTCCGCCTCGTCCATCGTTCCTTTCGCATACGAACAGTTCGTGTACGAATCGTACCGCCGAACGAACCGCTTGGTCCAGAGGTCATTCGGCGAGGCGCGAGTCCCGTAGGGCGGCCCATTCGAGCGAGTGCCTGATCCCGTCCTCGATCGAGTAACGCGGCCGCCACCCCAGCAGCCGGTCCGCGCGATCGCTCCGCGTGTAGGCGCCCGCCACGTCGCCGGGCCGCCGCTCGGTCTCCACCACCTCGACCGGCCGCGCCACCACCCGGTTGAACGCGTCGACCAGCTCCCGGACGGTCGTCCCCGACCCGGTGCCCAGGTTGATGACCGCTTCCGCGTCGGACAGCGCGTCGAACCGCTGCAGAGCGGCCACATGCGCCGCCGCCAGATCCCAGACGTGCACGTAGTCGCGGATCCCGGACCCGTCCCGCGTCGAGTAGTCGGTGCCGGTGATCTCGAACGGCACGCCTTCCTCGTGCGCGCCGATCATCTTGCCCAGCGCATGGCTGGGCCGCCGCAACTGCAGCCCGGTGCGCATCGCCGGATCCGCCCCGATCGGATTGAAGTAACGCAGGGAGAGCACTCTGATCGGCCGCGTCGCCGCGATATCGGCGAACATCGCCTCGCACACCGCCTTGGTCCGCGCGTACGGACTCTGCGGGTCGAGGGCCGACCCCTCGTCGACCGTATGATCGTCCCCGGTCCGGTAAATCGACGCCGACGAGCTGAAAATCATCCGCCGGCACCCGTTGCGCAGCAGGTGATCGACGAACTCCAGGCTCTTGGTGACATTCGCCCGGTAGTAGCCGACCGGATCGGCCACCGAATCCGGCACCACGATCAGCGCCGCGCAATGAACGACCGCCTCGATGCCGGGCTGCTCGGCGAATATCTTGTCGACCAGTGCCCCGTCGGCGATATCACCCTCGTAGAAAGTCCGGCCCTCGGCGAACTCCCGCCGCCCCGTGACCAGGTTGTCGAGAATCACCGGCGTGATCCCCGCGTCCAGGCACGCCGACGCGACCGTGCTCCCGATGAACCCCGCCCCACCTGAAATCAGTACCCGCATCCCGGCACCCTATTGGGTCTCCCACTAAGCCCACCGTCAACCGCGAAGTCCGGCGCCGGTGTCCGGCCGGACGAGTGCCGCTTTCTCGGACAAGTAATGAGGTGCAACCGTGATCATTTGTCGGCAGGATGGCGCCTCATGAAAATCATGATCACCACACTTACGGCCGCCGTCGCCATGCTCATCTCATCCGCCCCCGCCCAGGCGGCGGCCAAGAACCCCGTCGCGGCGTTGAAAGCCCAGCTCGTGGCCGGCCATGGGGTCCGTTTCACGGACACCAGCGCGTTCGTCGGCAGCATCAACAAGGATCCGCTGGTCGTGCGGACCGGCAAGCTCCGGTTCGGCAAGAAGGGGCTCACCGGCTGGGACATCACCGGCAAGTTCTCCAGCCCGCTGTACGACGGGCACAACACCACGCCCGAGCGGACGATCGCGATCGGTGACGTCGCCTGGGCGAGCGGCGGCGTCCTGAGCGAGGACATGCCGAAGGGCAAGACCTGGTTCAAGACGTCCAGCAGGATGAACACCGCCATGAGCAGCTGGTTCGGCCAGGTGGTGAACCCGGCCGAGCCGGCGACGCTCGCGGCCCTGGTGAAGAACGGCAAGCTCAGCGGGTCCACCTACCGCGGCCAGATCACCTTCAGTCAGCTCTTCAAGATCTCCCCCTGGTTCAACGGCTCGATCCCGATGCGGAGCGACACCGAGGCCACCGTCACGTACACCCTCAAGGTCGACGGCAAGGGGCTCCCGAGCCGGTTGACCACCACGTGGCAGGCCACGGACTTCCTGGACGTCTCCTGGTGGGAGGGGAAGGCGGTCACGACCGACACCCGCTACACCGGCTGGGGCACCAAGGTCTCGATCAAGTCCCCGCCCGCGAACCAGGTCACCACCGAGCTCAAGGACTGAGCCGTAAACCCGCACGTCAGGAGGTGTTATGTGATCGTTACAGCCAAGCGTCCACGTACGGCGGGTTTTGGTTGTCTCACTTATGAGACGCCTCATGAGTAGCACATAGTCCTGGAGTAACCCTTGAATCCCCTCCCCCGGATGCTGGCTCTGGTCGCCCTGATCACCACAGTGGCGGCCTGTACCACGGAAGGAACACCTGCCCCGGTGGCTCAGGCCGCCGCGACCCCTGTGCACGCAGCCGGTGCGGCCGCACCGAAGCAGGCTGTACCGAAGCAGGCTGTACCGAGGAGCCCGGTGCAGAAGATCGCGGCGAAGAAGGCCAAGTTGGAGATCGCCGACATCACCCCCGAAGGTGAAGCCAAGGAGAAGGTCGGTGTCGGTTTCCCCATCATCGTGACGTTCGACCGCGAGGTGACCGACCGGGCGGCGGCCGAGACCGTACTGCAGGTGCAGGCGGACCGGCCGGTCGACGGCGCCTGGCGCTGGGTGACCGACCGCAAGGTCGTCTACCGGACCAAGACGTACTGGCGCCCGCACCAGAAGGTTCAGCTCAACGCCCGGCTGAGCCAGATTCCCGGCAACGAGGCCGCCAAGGACGTCAGCCGCCGCTTCGCCGTCGGCTACTCCAACATCTCGGTGGTCAACACCCGTAGCCATGTGATGAAGGTCAGGCGCGACGGCAAGCTGGTCAAGTCGATCCCGATCAGCGCGGGCCGCGGCGGCATGCCCAAGAACGGCGTGGACGTCTATCTGACCACCAGCGGCACCCATCTCACGATGAACAAGAAGCCGCTGGAGACCATGACCTCGGCATGGATGGGCGTCACCGACCCCAAGGACCCTCGCTACTACAAGGAGGAGATCCCGTGGGCGGTGCGCATTTCCGACAGCGGCGAGTACGTGCACCAGAGCGCGGGCTACTACCAGTATCTGGGCCGTTCCAACCAGAGCCACGGCTGCGTCCGCGCCACTCCGGCCGGCGCCAAGTGGTTCTACGGCATCGCCCAGCGCGGTGACGTTGTCAAGATCACCGGCACCAAGCGCAAGCTCGACTGGCGCAACGGCTGGAGCTACTGGCAGCTCAACTGGACCGAGTGGAAGAAGGGCAGCGCCCTCACCAAGGGCACCGTCGCCAAGAGCTAGAGCTTCTCCAGCGGAGCGTAGGCGAGGAGCAGCGTCTTCTCGCCTCCGCTCCCGAAGTCGATCTTGACCTTGGTCTTCTCCGCCACCCCGTCCACCGCGACGACGGTGCCCAGCCCGAACGCGTCGTGCGTGACCCGGTCTCCCGGCGCCAGCGTGGGCACCACGCGGGCGCCCTTCTTCGGCGCCGCCGTCTGGGCGGGCTCGCGCCGGGTCGCCGCGCTCCACGCCGACTTCTCCGGCGGCGTGCGCCAGTCGAGCAGCTGCACCGGCACCTCGCTGACGAACCGCGAGGCCGGGTTGAACGACGGTGAACCCCACGAACTGCGTACCGCGGCCCGGGTGATGTAGAGGCGCTTCTGGGCCCTGGTGATGCCGACGTAGGCCAGCCGGCGCTCCTCCTCCAACTCCTTCGGCTCACCCAGCGAGCGGACGTGCGGGAAGACGCCGTCTTCCATCGCCGTCAGGAAGACGACCGGGAACTCCAGCCCCTTGGCGGTGTGCAGGGTCATCAGCGTGACCACGCCCTGCCCGCCGTCGGCTTCGGGGATCTGGTCGGCGTCGGCCACCAGGGACACCTGCTCCAGGAACTCCACCAGCGTGCCCTCGGGATTGGCCTCCTCGAACTCCGAGGCCACCGAGATGAGCTCGTTGAGGTTTTCCAGCCGGGACTCGTCCTGCGGATCCTCCGAAGCCTCCAGCTCGGCGCGGTAGCCGGTGGCGACCAGGACCTCCTCGGCGAGCGCCGACGGCGGCACGCCCTCGGCCTTGCCGATCAGCTCCTCGATCATCGCGACGAACTCGCGCACCGCGTTGAGCGACCGGGTCGCCATGCCGTACGCCTCGTCGGCCCTGCGCAGCGCGTCCCAGAAGGAGATGCGCTCGCGCGACGAGAGCGCCTCGAGCATCGCCTCGGCCCGGTCGCCGATGCCGCGCTTGGGCACGTTGAGGATGCGGCGCATCGACACCACGTCGGCGGGGTTGGCCAGCACGCGCAGGTAGGCCAGCAGGTCCTTGACCTCCTTGCGCTCGTAGAAGCGCACGCCCCCGACCACCTTGTACGGCAGGCCGGTGCGGATGAAGATCTCCTCGAACACCCGGGAGGCCGCGTTGGTGCGGTAGAAAACGGCGACGTCGCCGGCCTTGACGCCCTCCTCGTCGCTGAGCCGATCGACCTCCTGGGCCACGAACATGGCCTCGTCATGCTCGTTGTCGGCCACATAGCCGACGATCTTGGGACCGTCGCCCTGGTCGGACCAGAGGTTCTTCGGCTTGCGCGACTCGTTGCGGGAGATGACGGCGTTGGCGGCGGCCAGGATGTTCTGGGTGGAGCGGTAGTTCTGTTCCAGCAGGATCGTGCGCGCGTCGGGGTAGTCGCGCTCGAACTCCAGGATGTTGCGGATCGTCGCGCCGCGGAAGGCGTAGATCGACTGGTCGGCGTCGCCGACCACGCACAGCTCCGACTGGTCGGCGCCCGAACGGACCAGCTCGCCGTCGGTCGTGCGCAGGTCGGGGCGGCCCACCAGCTCCCTGATCAGGATGTATTGGGCGTGGTTGGTGTCCTGGTATTCGTCGACGAGCACGTGCCTGAACCGCATCCGGTAGTGCTCGGCGACGTCGGGGAAGAGCTGGAACAGCGTCACCGTGTTCATGATGATGTCGTCGAAGTCCATCGCGCCGGCCTCGGTGAGCTTGCGCTGGTAGCTCTTGTAGGCCTCCGCGAGCACCTTCTCCAGGTGGGAGCCCGCCTTGTCGAGCGCGGTCTCGTAGTCGACCAGCTCGTTCTTGAAGTTGCTCACCTGGGCGGAGAACGACCGCGGCGGGTAGCGCTTCGGATCGAGGTCCATCTCCCTGCACACCATCGCCATCAGCCGCTGCGAGTCGGCCTGGTCGTAGATGGAGAAGCTGGAGGGGAACCCGAGCCGCTTGGCCTCGCGGCGCAGGATGCGCATGCAGGCGCTGTGGAACGTCATCACCCACATCGCCTTGGACCTGGGCCCGACGAGCCGGTCGATGCGCTCCTTCATCTCGCGCGCGGCCTTGTTGGTGAAGGTGATCGCCAGGATCTCGCCCGGATGCACCTCACGCTCGGCGAGCAGGTAGGCGATGCGATGGGTGAGCACCCGCGTCTTTCCTGAACCCGCCCCCGCCACGATCAGCAGCGGACCGCCGTGATGGATCACGGCCTCCCGCTGCTGCGGGTTGAGGCCATCGAGCAAGGGGTGGTCAACAGAGACTTGGGTCGGCACGCACCTAGGTTAAGACTCTCCACCGACAATCGGCGCCCCGACGCCTGGAATCCCCACCTCGCGGGGAACTGCGACCCCATCGACCGGCGTCCGGAATGCCTGCTACGAGCTGCTGGTTGTCGTCAATGGACAATCCGAAAGGGAGAAGATGCTCGCCGACAACGAGATCAACCGGGTACTTGTCGTGACCGCACACCCCGACGACGCCGACTTCGGCGCCGCGGGAACGGTGGCACTCTTCGTCGATCGGGGTGTCGAGGTCACCTATCTGCTGGTCACGGACGGCGACGCGGGCGGCAACGAACGTACGCTCGACAACACCGGCATGGCCGAACTACGCAGGACCGAACAGACGGCGGCCGCCAAGGCGGTGGGCGTCACGGACGTCCGCTTCCTCGGCCACGCGGACGGCACCGTGGTGCCGTCGCTGGCACTGCGCAAGGACATCGCCAGGGTCATCCGCCAGGTACGCCCCGACCTGGTGATCACCCACCACCCCGAGCGCAACTACCAGTTCATCGCCCCCAGTCACCCCGACCACCGCGCGGTCGGCGGCTCCACGCTCGACGCCGTCTACCCCGACGCCCGCAACCCGTACGCCTTCCCCGAGCTGCTCAAGGAAGAAGGCCTGGAGGCCTGGACGGTCCGTGAGGTCTGGCTCAACGGCGGCTCCACACCCAACCACTGGGTGGACATCACGGAGTCCATCGACCGCAAGCTGGCGGCCTTGCAGTCGCACGTCAGCCAGGTGGCCCACGTGGAGGGCTTCGCCGACTTCGTCAAGAGCCGCTTCGCCGCATGGGCCGAACAGGCCGGCTTCGGCGAAGGCCACTACGCGGAGGCCTTCCAAACCGTAACCACGGCCTGACCACCCCCTCTGGGCCGTCCCGCGAGGACCACCTTGCGGGGCCAGCCGACCGGACCGCCCTGACGGGCAGGTCGCCCTGACGAGCGGGTCGTCCAGGCGGGCGGGCGATTCTCGCGGACGGGCCACCCAGGCGGGCGGGGCGTCCAAGCAGGTGGGCCGGCGGTCTGAGCCGCCGCGCTGGGGCGTCCCGAGGGAAGTGGGCTGTCGGAGTGGGTGCCGGGGTTGCCCCTGGACCGTCGCGTCAGGTCGCTCTGCAGCGTCCTAAGGCTCTCTGAGGGCTGGGCTGGGCGGGGAATCGGGGTGGTCGTTGCGGAGGGCGGGAGCTGATGTCCTGGGGCGTTCTTGCGGCGGGCGATCTCATTTGCTGGGTGAAGGCTGTTTTCCGGCTATTCGGGCGAAGAGGTAGCCGAGGGAGTTGGTTGCCAGGTGCAGCATGGTTGGGGCTGTCAGTCCGCCTCGGCGGCGTAGTTCGCAGAAGAAGACGCCTGCTGCGGCCGTCGACATGACGCTGCCCGCCACCACCCGTGCCGTGTCCAGGCGGCCCGGTGTCTCGCCGGCCGTCAGGGCGCCGAGCGCCGGGTTGGCGCGGGCCATGTCGATTGCCGGGAGGATGTGCCACAGCCCGAACAGGGCCGACGACACCGCCGTTGCCATGACGGTTCCGTGGGTGCGGCGGAGTGTGCCGTGCAGGACGCCGCGGAAGCCCACCTCCTCCAGGAGGACCGTGCCCAGGGGCACCTGGACCAGCGCCTCCTCCAGGACGCGTGCGCGCGACAGCGACAGGGCTCGGTCGTCCTGGAACAGCGGGCGGGTGCGCGGCATCGCGACACCGGCCGTGTAGACGGCGGCGACACCCGCCGCCAGGGCGCCGCCGATCGCCGCGCCCCTTCGCCCGTGTTCGAACCCGAGCTCCTGCCACGACACCCCGGACCGCCGCGCCATGGCCACCAGGGCGGCGGTCGCGGCGGCGGAGGTCAGGGGCGCGAGCCGGGGCGCCACCCGGTTGTTCAGGACGTTGGCCACGGCCAGGACGGCGATCGAGCGAAGTAGCACCCCTGCAGGCTACGCCGCCCGTGGGCTTGGGCTGGGCACGAGCACAGACGTGGGCACAGGCGCAGGGATGTCGTGGTTCGGGCCCATCGGAGTCAAGACCATTGCGATCGGATCGACAAACGTCATGATCGGACCGTGACGTCCAGACCGACGCATCCGGACCGACAGGGTCCGGGCCCACACGGATCCGAGCCCACACGGATCCGAGCCCACACGGATCCGAGCCCACGCCATCCGAGCCGACACGATCAGGGCGTGCCCCGTCTACGCGGGCCAGGTCGTGGCTCACGCTGTTCGCGGCTATGTGGCGGCTGGGCTGCGCCACCCTGAGGGGAAGCGGGAGCGGCGGCGTTCCTCCGGGGTCAGGCCGCCCCAGATGCCGTCCGCCTCCCCCGCGCTCAGCGCGTAGGAGCGGCAGTCGGTCAGGACCTGGCACGTGGCGCAGATCGCTTTGGCTCGCGCCTCCTGTGTGGCGGAGGGCGCGAGCGGGAAGAACAGCTCAGGATCGCTGGATCTGCAGGCGCCCCCGCGCAGCCAGCCGATCTCTCCCAATGGCATGGGGCAACGGTATGCCGACGTCATGATCGGCCGCATCATCCTTTGGGTTGACACGCGAGTACATCCCCAGCCGCAGCTCTCAGCAGGCGGCCACGCCGCCTTGGACGCCGTTGGCGAAGGACTGCTGGCGTTGTTCGGCCGTGCCGTGGGCGCTGGGGTTGAGCCAGTCGTCCGTGGGGTCGCCGGCCGCCTCCAGGTTGCGGAACAGTTCGTCCTCGTCCCCCGGTTCCACCCGCAGCGCGCCCGCGTTGACCAGCGAGGCGAGCGTGCCGCCCGCGTAGCAGTCGGCCTGCAGCTCCGCCTGTATGTTCAGCTCGAAGCCGGCCCGCAGCTGCGCCTGCACCGAATGCCCGAACTCATGGGGAATGATCAGGTAGACCGAGCCGTCCCCCATATCGGTCCAGAGCGATTCCATCCAGTCCTGGTCATAGGCGATGAAATGGCCGGCAGGGCAGTAGAAGGCGTTGTTCGGTACGGCGGGCTCGCCGCCGCAGCTCGGTCCGGACGTCCCGGAATAGGGGACAAAATCGGCAATAGGGCGGTAAGTCCGGCCGAGGGTGCTGAACTGCTGCTTCCAGAACGCCTCCGTCAGCTCCCGCGCCGTCCGTACGTCACCCTCGAACGTGTCGGCCCCCGAAGCGTCCAGGGAAGCCGGCCGGGACAGCCCGCACGCGGCCAGCAGGAGCACCAGGACAACGGCCAAGGATCCTCGCACAGGCATCACAGGTCCCAAGTGTGCACCGGTTCGTTGCCATGCATGCGCTCTATGTACTCAAGGGTCATCGCCCGCAGCGCCTCGTGCCGGTCGCCGCCGTGCGCCCGTACGCGTTCCACCTGCCAGGTCGAACCGGTACGTCCGGACAGGCACCGGCCCTCGATGACCCCGAGCAGCCGGTCGGCCACCGGCCGGTCCACGCCCCACTTGCTGAGCCCCTCGTGGGCCATCGGGAGCAGGCGGCGCAGGATCAGCTCCCCGGCGGACACCTCGCCCAGGCCCGGCCAGTAGAGGCGCGCGTCGAGGCCGTGCCTGGCCGCGCTGTTCAGGTTGTCCTCGGCGGCGGCGAACGACATCTGGCTCCAGATCGGCCGTTCGGCATGCGGGAGTACGGCCATCAGCCCGTAGTAGAAGGCGGCGTTGGCCGTGATGTCGACCACGGACGGCCCGGCGGGCAGCACCCGGTTCTCTATGCGCAGGTGCGGGGCGCCGCCGGCCACCGCGTACACCGGCCGGTTCCACCGGTAGACCGTGCCGTTGTGCAGGGTCAGCTCGTGCAGTTGCGGGATGCGGCCCTGTTCCAGCTCGGCCCGCGGGTCCTCCTCCTCGCAGAGCGGCAGCAGCGCCGGGTAGTACTGGACGTTCTCCTCGAACAGGTCGAACACGCTGGTGATCCACCGCTCGCCGAACCAGACGCGCGGCCGTACGCCCTGCGCCTTCAGCTCGGCGGGACGGGTGTCCGTGGCCTGCTCGAACAGCGTGATCCTGGTCTCGCGGTGCAGCTCCTTGCCGAACAGGTACGGCGAGTTCGCGGCGACGGCCACCTGTGCCCCGGCGATGGCCTGGGCGGCGTTCCAGTGCGCGGCGAACTGCTCCGGGCTGACCTGCAGGTGGAGCTGGACGCTGGTGCACGCGGCCTCGGGGGTGATGCTGTCGGCGTGGGTGTCGAGGCGTTCCACGCCCTCGATCGACAGGTGCAGGTCCTCACCGCGCGCGGCGAAGATCTGCTCGTTGAGCAGCCGGTAGCGCGGGTTGGCCGACAGCGTGCCCTCGTGGATCTCCTGCTCGCGCAGCGTGGGCAGGATGCCGATCAGGACCAGGTGGCCGCTCTCGGTCTGGGCGCGCTCCTCGGCGTGGTTGAGCCGGGCCCTGATGTCGTTCTCCAGTCTGAGTGGCCCGTCGCCGCCCAGTTCCTGGGGATCGATGTTGATCTCGATGTTGAACTGGCCCAGCTCGGTGGCCCAGTCGGGCTGCTCGATCGCGGCGAGCACCGCGGCGTTGCACATGGCTGCCTCGCCCGCCGCGTCCACGATGTTGAGCTCGATCTCCAGCCCGGCGAGGGGCCGGTCGGCCTCGAAGCGGGCCTCGCGGAGCATCTGGGCGAAGACATCAAGGCATCGCCGCACCTTTTCCCGATATTTCCGTCGATCGTCTCGGCTGAATACGACTACCGGCACATCCCTGCCCATTCTGGAAATGTCGCATGCCAGAGCCAACTAAGCCAGCACCCCGGCCTTTACATGCCAGAAACGGGCAAAGCCGTTAGACGAGCCGCCTGGCGGTGGCCCAGCGGGACAGCTCGTGCCGGTTGGACAGCTGGAGCTTGCGCAGCACCGACGACACGTGCGTCTCGACCGTCTTGACCGAGATGAACAGCTCCTTGGCGATCTCCTTGTAGGCGTAGCCACGGGCGATCAGCCGGAGCACCTCGCGCTCGCGCTGCGTCAGCGAGTCGAGCTCGGGATCGATGGACGGCGCCTCCGACGAGGCGAACGCGTCGAGCACGAACCCGGCCAGCCGCGGCGAGAAGACCGCGTCGCCGTCGGCCACCCGGCGGATGGCGTCGGTCAGCTCGTTGCCACTGATGTTCTTGGTGACGTAGCCGCGGGCGCCGCCGCGGATGACGCCGATCACGTCCTCGGCCGCGTCGGACACCGACAGCGCCAGGAAACGTACCTGCGAACCGGCGCCGAGCACCCTGCGCAGCACCTCCTGCCCGCCGCCGCCGGGCATGTGCACGTCGAGCAGGACCACGTCAGGGGTGAGCTCGGCGATCGCCTTGACCGCCGTCTCGACGTCCTCGGCCTCGCCGACGACCTGGATGGAGTCGCCCAGCTCGGCCCGTACACCGGAACGGAACAGCCGGTGATCGTCGACGATCAGCACCCTGGTCATTGCTTCTCCACCTTCATCGTCAACATCACTTCTGTCCCCTCACCGGGCGTGGTGCGCAGTCTGGCGGCACCGCCGTGACGTTCCATTCTCCCGATGATGGACTCCCTGATCCCCATTCTGTCGAGAGGCACCGCGTCGAGGTCGAATCCCTTGCCACGATCTCTCACGAAAATCGTGACTTCTTCGCCCTCTACCTCTGCATAGACGGCAATAGAAGGACTTCCAGAGTACTTGGCGGCGTTGACCATCGACTGCCTCGACGCCTTCAGCATGGCGGCGAGCTTGCCGGCCGAGTCGAGGTCGATGTCGCCCACGCAGACCACCTCGATCGGCACGCCGTGCGCGTCCTCCTCTTCCGCGGCGATCCTCCGTACGGCCGCGGCCAGCGTCGCGTCGGCGTCCTGGGCGGGCTGGTAGAGCCAGTTGCGCAGGTCGCGCTCCTGCGCGCGGGCCAGCCTGGTGACCTCGAACGGGTCGTGCGCGACGCGCTGGATCAGCGTGAGCGTGTGCAGAACCGAGTCGTGCACCATGGCCGCGACCTCGGCCCGCTCCTCCGACCTGATGCGTTCGCGCCGCTCCAGCTGCAGTTCCTTCCACAGCCCCGCGAGCCAGGGCGCGGCGATCACCGCCAGCCCGCCGACCACCACGATGGTGAACATCAGGCCGGGCCTGGCCTTGGACAGCTCTCCCTGGGCGGCCAGGAAGCCCGCCGCGCCGATGACGACGAGCACGATGCCGAGCAGCGTGCGCACCCGGTTCTTCCTGATGCTCTTGGTCGCCCCGCTCACCCAGTTCCGGCGGCGTTCGGGATCGGCCTGCTGCCACAGGATGATCGCGCCGATGCCGCCCACAGCGAACGGCAACATGCCGATGCCCCCCTTGGAGGCACCGGTCAGCCAGCTCGCGGCGAACAGCGCAACACCGATCGCGCTGAACGCCGCGAGCTGGCTCCAGTCGCGCTGTGGCGACTGCTGCCCCTCGTACGGCTTGCGGGGCGTGATCATCCAGAGCACCGCGTAGGCCACCACGCCGACTCCGTCAACCACGCTGAGCAGCACGAACATCAACCTGATCACTACCGGATCAAGCTTCAGCTGAGCCGCGAGCCCTTGTGCGACGCCGCCGAGCAGCCGGCCCTCCATGGGGCGCATCATCCGGCGGTACGGCGCTTCGCCACCGGGTTCGGCAAGAGTCTTCTGGTCAGCCATAACATCGCCATCGTCACATGTCGCGTGCGTTGGGGACATCAGGGAACAACCCCCGGGTCGGGTCAGGGGTCTCCCGGATGCAGATCGCCGCCGGGTGGGGCCACGATAGTGACATGACAGAAGCACCGCCGAAGAGACCGGCCGCTCCGCCCAGCGCGCTGCGACGCAGCAGCGAGGGGCGCTTCCTCATGGGAGTCTGCGCCGGGCTCGGTCGGCACACCGGGATCGACCCGGTGGTGTTCCGCGCGGGGTTCGCGGTGCTGCTGTTCGGCTCCGGGGTGGGGCTGTTCCTGTACATCGCGGCGTTCCTGCTGATGAAGGAGCCGAACGGGCGGCCCGGTTACATCGAGCAGTGGACCCGGCGCGACTTCGCCGCCGACACCGTGATGGCGCTGCTCGCGGCGGTGCTCGCGGCCGGGCTCGGCATCAACCTGGCGTCGGTCTGGCTCGGCACCGGCACGCTGGTGGTCGGCATGATGCTGGCCATCGGGCTGCTCGCGGCGCACACCAGCGGCGTGGACCTGCTCGGCCTGGTCCGGTCGATGCCCGAGCGGCTCAACCACCGCCCCCCGCAGGGCGAGCCCGACCCGTTCCTGTACGACTTCTCCCACTCGCCCATCCCGAGCCCCACCGCTCCCCCAGCGGGCTATCCCCGGCCCCGCCCGGCGGCCTCGTACGCACGCGAGCCGGTGACGGAGACCGTGCCGCCCCCCGCCCCCGAGCCGCCGACCGCCCCCGTGCCACCGACCGCCCCGACGCGCGTCAACCCCGTCGCCGCCGAAGCACCGCTCGACGAGCCGGCCGCCGCCCGGGCTGAGCCGTATGAGAAGCCGCACCAGGAGCCGTCTCGGGAACCTTCTCAGCAGGCGCGTCAGGAGCCGTCCGAGGTGCGCCGTCACGAGCCGTCCCAGGAGGCGCCTCACGAGCCGTCCAGGGCGTCGTTCCAGACGTCCGTCGGCGAGACGACGCCGCCCGCCGCGCCGCGTTACCGTACCGACCCGAGGACCGCCGTCACCTACGGCGAGCCGTTCGCGCCGAGGGGCCCCTACCAGCCGCTCGACCCGCGCAGGCGGTCCGGCGGCTACTCACCGTACGACCCCGCCCTGTACGGCCGGCTGGCGCCCCCGCCCCCGCCCCGCCAGAAGCGGCCCAGATCGTTCATCGGCGCCATCACCATGTTGCTGGCCATCATCATTGGAGGGATCGTCGTGGCGGTCCAAACCAGGTCCGCCGCGGGGGTCAGTCCCACCCTGGTCGGCGGCGCCGTACTCGTCACCATCGGCGCCGGGCTGCTCATCGCGGCCTGGTGGGGCCGCGGCGCCGGCCTGGTCGCGATCGGCACCATGGTCGCGCTGCTGATCGGCCTCGGCCTGATGGTCGGAGACCTGCCGCGGAACGTCGGCGACTTCGTCTGGCGGCCGACCACCGTGGCGGAGGCGAGCAAGGTCTACGACGTGGGTGTCGGGGACGGCCGGCTCGATCTGTCTGAGCTCAAGCTCACTCCGGGCACCAGCCTGACGTTCAACGCCAAGGTCTCGATCGGCGAGCTGACGGTGATCGTGCCGCCGACCGCCAGGGTCGAGGTGCACGCCACCAACAAGGTCGGCGACATCAAGGTGGACCAGTCGCTCAGAGGCGGCGTCGACGTCAAGTTCGACAAGGTGCTGGAGCCCGACACGCGCCCGAAGGGCGCCGTCTCGACCATCGTGCTGAACCTGAGGGGCGGCATCGGCGACATGGAGGTGCGGCGTGCAGCGTGAGGTCGACAAGCCGCGCAGGGTGCACAGGACCGACTGGATGGCGCTGCTGAGCGGCACGCTCTTCGTGGTGCTCGGCATCCTGCTCCTGACCCGGGCGATCACGGATCCCCTGGTCCTGGTGTCTCTCGTGATCGTGGGACTGGGCTTCGCGGGGCTCGTGGCGGTCATCGCGCGGGTGATCCGCGGCAAGTAACCCTTGACCGGGAAAAACACGAGCGTACGTTGGGCTGTGTCCGCGTTTCCCGCGCGCCTCAGGGAGGACGTATGCCTCGGATCGCCGTCACTGTCGACGGAGTCAAGTACGAGGAGGAAGTCGAGCCGCGGCTCCTTCTCGTCCATCTGCTACGAGAACGCCTGGGCAAGACCGGCACCCCGATCGGGTGCGACACCAGCAACTGCGGCGCCTGCACCGTGATGCTCGACGGCAAGAGCGTCAAGAGCTGCTCGGTGCTCGCCGTACAGGCTGACGACTGCGACATCGTCACCATCGAGGGCCTGGGCGCCAACGGGTCGATGCACCCGATGCAGCAGGCCTTCCACGAGGAACACGCCCTGCAGTGCGGCTACTGCACACCCGGCATGGTCATGGCCGCGATCGACCTGCTCAGGGAGAATCCGGACCCGTCGGAGGACGCCATCAGAGAGGGCCTGGAAGGCAACCTCTGCCGGTGCACCGGCTACTGCAACATCGTCCGCGCGGTGCGGCGGGGCGCGCAGGAGATGGGCCAGGCGGTGAAGACGCCATGACCGAGGTCGGCAAGGCGAGGAAGCGCAAGGAGGACGCGCGGCTCCTGACCGGGCGCACCCAGTGGACCGACAACCTGCGGCAGCCGGGGATGCTGTACGTCACGTTCCTGCGCAGCCCGATGGCGCACGCGCGGATCATCGGCGTCGACGTCTCGGCGGCGCGCGACCTGCCGGGTGTCGTGGCGGCGTTCAGTGGCCAGGACTTCGCCGCCGAACAGGGCAGTCTGCCGTGCGCCTGGCCGGTGAGCGAGGACATCGTGATCCCCGATCACCCGCCGATGGCCGTGTCGGAGGTGCGTTACGTGGGCGAGGCCGTCGCCTGCGTGGTCGCCACCGACCGCTACCTGGCCGCGGACGCGCTGGAGGCGATCGAGGTCGACTACGAGCCGCTGCCGGCCGTACTCGACATGAACGAGGCGCTCGCCCCGGACAGCCCCAAGGTGCACGAGGCGGGAAACCAGGCGTTCACCGTGAAGATCACCTCGGGTGACGTCGAGGCGGCCTTCAGGGACGCGCCGGTGGTCATCGACCGGACCTACATCCAGCAGCGGTTGATCCCGAGCGCGATGGAGCCGCGGGCGGTGCTCGCGACCACCGACGGCGACTCCTTCACGCTCTGGTCGGCCACGCAGATCCCGCACGTCCTGCGCGTCATGCTCGCCGTGGTGACCGGCATCCCCGAGCACAAGATCCGGGTGATCGCGCCCGACGTCGGCGGCGGGTTCGGCTCCAAGCTGCAGGTCACCGCCGAAGAGGTGCTGTGCCTGCTGCTCACCAAGCGGCTGGGCAAGCCGGTCAAGTGGACGGAGTCCCGCTCCGAGGGCAACCTGACCGTGCACCACGGCCGCGACCAGATCCAGCACCTCAGGCTGGCGGCCGAGGCCGACGGGCGGATCCGCGGGCTCCAGGTGGAGCTGCTGGCCGACATGGGCGCCTACCTGATGCTGGTCACGCCCGGCGTGCCGCTGCTCGGCGCGTCGATGTTCAACGCCATCTACAAGATGGACGCCTACGAGTTCGGCTGCACGGGTGTCTTCACCACGAAGATGCCGACCGACGCCTACCGCGGCGCGGGCCGCCCCGAGGCGACGTACGGCATCGAGCGGATGATGGACGAGCTGGCCGCCGAGCTGCGCCTGGACCCGCTGGAGGTGCGGCGGCGCAACTGGATCAAGCACGAGGAGTTCCCGTTCACCACCATCTCCGGGCTGACCTACGACTCGGGCAACTACGAGGCGGCGACGGACAAGGCGATGGCGCTGTTCGGCTACGACAAGCTGCGCGCCGAACAGGCCGACCGGCGTGACCGGGGCGACCCGGTCCAGCTCGGGATCGGTGTCAGCACGTTCACCGAGATGTGCGGGCTGGCCCCGTCCAGGATGCTCGGCGCGGCCAACTACGGCGCGGGCGGCTGGGAGCACGGCTCGGTGCGCATGCTGCCGACCGGCAAGGTCGAGGTCATCACCGGCAGTTCCCCGCACGGCCAGGGACACGTGACGGCGTGGAGCCAGATCACCTCCGACGCGCTCGGCGTGCCGTTCGAGGACATCACGGTGCTTCACGGCGACACGGCGATCTCGCACAAGGGCATGGACACCTACGGCTCGCGTTCGCTGACCGTCGGCGGCATCGCCGTGCTCAAGGCGTGCGACAAGGTCAGGGACAAGGCCAGGAAGCTCGCCTCGCACATGCTCGAATGCTCGCCCGAGGACCTGGAGTTCGCCGAGGGCGTGTTCAAGGTGAAGGGCACCGACTCCCAGAAGACCATCCAGGAGCTGGCCTACGCCGCGTTCACCGCGCACGACCTGCCCGAGGGCGTCGAGGCGCGGCTCGACTCCGACGCCACCTTCGACCCGGAGAACTACTCCTTCCCGCACGGCACCCACCTGTGCGCGGTGGAGGTGGACACCGAGACCGGCATGGCGAAGATCCGCTCGTACGTGGCGGTCGACGACGTGGGCAAGGTGGTCAACCCGCTGATCGTCGAGGGCCAGATCCACGGCGGCATCGCGCAGGGCATCGCGCAGGCGCTGTACGAGGAGGCCGTCTACGACGCGGAGGGCAACCTGCTCACCACCACGATGGCCGACTATCTGCTGCCGACGGCGATGGACCTGCCGGACTTCGTCACCGACAGGACCGAGACCCCGGCCACCAGCAATCCGCTGGGCGCCAAGGGCGTCGGCGAGGCGGGCACGATCGCCTCGACCCCGGCCGTCGTCAACGCCATCGTCGACGCGCTGCGCCCGCGCGGCGTGCACGACATCCAGATGCCATGTACACCCGAGCGGATCTGGAGGGCGCTGCGATGATCCCGGCCCAGTTCGACTACGTCCGCGCCGGCTCGCTCGGCGAGGCCGTCCAGGAGCTCGCCGCCGACGAGGACGCCAAGGTCCTCGCCGGTGGGCAGTCGCTCCTCCCGCTGCTCCGGCTCCGGCTGGCCTACCCGTCGAAGCTGGTCGACGTGGGCCGCCTGCCCGAGCTGACGGGCGTGCACGACCGTGGCGACCACGTCTTCATCGGCGCGATGGCCACGCACGACGAGGTGATGCGCTCCGGCGTGGTCAACGCCGACTGCCCGCTCGTGGCGCTGGCCACCACGAAGGTCGCCGATCCTGCGGTGCGGCATCGCGGCACGTTCGGCGGCTCGCTGGCGCACTGCGACCCGGCGGGCGACCTGCCCGCGGTGGTCCTGGCGCTGGAGGGCGTCTTCGTGACCAGCTCGCCCGAGGGCGAGCGGGAGATACCCGCCGCCGAGTTCTTCGTCGACTACCTGGAGTCGGCGCTGCGGCCGGGAGAGATCCTGGTCGGGGTGCGGATCCCGAAGCTCGGCGCGGGCTGGGGCTATCACTACGAGAAGTTCCACCGGACCGCGCAGTCGTGGGCCATCGTCGGGGTGGCCGCGGCGGTCAAGCGTTCCAACGGAGTGATCGAGGAGGCGAGGATCGGCCTGACCAACATGGGCCCGACGCCCGTGCGGGCCCACGCGGTCGAGACCGCCCTGCGGGGGATGCCGCTGGGCGATCAGGTACGGCAGGCGTGCGAGGAGGCTGCGGCCGGCACCTCGCCGCCCTCCGACCTGCACGCCCAGCCCGACTATCGGCGGCATCTGGCCAAGGTGCTGACCCATCGCGCGATTCTGAACGCCGCCGGATCCCCCTGACCGGTTCGAGGGGGCACCTCTTCCGGGGTGCCCCCTCTCAGACGTAATGTCGCAATCAGACGGGGCGCAACGACACGAGAGGAGCGGATCGATGGCGATGCGGTTCGAGCACGAGTTCAGCGTTCCGGTGCCGGTCGAGCAGGCGTGGGCCGTGCTGCTCGATGTCGAACGGGTCGCCCCCTGCCTGCCGGGTGCCTCGCTCGACATCTTCGAGGGCGACGAGTTCACCGGCCGGATGAAGGTCAAGGTCGGTCCGATCACCGTGACCTACCGCGGCTCGGCCAGGTTCGAGAACGTGGACAAGGACGCTCACACGCTTACCCTCCAGGCGTCGGGCAAGGAGGCCCGCGGCTCCGGCACGGCCTCGGCGACCGTCAAGGCCACGCTGACGCCCGGCGACGGGTCCACCACGGTCTCCGTCGAGACGTCGTTCAACGTGACCGGCCGGCCCGCCCAGTTCGGGCGCGGGGTCATGGCCGAGGTGGGCGCGAAGCTCATCGACAGGTTCGCGGCCAACCTCGCGCAACTGCTGGCCGAGCCCGCCCACGAGGCGGCCGCCGTACCCGAGGAGCCCCAGGAGGACGGGCCGCGGCTGAGCGCGGTGCCGAGCCCTGAAGAGGACGTCCGGCCCGCCGGGACGCTGCGTACGTCGCTCACGCCGGACGAGGAGGCGCTCGACCTGCTGGAGATCGCCGGGACGCCGCTGCTGAAGCGGGTCGCGCCCGTCGTCGGGGCGCTCGCGGCGCTGCTGCTCATCGGCTGGTTGATCAGACGCCTCATGCGCTGATTCAGCAAAAACACCATCAAGTCCGGACACTTCACTCAGAGCCAGGGAAGATGCTCCCCAGATGTCTCATTTCGGGGGAGATGACATGCCGGACTGCACCGTTGTCGTCATCACCTACAACGACGCGGCCCGCCTTCCCAGGGCCGTGCGCTCCGTACTCGGCCAGTCGTTGCGCGATCTCGAAGTGATCATCGCCGACGACGCGAGCAACGACGACACGGCCCGGGTTGCGGGCGAGCTCGCACGGACCGATCCACGCGTCCACTACCTGCGCAGGCAGACCAACAGCGGCGGCTGCGGCGCGCCGCGCAACGACGGCCTCGACGCGGCGGCGGCGCCGTACGTGATGTTCCTCGACAGCGACGACGAGCTGCCCAGGCACGCCTGCAAGAGCCTGCTCGGCGAGATCGAGCGGACCGGCGCCGACTTCGTGGCCGGGCAGATCTCGCGGCTGCACGAGCGGAGCGGGCGGCTGGCGCCCTACTACCCGTCGCTGTTCGCCAAGCGGCGGGTCGTGGCGGGCATCCGCGAGGAGCCCGAGCTGTTCCTCGACTCCTTCAGCACCAACAAGCTCTACAACGTGCGGTTCCTGCGCGAGAACGGGCTGCGCTTCCCGGAGGACATCCACTACGAGGACCACGTCTTCGCCGCCGGGCTGTACGCCGTGTCGCGCCGGTTCGCGATCGTGCCCTGGGTGGTCTACCACTGGCACCGCGCGCCCGACGACAGCTCCATCTCGCTCAACATCAAGGAGCTGGACAACGTACGGCACCGCGTGGCGGCGGCCCGGCTGAGCGACGACGTGCTGCGGGCCCACGACGCCGGGGACCTGGTGCCCGCCCGGCAGGACCGCTTCCTCAGGCAGGACCTGCGGGTGTACCTCAACCCGCTGCCCAGGCGCGATCGGGTGTGGGTCGAGGAGTTCGCCTCGATCGTCCGGCCGTATCTGGAGGAGGTGCCGTCCGAGGCGTTCGAGCGGATCGAGCCGATGGCCCGGGTCTGCTGCCGGCTCATCCTCGACGACCGGGTCGACGACCTGATGGTGGCCGCCCGTTCGCTGTCGTACCCGTGCGCCGCCCCGCGGGTCGCGGTACGGCATGCGGGCCGTACGTACTGGGGCACGACGGTCACGCCCGGCATGGACATCACCAGGCTGCGGATGGCCGAGCTGCCCTACACCGCGGCCCGGCTGCGGCACGAGGTGACCGAGATCGCCGCCGACGGAGAGCGGATCCGGATGGTCGTGCATACCTACGACCCTTTTGGGATGCTGCCCAGCGAATGGACAGCCTTCCTCCAGCTCGGCGGCGAACGCGTCCCCATCAAGCCGGTCCCGTCCGGTGACGGCGGGTACGTAAGTAAGATCACCTTCACGCCCGCGGACTCGTGCGATCCACGCATCGGCTTCACCAGGCTCTCCGACGGCCGCACCACGACCGACCGGCTGATGGCCCCGCCCACCATGGAGCCGATCGCGCTGCGGGGGCGCACGGTCACGGCCGAGGGCAACGCCGCGTACCTGCGCGTGCGCGCGCCATCGGTCACCTCGCCGCTCCAGCGGATCAAGCGCCGGTTGATGAGGCGGCTCAGCACGCCGGCGATGAAACTGCGCTTCTACAAGGCGGTGATCCGCCTGCTCCCACCGCGCCGCAATCTTGCCCTGTTCGAGGCCGACGTGGGCAAGGGCTACACCGGCAGCCCGCGCGCCATCTACGAGGAGTTGCGGCGGCGCAACCTGCCGATCGACGTCGTCTGGTCCGTGGCCAGGGACCGGGCGAACTTCCCCGGCGACGCCCGCCTCGTCCGCCGCGGCGGCTGGCACTACGTGTGGCTGCTGGCCCGCGCGGGCATCTGGGTCGACAGCCACGGCTTCCCGCTCAACTACCCGAAACCACCCGGAACCCGCTATCTCCAGACCTGGCATGGCCAGGGCATCAAGTCGGTCGGCTTCGACGCGCCCGACCTGCGGGCCGACTTCGACCGGCCACGCGACGAGTGGCGCGCCGCCGTCGCGCGCTGGGACGCGCTCATCTCGCCGAGCGCCGAGTTCTCGCGGATCTTCCTGCCGTCCAACGGCTACCAGGGCTGGGTCCTCAGGTACGGCACGCCGCGCTGCGACGCGCTGGTGCGCCGGGAGACCCGGCACGACGTCATGGAGCGACTGGAGATACCGCCCGGCACGAAGATCCTGCTGTACGCGCCCACCTATCGCGACCGGGCCAAGAACAGCGGCCAGTCGGTGCGGGCGGACCTGGAGCTGATGGCCGAGGAGCTGTCCGGCGAGTGGGTGCTGATCCTGCGGACGCACCCGGTGGAACGTTTCAGCACCCCGCAGCACCTCAGGCACTTCGTCCGGCCCGCCGGGTCGTACCCGGAGATCAACGACCTGATCCTGGCCTCGGACGCGCTGCTCACGGACTACTCGTCGGTGATGTGCGACTACGCGCTGACCGGCAAGCCCATGGTGTTCCTGATCGACGACTGGGACGAGTACCGGCTGACCGAGCGGGGCGTCTACCACGACCTGCCCGCCATCGCCCCCGGGCCGTGCGTCACGACGACCGAGGAGGTGGTGGCGGCGTTGCGGGAGCTGCCGGCCGTACACGCGGCCTATGCCGAGCGGTACGCGGCCTTCCACCGGTTGTGGTGCGCCGACGAGCGGGGGGACGCCGCCGCGCGCGTCGTGGACGCCTTCTTCGAGCGCCGGGAGGCGTCATGACCGTGCTCTTCGCGTGCATGGACGCCGACACGCTGGGCGGCATCCAGCAGGTGACGCACACGCTGGCGCAGGGGCTGGCCGGACGCGGCTACGACGTGCACGTGGTCGGGCTGCACCGGGCGGCGGCACCGTTCCGCTACGTCGAGGCGCCGCGCTACCGGCACCATGTGATCAGCCCCGAGCCCGTGGGACCGCAGAGCCCGCGGGCCCGCCGGCGGGCCGACGAACGGCTGGCCGCCCTGCTCGGCCCGATGCGGACCGGTTTCGCGGTGCTGACCTCGCCGGGGGTGGTGACCCGGCTGACGTCCCTGCTGCCCCGCTCGCTGCGTCCGGTCGGGCAGTACCACGGCTCGTACGAGCACGCCCGCGGCTGCTGGCACCTCGGCTCGATCAGACAGCACTACCCCAAGCTCGACCAGGCGATCTTCCTCAGCGAGGACGACGCCTGGCGCTTCTCCGAGGACGCGCTGCTGCCCAACACCTGGACCCTGCCGAACCCGCTGGCGCGCTGGCCGCTGGAGGTCTCCGAGCTGGACACGCCCAGGGTGCTGGGAGTGGGGCGGCTGGAGGGGATCAAACGGTTCGACCGGCTCATCAGCGCGTTCGCCAGAGCCGCGCCGGAGCCGCCGTGGGAGCTGCACCTGATCGGCGACGGCGCCGAGCTGGAGCGGCTGCGCGCGCACGCCGTCCGCGAGGGCGTCGGGGACCGGGTGGTGTTCAGAGGCCGGGTGCCCGCCGCCGACATGCCGGGCGAGTACCTGAAGGCGGCGATCGTGGGGATGACCAGCGAGCACGAGGGGCTGCCCGTCGTGCTGCTGGAGTCGGCGGCGCACGGGGTGCCCGCGGTGGCGTTCGACGTGTCGGGCGGGGTGCGATCGGCCGGGCCGGTGCTCGTCCCGGCCGGGGACGTGGCCGCGTTCGCCGTGGAGCTGGCCCGGCTGATGGGCTCGGTGCGGGAGCGGCGGCGCCTGGGCGCCGCCGCTCGGGCACGGGCCGGCGCCTTCCGGCTCGACCACGTCCTGGACCGCTGGGAATCCCTGTTCGCTCACCTGGCCAGGTGAGGGTCTATCCCGCGCGCTGGGCCAGCTCGGGCGATTCGTTGCGCGGCTGCGGCACCCCGGCGAGCACCTGCTGCTTCGAGGTGAGCAGCGCGGCGACCGGGCTCGGCTCGCGCAGCCGGTTGATGCGGTCGCGCATCGCCTTGCGCATCCGGCTGGCGCGGCGCTTCTGCATCGTCTTCTGGAGGGTCAGCACGTGCTCCTTGGCCGCCGCCGGCGCGCCGGTCAGCTCGTATCCGTTGGCCTGGAGCCGGGCGCCGAGCACCTGCTCGCACAGCGCGATCTCCCAGCCGTCCAGGCGGGTGGTCCAGCTGCCCACCCTGCTGCGGGTGACCTCGCCGTGCGTGTTGCGGTGCCAGACCTTGTGCGGCGGGACCGCCACCTGGGCCGCCTCGCGCGGGGAGACCATCATCGGGTCGAAGTCCTCGTCGAGGAAGTGGCAGAGCTTCTTCATCTCGGTCGACGGGTCGTCGGTGAGGTCCTCGTACCGCAGCTCGTAGTAGGAGTCCTCGGGCATCGTCCGCCTCAGCTTGTTGCCCGCGTCGATGGCCTCGGCCCAGGTGGAGACCGCGTGGAAGGAGTCCAGGTTGTACCAGGGCATCTCCTTCAGCGACGAGACGCAGTCGCGGCCGTCCCTGATCAGGTGGATGAACTGGGCGTCGGGGAAGAGCCTGAGCAGCATGTCGACCTGCTTGACGTAGCTCGGCCGCTTGTCCCCCCAGCGGGGCTTGTCGAAACGGTCGGCGTACATGCGGAAGGTGGTGCCGATCACCGAGCCGAGCGACCCGGGCCCCTCGACGACCTGCCGGACGTAGTCGTCCTTGGCGAGCTTGAGCTCGTGGAACTTGGTGCTGCGGTCGCTGGAGATCCACTGCGCGAGCGCGCGGCGGCGCTCCTCCACGCGCAGGTCGCCGAACGTCCGGCGCCGATGGTAGGCCGGCACCAGGAACCTGGTCTCCGGTGCCACCGCGATCCGCGGGTGCGAGTGGAGCATGAGCTGCAGCATCGTGGTGCCGGAGCGCGGACACCCGACAACGAAGATGGGCCGGTCAGACATGAAAAACCCCCGAAAACTTAGACGAGAACGTGCTCTCGGCTCCCCTTGGAGGGCACGCGGTGCTTGCGTGTGAAGAGCCACATCCGGCGGACGAGGACGACCTCGTTGGCCAGCAGCAGGACGCTGGCGACCGCGGAGATCGGAATCAGCGCCACGGTGCCCAGGAGCGGCGCGACCACGAACACAGCGGCGTGGAACTCGATGCCGCTGATCAGGTGAGTACGGATACGGCGACGGGCCATGGCCTTGTTGAGCCGCCGGGCGAGACGACGTCTGCGGCTGAGCGGCGGCCTCTGGCGCGGAATCCGCACCTCGACCTCGTCGTCCTCCGCCCGGTCCGCGCCGTCCGCCTCCGCCTCTGTCTCCGCGTCGGCCCCGGCTTCAGCCTCGGCCCGGACGGTCTCGCGGACCCGCCTCATCTGTGGCGCGTTGACGTACCTGAACAGGTCGACCACGGCCACCGCCGCGCCCATGACGACGTATCCGACGTCGCCGGTGATCGCGTACTGTCCGTAGGCGAGCCCGGCGGCGCAGAACACCACCCTGATCCGGTCACCCAGGTAGTCGAGCCACAGACCGAAGGGCGTCCCCGAGCCCTTGAGCCGCGCGATCTTGCCGTCCAGGCAGTCCACCATGAAGCTCAGGTAGAACATGGCCGCCCCCGCGGCCAGCCGGTCCATCGCGAAAAATGTGGCCGACACCATGCCGAGGACCAGCGACAGGACCGTGAGCTGGTTGGGCGTCAACCGCGTGCGGTTGGCCACCAGCAGAGCGGCCCGGCAGGCGACCGGGTCCACGAAGTACACGGTCCACCAGGAGTCTCTCCGCTTGCGTGTCGAGTAGACGTCATCGAGCGAATAGGTCCTCATGGCTTCCAAGCATGGCGACGCGCTGTCGTGTTCCAATTACTCTCTGGAACTACTGGGTGATGTCCATGCCGGTTCTTGACCATCCTGGCACCGACAGCCGCCAGACCTTCTGCGCCTCCCCTTCGCGGAAGCACCCCTTCACCACCAGGCCGCACAATTCCACCCGGGCATGCAGCCGCCAGCTCGGGCCGCCCTTTTCGAGCAGCGCCGGGTCGATCGCCACCTGGACACCCCGCTCGCCCGTACGCTCCACGTCCAGCATCACGCGGCGCTCGCCGTCGGTCAGCCACATGTCGACCCGGGTCGGCTGCCGCGGCACCCGGTGGATGTAAGCCTCGCCGCGCACCTCGAACCGGCCCTCCACCCAGTCGCACGCGTCGACCATGGCCACCAGCTTGAGCTCCTCGCTCGCCTCGAAGACCGCGTCGGGGATGTTGAGGGTCCGGTCGCGGAAGTAGGGGTAGTCGCCGTACCAGCCGACCTCGCGCGGCAGGATCGGGGTGCCGTTGACCGAGTCGCGCCTGAATCCGCGCACCTCCCGCAGCTCCTTGACCAGGCCGCGGCTCAGCAGATGGAGTTCGAGCCTGCGCAGCGACGCCACCGAGCCGAGCGCGACGGGGCTCATCCCGGCCATCCACTGCTCCGAGAGTTCGAGCAGCGGCCCGATCTCGTCGTCCTCGCAGTACTCCAAGGCCTGGAACAGGAACAGGAGGTCCTTCTCCAGCACCAGGCCGTCGAAGGCGTCGATGAGCTGGGGCGCCTTCTCCGTGAGGAAAGCCCGGACCGCCCGGATGGCGGCCAGCCGTTCGGCCAGGTTCGACAGCTCCGCCCGCCGCTGCGTGATGGAGCTCTCCCCCTCCTCGCGCTGACGCCAGTGGTAGACGATGTCGGTCAGCACATCGACGCCGGTCGCCAGCACGTGCGCCCGCATGCTGAGCGGCACGTCCTCATAGATCCCCGCCGGGAACTCCAGCCCGTGCTCGTGCCAGAAGTCCTTCCGGTAGACCTTGTTCCACACCGTGCGGTCCCTGATCAGGACCTGCCGGTCCAGGATGTGCGTGCGCGGCGCGTGCCGCCTGAACACCTTCTCGTGCAGCGTCGACACGGTCAGCCCGCCCTCCTTCATGCGCAGCACCCCGCCGCACGCGAAGTCCGAGCCGCTTTCCCGCAACGACGCGACCAGCAGCTCGTACGCCGTGGGCGGCACGACGTCGTCGCCGTCGGCGAAGGCCAGATAGGTGCCGCGGGCCCGGCGGATCCCCGCGTTGCGCGCCGGACCCGGGCCCTGGTTCGGCTGGTCGAACAGGACGAAGCGGGGATCGCGCTTCACGAACTCCCGCGCCACCCGCACGCTTCCGTCCTCGGAGCCGTCGTCGACCAGGATGACCTCGATGTCCTCCAGCGTCTGCGCCGCCAGGGACTCCAGGCATTCGGCGAGGTAGGGCTCCACGTTGTAGATCGGGACGACGACGCTGAGCATGGGCGTCATACCAAGAAGCTCCCTTGGGTCGGGGTTGGGGTCGAGGGCAGCATGCCTCGGTCATCACCGCGGCAGGACCTTCGCTACCGCCCCCTGATCAGCTCTTTGCCGGACCGATCCGCTACGTTGTGCAGTCAGTCGAGCGCGCTGAGTAGGGAGACGCCGTGCTGAAAGCCGTACACGACCATGAGCTGCCCGCCATCCGCCGATGGCGCAACCACCCGAAGGTGCGGGCGGCCAGCTTCACCACCCACGTCATCGCCGAGGACGAGCACGCCCGGTGGTGGGCCTCGGTAAAGGACGACCCGGCCATCTGTGTGCTGATCTACGTGCACGACGGGACCGCCGCGGGGGTGGTGACGTTCTCCGGCCTCGACCCCGTCTCACGCAGCGGCGACTGGGGTTTCTACCTCGATCTGGCGGGGCTGGAGCGGTCGGGCGCGCTGCTGCCGGCCTGGATCGGGCTGGAGCGGTCGGCCATCGACCACGCGTTCGGCCCGCTGGGGCTGACCACGCTGCGCGGCGAGGTGCTCGCCGGCAACGAGGCGGCGAGGGGGCTGCACCGGCGCTTCGGCTTCGCCGAGGTCGCCGTCCACCAGCGCGACATCGACGGCGTCCGCCGGGACGTGGTCACCGTGGAACTCACCAGGAAGGACGACAGCGCATGATCTCCATCGCCGGGCGCGCGATCGGGGCGGACCAGCCGCCCTTCGTCATCGCCGAGATGTCGGGCAACCACAACGGCCGCCTCGAACAGGCGCTCGCCATCGTCGACGCGGTGGCCGACAGCGGCGCCCACGCGCTGAAGCTGCAGACCTACCGCCCCGACACGATCACCGTCGACGCCGACGGCCCCGCCTTCCGCCTGGCCGACGAGCACGAGCTGTGGGGCGGCGAACGCCTCTACCAGCTCTACGAGCGGGCCCACACGCCGTGGGAGTGGCACGAGCCGATCTTCGCCAAGGCTCGCCGCCGGGGGCTCATCCCGTTCTCCTCGCCCTTCGACCCGACGGCCGTCGAGCTGCTGGAGAGCCTGGACGCCCCGGCCTACAAGATCGCCTCCTCGGAGATCGTGGACCTCCCCCTGATCAGGCTCGCCGCCGCCACGGGGAAGCCACTGATCCTGTCCACCGGCATGGCGTCGATCGGCGAGATTCACGCCGCCGTGGCGGCCGCCCGTGACGCGGGCTGCGCCCAGCTCGCCGTGCTGACCTGCACCGCGACCTACCCCGCCGCGCCCAGCGAGAGCAATCTGCGCTCGCTGCCGCTGCTCGCCGGGCTCACCGGCGCGGTCGTCGGCATCTCCGACCACACACCCGGGCTCGGCGCCGCGCTGGCGGCGGTCGCGCTCGGCGCGTGCCTGATCGAGAAGCACGTCACCGTGGACCGGGGCGACGGGGGTGTCGACTCGGCGTTCTCGCTGGAGCCCACCGAGCTCGCGGCGCTCGTGGTGGAGAGCGAGCGGGCCTGGCAGTCGCTGGGCAGCGCGGTCATCGGGCCGCGGGCCTCCGAGAGCGAGGGGCTGCGGTTCCGGCGGTCGCTGTATGTCGTACGGGATGTGCGGGCGGGCGAGCCGGTGACGGAGCAGAACGTCCGCTCCATCCGGCCGGCCGGCGGGCTGCCTCCGGCGGCGGCGGCGCAGGTGATGGGCCGCCGCTTCGCCAGAGACGCCACGGTCGGCACGCCACTGACCTGGGACCTGGTCTGACGGCGGCCTTTTCACAGGAGAGCTGCACAGGAGGGCTTCACAGGAGGGCGAGGAGCGCGTCGGCGACGCGCTCCCTGCCCCGGCCGTCGATCAGCTTGGCGCCGCGCCTGCCGTACGTGTCGCGGGCCGCGGGGTCGGCGAGCAGGCGGGCGAGGACGCCGACGGCCACCGCGTCCGGGGCGGGGCCCAGACCCGCCGCGATGCCGCCGCCGACCAGCGCCTCGTAGCCGATCAGCTGGTTGTCGGCCACCCAGCTCAGCGCGGTCGGCACACCCAGGTGGAGCAGCTCCCAGACGGTCGAGCCGGCTGCGGTGACCACCAGGTTGGCCTCGGCCATCAGGCCGGGCAGCCGGTCCGTCGGCGGGATGACCGTGACGGGCCCGTCCACCTCGAACGGCACCGGGCTGACCACGGTCGCCCGGAACGGCAGCCCGGTGGCACACAGCGCCCCGGCCCAGGCCGGCGCCACACCGGCGCTGTCGGTGCCGCCGAAGAAACAGAGCACCAGCGGCCCCTCCGACCGGGCCGGGCGGCGTCGGGCGGTCCCTCGCATCAGCAGGACGCTGTCCCGCAGCAACGCGTAACGCGCCCCAGCCAACCGCGCGCCCCGAGGACCGGCTGGTCCCTCGTCCCGGTGACCGGCGAGCCCCTCGCCCCAGGGCCCAGCGGGCCTTTCGCCCCAGGGCCCGGCGGGCCTCCCGGCCCAGGGCCCGGCGGGCCTTTCGCCCCGGGGACCGCCCTCGGCCGCGCGCTCTCGGGGCGGTTGGAAGGGGCGCAGCTCGGCGCCGAGGTTCTGGTCGAGGTAGAGGTCCGCATCCTGGCCCAGCGGGTCGCCGTCGATGATCGCCAGCACGGCCGTGCCCGCCGCCCGCAGCGCCGCCCCCGTACCGGCGGCCAGCACGTACGAGTCCAGCACCACCGCGTCCAGCCCGAACACCCGCACCAGCTCGACCAGCGCCTCCGGCTCGGCAGGCGCGGCGCAGAGCGGGAACCCGCGCTGCCGCAACTGCGACGCCGCCCACTCGGACCCCGCCACCTCCCCCAGGAACAGCACCTCGGCCCCCCGCCCGCACAGCTCCTCGGCCAGCGCCACGCAGCGCATCAGATGACCGACCCCGCTCGCCACGCCCGCGTCGCAACGGAACCCCACCCGGTGCGTCACGCCTCCTGCAGCGCCTTCTGTGCCACGTGCGCGTTGAGCTCGCACACCTCGGGCCGGTCCCGCAGCCAGCCGACCAGCGACCGGACCGGCACGCACCCGTCGCCCAGCTCCGCGACGACGCGCGAGATGAGCCGCCAGTCGTCCTCCGTGTCGAGCGTGACCCGCAGGTCGGCCGCCGCCGGCGTGTAGGCGAGGCCGAGCAGCCGCGACTCGCCCGGATGCGAGTAGATGTAGGACGTGACGTGCGTACGGTGATGCGCGGTGGCCTCCAGATCGGCCCGTTTCAGCGCGGCCAGCCCCGCGATCTCCACGTCGAGCCCGCGCGGCAGCGTGCGCGCCAGGCTCGTGCTCAGATAGTCGAGGCCGGGCACCGCGCGGAAGACCAGCGCGGCCTCGCGGATCACCACCGGATCGAGCAGCGGGCAGTCCGCCGTGAACCGCATGACGGCGTCGCCCGGGTGTCCCCGCAGCACCTGCGTGAACCGGGTGAGCACGTCGTCGACCGGCCCCCGGTGCCAGAACACGCCGAGCCTGCGGCACTCCGCCACCACCAGGTCGTCGGCCGCCTCCGTGGTGGTCGCCACCACCAGGTCGTCGATCGCGGCCGCCTCGCGTACCGCACGGACCACCCAGCCCAGCACGGAGCGGCCGCCGAGCTCGCGCAGGACCTTGCCCGGCAGGCGGGTCGAGCCCATGCGCGCCTGAATGATTCCGACAATCCTCAACCGAAGCCCCATTCCCCTATGTGACTGTGTGTGATTTAACGATCGCGCTATGCTACCGGGCAGCTCGGATGTCTACGGCGGGGGGCCGCGTGAGCATTCTCAGTGGATCGTCGATTCTGATCACCGGAGGCACGGGGTCCTTCGGCAAGGCTTTCGTCCGTCACGCGCTGGACCACCTCGACGTGCGCCGCCTGGTGATCTTCTCGCGCGACGAGCTCAAGCAGTACGAGGCGCGTCACCTGTTCGACGACGACCCGCGGCTGCGCTGGTTCATCGGCGACGTGCGCGACAGGGGCCGCCTGACCAGGGCCATGCACCGCATCGACTACGTGGTGCACGCGGCGGCGCTGAAGCAGGTCGACACGGCCGAGTACAACCCGTTCGAGTACGTCGTGACCAACGTCTCCGGCTCCCAGAACGTGGTGGAGGCCGCCATCGACTGCGGTGTGCGCAAGGTCGTCGCGCTCTCCACCGACAAGGCGTCCAGCCCGATCAACCTGTACGGCGCGACGAAGCTGGTCGCCGACAAGCTGTTCGTCTCGGCCAACCACTACGCCGCCAGCCACGTGACCCGCTTCGCCGTGGTGCGCTACGGCAACGTGGTGGGCAGCAGGGGTTCGGTGGTGCCGTTCTTCCTGCGGCTGGCCGAGGAGGGCGGCAGCGTGCCGATCACCGACAAGCGGATGACCCGGTTCTGGATCACGCTCGACCAGGCCGTCCGGTTCGTGGTCGACTCCTTCGACCTGATGCAGGGCGGCGAGCTGTACGTGCCGCGCATCCCCAGCATGCGCCTGCCCGACCTGGCCCAGGCGCTGGCACCGCAGTGCCCGGTCTACGAGATCGGCGTCCGGCCCGGCGAGAAGCTGCACGAGGAGATGATCGGCCCCGACGACGGCCGCAGGACACTGCGGCTGAGTGACCGCTATGTCGTGCAACCGACGATCGCCACCTGGGGCTACGTGCCCCCGCAGGGCGGCGAGCTGCTGCCGGAGGGCTTCGCCTACCGCTCCGACACCAATGACCGCTGGCTGTCGGTCGACGACCTGCGCGCCATGGCCGCGGTCGGCCTCTGATGCTGCCCTACGGACGGCAGTCGATCGCCGACGCCGATGTCGAGGCCGTGACCGAGGTGCTGCGCGGCGAGTGGCTGACGACCGGGCCCACGGTCGCCTCGTTCGAGGCCGAGCTGGCCCGCTGGACGGGCGGCGTGCCGTGCCTGGCGGTCACGTCGGGCACGGCGGCCCTGCACGTCGCGTACGTCGCGGCCGGGGTCGGGCCGGGGGACGAGGTGATCACCTCGCCGCTGACGTTCGTGGCGACGGCCGCCACCGCCGCCATGCGCGGCGCCCGGGTGGTCTTCGCCGACGTGCAGCCCGACACGGGCAACCTCGATCCCGCGTCGGTCGAGTCGCTGGCGGGCGACGGCACCAAGGCGATCACCGCGGTCGACTACGCGGGCCATCCCGCCGACTACGACGAGCTGCGCGTGATCGCCGACCGGACCGGCGCCCTGCTGATCGGCGACGCCGCCCACTCCATCGGCTCGTTCTACAAGGACCGGCCGGTCGGGGAGCCGGCCGACCTCACCACGTTCTCGTTCTTCCCGACCAAGACCGTGACCACCGCCGAGGGCGGCGCCGTCGCCGTACGCGACCGCGACCGCTACGCCCGCGCCGCCCGGTTCCGCAACCACGGCCTGGTCCGCGACCCGGCCGAGCAGCGCGACCCCGACCACGGTGGCTGGCACCAGGAGGTCCACGACTTCGGCCTCAACTACCGGCTGCCCGACGTGCTCTGCGCGCTCGGCATCAGCCAGCTGCGGCGGCTCGAACACTTCCGCGCGCGCCGAACCGACCTGGTCGCCCGCTACAACGCGCTGCTCGGTGACCTGACGGGGCTGACACTTCCCGCCCAGCGCCCCTACACCACCCCGAGCTGGCACCTCTATCCGGTCAGGATCCGCGACGGGCGCCGGCGGGAGGTGTACGACCGCATGCGGGCCGAAGGCATCGGGGTGCAGGTCAACTACCTCCCGGCCTATTGGCATCCGGTCTTCGCGGACCTCGGCTACCGGCGCGGGATCTGCCCCGAGGCCGAGGCCTATTACGCCGAGCAGCTCTCTCTGCCGCTCTTCCCCGACCTCACCGACCACCAGCAGGACGAGGTCGTCGACCGGCTGCGCGCCATCCTGGAGTGATCCGCGGCTTGCCGACTCGCCGGCTCGCTGGTGGGTCGGTGCGTCGGCTCGCTGACGTGTCGGTGCCTCGGCTCAGCGTTCGGCGAGCATGAGGTTGCCGTCGTCGCCCCGGTCGACCAGGAAGCGCCGCTCGGCGACGGTCACGATCGGCCGCGCCTGGGTACGCGCCAGCGGCCGGATCATCCGGCCCTGGTCGATGACGAAGTCCCAGCGCGACTCATGGCCGACGACCTCGTCGATGTCCACCAGCGGCACCCGGGCCCGGAAGTCGTGCCCGGCCAGCGTGACGGGGAAGTACATCTCCTCGCCGTCACTCCTGCGTACCAGCCGCAGCACCGGATCGCCGTCGCCCGGGTCGGCGAGCTGGCCGGAGAAGACCAGGTCGTCACCGTCGACCCGGCACTCGCCGATCAGCGCCTGGGCCCGGCGCAGCCGCAGCCCCCAGGCCCCGCCGCCGCCGCGTACCGGCACCAACCACACCCCCGCCGTACGCCTCGGCGCGGGCACCAGCGGCGGCAGCCAGCGCGGTCCCGCGACCTTCGCCTCCAGCGTCAGCCGGTGAGCGCGCAGCCGCACCTTCAGGTTCCAGTGCCCCCGGCGGGCGAGCCGCGGGCCCGTCAGAGCCGCCGGGTCGAACGCGAACTCGAAGGAGAAGCCGTGCTCGGGCACCGCACCGCCCTCCTCCTGCTCGACGTTCGCCCAGGTCGACGAGACAGGCTGGTCGGACAGCGGGATGACGTCGCCGGTCCTGCGCTCCTCCAGCCACACCTGCACGCTCGTCCTGCGCAGCTCCGACGCGTCGAACCGGTCCACGCTCACCCGGCCCGTACCTCTGAGCAGGCCGTCGTGCCACTCCAGTTCGAGCAGGCGGGCCGACAGGCTGAGCTCGGCCGACACCTCCGACAGATGCCTGGGCATGGCCGAGTGCCGACCGTGCCAGCGCTTGCGCAGGAGTCCCACGGGGCTGATGCGCGGTTGCAGGAGGCCTTCGCGGTCCTGCTCGAAGACGCGCGCCAGCTCGTCCAGGCGGCGCCCGTGGAGCAGGTGCGCCTGCAGCCGCTGCGCGAACGGGATGCTCTCCCAGGCCTCCGGCGCGACGCCGTCGAGATAGCGGACGATCAGGTCGACGAGGTCGGGGGCGGCCGCGGCGCCCATCCCGGCCATGGCCGCCACCGCCACGGTCATGTCGATGTCGAGCGTGTCGCGGTCGAAGTGCGGTCTGAGCGCGGGCGCGCGGTCGTCCAGCAGCGCGGCCGTCTGCAGCACCGACAGCAGGCGGTCACGCAGGTTGGCCGGCTCCAGGCAGCGCTGGGTGATCGAGGAGCCCTCCTCGTCACGCTGCCGCCAGTGATAGACGATGCCCTTGATCACGTCGACCGACGAGGCGCCCACGTGCGCGGCCATGGCGACCGGCTGGTCCTCGTACATGCGCTCGGGGAAGGTCAGGCCGAGGGCGTCCCAGAAGTCGCGCCGGTAGACCTTGTTCCACAGCATGCGGTCGCGGATCAGCAGCGGGTGGCGGGTGATGTGGGTGCGCTTGAGCGGCTCGGCGAACGCCCGCTTGTGCGCCCACGAGGGTACGAGCAGGTTGCGGTAGATCCGCATGACGTTGCCGCAGGCCAGATCGGAGCCGGTGGCCTCCAGGGAGGAGACCAGCCGCTGGAACGCGCGGGGCGGCACCATGTCGTCGCCGTCGACGAAGGCGAGGTAACGGCCCGTCGCCCGCCGTACGCCGATGTTGCGGGCCCGCCCGACCCCCTGGTTGGCCTGCCGGATGAGACTGATCCGCTCGTCGGTCGCCATCCGGGCCTCGACCACGGCGGCGCCGGCGTCGGTGCTGCCGTCGTCCACGCAGATCATCTCAAGGTCCTGGAGCTTCTGCGCGGCCAGCGAATCCAGGCAGGAACCGATGTACTTCTCGACGTTGTAGAACGGGACGATCACCGAAAGAACCGGCACAAGAACTCCTCTTCGTCAGCCGGATTCGTCAGCCGGACAGGAGGCGCAGGACCCTGCGGGCGACCTTGCGCGGGCGAGCCAGGCGGCGGGAGAGCCGGTAGCCGAGCGTCCTGCGGTAGGCGGCTGACTTCCGCTGGCTCTTTCTCAACCGGCCCCTGGCCCGCAGCAGCTCGCGCTCGCGGTAGGTGAGCTTGGTCTCCAGACGGGACACCCTGGCCAGCGCGGCGGTCAGCTGGTCCGCCAGCCGGTCCCGCGCGCCGAGCAGGTCACGGTACGTCGGGGCGGCCTCGCTCAGCTCGGCCGGCTGCCCCAGCTCGGCGTCCAGCTTGCGGGCCAGATCGAGGTCGGCCTGGTCACACGGCCGGCCCGCCATGCCGCAGAGCGTCAACGCCAGTTGCTCGGCCTGCCGCGGCCACGGCCACGGATGGTGGTGACCGGCGGCCAGCAGACGTACCGCGAACCGCCACAACACCCGGCACAGCACCACACGGCCGGCCGGCCGATCGGGTGGCACAGGCACGGGATGGATCGCGGCGAACCTCTCGCCGTCCCAGACCAGGTTGTCGGCCGCGGCGTCACCACCCATCTCGACCCAGCCGCCGAGCGCGGCGAGCAGATCGCGCACTGCCCGCACGTCCTCCCGCGCGCACGCCTCGACCAGGACCTCCTCCACAACCCGTCCACCGGGGATGGCCCGCTCAACGCCGTCGGGCAACTGGCGGGTGGTGCTCCGGGTGACCTCGTGTACGGCGTGCCCCTCCTCGACGAGCCCGAGCGGCAAACTCACCACGACCGGCGCAACCGGCGGGACCGGGGCGCTGGACTCAGCCGCGACGCCGGACGCGGCCAGGGCGCTGCACTCGGTAGAAACACCGGACTCGGCCGCGACGCCGGACGCGGCCAGGGCGCTGGACTCGGTAGAAACACCGGACTCGGCCGCGACGCCGGACGCGGTCAGAGCGCTGGTCGCGGCCGGGGCGGTGGTCGCGGTCGCGCTCGGAGCGGTGGTCGTGGTCGGGGGTCGGGTTGCGATCGCCACCCATATCGGGGCGAGTTGCTCACCGAGGCCGTGTCTGAACACCAGCCGGGTCAGCCGCAGCGGGTCGGCTACCAGCATCCTGTCGCCGCCACGGGCGCTCAGCGGAACCGTGAGCGCGTCGGGCAGGCCGCGCCCGAGCAGTTCGCGGGCGAGCAGCCCGCGCGGCGCCGCACGGCCGGGATAGGCCGCGTAACACCTCTCGGGGACCAGTCCGGCCGCCACCAGCTCATCGTCGAGGGCGCCGGAGCCGTCCGGATAGCCCTGGTCGAAGCCGTGCGGCTCCCAGTGCTCGTCGGCTCCCGCCCTGTCGGCGGGCCTGGCCTCGACGAACCGGTCGATCCCCAGGTCATTGCTGACACTAAGAACAAACCGCCCGCCCGGCGCGACACGCGCGGCGAGCATGCCCAGCGACTCACGCCAGGGCGGCGCGACCTCCTCGGCCGAGTGCGTACGCCGCACCCCGTCGAGCGCCAGAACCAGGTCGTACGTCTCCTCCGCCGGCAACGCCGACAGGCGGCCGCAGTGCACCGCCATACCGGGATGACGCTCGGCGAGGGCGCACGCGTCGGGATAGGAACGCAGCAGCACGGCCACCGACGAGGCCCGCGCCACCACCTCGTCCACCAGACCGCGCGGATGCGGCCCGACCAGCAACACCCTGGCCCGCTCGCCACCCCAGGCCCGCTCCCTGGCCAGCCCATCACCGCAGGCCCGCTCCCCGGTCCTGGCCGTCCCATCACCCCAGGCCCGCTCCTCGGCCCTGGTCCACTCGTCGCGCCTGGCCCGCTCCTCGGCCCTCACTCGCTCCTCGGCCCTGACCCATTCGTGGCATCTGGTCCCCTCTTCGGCGCCGGCCTCCTCGTCGGCCCTGGAAGGCTTGTCGGTTTCGACGGGGAGCAGGCGCCTGACCAGTTCGAGGGCCACGCCCCGCCAGTCCGTGACGCCGGACGTATGGGATGAGTCTGACCACAGCAGCATCTCGCCGCCGATCAGCCGGACGTTCTCGGGTGCCTCGTTCATGCGCATCGCGCCCGCTTCCAGCCGAACATTCGCCGTAGCTCCTCCGGTGTCGCCTGATACTCGAATCCCAACTCCTGCCGCGCCGCCTCCCTGGCCGCCTCAGGATCGACGCGCTCGCCGTGCAGCTCGGGCCAGAGCCGCATCCGGCGGGCGGTGCCGCCGTACTCGGGCCGCTCGTCCTCGAACTGCATCGGGTCCCCGTAGACGGCGACCTCGCAGCCCACGGAGGCCCCGTAGAACAGCGCGCTGCCGAGCCGGTTGGAGGCCACCCGGCGATGCCGCCGCAGCTGGGCGAGCTGGCCAGGCAGGAAGTCCCGCCCCTTGCCGTCCCACCGCGAACCACGTTCGCCATGGCAGATGACCCGGAAACCCGCCGACCGATAAGCACGCCGGATGTCCGGATTAGCGAATTCCAACCAGTAAAGACAGATTGTCACCGACCCTGTCTCCACTTCGGCGATTTCGGCGGCGAGTCGGGCATGGTCCCCGATGACCGAATGCTTTTCCCAACCGTGGAAGGGGTACCAGATCGTACCCTCTCCTTCGGGAGCAGCGGCCGTTCGGGGCTCCATATCAAGCAGGTAGATCCACGGCGCGCCGATGACATAGTGACCTCGGCGGCCCATGGACCAGCCACGGCGTCTGAGCACGTCGGACCAGACGAAACGGGGGTAGCCGGGGCTGCACCAGTGGTCGTTGGGCGGGAATCCGTGGAGATAGTTCCAGCCGTGCTGCAAGAAACCCTGTATTCGCCGGGGAGTGTCTTCCGCCACTTCACAGTATCGGCCGAGTATGCGGGAGTGCCCGTACCAGTGATTGGATTCGTCCATCATTCCCCCTGTAGCGGTTGACGCGCGCCATGCGACATTCCCAGCCCGGCACAGCGGGCACTCGCCGTTATACGGTTCCATTACTCACGACGGGGGCTTGGTTTCTGTTGACGGACGATCATGGCTACACTGAGTCGTTGTCCGGCGACAGAAAGTGAGCAGACATGAGCCAGCTCGACCGCCTGCGCGGCGTCTTCCGCGCCTCGCTGAGCCTGCCGGCCGACACGGACGTCGACGGGCTCCACTACCGCGCGATCCCGCAGTGGGACTCGCTGGCCCACATGGCCCTCGTCGCCGCGATGGAGGACGAGTTCGGCATCATGATCGACACGGATGAGATGATCGACATGAGCTCGTTCGCCAAGGCCGCAGAGCTGCTGGAGAAGCACGGTGCCGACGCCGTCACCTGACCTTCGCGTCGCGCTCGTCACCGGCTCCACGCTGGGCATCGGCCGGGCCGTCGCCGTCCGGCTGGCCCGGACCGGCCACGAAGTCGTGGTCCATGGGCGAGACCGTGAGCGAGCCGCCAAGGCGGCGGCCGAGGTGGCCGCCGAGACCGGCGGCCACACCGACGCGGTCCACGGCGACGTGGCCGACCCCGCCGCGGTGTCCGCGATGCTGCGGGAGATCCACCGGCGACACGGGCGGCTCGACGCCCTGGTGATCAACGCGGGCGGGCACGCGGCCAGCCTGCTCGGCATGATGCACAGCGACGTGGTGAGCAGGCTCTTCCACGTCAACGCGATTGGCGCCACCCACACCCTGCAGGCCGCGGTCAAGCTGCTGCGCAGGGGCACGGATCCAACCGTGGTCCTGGTCTCCTCGGTCATGGGCCGCAAGGGAGCGCCCGGCCAGGCCGTCTACTCCGCCACCAAGGCCGCCGTGCTCGGCCTCACCCTGGCCGCCGCCAAGGAGCTGGGGCCTCAGGGCATCCGGGTCAACGCGGTGGCACCCGGTTACATCCAGACCGACATGCTCTCCACGCTCGACGACCGGGCACGCGCCGAAACCATCGCCGCGACCCCGCTCGGCCGCCTGGGCACCGCTAGCGACGTGGCCGCCGCGGCCGCCTTCCTGCTCTCCACCGACGCCGGTTTCATCACCGGCCAGGTCATCGGGGTGGACGGCGGGCTGGTGCTGTAAGCCTCCGACACGATGGACGGGCGGTCTTCTATGAACGCTTCACTTCACCCCACCGACGGTTCCCCGCCACACACCAACGGCGGGACCGCGGGCGACGGGCGAGCTTCCATGCCCCCTTCCCCACACCCCGGCGTGCACACTGACGGCGAGGCGATGGGGTCACTGTCTCGTTCCCCCCGCCCCGGCGCGCCCCACACCGCGGACGCCACTGACGGCGGGATCGGGGGCTCTGCGCGGCAGGAGGTACGACCCACGGAGTGCTTTCCGCACCCCGATGCGCGGATCGTCGTCGCCGGGGAGCCGGGTGTGCTTACCGGCGACGAGTTGGCCGCCCGGATCGGGAGCGCCACGCAGTCCCTGGCCGCCCTGCCACCCGGCCCGGTGTTCTGCGGCATGCGCAACGATCTGCCGTCCGTCCTGAGATACCTCGCGGCGTTGCGGGCGGGCCGGCCCATCGCGTTGCTGGACCCCGACCTGCCGCCCCGCACGCTGGCCGAGCTGGCCGCCAGGTTCAAGCCCGCCGCCCTGCTGGGCTTCACGCGGGCCGCCGACGGTCTGCGGCGCGCCAGGGGCGGCACCCCCGAGCCCCACCCGGACCTGGCCGTCCTGCTCGCCACCTCGGGTTCCACCGGCAACCCCAAGCTCGTACGCCTGTCACGCTCCGCCGTGCTGGCCAACGCCCGAGCAATCGCCACCGCCCTGGCCATCGGCCCCGACGAGACCGCGCCCACCAGCCTCCCGCTCTACTACAGCTACGGCCTGTCGGTGCTCAACAGCCATCTCGCCGCGGGCGCCACCGTGGTGCTGACCGACGCGGGCCTGCTCGAACGGTCCTTCTGGACCATGCTCGACGAGCACCGCTGCACCTCGCTCGCCGCGGTCCCCTACCAGTACGAGATGCTGCGCAAACTCCGCTTCGACCCGGCCGAACACCCCGCGCTCACCACCCTCACCCAGGCGGGCGGGCGGTTGCGCCCCGAGCTGGTCACCGAGTTCGCCGCCAACGCCAAGCGGTTCTTCGTCATGTACGGCCAGACGGAGGCGACCGCCCGCATCGCCGTGCTCCCCCACGACCGCCTGGCCACCAAACCGGGCTCCGCCGGCCTGGCGGTCCCCGGCGGCCGCCTGACCATTGACGACGGCCAGGTCGTCTACCACGGCCCCAACGTGATGATGGGCTACGCCGAAACGGCCGACGACCTGGCCAGAGGCGACGACCTGGGCGGCGTGCTGCCTACGGGCGACCTCGGCCACCTCGACGACGAGGGCTTCCTCTACATCACCGGCCGGATGAGGCGCATCGCGAAGGTCTTCGGCGTACGCGTCAACCTCGACGACATCGAACACCTGCTCCGCGACCGCGGCCCCGTCGCGGCCACGAGCGGCGACGACCGCATCACGGTCTGGGCCGAGGGCCTCGACACCGACGGCTGCACCACTCTCGCCCGGCGGCTGGGGTCCGAGCTGCGGCTCCACTGGAGCGGGTTCGACGTGCGCGGCGTCGACCGGCTGCCGCTGCTCGGCACGGGAAAGATCGACTACAGCGCGCTGGAGGCCCGTACATGAGTGTCTTCACCTTGGCCCAAGGCGCGAAGGAGGCGGTGCTGCTGCCTGAGCTGGTCGCGCTGACCGAGCGGCATCGGCGGGCGTGCCTGCCGTACCGGAGGATTCTCGACGCGATCGGAGCGGTGGGGCCGTACGAGCGGGTGGCGGATCTGCCGTGGTTGCCGGTGCGGCTGTTCAAGACGCACGAGTTGCGCAGTGTGCCGGAGAGTGCGGTGTTCAGGGTGCTCACCTCCAGCGGGACGACCGGGCAGCGGCCCAGCCGCGTCTACCTCGACCGCGACGCGGCGGCCGCGCAGCCGCGCATGCTGGCGGCGACCCTCCGGGCGGTGCTGGGCGGGCGGCGGCTGCCGATGCTGATCGTCGACAGCCGGTCGGTGGTACGCGATCCCACGCTGAGCGCTCGCGGCGCGGGCGTGCTCGGCATGATGAACTTCGGCAGGGATCACACCTTCGTCCTCGACGAGGGTGGCGGGCTGGATGCCGAGGCGGTCAAGGGCTTCCTCGCGCGGCATGGTGGTGCGCCCTATCTGATCTTCGGGTTCACGTTCATGGCGTGGTCGCACCTGCGCGAGCTGGGGCTTGATCTGTCGCAGGGGGTGCTGATCCACTCCGGGGGCTGGAAGCGGCTGGCCGAGCAGGCCGTCGACCACGCCACCTTCCGCGGGCGGCTGGGCGAGGACTGCGGGCTGCGGCGGATCCACGACTTCTACGGGATGGTCGAGCAGATCGGCACCGTGTTCCTGGAGGGGCCGGATGGGGGTGGGCTTTACTGCCCCGATTTCGCCGATGTCGTGATCCGTGACCCGGAGACGTGGCAGGAGGCGCCTGTCGGCGTGCCGGGGCTGATCGAGGTGGTCAGCACGCTGCCCACCTCGTATCCGGGGCACGTCCTGCTGACGGAGGACCTCGGCGTGGTGCACGGGGTGGACGACGGAGTGTGGCCGGGCAAGCGGTTCTCGGTGCTCGGGCGGCTGCCGAGGGCAGAGGCACGCGGCTGCAGCGACACGGCGGCACGGGCGGCGGCGTAATGGATGAGCGACCGGCCGAGCCCCTCGACATTTCCCCCGCCGCCACGCCCTCTGCTGCGCCGGTCGAGCGGGCCGGCCTCGCTGCCGAGTCCGCGCGGGTCGGGGTTCGGTTTCCCGAGGGGCCGGATGTGTCCGTTGGGGCGTTGGTCGGGCAGGTGCGCGAGGGTGAGCCGCTCGCGGTGGGTGATGAGCGGATTCGCGGGTTTCTCGTTGGGGTCGGGAGGCGGTTGCTGAGCCCCGAGCTGGCGCGGCGCCACCCGGAGCTGGCCTCGCTCGGCTTCTTCCTGCGGCCCAGCGAGCTCGCCCGGATTCTGGACGGACCGCGGGGCGATCAACTGCGGGCGCCGCGCGGTCTGGTGTTCCATGTCCCGCCCGCGAACGTCGACACCGTCTTCGTCTACTCCTGGGCGCTGTCGGCGTTGATGGGCAACCGCAACGTGGTACGCCTGTCACCCCGCGCGGGCGCCGTGGCCGCGACGATCACGCGGACGCTGCAGGAGTCGCTGGCCGACGCCGATCCGGTGGTGGCCGCCACGCAGCGCATCGTCACGTACGACCGTTCCGACGCCGTCACCGCGGCCCTGTCGGCGGCCTGCGATCTGCGGGTCATCTGGGGCGGCGACGCCACGGTCGACGAGATCCGCCGTCATCCGCTCGCCCCGCACGCGCGTGACCTGACCTTTCCCGATCGGACGTCGTTCGCGGTGCTCCGGGCGGCGGCCTGGCTCTCGGCGTCGGCCGCCGCCCGGGGCGCGGTCGCCGACGGGTTCGCCAACGATGCCTACTGGTTCGACCAGGCGGCGTGCTCCTCCCCTCGCACCGTCTACTGGGTCGGCTCGCCCGCCGACTGCGACGCGGCGCGCGACGGCTTCACCGCCTGCCTGGCGCGGGCGGTGGCGCAGCGTGGGTGGTCCGTGGACGCCGCGATGGCGGTCGAGAAGCGGGTGGCGACGTACGGGCTGGCCGCCGATGGCCAGGCCAGTGCCATCGACTTCCACGGCAACGCGCTGGCCAACGTCACGCTGGCCGGGCCTGAGGCGGCGCCGCGGCGGTGGCTGGGCACGGGGACGTTCGCGCATGCCCGGATCGAAGGGCTCGGGGAGTTGGCCCGGCTGGTGGAGCGCCGGGATCAGACGATGACGCACTTCGGGTTCGTCCCGGCCGAGCTGGAGTTGCTGGCGGGGGCGCTGGGCGGGCGGGGGGTCGATCGGATGGTGCCGATCGGGAGCGCGCTGAGCTTTCACCGGGTTTGGGATGGTGTGGAGCTGACCACGGAGTTCACCCGCCTGGTGACAGTTATCGCATGACGAGCACGACCGCCGTTGCCTCGTCGGGCACGGCGGCCAGGGGGACGGGGTGGGATGACGATCACGGCGGTTACGAGCGTGGTCACGTCGCCGGCGTCGGGGCGGCGGCGGTGGTCCGGCTGGGCGCCGGTGGCGCTGGTGGGCCTGGTGGCCGTGCTGGCGCTGGTCTGGCGCGGGGTTCCGGTTCGGGATCTGGTGGTCTTCGGGGCCTATGTCGGTGTCGGGGTGCTGGTTCCCGGGACGCTGCTCTGGCGGGCGCTGGGACGGGCCGGGGGGTCGCTCGCGGAGGAGCTGGCGGCGGGCTTGGCGCTGGGCTACGCGGTCGAAGTGCTGGCCTACATCCCGGCGCGCGCGGCGGGAGTGCCGCAACTGGTGCTCGTCTGGCCGGTGACGGTGATCGCCCTGTTCACAGCCGTACCACGACTGCGACGGCACTGGCGGCCGGGTGCGTCGGCCCGCGAGCACAAGCCCTCAGAGAGCGAGCGGACGCCTGCGGCTTATGAGCGAATGCCCCTGTGGTGTGCGTGGGCCGTCGCGGCGGTCAGCTGCTATCTCGTCGTCTGGAGTGCCCGGTCGTTCTACCTCGGCCACGGCCTGACCTGGCCCGGCAACGCGACGCCGTACGTCGACATGCACTACCACCTCGCCCTGCTCGGCGAGCTCAGGCACCACGTGCCCCCGACGCTCCCGACGGTCCTGGGCGAGCCGCTGACCTACCACTGGTACGTCTACGCCGAGATGGCCGCCACCAGCTGGGTCACCGGGATCGAAGCGCAGACGCTGCTGTACCGGCTGTCGATGCTGCCGATGATGGTGGCGATGGTCGTGCTGGTGGCGGTGCTCGCCAGGCGGGTGACCGGGCAGTGGTGGGCAGGTGTGGCGGCGGTCGTGGTGACGTACTTCGCCGTCTGCCCGGAGCTCTACTGGGGAGCGGGCAATCTGTTCACGTCGCGGTCGCTGTTCACGGTGTGGACCAGTCCGACGCAGACGTTCGGCGCGTTGCTCTGTGTCCCTGTGGTGCTGCTGCTCGTCGGCTGTCTGCGCGGGGAGCGGGCCGGGGTCGGCGGGTGGGTACTGGTCGCGGTGCTGCTGGGCGCGCTGACCGGGGCGAAGGCGACGTTCCTGCCGCTGTTGCTGGGCGGGCTGGTGCTCGTCCTGGTCGTCACGCGGTGGTCTCGGCCCGCTCTCGTGGGAGGCGTCAGGCGGTGGTCTCGGCCCGCTCTCGTGGGAATCGTGATCACGGTGCCGGCTCTGGCGTTCGCGCAGTTCGTCGTCTTCGGAGGCCAGCGGCAGGGGTTGGTGCTCGAGCCGTTCGCGAGCATGCGGCGGGTGTGGGGAGCGGTGACGTACCTCGGTGGTGAGCGGCTCGCCGAGGCGCCTGTGTGGCCCATTGCCGGGCTGACGGTGATTCACCTGGCGTGCCTGGCGTGCGTGTGGGCGGGGCTGCTGGGGGTGGTCGCCAGGCGGGCGGCGCGGCTGGATCCGGGAGTGCTGCTGTTGCTCGGGATCGGGGCAGCGGGTGTCGCGGGCGTCACTCTGCTGGGCCATCCGGCGCTCAGCCAGTACTACTTCCTGGAGGGGGCTCGGCCGTACCTGTCGATCGCGTCCGTGGCCGGGATGGCGGCCCTCGGCCGGGAGCGGGGATTCGCCGGCGCCAAGTGGTGGGTGGCGCTGGGGGCCGGGCTGGTGGTGGGGGTCCAGGCGCTGCTCGGGCCGGACGTGCCGGTCCAGGGGCTGTTCCCTCTCGCGCTGCCGTACCTCGTGCTGGGGGTGGTGGCGGCGGGGGTGGCGGCGGCAGTCGCGCTGCGGCGCGGACCCGTGGCGCTCGCGGTGGTCGCGCTGCTCACCGGGTATGCGCTGCCGGCCACCGTGAACAAGGGGATCGGGCCGTCGAGCGGCATCGGACCTTCGAGCGGCGGGGTTCCGCCCACGCGGGTGCTGCCGCAGGGCGGGATGGAGGCCGCGCGATGGCTGCGTGACCACTCGGCGCCGGGCGACGTCGTGGCGACCGACGCGCACTGCCGGCCCATCGCGGGGAAGAGGTGCGACAGCCGCCGCTTCTGGGTGTCCGGCTACAGCGAGCGCCGGGTGCTGGTGGAGAGCTGGGCGTACGCCCAGAGCACGCTGTCGCGGAGCCAGCCGTTCGGCACGTCGTTCCTGGCCGTGCCGTTCGCGGACCAGGCGCGGCTGGCGGCGAACGACGAGGTGTTCCGGCAGCCGTCGGCGGAGAACATCGCGCGGCTCGTACATGAATATGGCGTCAAATGGGCGTTCACGGAGAATGGCACGGCTCTTGATGGGTTCGCGACATTGCGTTTCCGCAGCGGGCGGTGTTCCGTCTATCAGCTGGGGTAAAAGTCTGCCCTAGCCGAAGAATGGTGCGGAGAAACAGCCCGCGCATCAATGGACGGCCCCAGCAGCATTCCCGTATGGACACGCGTTCCGCCATGGCCGTTCTCGACGGACCGGTCACCCTGGCGACTGTGGACATCGTCATTCCGGTGCTCAACGAGCAGCGGGCCCTGCCCGGCTGCATCAGGACGCTCAACGCGTTCCTCGGCGATTCCTTCCCGCTGCCGTGGCGCATCACGATCGTCGACAACGGCAGCATCGACGGCACCTGGCGGGTCGCCAGGGGCCTGTCCCGAGAGTTCCCGCAGGTGTACGCCCGCAGGCTGGAGACCAGGGGCCGAGGTGCGGCGTTGAAGGCCGCCTGGCGCGACAGCCCGGCCGACATCGTCGCGTACATGGACGTCGACCTGTCGACCGGGCTCGGCGCGCTGTTCCCGATGGTGGCCTCGCTGGCCAGCGGCCATTCCGAGCTCGCGATCGGCACCCGGCTCGCCCACGGCGCCCGCACCCGCCGGTCACTGCGGCGGGAGCTGGTCTCGCGCGGCTACAACACCCTGCTCCGGTACGGGTTCGGCGCCGGCTTCAGCGACGCCCAGTGCGGCTTCAAGGCCGCCAGAATGGACGTGATCCGGCCGCTCATGGACCGCGTCGAGGATGACGGCTGGTTCTTCGACACCGAGCTGCTCCTGCTGGCCGAGCACAACGGCCTGCGCGTACACGAAGTGCCCGTTGACTGGGTCGAAGACCTGGACTCGCGCGTCCGCATCGTCAGGACGGCGGTCGAGGACCTCCGGGGGCTGGCCAGGGTCGCGCGGTCGATGTCCACCGGCACGGCCGCGCTCAAGGTGCGGAAGGAGACCGAACTCACACCCACGCACCCGGACGCGGTCGTCGCCCGCCCGCCGGCCAGGTTCGCGTCGTTCGCCGTGCTCGGCGTGGCCTCAGCGGTCCTCTACGCGCTGCTCTATCTCTCGTCGCGCGGCCTCTGGTCGCCCGCCGTGGCCAACCTCGTCGCGCTGGCGCTCACCGGCTTCGCGAACGCCGAGGCCCGCCGCTGGACGGTCAACCTGCTCGGCGGCCACCGCAGGACCCCGCAGGCCCGGGCCGCGCTGGTCTTCCTGACCGACTACGCCATCACCACCATGGCGCTGCACGGCCTGCCGCCGGGCGATCGCCTGTCCGAGGTGGCCACCGCCGCCGGCACGTACTGCCTGCTCACCCTGCTGCGCTTCGTCGCGCTGGATCGGTGGGTCCCCAAGAGATGACAGAGATGCGCACACAAGAGATCCGCCGCATGACCGCGCTCGAAGACGGCCACTGGTGGTACCGGGAGCGCCGGGCCGTCCTCCGCGCCGAGCTGCGCCGTCTGCGGCCGGGCCGGGCGCTCGACATCGGCGCGGGCGGTGGGGGCAACACCCGGGTGCTGGTCGAGGAGGGCTGGGACGCGACCGCGACCGACTGCTCCGGGTTCGCGGTGGAGGTGGCCAGGGATCGGGGGCTTCGGGCCGTACAGGCTGACGCGCGTGACCTGCCGATCGAGTCCGGGAGCGTGGATCTGGTCACCGCCCTCGATGTGCTGGAGCACATCGAGGAGGACTATCTGGCCACCGAGCAGATCGCCCGGGTGCTGCGGCCGGGCGGGCGGGCGCTGATCGCGGTCCCCTGCGACATGTCGCTGTGGTCCGCCCACGACGAGGCCGTCGGCCACGTGCGCCGCTACTGCCGCGATTCGCTAGCCGGCGTGGTCGAGAAGGCGGGCCTGCGGGTCGAGCGGCTGTGGAGCTGGAACGTGCTCCTTCGCCCGCTGGTCGCCCGGCGCCGGCGTTCGTCCATGGGCAGTGACCTGGAGCGGGTGCACCCGCTGATCAACGCGGGGCTGAGCGCGGTCGTCATGCTGGAGCGGCGTCTCCCGATCCGTTCGCTCAGGGGTGTGACGCTGTTCCTGTGCGCCCGCCGCGAGAGTTAGGAGACTCGCGTGCCGCTCGACCGGAGCGTGCTGCTCGACGACGCGTGGCGGCTGTACGCGGACGCGCCCCGGACCCTGCGGATCAAGCAGCGGCTGCGGGTGCTGGCCTGCCCGTTCGAGGTGACGATCGGGTTCGTGCCGGAGGGCGCGAGCGTGCTCGACATCGGGTGCGGCTCAGGGCTGACGCTCGGTCTCATGGCGGCGCGCGGGAAGCGCGTCCGGGGCCACGGCTTCGACCCGTGCCCGGTCGCGATCGGGCTGGCCGGGCGGATGGCCGTCCGGCTCCGCGACAGCGGCTCGACGCTCCGCTTCGAGCACCGCGACGCCCGCTCGCCGTGGCCGGACCGTTCCTACGACGTGGTCCACATGCAGGACGTCATCCACCACGTACCGATTCCGGCGCAGCGGGTCGTGTTCGACCGGGCCTGCGCGGCGGTACGGCCCGGCGGCCTGCTCGTCTACAAGGACATGAGCGCGCGGCCCCTGTGGCGCAACGCCGCCTGCCGGATCCACGATCTGATCATCGCCCGCGAGTGGATCCAGCCGGTGCCGATCACCACGATCGAGAACTGGGCCGCGGAGAACCGGCTCGCCCTGGAGGTCTCCCGTACGGCGCACCGCGTCATATATGGGAACGATCTAAGAGTCTTCCGCAGGCGTCTTTGGCCATAGGCTAGCGCTTGTGGTGATTCACGGCTTACTGGCGGCGTCATTGGTGATGACCGCGCTCCCCGCGACCGACGTTCAGGCATCGGCGGAGATCAATTGCAGCCAGGTCAAATGCCTGGCCCTGACCTTCGACGACGGCCCGAGCGTCTACACGCCGAAGCTGCTCGACCTGCTCAAGAAGGAACGTGTCAAAGCCACCTTCTTCCTGGTGGGCGAGCAGGTGGAGAAATATCCGAGCATCGTCAGGCGGGAAGCCGCCGAGGGCCACGCCATCGGCAACCACACCTATTCGCACCCGTCGCTGCCCACACTGCTGGACAACGAGATCCTCGACGAGATCCACACCACCCAGGAGCTCATCCAGAAGCAGACGGGCAAGCTGCCGACGATGTTCCGGCCACCGTACGGGGCCACCGACGACCGGGTGCTGGGCTTGGCGGGCTCGCAGGACATGTCACAGGTGTTATGGACGGGTACGACGCTCGACTGGAAGCTGCGTAATGTAGAGAAGATCAAGGCGGCCGTGTTCAGGCTGGCCAAGCGCGACGGCGTGATCCTCATGCACGACGTGGTGCCGCAGACCGTACAAGCCATGCCGGCGATCATCAAGGAGCTCAAAAAACACGGCTACCACCTCGTCACGGTGCCGACGCTGCTGCGCGGTAAGGGGATGGAGGCCGGGGTGAGCTACCCCTAGACCGCCTGGATCGGGAGCCATGCAGATCGAAATCGCCAAGCGCCGGCGATGGGTGCCACTCGGGACATTCGTTGCTATTCAGGCCGTTCTCGCCTGCTGGTGGGCGGCCTTCTATCCCGGCCTGTTCAGCCGCGATTCGGTCCTCTATCTGAGTCACACCATCGTCGGCCCGTGGGTGGGCGACCACTCGGTTCTCTACGACTCGCTGCTGTGGCTCAGCTTCAGGACCACCGGTGACCTCGGCACCGTCACGTTCTTGCAGACCACGGCGATGGCGGCCGCGCTCACGTACCTGACGGAAGCGCTCAAGGCGCTCGGCGCGCCGCGCAAGACGACGACGGTGGTGGCGGTGCTCCTGCCGCTGGTGCCCACGGCCGGGGCGTTCACGGTCACGCTCTGGAAGGACGTGCCGTTCACGATCTGCGCGGTCGCGATCGCGGCCGCCTGCGCCGCGATGGCCGCCGACCGTACCGTCACCAACCGCAGGCTGCTCGGGCTGGGCCTGCTGATGACCGCGCTGGGGCTGTTCCGGGCGAACGGCTTCCTCGTGGTGGGCGTCGCCATCGTCGTGCTGCTCGTGGTCGTCTCGGTCATGCGGGTACGGCTGGCGCTGGTCGGCACGGTGGCGGCGGCCATCCCGTTACTGCTCAGCAACCTGCTCTTCCCCCAGCTCGGCATCGCGGCCCCGTCGAAGACGTACGTCTACCACACGGCCTTCGGCGACATCGCCGTCGCCTACCGGGACCATCCCGAGCTGTTCACCGAGCAGGACAAGGCGCTCATGTCAGCCGTCGCGCCGCTGAACAGGTGGACCTTGGGCGGCACCTGCTACACGATCAACCCGTTGATCTGGCGGGGTGACTTCAACTGGCCGCAGGCCGACGCGCACGCCACCGAACTGCTCGACCTCTGGAAACGCCTGCTGGTCGAACGGCCGGCGATGGTGGTCGACGCCAGGCTGTGCCGGGGCGCGATCGCCTGGAAGGTGTCCGGGGACGACACGGCTCCCGGCGGGCGGACCTACCGCTTCTCGCTGCGTCCGAACGCCGACACCTACGTGGGCCCCGGCAAGGTGCCCGACTTCCAGGGCCGGTGGGTCTACTCGCTCAGGCCCATGTCGCAGAACCTCTACCAGGCGGCGAGCTCGTGGCTGGCCACCGCCGAGGAACCGCAGTACGACTGGGTGCTGTGGCGGGGGGCGTTCTGGTGCTATCTGTCCTACCTGGCCGTGGCCGTGGGCGCGCTGGCGCTGCGCAACCGCTATGTGATCGCCGTGGCGGCGCCGGTGGCCGGGCAGCAGCTCGCCATCCTGGCCAACATCTCCGCCCAGGACTTCCGCTACATGGCCTCGCCGATCCTCATCAGCGTCCTGCTGGTGCCGCTGCTCGTCGCCTCCGTCGTACGGCTCGTCCGCGGCCTGCCCCCGCGCGGACCGGCGTCGGCCGAGCGCGAGGAGGCGGCCGTCTGACTCGCGGCCGCGTGCGGGCTAACTCGCGGCCGCGTGGCGGGCGTCGTAGCTCTCGCGGGACTTCGCCACGGACTTCCCGTGCCTGGCCGACCAGTCGGTGAGCGTCAGCAGCGCCTCGCGGAGCTCCAGCGCCATCGGCGTGGCCGCGTACTCGACCTTGGGTGGGACCGTGGCGTAGACCGTACGCTGGAGCAGGCCGTCACGTTCCAGGCTGCGCAGCGTCAGGGTGAGCATCCGGCGGCTGCCCTCGACGAGCCGCTCCAACTCGGTGAACCTGATCGGCCCGTCAGACGCCGCCACCAGAATCTCGATCGCCCACTTGCCGGCGATGCGGTCGAGGAGCTCGCGCGGCGGTACAACGTCCTCCATAGGACCTTGATGGTCACACATCATGACCACTGTTACAAGACATCCCCTATGGGGCTTTTCATCCTGCTTTAACTCGGATGAAGTGGACGAGTCTGTGTCAGGAGACCAGCGGTCCGTTCCGTGCCTTCCTCGTCGAGACCAGCCCGGCGACCAGGCCGCTCACGGCGCAGACCGCCACGAGTCCCAGGTACTGCGGCAGCGAGTAGGCGAACCACAGCTCGCCCGTGACCGCCTTGCCCATGGCGGTCAGTGAGGCGGCGGCGATTCCCGTCCCGAGCAGCGCCCCCGCGCACGTCACGATCAGGGACTCCCAACCCACCGCCCGGGCGAGCTGCCCCGGCTGCGCACCCGCCGATCGCAGCAGCCGGAACTCCTCCGCTCCCGCGTCTCCCGCGCGGGCGACAACATCCTGCAAGACCTGCGCGAGCAGATAGCCCGCACACCGCAGCAGGTGGACGAGAAGCAGGCGATAGCCCTCACCAGGCAGTACGACCTGCCGTAATCGCCGCACCTGACTTCACACGGGATCCCCGACCGGCTCCTGTCCGCCTATCAGCGTCAGCACGTCCTCCAGGAACGCTTCGAGCAGCTCCTCACCGAGATCAGCGACTTCAACCAGTTCGCCCGCGACGACGAGAACCAGCACGTCCACAGCGCCGTCGTCGTGTTCACCCTCGTCACGGTCCCCGCCGGCATCGGTCTGGCCCTGTCGCAGGTCCTGGAAACCAAGAATCCCTGGCTGTTCGTGGCGGTGGCGTGGGGCTCACGGGGCTCATCCTGAGCACCCGGTCCACTCTCGTCGCGTTCAGGGCACTTCGCAGCCACTTCACCTGCGATCGATAACTCCGCTATGCAGCCGCCCCGTTCAAGAGCTTTTCCCATAGCGCTTCGGCCCTGCTGAACGAAGCCGGGTCGCTCTCAGTGACGCTCGGGGCAGAGCCGAGCCGGCTGGTCCTTCGCACCCACGCGAGTCCACCAGCAGCACACAGCTCGTAGACGTACGGTTTGCACTCGCAGGTGTGCCGCAGGACCCGTACGCGCGTGAAGCGCGGCACCTGCTCACTCCAATCGACAGCTTCAGCGTCGGGCAGCGGGGAACCGATGTGAGGGCCGTGGAAGTCAGGCAGTTCGGTCATGGTGCGATGCCTCCTCGTTCCCGATGGAAGGGCTGGGAGCTGAGATCTAAAAGGCATGTTGAGCAACTAGGCCATGGCTGGCGCTCAAGAACGAAGGTCTCTGATCACCGCACAGGGCTGCGGACTATTCGTTACTAAACGTCACGGCACGCAGCCGACGTGACCGTTAAGAGTGGACGTTCGCCGACGGCGCCTCGCGCGCGCTTGCCGCAGCGCCATCGGACCAGCTCGAATACTCCGACGCGCCGAGGACCATCAACGTGGACACCTCGACCCACACCGAATTCCGTCTCGGGGGCATGGCGCGAATCCCCCACCGTATCGAGCTCTCGTGGACCAGCCGCAACCCGCGCCCGCCGCAGTCGCCGTTGCTGGGCTCACGGAGAGTGGGAACCTCGTCGATCACTTCGATCCTGGCCAGGGCGTGACCGATCTCGAAGACCTCAATCGTGACCAGGCCGCCCGCTCGTCCCGAGCCGGTGTGCAGCACGGCGTTCGCAAACAGCTCGCTCGTGATGAGCCGCGCACCGTCCACATCCTGATGCCCGGCTGCGGTCAGCACATCCGCGACCCAGCGACGGGCCAGCGAGGCGGAGCGCGCAATCCCCGGAAATGTCATCTTCACCAATGTCCGATCGCTCACTGCGCGACCCCCCACACGCGCTCGGGTGCGCGCTCGCCAAGCGCATCCACCCACCGATCACGTCCCCGGCCCCAGGTGAAGACCCACCGCTCGCCCTGTAGCGCAGCCCGGACGAGCAGCGGCCCCGACGCCCGCCGGACGCAGATACACGGTTCGGCACGCCGCGGTAGCTGAACCGAAACGGTCAAACCCCGCACCCGCAAAGCCCATGCCAGCCGGGTCAGATGGAGGAACTGCACCTGCTCGTGAGTCGGCCCCGTTGAATCCGATCGTGTCCACTCATCTTGCTTCCGCGTGCGACGCATCGCTCGAACCACCTTTCAAGCGCTGGAACCGGAACAGAGACACGCCACTCTGTACTTAGTTCACTGATTGATGAGCGCGTCAGTTACACCGACAGCCGAACTGACCCATTCATAACGATGCAGGTAGATAACCCAGAGGCTGCATCGCTTCCACACAGAGTGTGCATTGTCCGCTACTCTCTGCGCAACAGATTTCGCAGAGTGAACTTAGTACAAGTTGTGGAATCAAGATCAATCTAAGAGACTTGCCGTACTCACGGAGGTGAAATGAAAGCTCAGCGCAGCCCGTCAGCCCGCCAGCGACGCCTGGCCGCCATCTTGCGCGACTTGCGCAAGGACAAAGGCATGTCCCGCGAGATGGTCGCAGAGCGGCTGGGTTGTTCGCCACCAACGATCACCCGCATCGAAGCGGCCCAGACCAGCGCCCGCATAGCCGACGTGACCATGTTGCTGGAGATCTACGATGTGCCGGCCCACAGCAAAGAGGTGCTTCTCCAACTGGCCCGTGACGCACGAAAACGGGGCTGGTGGGACAAGATGTCCGACTCGATCCCCGAGCACTTCCAGAGCTATGTGGGGCTTGAAGAGGACGCATCGCTCATCTCCGGATATGAGAGCGAGTACATACCTGGTCTATTCCAAACGGAGGAGTACGCACAGGCCATCATGGGAGCAGAGCCGACCCTGCCCTCCGAGGAGGAGCTGGAACGCGGTCTCTCAATCCGGATGAAGCGTCAAGAGCGTCTAGCGTCTGCGGAACCGCCCGAGATGTGGATGGTGCTGAATGAGGCCGTCATCCGACGAGAGATAGGCGACGAGGGCGTCATGCGTCGACAGCTTGAGCGCCTCCTTGAGCTGTCATCGCAGAACTTCATCAACATCCAGATACTTGCCTTCGACAGCGGAGCCCATCCAGCCATGAACGGCGGGTTCCGTATCCTCAAGTTCCCAAAGCTGTCGGATCCAGACATCGTGTACCTTGATTACTGGAGAGGCGGTATCTACCTCGAAGCCCCAGATGACGTAAACGCCTACAATCGCCTATTCGATCATCTTCGCGCACGAGCACTTGGGCCCGATCAGACCCGACGCCTGATCAAGCAGGCAGCAGGAGCGACCTAGTGAACCATGGAAGAGACGAAGACCTGGAGCAGTCCGCCGACACGACATGGCGCAAGTCCAGTTTTTCCAATGGAACGGGCGGAGACTGCGTCGAAGTAGCGCTAGTGGACGAAGGCTTTGATGGTGCCGGAAATGAAGCGCTCGTCGGTGCACAGCACAAAGCCGGTATGGGATCTTTGATTGCGCTACGGGACTCCAAAGATCCCGATGGCCACAAGCTGTACTTCACTCGAAGCGAGTTCGCAGCTTTCCGTCGAGGAGTTATGGCGGGCGAGTTCGACGATCTAGCCTAGCGTCGATTTATTGTCCTCAAATAGAGCTGACGCCTCGCCCTCAACAAGACCTACTGGGAAAGAGCGCCCGCGCCTTCGGTGACCCCTGCCACACCGTCGGGAACCGATCCCGAGATGTAGATCAAGAAGCCCGACGATCCTCCCCAGACGCCTGGGATTGATTCCCATAGCTGGAGGTTTCGGTGTTAGGGGTTCGCGGGTGGGTCGAGGAGTTCGATCTCGATGGCCAGAACGCCGAGGGCTTCTTTCTCCGGGCCATAGATGCGGCGGATGTTGGCGAGTTGCTGGTCGCGGGGGCTGTCGGGGTTGACGTTGGCGGGGCCTTCGGTGTCGAGCATCTCCTCGAACGAGGCGTAGCGAGCGACGCGTTTGACGCGGGTGAGGACGTCGTCGCGGCCGCAGACAAAGCGGATGTGGTCGCCGGCCGTCAGGGTGCGAAGGTTGGGGCACTGGACGCGGACCTCGATTGTTTTGCGGCCGGTGGCGACCAGATCGAAGTAGCGGCGGTAGAGATTCATCTCGCGGGCTCGCATCGCGTTCACCAGCACGTTGTTCGGGCTGACTATCTCCACGGAATCGGTACGCTCGTTCATCACGTCGCCACCTTCCGGCCAGGCGGTCGGCACGGGGAACTGGGCGAGGCGCGTCGGAGATCCACCGGGGTCGAATAGCGGCTCATGTGAGCTCCGTGCGAATGGCTCGCTCTACCGCCAGCTCGGCCCTCGATCCGGCTTGCTGTGCAGCCCTCAGAAGTTGTCCCTTGGTCGCGGCACCACGATCGAGCAGCTCGACGACCGCGGAGTCGATCACATCCTGATCCACGCTGTCCGCAGCGGACTCCGCGATGGCGCGTACGGGTCTGGTCACCCGAAATCCTTCATGTTCTTCCACCTCGTCACTCGTCAGCTCTCCTCGGTGGAGGATCACCGAGGAATTTCGCCGACGGAAATCGGGCGGGACCGTCAGATGGATCCGGGCAGGATTGGCGATGCCCAGATCGTGAACAGCGAGCGCGGTGGCGTGGGAGACGACCGCGCGTCCCTGGCTCCACAGCGCCCAGCGTACGAGATGATCATGTTCGCCTGGAGGGAGATCAACGAACTCCCGGAAGCGATAGAGGCCGCGATCGATGCGTATCCAGTGACCCTGGCGGACCTGAAAGTACTGCGACTGGTAGGAGTAGCCGTCCTCAAGGGCCTGGCTTGCGGTGAAGTAACCGCGTTGGTGCGCTGCCCCGTCGCCAGAGCCGCATACGAGGCGTGTCTTCACGTGACTCCACTGTGCCAGTTTAGGTCCTAACAGAAATTTTTAGTTTGACGTAGATCTGGTACGCCAAACTAAAAATGACTTGTAGTTGGAAGGATGGCCAGCGACAGTTGAAGGCTACTTACGCCACCCGCTCCTGAGGTGGTCAGTGCGCCTTGGGGAAGGCGGCGCGCAGTTCGGACCGGTTGACGATGAACGCGGCTGGTACGAGGGCGAGCGCACCTGCGACCTGCATCGCGACGAACCACAGCGGGAGGGCGCCGGGGATGCCGTCGATCGCGACGATCGCGATCGGCACGATGACGGAGATGATGCGCACGCGTACGTAAGCCCATTGTGCTCCCCGTGAGGCGAGGACGGTCAGCCAGTAGGTCACCACGGCGCTCGCGAACATCCCACCGGTCCGGCCCCACATGAACGAAGTCACCTCGCGACCCAGGACCGAGAGGACGACGACCACGATGAGGACGGCGACACTGAGCGCGCCGTAGGCAGCGACGAATCTCTTCACCTTGCCGAAGGCCTGTTGGGTGTGCGGGTGGTTGACGTGGCCGACCTCGGCCGTGGTGCGGTTGGGGGTTTCCATGTCGGATTCTTCCTCGTGTTGTCTGGACTGGTGTCGACGTTAGGAAGCGCGACGGGTGATGCGGTATGCGGCTGGACGTACAGGTGGGTGGGGCTAGACCCACTTCACAGCCGATCTGGCGGGGACACGGCTCTGTGCGGTGCACAGTGAAAGCACCGAAGCGAGAAGGAAGAGTCATGCGACAGTGGGTGGCGAGTGTCGCCGTGGGGTTCGTGCGCGCTTGCGTAGTGATGGTCGTCAGCATGCTGATCCCGGCTGTGTGGGCCGGTGCCGTGGCGCTGTGGATCTGGTGGTGGGGCGGGAACCCGTGGTCGGGGATAGCGCCGTTCTTGTGGGCATGTATCGGCACGTTCGCCCTGTCCCGCCCGGTGTGCCGGATGATCCGCTCCCTCGTCGCGAAGTGGACGGGCACCGTCATTCCCGCCGTATACCGGCAGCCCGGTCCGGTCACACAGATGTCGACCGGGTACTGGTGGAACGGCTACTCCTACGAGCGCACCAGCCGCGACGCCCGCCTCGATCAGCAGTGGCGAACCCGGTGGCGCGATCCCGCCCTCTGGCGTGACCTGCGATTCACCGCGATCGCGCCGGTCACCGCGGGCGTGATCGCCGCGGTCCCGCCGGCCGGAGCCGCGGCAGCGGTTTTCGGGCTGTTTCAGTCGTCGCCCACCATCTTTGTTGCCGGCGCGGTCGTGGCCGTCGCCAGTGCTCCGTACGCCTGGCGGGCCGTCGAGCCGGTAGCCGTCCGATTCCTGCGCCCGTCGACCGGGATGAACGCGATGACGCTGGCCGACCGGGTGGATGAGCTGACGGCCCAGCGCGCCGACACCACGATCGCGCAGGCCGCCGAGATCCGCCGGATCGAGCGGGACCTGCACGACGGGGCGCAGGCCCGCCTGGTCGCGCTCGGCCTCTCTCTGGCGACCGCGGAGAAACTGATGGAAACCGACCCCGACCAGGCCAAGGCGCTTATGCGGGAAGCGCGAGCCGGCGCCACCACGTCACTGACCGAGCTCCGCGAACTGGTCAAGGGAATCAACCCGCCGGTGCTGACCGAACGAGGGCTCGTCGACGCCGTCCGCGCACTCGCGCTGGACAGTCCGCTCGAAACGGCTGTCAGCACCGACGTTCAGCTACGACTGGACCCGCCGATCGAGTCCGCCCTGTACTTCGGAGTCGCCGAACTGCTGACCAACGCGGTCAAGCACGCCCACGCGACCCGGGCCCGCATCTCCATCGCCCGGGACGACACCGGCGTCGTCGTCGAGGTCGAAGACAACGGCCGGGGCGGGGCCGACGTGCGACCCGGCGGCGGACTCGCGGGGCTGCACCGCCGCCTCGCGGTCTTCGACGGTGCCCTGGAGGTCACCAGTCCGGAAGGCGGTCCGACCCGCGCGAGAATGGTGGTGCCATGCGCATCGTTGTAGCCGAAGACCTCTACCTCCTGCGCGACGGGATGGTCCGCCTCCTCCAGGCGTACGGACACCAGGTGGTGGCGACCGCGTCCACCGGACCCGAGACGCTCGACGCACTGCTGACGTGGCGGCCGGACGTGTCCATCGTCGATGTCCGCATGCCGCCGACCCAGTCGGACGAGGGCCTGCGGGCCGCTCTCGCCGCCCGCGGCGAGGTCCCCGGGCTGCCGATCCTGATCCTTTCTCAGCACGTCGAACAGCTGTACGCCCGCGAACTCCTGGCCGACGGCTCCGGTGGCATCGGCTACTTCCTCAAGGACAGCGTGTTCGACGCCGACCAGTTCATCGACGCCCTGGAACGCGTCGCCGGTGGCGGGACCGCCATGGACCCGGCCGTCATCGCCAAACTGCTGTCCAGCGGCTCCTCTAACCGACGACTCGGACAGCTCACCGAACGCGAACACTCCGTGCTCAGCCTCATGGCGGAAGGACTGTCCAATCAGGCCATCGGCCAGCGGCTCTTCCTCAGTGAGAGCGCCATCAGCAAGTACACCACCTCCCTGTTCGGCAAGCTCGGCATCACCGATGACGACAACAACAACCGCCGCGTGCTCGCCGTTCTCACCTACCTGAACCAGCCCGGAGTTGTTAATCAATCGGATGATCGATAGCTGGTCGGCATGGCGGCAGGTGAGGTTGGCGGTAAGCGCAACGCGGCGCACACCAAGGAGCGCATGCTCGATGCCGCTCTCGACGAGTTCTCCGCCAAGGGCTACTCCGGTGCCCGCACCGCCGCCATCGCCAAGCGCGCCGGGGTCAAACGTGCAGCTGATCTCGTACTACTTCGGCGGCAAGGAAGGTCTCTTGGAGGAGCTCCGCCGGAGTTGGCGGGAGCGGCACGGTCAACCCGCGCCGACCACGACGGCCGAGCCGTTCCAGGAGAACTTCCGCGCGGCGCTGAACGCCACGCTGCAGGACCCGCGCAGGGCCCGTCTGATCGTCTGGCAGGCGCTCGGCGACTACCCCGGCGACGCGGATGCCTTGGCGGCTGAATGGCACAAGGTCTCGGCATCGGCTGTCGAGCAGATGCGGGCCCGTCAGGCGGTGGGCGAGGTCGGCGACGAGCTCGAGCCAGAGTTCCTGGCGTTGCTCTCCTTCCTCCTGGCCTTCGCGCCGGTGGCGCTGCCACAGGTGATCGAGGCGATCTATGGGGTGGATCCGCTGTCAGCCGAGTACCGGGAACGGGTGAGCAGGCAGTTGTTCTCGTTGATGGGCGTACAGCCGAACCTGTGAGAAGCGACGTCGCCTATGTCCGCGACCCCGGCACAGAGGCGGCGAAGGCACTCGCCGCCAAGGGCGCCCGATGCGGACTTCAAGGTCGACCACGCCTCCGCGAAGCAGGTCGTCCAGCGCTACATCACCGAGCAGGGTGTGCATTTCAACGGTCTTCAGCCGGTGTGCTTCATGGAGAACGCGCTCAACGTGGGCTTCAACCCGCTGAACACGGGCGTCTACGGTGCGACCAGCCTGGAGGCCGCGGAGATTCTGGCCGAGGTCATCGGCACGGACCTGCCGTACGAGACCACCCCCATCCCGCTGGTACGCCAGTGGGCGGGTGACGAGATCGCCGACATGTTCCAGAGCTTCGAGGACAGCCCGGTACACACGGACATCACCGCATTGCACGCGGAGTTCCCCGGCGTGCGGTGGCACTCGTTCAGAGACTGCGGGTCGACATCCCGTCAGGCGGCGCCCCACCGTGGCGCAGCGTCCGGAGGCAACGTCCGGGCGATGCCTCCGGACGAGGAGCTACGGCCGTCTCCCAGAACGCGGAAGCACCCCGGGTGACGAAATTCTCGATCCGAGCTCTTAGTTCTTGCTCCAGATCGCCGCGTAGACATTGTCCTCGACGTTCACCATCGTGGGGTGGTAACCCAGCCCCTTCAACTCGATGGACTTGAGCTTGTAGGTCACACGGGACAGCTGCAGGTACTCCTTCAGGCCGGTCGAACCGACCTTGCCCCACACGGTGGAGTAGAGCTTGCCGGGCTCGACGGCCATGGCGATGGGGCTCAGCCCCTGCTTCGCCCGCGCCAGGAGCTCCTTGCCGCGCTGCTCCACGGTCTGGCCGGTGGTCACCTGGACGGTTCCCGCGACGGCGCCGGCCGCCCAAACGGCCGCGTAGAGCGGCTTCTCGGCCGTGCCGTACACGTCCAGCGAGGCAATGGTGTAACCGGCGGCGCTGAGCTGGGTATTGACGGTCGCCAAGGTGTCCTTGGTCAGGTCGGTCCTGGACTGGAGCTTGCGAGTGGTCTTCTCGAAGACCGCCGCGAAGACGGCGCCCGCGCCCGTACCCGTACCAGTGATCAGCGTGGGCTGGAAGCCCAGCTTCTGCTGTTCGGTGACGCGCTTCGGCAGGTCGGTGACCGACAGGTCCTGCAGGACGTTCACCTTGCGGGTGGCGTCCTTGACCCATACGGAGGTGTACTCCGGGTTGGCCGCGTTGGTCACGCTCAACGCCGAGGGAACGTAGCCCTTCCCCAGCAACTGCTTGATGCGCTGCAGGTGCGCGGTCTCGGTGAGTCCCTGGAGGGAGAGCCAGTCCAGCGGCAGGTTCTGGACGGACTGGACGGTCTTGGCGGACCGCTCGGCGAGAGCCGGAGACGAGAGCGCCAGCAACGGAGCCGTGGCAGCCGCGAGCGCCGTGGTGACAGCGATGATCCGCGCAGTGTTCCTCATGGTCCTCCTTAGGTAAAGGTTGTCCCAAAAGCGGGACAAGAAGCGACCATAACAAAGAATGAGCGCAAGTTGACCATCTGTCACCATGAACATGACAAAAACTTGTCAAGAAGCCGCAAACTGGACGACCGCAACCAGAGGAACCTTCATGTTTTGGCCGGTCACCGTCGTGCCCAACCCACGCTCTCAGGTCAACAAGGCACACAAGCGATTGGGGTGCCAGCTTGTGGCCTGGGATCTGACCGTCGGGACGTCACTCCCACTCGATGGTGCCCGGCGGCTTGCTCGTCACATCGAGCACCACCCGGTTCACGTCACGGACCTCGTTGGTGATGCGAGTGGAGATCCGGGACAGCACGTCATAGGGCACCCGCGACCAGTCGGCCGTCATCGCGTCCTCGGAAGTCACCGGCCGCAGCACCACCGGATGCCCGTACGTACGCCCATCCCCCTGCACACCTACCGACCGCACGTCAGCAAGCAGCACCACCGGGCACTGCCAGATCTCCCGGTCGAGCCCGGCGCGAGACAGCTCCTCGCGGGCGATCGCGTCGGCCTCGCGCAGCAGGTCGAGGCGCTCCCGCGTGACCTCGCCGACGATGCGGATGCCCAGCCCCGGGCCGGGGAACGGCTGGCGCCACACCATCGCCGCCGGCAGCCCGAGCTCCTCGCCCGCCCGCCGCACCTCGTCCTTGAACAGCGTCCGCAGCGGCTCCACCAGCTTGAACTGCAGGTCCTCGGGCAGGCCGCCGACATTGTGGTGCGACTTGATGTTGGCGGTGCCCGTGCCGCCGCCGGACTCCACCACGTCGGGGTAGAGCGTGCCCTGCACCAGGAAGTCGACGGGACCGTCGGCCATGATCGCGCGCTGCTCGTCCTCGAAGACCCGGATGAACTCGCGACCGATGATCTTGCGCTTGTCCTCCGGGTCGCTGACGCCGTCGAGCGCCTTGAGGAAGCGGTCGGCGGCGTCGACGACGCGGAGCTTGACGCCCGTGGCGCGGACGAAGTCGCGTTCGACCTGCTCGGCCTCGCCCTTGCGCAGCAGGCCGTGGTCGACGAACACGCAGGTCAGCCGGTCGCCGATGGCCCGCTGGACCATCGCGGCGGCCACCGCCGAGTCGACGCCGCCGGACAGCGCGCAGATCGCGCGGCCGTCGCCGACCTGCTGGCGGACCGCCTCGACAGCGTCTTCGACGATGTTGAGCATGGTCCAGGTGGGGCGGCAGCCGGCCGCGTCGAGGAAGTGCTTGAGCACCGCCTGGCCGTGCTCGGAGTGGAGCACCTCAGGGTGGAACTGCACGCCGTAGAGCCCGCGCCCGGCGTCCTCGAAGGCGGCGACGGGGGTCTGATTGGTCGAGGCGGTCACGGTGAAGCCGTCGGGGGCGGCGGCCACGCTGTCGCCGTGGGACATCCAGACCTTCTGCGCGATGGGCAGCCCGGCGAAGATCACGCCCTCGCTGAGCACGTCGAGGTCGGTGCCGCCGTACTCGGCGACGCCCGTCTGGGCGACCTCGCCGCCCAGTGCCTGGGCCATGGCCTGGAAGCCGTAGCAGATGCCGAACGTCGGCACGCCCGTCGAGAACAGCCCGTGGGGCACGGCGGGCGCGCCCTCGGCGTAGACCGAGGAGGGCCCGCCGGACAGGATGATCGCCTTGGGCTTCTTGGCCAGCATCTCCTCGACCGGCATCGTCGAGGGGACGATCTCGGAGTAGACATGGCACTCACGCACCCGCCTGGCGATCAGCTGCGCGTACTGCGCGCCGAAGTCGACGACGAGCACTGTGTCGAACTCAGACACCGAGAGGACCCCCCAAAGGCGAATGCGGTGCTCCAAGTGTATCGGGGGGTGAACCTAGAGGATGCTGCCGATCAGCCCCAACGGCGGCGAGCCCAGGTCGAACAGGGCCTTGTGGAAGCGCTGCAGCGTGAAGCCCGCGCCCCACTCCTTGCGCGCCTGCTCGCGTAGGTCGAGGATGAGCAGCTTGCCCCAGGTGTAGCGGCCATAGGTGGGGTCGAACGTGGCCCGCCTCGCCTCCGACAGCGCGGCCGGTCCGGCCAGGTTCGTGTCGGACTCGAAGCGCCGGGCACCGTCCTCGACCGTCATCTGGCCGGTGTGCACGCCGATGGCACAGGCCAGCCGGGTGACGCGGATCAGCGCCTCCATCCAGACGCCGATCTCGAAGCGCGGGTCCTCGGCCTCGAACCCCTCCTCGACGCACAGCTCCTCGGCGTAGTGCGCCCAGCCCTCGGTGAACGACATCGACTGCAGCAGCCGCCGGACGTCTGATCCGGCGCGACGCAGGGCGCGGCCGTGCGAGAAGTGCCCGGGGGCGACCTCGTGGACGTTGATCGCGGGCAGCGTGGTGTCGCTGAAGACCTCCAGCCACTCCTCGATGTCCCGCGCGGGCCAGGAGGGGTCGGGCGGGGTGATGTGGTAGTAGGAGGGGCCCTCCGGCTCTCCGGGAGAGTTCCACGACATCATCGCCATCGCCCAGCGGCGCGACGGGGGCGCCAGGCCGACCAGGCACTCACCGTCGTGGTAGGGCACCAGGTCCTTCTCGCGGGTGAACGCGATGGCCTTCTCGGTGCCGATCCTGGCCGCCTCGATGACGCCGTCGGCGTCGGGGTGCTGCTTGACCAGCTCGCGTACGACGTCGAGCGGCGGCTCGCCCCGGCGCCCCAGCTTGGCGCAGGACTCGGTGAGCAGGGCCATGAGCCGGTCACGCTCGGCGTCGGCGCGCTCGGCCAGCCGGCCGAGGTCGACGGGGAGCCCCTCGGTGGCGCCCATCAGCCGGGCCAGCGCGTCACCGCCGAGCGACGCGTCGGGATCGCCGACCGCCGCCGCCCGTTCGACGTGCGCGACCAGCAGGCCGTGCGCGTCGAGCGCGGCCGCATCCGTGACACCGGCGGACAGCCCCTGGACGACTGTGACCAGCGATCTCGCGACGGGCGCGCTGACCCGGTCGAGCGCGGCGATCGCGTTCGTCACCGCCTCCGGCCAGAGCGCCAGGTGCGCGGCCCTGGCGGCCGCGCGCTCGGCCTCCGGCGCGTAGTCGCGGTCGTAGCAGGCCAGGTCGAGGTTCGACAGGTGGGGCAGCGGGTTGCTGCGATGCAGCTCCAGCTCGCCGAACTGGGTGCGCAGGCCGTCCTCGAAGATCCGGAGATGCGCCGAGTCGTACGGGTCGGCCGGTGCGGCGCCTTCGCCAAGCCGCGCCAGTCCAGCCCGTACGCCTTCCGGCGACAGGTCCTGGATCCTGCCGTCGTACTCGTGCCTGCCGCCCGTTTCGCGCGCTTCGGCCACGTTCAGATCTGTGATGGCACGGAGCCTGGGGTCGAGTTCCGTCATGCCGCCGACGCTAGCGCACGTCCTTGATCTTGAGGAGTCCAGCGAGAGCAGTACAGCGAGGCCCGTCCAGCGGCCGTTGGAAATGTGATGAGAGCCGGTCGCGGGAGATGTGACAATGATCCGCATGTCGCTCCGGATCACCACGCTCGCCGAGCGTCCCGAGTTCGCGCCCACGTTATGGGAGATGGACAGCTCATGGCGCGTCTTCATGCTCAACGACCCGATCGCCGACCTGTTCTACCCGGTCGCCGCGACGGACTACGCCGAATACGTGCTGGTGGCCGATGACGACGCCGAACCCGGCCGGATGGTGGCCAGAGCGTGCATGATCCCCTTCGCGACCAGGGGCGCCGAGCTGCCCGACGACGGCTGGGACGGGGTGATCCGCCACGGATGGCTGGCCGTCAAGCGGGACCGCCCCCTGGACGCCGTCTCCGCGCTGGAGATCACCGTCAGGAGCGACCTGCTGGGCTCGGGGCTGTCACCGCTGATGCTGGCCGCGATGCGCGACCAGGCCGCGCGGCTGGGGTTCGGCGAGCTGGTGGCGCCAGTCCGGCCGAACCAGAAGCACCTCGAACCGCACACGCCCATGACGGAGTACGCCTTCAGGTCCCGGGACGACGGCCTGCCGCATGACGCCTGGCTGCGCGTGCACGTGCGGGCCGGGGCGAAGATCGTCAAGGTCGCGCCGCGCTCGATGGTGATCCCGGGCACGCTCGACGAGTGGCGCGGGTGGACCGGCCTGCCGTTCGACCGGCCCGGTCCGGTCGAGGTCCCTGGCGCGCTCAACCCCGTGCACTGCGACGTGGCGCACGACCACGCCGTCTACGTCGAGCCGAACGTCTGGGTCAGCCATCCGCTCTAAGAGAGAGTCACCCCTTCGCCCGGCTCCAGCAGGTGCGCGCGGTCGCCGAGCGCGGCGAGGGACTTGACCAGCGTGTCCCGGCCCTGCGTGAAATGCCCCCAATGCTCAAAGTGCAGCGGCACCACGTGACGGGCGCCCAGGATCTCGGCCGCCTCCGCCACGTCGTCGCTGGTCAGCGTGAGGTACGCGTCACCCACCAGCGGCGTCCGCGCGCCTCCGGCGAACAGCACCGCCACGTCCACCGCCCCGACGCGCCCCGCGATGTCCCTGACCACGTCCAGCGAGGCGTTGTCCCCGCTCACGTACACGGTCGGCAGCCCCTCGCCGCTCAGCACGAACCCGGTCACCTCGCCCACCAGGTGCTCGCTCCCGTCGGGCCCGTGCTGCGCGGGCACGCCGGTCACCCGCAGCGCACCGCCGCCGGGACGTACGAGATCGGTGTGCGTCCAGTTCGGCAGCGCCCGGACCGGCTCGCCGATCCGCTCGGCCGCCGACCCCGTCGACAGCACCACCGGCGCTGAGGGCAGGAAGGCGCGTCCGGCCTTGTCGAGATTGTCGGGATGCTGGTCGTGTGAGAGCAGCACGGCGTCCACGGTCCCGGCGTCGCCGGGCCCGAACGCCGGTCCGGCCGTCTTGACCAGCGCCCGGTTCCCGATCGGGTAGTCACCCGGCGGGTCGAATGTGGGGTCGGTCAGCAGCCGCACCCCACCGATCTCCAGAACCGCGGTCGGGCCACCCACGTAACGAATCTCCATGGAGATCACGACACCCGCGCCGGACGCGATATTCCGCTCACGCGCGCAGGCCGTCGATGATCCGCCGCATGGTCCGGTGGCAGAGCGCGCGGAACCCGGCCTCGTCCATCGCGACGCGTCCGCTCAGGTACTGCTGGACCAGCCCCTGCGCACACGACGTGACGGCCAGCGCCACCTCCAGCGGGTCGTCGCGACGCAGCATGCCGGTACGCATCCCCTCCTCGACGAACTCGACGACCACGGTGAACGGCGGCCCCTGCCCGTCGTGGAAGTCCTCGGGGAAACGCCGCGCCTGCGCCCAGGCGTCCGACATCAGGAACGTGTACAGGTGCGGCCGGCCGAGCGCGAAGTCGAGGAAGCCGTCGAGCAGTACGTCGATCCGCTCCACAAGGGTGCCGGACCTCGGGAGTCGCGCCCATTCCGAGGCCAGTTCGCGACCGCTGGCGGTGGCGACGGCCCGCAGCAGCGCCTCGCGGTTCGGGTAGTGGCGGTAGATGGCCATCGCGGTGACGCCGACGGCCTCGCCGACCCGGCGCATGCTCACCGCCTCGGCGCCCTGCTCGACGAGGATCCGCCGCGCGACGTCCGCGATGCGGGCGGCCGTTCCCTGCTCCTTCACGTATACAACGTATACCTACTTCAGGTGGAGCCTCTTCATGGTCTTCAGGGTGGTGACCAGGACGTTCGCCCATTTGTCGTACGTCATCGCGAAGGGTGGCTCGAAGCCCAGCCAGGTGGCCTGCGCGGCGACGGTCTGCGCCTCGGTGTAGCGGAGCAGGCCCTCGGCGCCGTGCCTGCGGCCCAGCCCGGACGCCTTCATGCCGCCCATGGGCGCGTCATAGGAGGCGTACGCCGAGCCGTACCCCTCGTTGATGTTGACCGTGCCCGCCTTGATCCTGGTGGCGAGCGCGCGCCCGCGCGCCAGGTCGGAGGTCCAGACGGAGGCGTTGAGCCCGTAGATGGTGTCGTTGGCCAGCGCGACCGCCTCGTCGTCCGAGGAGAACCGGTAGAGGCCGACCACCGGCCCGAACGTCTCGTTGCGGCAGAGCCGCATGTCCTCGGTGATCCCGGTGAGCACGGTCGGCTCGTAGAACAGCGGGCCGAGGTCGGGCCTGGCCTTGCCGCCGGTCAGCACCGTGGCGCCGTTGGCCACGGCGTCGTCCACATGCGCGCTGATCGCGTCCAGCTGACGCTGTGAGGTGAGCGAGCCCATCTGGACCGACCAGTCGTGGCCCGTGCCCAGCTTCAGTCCGGCCGTCTGCTCGGCGAAGCGCGCCGCGAAGGCGTCGAACACGGCGGTGTGCACGTACAGGCGCTCGATCGACAGGCAGAGCTGGCCCGCGTTGGTGAAGCAGGCGCGGATCGCGCCCTGGACGGCGAGGTCCAGGTCGGCGTCGTCGAGCACCACCATCGGGTTCTTGCCGCCGAGCTCCAGCGAGCAGCCGATGAGCCGCTTGGCGGCCTCCTCGGCGATCTTCCTGCCGCCCCGGGTGGAGCCGGTGAAGGCCACGTAGTCGGCGCCGTCGAGCAGCGCGTCGCCGACCTCGGCGGGCTCGCCGAGCACGACCTGCCAGACTTCGCGGGGCAGCCCCAGCTCGGCCAGCAGGTCGATGGTCCACAGCGTCGACAGGGCGGTCTGGGTGTCGGGCTTGTGCACGATGGCGTTGCCCGCCAGCAGCGCGGGCACGGCGTCGGTGACGCCCAGGGAGAGTGGGTAGTTCCACGGCGTGATCAGCGCGACCACGCCCTTGGGCTGGCGCAGCTCCATCACCCGGGTGGCCACGGGGAAGATGCCGGCCCGCCGGCGCGGGGCGAGGAGGCCGGGGGCGCGCCGGGCGAAGTAGAGGCTGCAGCCCGCCACGTCCAGCACCTCTTCGAAGGCGTGCTTACGGGCCTTGCCGGTCTCGTTCTGGACGATGTCGAGGATCTCGTCCCTGCGGTCCAGGATCGCGTCGTGCAGGAGCAGGAACGGCCGCGCCCGCTCCGCGATCGGCCGCGCGGCCCACTCCGCCTGTGCCGACCTGGCCTTCTCATATGCCGCACGTACGTCATCCGGCCCGGAAACGGGCAGTTGAGCGAGGGGTTCGCCGGTGAACGGTGCGGTGATCTCGGTGGTCTTGCCGCTGGACGTCACGTGCATAGGAAGCAGGGTATTCCGGATCGCTACTGGCGGGTAGTTTTTGCCAATCCGTGGCATGGGGACAGAATCCCTTCATGCCAACCTTCGCGCCACTCAGACCGGGAGACCCCGAGAGGCTGGGCGGTCTGCCCCTCCTAGGCCGGCTGGGCGAAGGCGGCCAGGGTGTCGTCTACCTGGCCAGAGACCCCGCGGGCACGCACGTGGCCGTCAAGTGGCTGCGCCCCGACCAGGCCGGCGACGAGGTGAGCGTGGGCCGGTTCCTGCGCGAGGTCCAGGTCGCCCAGCAGGTCGCGCCGTTCTGTACCGCCGCGGTGCTCGGCACGGGCATCGAGCACGACCGCCCGTACATCGTCAGCGAGTTCATCGAAGGCCCCTCCCTCCAGAAGGTCGTCCAGGAGGAGGGCCCGCGCACCGGCACGTCCCTGCACCGCCTGGCCATCGGCACGGCGACCGCGCTGGCCGCGATCCACCAGGCCGGGATCGTGCACCGCGACTTCAAACCGGCCAACGTGATCATCGGGGCCGACGGGCCGCGGGTGATCGACTTCGGCATCGCCCGGGCGCTCAACGCCACCTCGACGATCAGCAGCATGCCGGTGGGCACGCCTTCGTACATGCCGCCCGAGCAGGTGATGGGGCACACCGTCGGGCCGGCCGCCGACCTGTTCTCGTGGGGCAGCACGATGGTGTTCGCCGCCTCCGGACGGTCACCGTTCGGCAGCGACACGATGCCCGCGGTGATCAACCGGGTGCTGAACCACCAGCCGGACCTCGGCGTGCTGCAGGGTCCGCTGCTCGACGTGGTGGCCGCGTGCCTGGCCAAGGATCCGGCGCAGCGGCCGACTGCCGAGCAGGTGATCATGCGCCTGCTGCAGCACCCGGTGCCCAACTCCGGCATGCTCGCCCAGGCAGCGGCGGCGGCCGCCCCGGCGGAGCCCTGGCGCCCGCAGCACAGCCAGCCGCCCGTGACCGGTCAGCTGTCCGGCCCGCCCTCTCCGCTGGGCCAGCCCGCCATGGGCAGCCATCACAGCCAGCCCTCCATGCCCGGCGGGCCTTCCTCGATGCCCGGCGGACCGCCTTCGGCGCCTGGTCACTACGGACCGCCGTCCATGGGCGGCGGGCAACCCTCGATGCCTGGCGGGCCGCCGTCGATGCCTGGTCACCATGGCCAGCCCCTCGGGGGCGGACACCCGCCCACGAACGACCACCGCTCGACGCGCCCGAACTCGTACGACCCCCGCTACGGCCCGAAGAAGAGCCGGGCCCCCATCGTCATCGGCGCGACCGTGACCGTCGCACTGCTCGTACTCGCCGGTGTCGCCGTGATCATCAGCCAGACCAGGCCCCCGGCCTCCCTCACACCCACCGACCGCGTGGCGGCCTCGGCGTCCGCCAGGAAACCCAGCGCCACACCAACGGGCGTACCGCGAACAGGCACGAAGAGACAGCTGCCGGGCGGCTCCATCTCGGTGTACGAGAACGCGGCCGACCCGAGCACGCTGACCTCGTACGAGGTCTACAACAAGAAGGCCGACGACTGGATCGACTACGCCCGCAACTCCCTGCGCGGCACGTTCACGAAGTACTCCCGCAACTGGGAGTCGCTGGTCTCCCCCGACGGCCACTCGCTGGCCGGCCGCGGCCGGAACTACACCTCCGACAACTACGACTCGGTGATCATCACCGACCGGCAGTCGGGCGAGAAAACCTCGATCAAGACCGTGCGCAAGCCGCTGATCAGCAGCATCCGCGCCTGGTCGAAGGACGGCTCGAAGATCCTGCTCAACATCGAGAAGGAGACCGGCAAGGACTGGCTCTACCTCGGCTTCGTCATCGTGGACGTGGAAGCGGAGGACGCCAAGGTGGTCACCGTGGCCGACACCTCGGTCCGCAAGACCGCCTACGGCTGGGACGGCGACGAGGAGGGCGTGGTCAACATGTCCACCGGGCAGGGGCTGCGCTTCTTCGACACCACGGGCAAGGCCACCCGCACCCTGGCGAACATCGGCACGCTGGCCTCCGGCACGCAGGACATCTTCTCCCCCTCCGGCAAAGTCTTCATCACGAACTGCCCCAAGGGCGGCGACGGCGACCACTGCGTCTGGGACGCGCGCAGCGGCGATCGGATCCGCCGGTTCACCTCCGACTGCGACAAGGTCCTCGGCTGGTACGACGAGACCCACCTCTACTGCTGGGAACAGGACAACTCCGTCAGGGACGAGATCCAGGTGGTGGACTTCAAGGGCAAGCTGATCCGCAAGCTGCTCGACATCCCCGAGAACCTTGACTTCAGTCCTGTCTTCACCGTCAATCCCGGTGGATGATCCTGAACCACCCGGCCCGCGGATCCGTCAATGAGGTCATGAAGACGCTGATCCGTACCGTCGTGGCCGGCGCGGCCCTCGCTACGGCCATCTCCGCCTGCACCTCCGCTCCGGGGGGCACGGCGCCCACGAAGCAGCGCCTGCCGGCCATACGCCTGGTCTCCTACAACGGTTGCGACGACATGCTCGCCGGGCTCCGCGAGCACGCGGCGAGCAACGTCAGCCAGTGGGGCTTCGGCGGGGCGGTGCCCATGTTCATGACCCGGGAGAAGTCGGCGACCGCCGACGCCGCCCCGGAGCACTCCTCGACCAACACCCATGAGGCGGGCGTGGACGAGCCCGACCTGGTCAAGACCGACGGCAACCGGGTCATCACGGTCACGGGCGGCACGCTGCGGATCATCGACACGGCCACCAGGAAGGTCACCGGGTCCCTCAAGCTCACCAAGGCCGACGAGCCCGCCTACGCCCCCGCCGACCTGCTCGTCTCGGGCGACCGCGCGCTGGTGCTCTTCAGAGGGGGCGACATCATGTACAAGACGTTCGCCCCCGTCGGCCAGACCAGATACCTGCTCGTGGACCTGGCCGGGGCGGAGCCCAAGCTGCTCGGCACGATCAAGCCGCAGGGCACGTACGTGGACGCCAGGATGGTCGGCTCGACCGTGCGGCTCGTCACCCGCAGCCAGCCCGAGATCACGTTCCCGCAGCCGAAGGAGAACGCCTCCGAGGCCGAGATGAAGCAGGCGAACGAGGCGGCGGTACGCCGGGCGCCGCTCGACGCCTGGCTGCCCAAGATCGAGATCACCGACGCGGCCGGGACCGTCACCAAGAAGGCGGTCGACTGTGCGCGGGTCAGCCATCCGGCCGACTACACCGGCACCTCGCTGCTGACCGTGCACACCATCGACCTGGCCCAGGGGCTCACGGAGGCGGGCACCGACCCGATCAGCCTCGCGGCCGACGGCGACACGGTCTACGGCACCGGCCAGAGCCTCTACGTGACCAGCAACCCGCGCTGGTGGTGGCCGGTCCCGATGGCGGCCGTGGAGGACACGCCCCAGGCCCCCGCCACCGAGCCCGACCCGGCCGAGCCCAGCCCGTCGGCCAAGGTCACCCTCAGCCCCGAGAGCCCCGAGCCCACCCCGACCGCCCCGCCCGAGGAGACCGAGGTACACCGGTTCGACATCGGCAAGCCGGGCCCGCCCTCCTACATCGCCTCGGGCAAGGTGCCGGGACGGCTGCTGAACCAGTACTCGCTGTCGGAGTACGAGGGCAACCTGCGCGTCGCCACCACGCTCACCTCCGAGACCGAGAAGACCAGCGACAGCAGTGTCAGCAGCGTGACGGTGCTCAAGGCCGACACCCTGGACAAGGTGGGCGAAGTAGGCGGCCTGGGCGAGGGTGAGCGCATCTACTCGGTCAGGTTCATCGGCCCGGTCGGTTACTGCGTCACGTTCAAGCAGGTGGACCCGCTCTACACGCTCGACCTGCGCGACCCGGCCGCCCCCAAGGTGACCGGCGAGCTGAAGATCACCGGCTACTCCGCGTACCTGCACCCCGGCAACGACGGCCGGCTGATCGGCATCGGGCAGGAGGCGAGCGACAAGGGCCGGACGCTCGGAACGCAGATCTCGCTCTTCGACGTCAGTAACCCGGCGAGCCCGCGTCGGCTGTCGCAGCTGTTCCAGAAGGACTCGGGCTCCGAGGCCGAGTGGGACCCGCACGCGTTCCTGTACTGGCCCAAGACCGGCCTGTCGGTGATCCCGCTCAACACCTACTCGGAGAAGAACGAGGAGATCGGCGCCATGGTCCTGAAGATCGACGACACCGCGGTGACGAAGCTCGGCATGATCAAGCATCCGGTCCAGAAGCAGAAGGACGCCACGTACCAGCCGAGCATCCAGCGCGCCATGGTCATCGGCGACTCGATCTGGACCGTCTCCACGGACGGCGTCCAGGTCAACGACATGAACACGCTGGCCGAGCAGGCCTACATCCCGCTCCACTGAGCCAGTCCTCCCGCGGAGGGGGCGCCGGCCACCCCGGCCGGCGCCCCGGCTCACTCGCCGGTCGCGCCGTCGGCCAGTTCGCGGGCGATGTCGAGGTGCCCGGCGTGCCTGGCGTACTCCTGCAGCACGTGGAACATGATCCAGGCGAGCGTCGGCGGCCTTCTGGGCGGCTGGAAGCGCCCGATCGTCGCGGCCAGGTCGGCCAGCTCACCCGCCTCGGCCACGACGCGCCTGGACCGCTCGCACTGCTCCAGGAAGAACGCCCTGACCTCGTCATACGGCTCGGTGGCCGACCAGCGTCCATCGGGACCGTCGTCGCCGTAGGGGTCGTCGATCTCCTGGCCCGCGAAGTCCCAGCAGAACCAGCGCCGCTCCATGTAGGCGAGGTGCTTGAGCAGCGCCACCGGCGTCCACCCGGAGGGCACCCGGCTGACCTCGGGCTCCGGCAGCCCGTCGAGCTTGCGCAGGATGACGTCGCGGTAGTAGTCGAGATAGCCCGCGAGCAGTTCCCGCGGATCCGCGAGGTCCTTGGACGGCTCGTCCATCATTGCTCCGGCGTCGCGACGGGCACGATCTCGGGGGCGCCGAGCCGGATCGCGTCGGCCTCCTGGTCGGTGTCCTGCTCCTGGGACAGGCGTTCGGCCTCGACCCGCTTGGTGAAGTACTCGACCTCGCGCTTGACCTGCTCGCCGTCCCAGCCGAGCGGCTCGGCGAGCAGTTCGGCGGCCTCGCGGGCGCTGCCCAGGCCGCGGTGGAAGGTCTCGATCGAGATGTGCGTACGCCTGCTCAGCACGTCGTTGAGATGCCGGGCGCCCTCGTGGGTGGCCGCGTAGACGATCTCCGCGCGCAGGTAGTCGTCGGCCCCGCCGAGCGGCCGGGCCAGCGACCTGTCGCGGTCGATCAGCTCCAGGACCTCGTCGACGAGCGAGCCGTAGCGCTGGAGCAGGTGCTCGATGCGGGCCACGTGCAGGCCCGAGGTGTCGGCGAGCCGGTGGCGGGCGTTCCAGCGGGCCTGGTAGCCCTCGGCGCCCACGAGCGGGATGCGGTCCGTGCACGACCGCGGCACGCGCTGGTCGAGCCCGTGGGCGACGGCATCGACGGCATCCTTCGCCATAACCCGATAAGTCGTATATTTTCCGCCGGCGATCATCACCAGGCCGGGGACCGGATGCGCCACCACGTGCTCGCGCGACAGCTTCGATGTCTCCTCCGACTCCCCCGACAGCAGCGGGCGCAGCCCCGCGTAGACCCCCTCGACGTCGTCACGCGTCAGCGGCACGGACAGCACGGCGTTGACGTGGTCGAGCAGGTAGTCGATGTCGACCCTCGACGCCACGGGATGCGCCTTGTCCAGCCTCCACTCGGTGTCGGTGGTGCCGATGATCCAGTGCCGTCCCCACGGAATCACGAAAAGTACCGATTTTTCGGTGCGAAGGATGATCCCGGTGAGCGAGTGGATCCGGTCGCGCGGCACCAGCAGGTGGATCCCCTTCGACGCGCGCACGTGGATCTGGCCCCGGCCGCCGACCAGCTCCTGGATGTCGTCGGTCCACACGCCCGTGGCGTTGACCACCTGCCGGGCGCGTACCTCCAGCTCGGCGCCGGTCTCCAGGTCGCGCACCCGTACGCCGGTGACCCGCTCCCCCTCGCGCAGGAACCCCACGACCTGCGCCCGCGGCGCCACGTGCGCGCCGTAGGTGGCGGCCGTCCGCAGCATCATCATCACGTAGCGCGCGTCATCGACCTGCGCGTCCCAGTACTGCACCGCGCCGGTGAACGCGGTCCGCTTCAACGCCGGCGCCAGCCGCAACGCCCTGCTCCTGGACAGGTGCCGATGCCCCGGCACCCCGCGCGTCAACCCCGAGGCGAACCCCAGCGCGTCGTACAGGGCCACCCCCGCCCCCACATACGGCCGCTCCCACCCGAAGTGGGTCATCGGAAACAGGAACGGCACGGGCCGCACCAGATGCGGCGCGAGCCGCTGCAACAGCAGCGCCCGCTCCTGGAGCGCCTCTCTGACCAGCTCGAAGTTGAGCTGCTCCAGGTAACGCAGGCCGCCGTGGATCAGCTTGGAGGAACGCGATGACGTACCGGAGGCGAAGTCGCGCGCCTCCACCAGGCCCACGTCGAGCCCTCGGGTGACGGCGTCGAGCGCGACCCCCGCGCCGACCACGCCGCCGCCGACCACGACCAGGTCCAGCTCCCGCTCCGCCATCCGGTCCAGCGCCGCGGTCCGCTCTCCAGGCCCAAGCCGGGCGATTCCCCTTCCCGCCATGACCCTCCTCTTACCCGCCGCAGCCCGTCGTGCGACAAACCGCTCTCTCTTCTTGTACGGCACGCATGGGTTACCCGCCACCCGGCACCAGTGGCGAGGACGGCGACCGAGGCGGGACCCGATCAGGCGCGGATGACCTTGACGCCCGCGTCCGTCAGCTCATTGGCAAGGCTGTCGGAGAGCTGGGCGTCGGTGACGAGGGTGTCGATCTGGTTGGTGGGACAGATGCGGGAGAACGCCCGCTTGCCGATCTTCGAGGAGTCCGCCACCACCACGACCTGCGAGGCGCGGCTGATGAGCAGGTAGTTGACGCTCGCCTCCCCCTCGTGGTGGGCCGAGGCGCCCAGCTCCACGTCGAGCGCGTCCACGCCGAGGAAGGCCACGTCGAGTGTCACCTGTTCGAGCACGCCCGAGGCCAGCGGCCCGATGAGCTCGTAGGACTGCGGCCGGGCCACCCCGCCCGTGACCACGATCTTGACGTGCTGCCGGACGGTGAGCTCGGAGGCGATGTTCAGGGCGTTCGTGACGATGGTGAAGCCCGGCTCCAGCGCCGGGCTGGTCGCCAGCGTGCGGGCCAGCTCGGAGGTCGTGGTGCCGCCGTTGAGCCCGATCACGGCGCCCGGCGAGACGAGTTCGGCCGCGGCGGAGGCGATGCGGTGCTTCTCGTCGGCGTGCCGCGCCGTCTTGTAGCGCAGCGGGAGGTCGTAGCTGACGCTCTGGGCGACCGCGCCGCCCCGCGTGCGCATGAGCATCTGTTGCTGCGCGAGCTGGTCGAAATCACGGCGAATCGTGGCGGTGGAGACGTCGAGCGACTGGGCGGCCTCCTCGACGGAGAGCCGTCCTTCCTGCGCGAGCAGCTCGAGAATCGCGTTCCAACGATCGTAGCGGGACACGATGCCTCCCCTTTGAGATCCGTCGGGAGCAAGCGTTGCACAACCTGGCAGGTCAGGCTACCAGTGCACATTTATGCTCTGTTCTGATATAAAAAAAGCAGAAACAATCAATCCCGGGGAGGCAAGTGGTGACCACCCACACCGAGGCCGAGATCGGCTCCCAGCCCGAGTGCTGGCGACGCGCCGTCGACAACGTGCCCGCCGACGCGCTGCCCCGCCCCGGAGAGCGGGTCGCCGTGGTCGGCTGCGGGACGTCGTGGTTCATCGCGATGGCCTACGCCACGCTGCGGGAGCAGGCGGGGCAGGGCGAGACCGACGCGTTCGCCGCCTCCGAGGCCCCGGCCGGACGCGCGTACGACCGCGTGCTGGCCCTGACGCGCTCCGGCACCACGACGGAGGTGCTAGAGCTCCTGCGCAGAACCGGCGCCAGGACCACGGCCATCACCGCCGACCCCACCACGCCGGTCATGACGGCCGCCGACGACGTCATCGTGCTCGACTACGCGGACGAGCAGTCGGTCGTGCAGACCCGGTTCGCCACCACCCAGCTCGCCATGCTCCGCGCCAGCCTCGGCGAGGACCTCACCCAGGCGATCGACGACGCCGAGCAGGCCGTGTCGGCCTCGCTCCCCGACGAGCTCGTCGCCGCCGAGCAGTTCAGCTTCCTAGGCACCGGCTGGTCGGTGGGCCTGGCCCAGGAGGCCGCGCTGAAGATGCGCGAGGCGTCACGCTCGTGGACCGAGGCGTACCCGGCGATGGAATACCGTCACGGCCCGATCAGCATCGCCGGCCCCGGTCGCGTCACCTGGATGCTCGGCACCGCCCCCGAGGGCCTGCGCGAGCAGGTCGTGGAGACCGGCGGCACGTTCTTCCAGACCGGTCTCGACCCGATGGCCGAGCTGATCAGGGCGCAGCGGGTGGCGGTCGCCAGGGCGTTCGCCCGTGGCCTCGACCCGGACGAGCCCTTGCACCTCACTCGATCTGTGATTCTTTCTTCATGAGCCTTACTCTTGCCGACGCCCGCATCGTGACCGCCGAGGGAGTTCACGACGGGTGGTTGACCATCGAAGACGGCCGCATCACACATGTCGGGCACGGAGCCGCGCCCCGCGCGGGCCACAGTCTGGGCGGTCGGCACGTGGTGCCCGGCTTCGTCGACATACACAACCATGGCGGAGCCGGCGGCTCGTTCCCGACCGGCGAGCATGACAGCGCGCGTGAGGCGGTGGCGCTGCACGAACGCCACGGCACCACGACGATGGTGGCCAGCCTTGTGACCGGTGCGCTGGACGACCTGGCCCGCGCCACGTCGTCGCTGGCCGAGCTCTGCGACGACGGTCTGCTGGCCGGCATCCACTTCGAAGGCCCGTACATCTCCCGGGCCCGTTGCGGTGCCCACAATCCCGGGCTGCTGCGCGATCCGTCGCCGCAGGAGTTCGCCGGGCTGCTCGCGGCCGGCCGCGGGCACGTACGGATGCTGACCATCGCCCCGGAGCTGCCCGGCGCCCTCGACACGATCCGCGCGGCCGCCGCCGAGGGCGTGATCGCCGCGCTCGGCCACAGCGACGCCACCTACGAGCAGACGCTGGCGGGCATCGAGGCCGGCGCGACCGTGGCCACGCACCTCTACAATGCTCTGCCGCCGCTCGGCCACCGCACCCCGGGCCCCGTCGCCGCGCTGCTGGAGGACGAGCGGATCACGATCGAGCTCATCAACGACGGCGTGCACGTGCACCCGGCCATGCTGCGGCTGGCCTACGAGGTGGCCGGGCCCGCGAGGACCGCGCTGATCACGGACGCGATGGCCGCCGCCGGCATGGGCGACGGCACGTACGTGCTGGGCTCCATGGACGTGATCGTCACCGACGGGGTCGCCCGGCTGGCCGAGGGCGGCTCGATCGCGGGCAGCACGCTCACCATGGACGTGGCCTTCCGCCGCACCGTCCAGGAGGTGGGCCTGACGCTGCCCGAGGCGGTCCAGCTCACCTCCCTGACGCCCGCCCGCGTGCTGGGCGTCGCCGACACCACCGGCTCGATCGCCGTGGGCAAGGCGGCCGATCTGGTGGTCCTGTCCGACGAGTTGGAGGTCGCGGGCGTGATGAAGCGCGGGGCCTGGATCGTGGAGCCCTGATGATCCTCACCGTGACGCTCAACGCCGCCCTCGACGTCACCTACCAGGTGCCCGGCGTCGACTGGGACGGGGTCAACCGGGTCGCCACCGTACACCGGCGGGCCGGCGGCAAGGGCGTCAACGTGGCCCGCGTCCTGGCCGCGCTCGGCCAGGACGTGCTGGTCACCGGCCTCGCGGGCGGCCCGACCGGCCAGGCCATCGAGGCCGACCTCCAGCGGGCCGGACTGCCGCACGCCTTCGTGGGGATCGCGGCCGACTCGCGCACCACGCTGGTCGTCGCGGACCCCGGCCGGACCGAGCCGGGCGTCGCGAACTCCCCGCGAACAGCTTCCCCGCGAACAGCGCTGTTCAACGAGCCGGGGCCTGAGGTCACGGCGGCCGAGTTCGGGCGCATGACCGGCCGTTTCACCGACCTGATGGCCACGGCGGAGGCCGTCGTCATCTCCGGCAGCCTGCCCAGGGGCGTGCCGCTCGACGCGTACGCGACGCTGGCCGCCATCGCCGCCGAGCACGGCGTGCCCGCCATCGTGGACGCCGACGGCGAACCACTGCGGCACGCGCCCGGCGGCCGCCCCTCGATCGTCAAACCGAACGCTGAGGAGCTCGCGCGGGCCGTGCCGGAAGGCGGTCCCGAGGAGGGCGCGCAGGCGTTGCGCGGTCGCGGGGCCGAGTCGGTGGTCGTGTCGATGGGCGCCGAAGGGCTGCTGGCCGTCACGCCCGAGGGGATCTTCCGGGCGCGCATGCCGTACAAGGTGGAAGGCAACCCGACCGGCGCCGGTGACTCGCTGGTCGCGGGGCTGGCGCTGGGGCTCGTGGAGCGGTCCCCGTGGCCCGAGCGGCTCACCAGGGCGGCGGCGCTGGGCGCCGCGGCGGTCGCGGCGCCCGTGGCGGGCGACTTCGACCGCGACGTCTACGCCGACATCCACCCACGCATCGTCATCGTCTGAGGAATCGTCCAAGGAGTCGTCATGCCCCTCGCCCGAATCGGCGACATCGTCCGCGAATCACCCGCGGGGGTGGGCGCGTTCAATGTGATCCAGCTGGAGCACGCCACCGCCATCGTCGCGGGCGCCGAGGCCCTGGGCCTGCCGGTGGTCCTGCAGATCAGCGAGAACTGCGTCCGCTACCACGGCGCCCTGGAACCCATCGCGCTCGCCTGCCTGGCGGTCGCCAGGGGCGCCGCGGTGCCGGTGGCGGTGCATCTCGACCACGCCACCGGCCGCGCTCTGGTCGAGGAGGCGGTGGAGCTGGGGGTCGGCTCGGTGATGTTCGACGCGTCGGCGCTGCCCGACGAGGAGAACGTGGCCGCCACCGCCGACGTGGCCGCCTGGTGCCACGAACGCGGTGTGTGGGTGGAGGCCGAGCTGGGCGAGGTGGGCGGCAAGGACGGCGTGCACGCGCCCGGCGCGCGGACCAAGCCGCACGAGGCGGTGGAGTACGTGGCGCGCACCGGCGTCGACGCGCTGGCCGTCGCCGTGGGCACCTCGCACGCCATGACCACCAAGGACGCCGTGCTCGACCTGGACCTCATCACCGAGCTGCGCGCCGTCGTACCGGTCCCGCTGGTGCTGCACGGCTCGTCGGGGGTGCCCGACGACATCCTGCGCGAGGCCGTACGGCACGGCATGAAGAAGATCAACATCGCTACGCACCTGAACAAGGCGTTCACCGGCGCGGTACGCGACTACCTCGCCGGGGACGCGAAGGTGGTCGACTCGCGCAAGTACCTGCGGGCGGGCCGCGACGCGGTGGCCCGCGAGGTGACCCACCTGCTGGGCGTCCTCACGGGCTGAGCTGTTTGCGCATGGCCACGGCCGACCGGCCGTCGAGCTCCTTGTGTCCGGTCACGACGTAGCCGAGCGACTCGTACAGGGCGATGTTCCTGGCCATTTTGACGTTGGTGTAGAGGCGCAGGGCGGGCAGGCCGAGCCGCCGCGCCTCCTGCTCGGCATAGGCCATCAGACTCCGGCCGATGCCCTTGCCGTGCAGGCCGGGGCGTACCGCCACGTTGTCGATGTAGAGCACGCCGTCCTCGGGGATCAGCACGATGAGCCCGTCGAAGTCATCGCCGGTCACGTGCACCCGGCCCTCGGCGATGAGCGCGGCATAGTCGGCCTCCATGGGGAGGGGCCGCGTGCCAATGACCGCCACCCACGGCTGGTAGGCCGCCTGTACCAGCTCCTCGACCGCGCCCCTGTCCGTCTCTTTCGCAAGCCTCATGCGTTCCATGGTCGCAGCCTTGACACCACTCTAGTTGTAGTACTACGGTGAAATCACTTCGAGCTAAGTACTACATCTGGAGTGAATATGCGAAAGCTCGCCTACTACGTGGGGATCTCCATCGACGGCTACATCGCCGGCCCGAACGGCGACTTCGACTTCTATCCCGTGTCCGACGAGCTGGCCGCGTACTGGAACGAGGAGGTCCCCGAAACCGTCCCCACCCACATCCGGAAGCAGCTCGGCTTCGACGCCCCCAACAGGCGCTTCGACACTGTGCTCATGGGCCGGGGCACCTACCAGCCGGGCCTCGACGTCGGCATGACCAGCCCGTATGCGCACCTGCGGCAGTACGTCTTCTCCAGCACGATCCCGGAGATCCCCGACCCGGCCGTGGAGCTCGTCTCCGGCGACCCCCTCGCGCTGGTCCGCCGCCTGAAGGAAGAGGAGGGCGACCTCGACATCTGGCTGTGCGGCGGCGGCAAGCTGGCGGGCACACTGCTGCCGGAGATCGACGAGCTGATCATCAAGGCCTATCCGGTGGTGGCGGGGTCGGGCATCGCCGCCTTCGACGGCGAGTTCCGCCCGACCCTGTTCAACCTGACCGCGACGCGCACGTTCGGCAACGGCACGGTCCTCATGACGTACGAGCGCTAGGAGTTGATCGCGCTCAGCAACTCCTCGCGGTAATCGTCCATGGCCTGGGGGTTTCCGTAGTCCCGGGAGTGGACGATCAGGCCGTCCCGCACCTGGACGACCATGATGTAGGACATGACGATGGGCCGCCCCGAGGCGACGAGCGAGCCGTGGAGGTCGTACTCCACGATGACCACCTCGGGGTCAGCGGTCTCGTGGATCAGCGCGTTGTCCGTCCGCTCCCAGCGCAGCACACCGGCGGCGGCCTCGAACCTGGCCCGCAGCTCCTCCCGCCCCTGCGAGCGCCGGGGGATGCCAGCCGGGGCGAACGGTATCTCGATCACGACGTCGGGCGCGTACAGGTCGGCCAGCCCGCCGTCCACGGAGGCCCGCAGGAACTGTTCGACGACCTCGCGGGCGGTCGGTTGTGTAGGTACGGTCATGCGAACTCCCAGGTTCGGTAGAATCGGAACGCCCAACCCGCTTAGACGCTACGGAACGAGCGTTCCGGTTGTCAATCCGGGCACCGAACCAGGCACATGGGAGGCCGCATGACGATCGCCGCACGCGCGGACGCCCGGCACAATCGCGCCCGCGTGCTGGAGGCCGCCCAGGAGGCGTTCGCGGCGGAGGGCCTGTCCGTGCCGCTCGACGTGATCGCCCGGCGCGCGGGCGTCGGCGCGGGCACCGTCTACCGGCACTTCCCCAGCAAGGAGGCCCTGTTCGAGGCGGTGGTCCACGACCGGATCGAACGTCTGGCCGACGAGCTCACCGCCCTGCTGGCCACCACCGAAGCGGAGACCGGAGCGGCGTTCTTCACCGCTTTCACCTCGACCGTCGAACAGGCTGGATTCAACAAGGCGCTCTGCGAGTCCTTCGTCTCCACCCCCAAGGCCGAGGTGGCGCCGCAGGCACGGCGACGCTACGGAATCGCCCTCGCCGCCCTGCTCGACCAGGCCCACCATGCCGGCGCCGTAAGGCCGGATGTCCAGATAACAGATGTCATGGCACTTATGGCGGGATGTGTCGCGATGGAGGCCAACAGCGCCACCCCCGGCAGGGCCACCACCCTCGTCCTGGACGGCCTCCGCGCCGGACATTCACCGCTGCCCACCGCAACGAAACCTGTCACGAAACCCGGCCACCGTAACGAAACCCGCGAGGAGCAGCCCGGTCCCACCGCCCGCTGTGAGGAGTGCGGCGCCGCCATCCCCACCTCCCGCACCGGCCGCCCAGCCCGCTTCTGCGGAGGCGCCTGCAGGCAGAAGGCCCACCGCCGCCGAGCCACCGGCTGATCACCAGGCCAGAGGCTTGCCGTCACGGAAGAACCCCCCGGTCGGCCCGCCATCAGGCAGATCCACCGCCCACAGCACGCTACGGGCCCCCTCGCCGACCGGCCGCCCGCCGGGCCCGCCCATGTCGGTCGCCACCCACCCGGGACAGACGGCGTTCACCAGGATCCGATCACCGCGCAGCTCCGCGGCCAGCATCTTGGTCAGCGCGTTGAGCGCGGTCTTCGACACGGTGTACGCCGGAGTGCCACCGCCCATGACGGCCAGCGACCCGGCCTCGCTGGAGACGTTCACCACCCGGCCATGGCCACCGGCCCGCAACAACGGCAGTAACGCCAACGTCACCCGCCAGGCCCCCAGCAAATTCGTCTCCAGCGCCTCCCGCACGACGTCGAGATCGGCGTTCTCGGCCCGCTGCCAGGTGTCGTAGTGGATGGCGGCATTGTTGACCAGCACATCCAGCCTGTCGTAAGCCAGCCCCTCGACCAACCGGCGCACCGACTCCGGATCACCGACATCCAGTTGCCGCGGCACCACGGTCCCCCGCAGCCCGCGCGCCGCCTTCTCGGCGTTTCCCAGATCCCTGGCGGTCAGGACGACGGTGTCGCCCGCCCGCGCGAGCCGGCGGGCGACCTCCAGCCCAATGCCCCGATTGGCCCCGGTGACCAGGCAAACTCGATTCACGCCTCGGAGCTTATCCACGCCCCGTGATCACCGTGGGCGGGTGAAGAAGTCGGTGACCGAGTCAGGAATCTGGAGTCCCGACCGGGGAGAAGCTCGCTGTCCACAGGTCTTCGGCGGAGGTTCGGATCGAGGTCGAGGTCAGTACGCCGCGGCCTCGGTAGGCGCGCATGATGCGCACGTGTGCGGCCAGCCGTACGAACCCCCGCAAGGCGGCCTCATCCCGCCAGACCGACACTGACCCGCATCGGCGGTCCTTCACGTCGGTCCACAACCACAGCCCGATCGCCCCGTCCAACTCCGGCCACAGCCGGGCCAGCCGCCAGCCGGCGAAGGCCGCGCGCGGCAGGTCGGTCCGATGGTTCACCCGGAAGTCGGTACGGCTGACCAGCACCGGATCGTCGCCACGCGGCTCCGGACCGGCGATCCAACGGGATCTCAACTGGCCACCGGCTCTCTGAGCAGGAGCCCCGCCGCCTGGCGGATCTCGGGACTGAACGGGGTCGGGCGGAAGGTCGCCGGATCGAGGTTGACGTTCACGCGGTGCCCTTCGGCGTGCACCACGGACTCATCGGGCGACAGCACGCGGAAGCCGTACACCCCGCTCGTACGGCCCAGCCGCTCCATCCAGAAGTGCACGACGGGCTCGCACGCACCCACGATCGGCGTGTGGTAGGTGATCTTGAATTCCCGTACGGCCATGAACACGTCCTGGAACGCCGACAACGCCGGGTCGAAGTTCCAGCCCAGCTCGGTCCAGTAGACGGAGATGGCGCGTTCGACCAGCAGGGCGTAGCGGGAGTTGTGCAGCAGGCCCATGGCGTCGAGGTCGTCGAAGTGCACCTGGACGGGCAAGCGGCAGCCTTGCGCAAGGGTCAACGGTCAGTCCTCCGGGAGCAGCGAGGGGTCGGTGGCGTGCGCGCGCAGCCGTTGCAAAACCGCGCGGCGGGCGTAGGTGAAGGCGGTGTCGTGGTCCAGCAGCCGGGCATGGGTGACGGCCGCCTCACCGAGCGCCTCGATCTCGTACGCGAGCTGCGCGGGGTCGACACCGGTCAGCTCGCCCAGCTCGATCGCCTTTTCCGCCTGGGTACGGAGCACGGCGAGCCAGTCGGCCATGGCCTTGGCCACCTGGGCCTGGACCGGCCCCGGCCGGTCGTCGAACTCGACCTGGGCGACGAAGAAGAAGCACCCACCGGGCAGCACCCCGTCGGCGTAGAACCGCAGCCGGCTCTGGTGCAGGGCGTACAGCCGCCGCACGCCCGCAGGGTGCTGAAAGGCCGGGGTGACCACGTGTTCGACCCACTGGCGGCGGGCCCAGTCGATGGTGTCGAGCTGGAGTTGCTCCTTGTCACGCCAGTGAGCGAAAAATCCGGACTTACTGACACCTGCTGCCTCAGCCAGCCGCCCGAGACTCAGCCCGCCGAGCCCGTCAATCGAGGCCAGGGACACGGCGTGCGTCAGGATCGCCTCCCGGCTGCGCTGCCCGCGAGCCTTCCTTCCATCTTCCACAGCCATGACTCTAGCAGAAATAAGACCGACCGGTCGTTAATGTCACACGCGGTGTGCGTGGACCGGAGCCACATCCGCTCCGGCCCAGGCACACGGTTGAGGGGTGCTGGATTGATCGGTCAGGTCGGCTTGTGGATCGGCTTGCCCATCTGCTTGTCGGCCGGCAGCGGCTCCACCTGGTCGGCGGGCGGGGCCGTGACCGTCACCGAGGCGCCGAAGTCGTTGAAGTCCATGACGTTCCGGTGACCGGTGTCGCCGAAGACGAACTCCAGCCGCCGGACCCGTCCCTGGTCATCCACGTCCACGGATCCGGTGAGGTCCTCGGCGTCGCCCAGCGAGAACGCGAACCGCCGGCCCGTCCAGCCCTGACCGGCGGCGGAGCCGCTCTCACGGATGTCAGTGGCCGAACGGAGCCGCTGCAGAGCCGCCTGGGGGTCCAGCGGAGCGAGCTTGACCAGGCCGACGGCCGCCGGCGCCTTCTTCAACTCCTCGTCGACGCGCGGAGAGACCATCCATTTCGCCTCGCCCGGCTCCCGGCTGTACATCAGATCGCCGACGAACCGGGTCTCGGCCCCGTCCCCAACCCTCGTGATCACGCCCACCCGCTGGACGGGGTCGAAGGCGCCATCGAAGGTCTTGGCGCCGCTGACGCAGTGCAGACGGTAGCTCTCCTGGCCGGTGTTCTCGACGGCGGCGGCCACCTGGGCCTGCGCCGAAGACTGGCTCGAAGGCAGTATCAGCACGAACGCACCCAGCACAACCGCGGCGGCCAGCGAGGCGATCGGGACCAGAACCCGGGCCAGCCCGCGCTTCGGCGGCGTCGGCATGAGGTCGATGCCCGCGGGCCGGTCCTCGGTGGCTTTGACGAGCAGGGAGCGGAGTTCTTTCTCGTTCATGGACGGCTCCTCGTGTTGGTGTCTCACCGGATCCCACTCCCCTCCGCCTCGTTTCGGTTGACCACCGTGCCGGGCGAGATCAGTCGCCGCATCGCCTGCAGACCGCGATGCGTATGGGTTTTGACCGTCCCCGCCGAGCAGCCCATCAGATCGGCGACCTCCGATTCGGGCAGGTCCGCGAAGAACCGCAGCACCAAAGCGGTCCGCTGTCTGACCGGCAGCTTCGCCAGCGCCTTCCGAACGTCCTCCGCCACCGCCCGGGCCTCCCCCAGGTCCGCGGGACCTGGCAGATCGGGCAGTTCGGCGCGGGGGATCTCACGACGCCACCGGGCCCGCCACCATGATCGATAGGTGTTGACCAGGATGCGGCGCAGGTACGCGTCGGGCTCACTACGGGTGTCCAGCCGATGCCACACGCGGTACAACTTGCCGAGGCAGGACTGCACCAGATCCTCAGCCGTGTGCCAATCCCCGGTGAGCAGGACCGCCGTTCTCAGATGGTGGTCTCCCCGGTGCCGGACGAAGTCCACGAAATCCGCGTCCACCCGGTCTCCTCTCGTCGGTGAAAGCCACCCCTGACACTCCCTGAGCCCCACCCCAGGTTGACGAGAAAGACCTGGAATGTCCCGCCACGCTCTCTCGCAGGCCGGCGTTAGAGTCCGATCATGCCGATCGCAGAGCAGTACCGGCGCTTCGCGTCCATGGAGGCCCATGGCAGATCGCCGTTGTACGAGCAGCTCGCCCTCGGAGTGGCAGCTGACCGCGACCTGATCGAGTTGTTGTCCGACCTTCCCCCGGACAGGCGGCAGCCCAACCTGCTCCTCGCCGCCGCCCGGCACGTCAGCGGAACACCGGCCGACTACCAGCAGTTCCGGCAGTCCGTCCTCGACAACCGCGACGCGGTCGTCGCGACGATGCTCACCCACCGCACCCAGACCAACGAACCGGCTCGGTGCGCCGCGCTGTATCCCCTGCTGGCCGCGCTTCCCCAGCCGCTGGCCCTGCTGGAGGTCGGCGCCTCAGCCGGCCTGTGCCTGCTACCCGATCGCTACGGCTACGACTACGACGGAAGCCTGGCCGGGGCGGTGGACAGCCCGTTGAGGCTGCGCTGCCACGTCGAGGGCGACCCGCAGCCGCGATTCGACGAGCCGGGGACGGTGACCGTCGCCTGGCGGGCCGGCATCGACCTCAATCCTCTCGACGTCACCGATCCGGCCGACATCCGGTGGCTGCGGACCCTGGTCTGGCCCGAACAACATGACCGGCTGGAGCGCCTGAACACCGCGATCGCCCTGGCACAAGCCGATCCGCCCCGCATCGTGCCCGGAGACCTCAACGCGCGCCTCGGCGAGGTGGCCGCTCAGGCACCCTCGTACGCCACACTCGTCGTCTTCCACACCGCGGTGCTCTACTACCTGCCAGACGCCGACCGCACCACTTTCGTACGGCAGGTCGAACAGCTCGACGCCCATTGGATCTCCCAAGAAGGGCCGGGCGTCCTGCCGAGCATCGCCGCCCGCCTCCCCCAGCAGCCACCGGCGCACACCTCCACCAACGTCCTCGCGCTCGATCACCAGCCGGTCGCGTTCAGCGCAATGCACGGAGGCTGGCTCCGTTGGCTGACCAGGTAGGCGCAAGGTCCGAGGCCACAGACCGTACTCGTAATTGGCCGCAGAAAGCGACGCTCTTCACATGCTGTGATAACTCCCGCAATTGCCAAACACGGGGGTTAACCAATGCAGAAGAACGTCCGCTTACGCCTGACAGTCCTGGGGACCGCCTGTGCGCTGCTGCCCTTTCTGGGCGCGGGGGCAGCCACAGCGCAGACCGCCATCGACGACCCGGGCCGTACGGTGCGGGCCACCGACGACCCGGGCGGCAAGACGCCGACCAGGGACGAGAGCGGCCCACGCGGGGCGGTGCCCAGCGGGTTCGCCGACTGGAGGGCACTGTTCTCCGAGCAGACCCGGCTGAACGGGGTGGCCGACCGCATCACCGAGTCGGCCGAGAGCGCCGAAGGATTCGGGGGAATCGTCGTCGCTCCGGAGAACCACGAGGTACGCCTGTACTGGCGGGGCACGGTGCCGCCGGCCGTACAGACCACGATCGACCAGGGACGGCAGACGGCTCCGGTAGCCGTACTGCCGGCCGCCTACACCAACGCGCAGCTCCTGCAGGAGGCCGAGCGGTGGGCCGAGGCCGGCCAGGCGAGCGGCGCGGCGCCGCAGCCGGACGGCAGCGGCATCCGGCTCTCGGTCTCCGGGGAGGACACCGACCCGCAGCAGCTGCAGCGGCCCAGCGGCACGACCGCGCCCATCACCTTGGAAAGGGGAGAGGAATTCAGTCCCGCCTACAGCAGGCAGGACGACGTACCCAGCTACTACGCGGGTGGCCGGACCTGGAACCAGCAGTCGGGGGCGGGCTGCAGCTCGGGCTTCGCGGTCAAGGACAAGTACGGCACGCCCGGGTTCCTCACCGCCGCTCACTGCGGCAACGTCTGGGACCAGTTCTACGACGGCGGCGGCGTCGGCAACCCGGCGAACTACATGGGCGAGTTGTCCTGGCGCGTCGCCAAACGTGACGCCGCGATCGTGCTCGGCGACGCGACGGCCAACGTCTTCGACGGCAGCAACACCGCCTCCACCAGCAACAAGGTGGTGGCGCTGTGGAAGGCGTACGTCGGCAACTTCGTCTGCAACTCCGGGGCCACTCTGGGTGAGAACTGCCTCATCAAGGTGACCGAAACCGGCTGGAGCGGCACGTACACCAACGGCCAGTACGTCAAGCACATGGTCCGCGCCAAAAGCGTCGTTGGCGGCTGCGCCACCGCGGCCGGTGACAGCGGCGGCCCGGTCTATTCGTACACCAACTGGTTCGACGAGGTCGCGGCCCAGGGCATCACCTCGGCCCGCAGCAAGAAGGTGTACTGCGGCGGCGCCGACGGCGGCTCTGTGATCATCTTCTCCCGCGTCTGGGACGTGGACCTGGAGTTCGGCGCCAAGCTACAGGTCTGGTGACCGTCTGCGCGGCCGCGGCTGGGTTCGTGGATCGCGAGGCAAGCTGAAGTACCGAAACCGCCCACCCCAACCATGCGTGTTGGGGTGGGCGTCGTACTCGTCAGTCGAGGAGCAGTTCGACGGGCATGTTGCCGCGGGTGGCGTTGGAGTAGGGGCACACCTGGTGGGTGGCGTCCAGGAGGGTTCGTGCCTGCTCCGCGGTGAGGGTGTCGGGCAGTTTCACGCGCAGGACGGCGTCCAGCTCGTAGCCGCCCTTGCCGTTGGGTGACAGGCCGACCTCCGCGGTGACCGAGGCATCGGACACGTCGAGGTCCTGACTGCCCGCCACGAGTTTCATGGACGTGGCGAAACAGGCGGCGTACCCGGCGGCGAAGAGTTGCTCGGGGTTGGTGCCGGCGCCGTCGCCGCCCAGCTCTTTCTGCAGGGCGAGCTGGACGTCCAGCCGGCCGTCTGAGGAGACCGCCCGGCCGTCGCGGCCTTCCGAGGTGGCGGTGGCAGTGTAGATGCGCATGCGATTTCCCTTCATGGTTGTGGAGTTCTCGTGCCCAGGGCCGACAGCAGTGTGATGGCCAGGGACACGGCGACGACTGTCCAGAGTCCGGCCCGGTAGCCGCCCACCATCGCGCCGCCATTGGCGACCAGCATGGTGGCGGTGACGGCGGTGATCAGGCTGGTACCGAGTTGGGCGCTGGCGTTGAACAGGCCCGACGCCAGGCCCTGCTCCTGCTGTCCCGCGCCCGCCACGGCGGCGATGTTGAGCGCCGAGTAGGCGGCGGGGAACCCGAGCCCGCCCAGCACCTGCTGGATGAGCAGGACCGCCAGCGGTTCGGCTCGGCCGATCAGCACGGCCCAGACCGCGTAGCCGGCGGCGAGCAGGAACAGCCCGGCGGTGGCGACCGGCCAGGCGCCGAACCTGGTCACCGCCGCCGCCCAGTATCTGGCGGTGGTGCCGGTGAGCAGGCCGCCGAGCAGGAAGGACAGCGCCGTCTGTAGCGGTGACCAGCCCAGCGTGCCCTCGTAATAGAGCGTCAGAACGAACTGGAAGGCCACGTAGGCGCCGAACATGAGCATGCCGACGTTCGCCCGCACCAGTCCTGCCCTGGCGAAGATCGATAACGGTATGAGCGGCGCCGGATGCCCGCGTTCCACGACGAGGAGCAGGGCAAGCAGGAGGGCGGACCCGCCGAGCGCTGCCAGGGTGAGCGGATGGCTCCAGCCGACGATGGAGGCCTGGCTGACTCCGTACACGAGAGTGATCGCGGCGCCCGCGACCAGCATCGCGCCGAGGACGTCCAGGCGCCCGGTCCGGGTTCTTCTCGTACGGTCCCGCGGCACCACGGCGGCGGCCACGAGCGCGACGACGACGCCGACCGCCGCGGGCAGCAGGAAGACCAGGCGCCAGTCGAGTTGCGCCAGCGCCCCGCCGAACACCAGGCCCAGCGAGAAACCGGAGGAGGAGATGGCGAGGAAGGTCCCCAGCGCGCGGTTGCGGGCCCGTTCCTCGCGGAAGGTGTCCAGCAACAACGCCATGGCCACCGGGGCGGTGAAGCCGGCGCTGACGCCCTTGAGCAGGCGGGCGATCACGAGAATCAGGCCCTCGTTGGTCAGACCGCCGACGTGGCTGGCGACGACGAACACCACCAGCCAGCCGAGCAACAACCTCCTGCGGTCGAACAGATCGGCCAGCCGCCCGCCTAACAGCAGGAATCCACCGAAGCCCAGCGCGTAGCCGCTCACCACCCACTGCAACGCCTCGGGCGACATACCCAGGTCACGCTGTAGGAGCGGCAGCGCGGGCCCGATGCTGGCGATGTCCATCGCGTCCAGGAACTGTACGGCGGACATCACCGCGAGCAGCAGACCGGCATTCCCGCTCCGGGTGCCGGCCGCAGTCTCGGTCATACAAGAACACACCCCCTCATTCATAACGGACCGATCGGTCCGGACCGATCGGTCCAATCTTGGGGGTAGCGCGCTACGCTGTCAACGAAGATCCTTGAACTCCTCGCGAAGGGACCCGAAGGTGACGCGCACACCGGTTCCCGGCACCCGCCGGCGCATCCTCCAGACGGCCGCCCGTCTGTTCCGCGAGCAGGGCGCGCGGGCCGTGGGCATGCAGCAGGTCGTCGAGGAGACGGGGCTCGGCAAGAGCGCTCTCTACCGCGAGTTCACCAGCAAGGACGAGCTGGTGAGGGCGTGGGTGGGCGAGCTGCACGACCACGCCTGGGCACAGATCGGCAGTGCGATCGCCCGGCACGAGGGCGACCCCGCCCGCCAGCTCCTGGCCATCGTGGAGCAGGCCCAGGAGGGCACCCAGGGCTCCGACGCCCACGGCTGCACCTTCTACAACACCTCGGCGGAGTTCCGCGACCCCGGCCACCCCGGCCGCCGGGAGGCCGTCGCCCACCTCGAAGGGCTACGCGAGTTGCTGTGCACCCTCGCGTCCGCGGCCCGCGCCACCGATCCCAAAGCCCTGGCCGACATGCTGATGCTCATCATCTCCGGCCTCTACGCCAACGCGGCCACGCTCGGCCCCTCCGGCCCCGCCGCCCGATCCGTCGCCGCCGCACGCATCCTCATCGACCAGCACGTCCCCACCCCTGAGGGTAGGTAGGTCGTACGGGAACTCGGCGGACACGCCGTCGCCGCGCACGGCGACCCGCCCCTTGACCGAAGGGCGCGGTACTCCGCCCGCGGCGGGCCGATCACGAACCATCCGGCTCCCGCCCGATGAACTACCTCCTGCGCATGCCTCACAGTCAGCGCCACACCACAGGCGCCTGTGGGCCAGATGGGACGCCGTTGCCACATCGGCGCGTCGCGCACGGCGACAGCGACGGCCCCGTCTATTCCTAGACCAACTGGTTCAACGAGGTCGGGCTGCCTCCAGATCCCAGCGGAGCAGGGCGGTCACGACGGCGCCAGCGGGCCAGCGCCGTCGTGACCGTCAACAACCGGATCGAAGCCGCACGCGGCGGCGATTCGCGGTTGCACAGGCTGCCATGCGGATGGTCACTTCACGTTGCGCCGGGCATACCAGGCGGCCTCGTACCGGTCGATCGCCGCACCAAGCTTGGCCAGCTTCTCGGTGAAGGCGACCGGGTAGATGCCGGGCTCGGTGGCCGGCCGGTTGGCGTCGACGTACTGGGTGCCGAGGTTGGTGATGGCCACGACGACGTAGTGGCGGCCCGCCTTGCCCGGCAGGGACCTGACGATCCCCGCGTCAGCTCCCGAGTTGCCGACCCATCCGGTCTTGTGCCCGAACGTGACCTGCGCCTGCTTGTTGCAGGGCCGGACGTCCTGGCCGAACTTGAGGCCCTCGACCGTCACCGTGCCGTCGGCGGCCACCCACCGCGAGTTCACCCGCTGCGGGATGCCCGCGGCCGGGTAGGTGCTGCCGCACCGGTTGGTGGTGGAGAGCATGTCGTTGAAGCCCTGCTCGTCGAGCAGCTTCTTGAAGACCTGGCGGGACGTGGCGCTCAGCACCTCGCCGGTGACGGGCTTGCCGTTGGGGGCGGTCCACGCCGTGCCAGGTACGCCGTTGACCAGCGCGAGCAGCTTGGCCGTGTCCAGCGAGCTCATCGTGACCGGGTTGGACCAGCGGCCGCCGTTGGCCGGGTTGGTGTTCTTCAGCTGCATGGTCTCCAGGCCCAGGTCCTGGAAGGTCTGGTTGAGCTCGTCCACCGCACCGCGGTCGTGTAGCAGCTTCACCAGCGCACAGGTCCCGGCGTTGGAGGAGGAGGTGATCGAGGCGTCCATGTAGGCGCCGATGGTGTTGCTCGTCGGCCCGCCGCACAGGGAACTGAGCGTGGTGGGCTGGTAGGCGTAGGTGTCGTCAAGCTTGATCTCGCCCTTGTCGACCAGGCGCAGCACCCCGAAGGTGACCATCAGCTTCAGGACAGAGGCCGGATAGGGGAGCATGAAGTCGATGGGCGCGTTCTCCCGGCCCGGCACGATGTCGATGGTGCCCTTGCCCTGGTTGGCGTACCATCCCGCGTCGTCCCACTGCCGATATCGCACCTGGTCGGTGTGGAAGTTCTGGTCCACCGGCACGGCGATCCCGTTCGGATACTGCGGGCTCATCAGGACCGTGCCGGACGACACCGGCCGGCCCCGCCGGTCCAGTTCCAGTACGGTCACGTCGAGTTGCGGCTGCTGGACGATGGGCTTGGGGTCGACTGCGGCGGCGAACAGCCGGGCGTAGTCGGCGGCCGTCTGCGCGTCCTTGTCGACCACGCCGGCCAGCGTCCGAGCCTGCGGGGATGCCGGCGGCGCCAGGTCGAGGACCTGCTCAAAGCGCAGCTCGTTCATGGCGTCCTGCAGGAAGGCGGCCACCTCACCGGTATCGGCGGCCTGGGCGGACGGTACCGCGGCGCATAACAGCACCGAGGCGGCGGACAGTGCGGCCACAGCACGACGACTCGTTCTGGTTCGGAAGATGGGCAAGATTCGTGATCCTCTTCGGTAGATGTTCACATTCCAGGGATTCAGGCCCGTCGGCCGACCTGGGCATCGTCCATAGAGGACCCTCGACGACCAGCTGATCCGCAGGTGACGGTGATCTCACCTCAGCGCGCATGACGATTACACCCCTTCATCGAGGCCCCCTTCGATGCAGGTTCGTGACCTTAACACAGTCTGGATCTTGGTTTCTGGCTGTTCGCCCCTTTCGCCGCTCAGGCAGGGCGTGGGAAACCTGGATACCCCAGCCGTACATACCTGATGGAATGTAGCGGCGGTGTGATCTTTCCTTAGGTGGAGGCGATGGTGCGGCGGAAGGTGGAGCTGGCCGGCCGGTACCGGCTGGAGGAGCCGCTGGGCCGGGGCGGGATGGGTGAGGTGTGGCGGGGGGTCGATCTGCGGCTCCGGCGTCCGGTCGCCGTCAAGATCCTTCCGTTGACGATCGCGGCGGAACCGACCGGGGTGGCCAGATTCCGCCGAGAGGCCGAGGTCGCCGCCACGTTGAATCATCCAGGCATCACCACGGTCTTCGACATCGACGAACACCGGCATGAGAACGAGCTCTGGCTGTTCTTGGTGATGGAGCTGATGGTCGGCCGCGACCTGCGCCACCTACTCGCCGCCAGTCCCAAGGGCCTGCCGATCGAGCAGGTGAGGGAGTTGGCCGTACAGATCACCGATGCGCTCGCCGCCGCGCACCGCCGTGGCGTGGTGCACCGTGACATCAAACCAGCCAACCTGTTCCTGCTGGAGGAGGGCCGGGTGAAGATCTGCGACTTCGGGATCGCCCGCCTCGCCGACGCCACGAAGATCACCGCCACCGGCTCTTCCGCGGGGACCCCGCTGTACATGGCGCCCGAGCAGATCCAAGGCGGGCAGGTGGACCACCGCACCGACCTGTACGCACGAGCCAGCGGCACCGCAAGCTTCACTCCCGGCAACACGATCTCGCCCAGAAACAACCCGCTCATTGCCCGCCTCTCCAGATCCGTCCGATCGCGCCAATCCGCTGGTCCCACCCATTACTCGCGCCAGGCTTGATCTCGGATGGGTCGCATCCGGTCCTCGGTCGAACACCGCGCCACCTTGCCTGGCGGGCAGGGCGCATCCTTGGCGATAGACCCGATCCGAGCTTCTTGCCGGCTCCGGTGGTCGCGGCACGGAGCTTTCGACGAGTTCTGCCACTGCGGTCGTCACAGACCGTAGGGGTGCGGAATCCTTGACCCGATGGTGCCCGTACAACAAGGAGCATGTAAAGCGTTCTCTCGGAACAGTTCCAGAAGTTATTGTTCCGAGCCGCTGGCATTTCCCGATATATGAGGTGGAATCGTGGCAAGCAGACTGTCTTCCCCAACGGTCCGCCGGAGGCGGCTCGGTGCCGAGCTCAAGGTGTTGCGAATCGCCGCCGGCCTGAATCGCGACCAGGCCGCAGGCCATCTCGGGGTAGCGCCAAGCACTATCACAAAGGTGGAAAACGCGACTTCAGTCGCGCGCCCTGCCGACGTGGCCATGCTTCTCGACCTCTATGGCGTCGATGAAGAACGCAAGGAATTCCTCATTACGCTGGCCCGCGAGGCGCGTCAGCGCGGCTGGTGGCAGGATCACAAGAAGGCGATCCGGCCGTGGTTCGAGACCTTCGTCGGGCTGGAGTCCGCCGCGATCGAGTTGAGACCGTACGACTCCGAGCTGATCCCCGGCCTTCTGCAGACGGCCGACTACTACAAGGCCCACCTCAGTACGACGCCCATTCACTTGAGCGCCGAAGAGACAGAGCAGAAGGTAGCTTTCCGTCTCGCCCGCCAAGAGCAGTTGGCCGCGCCGGACGGACTGCGGCTGTGGTCGATCACCAATGAGGCATGCATCCGACGCATGGTGGGCGGCACCACCACGATGAAGGCCCAGTTGAGGCACCTGATCGCGGCCACTGAACGCCCCAACATCACCCTGCAGATCCTGCCGTTCTCCGCCGGTTCCCATCCTGCCATGGACGGAAGCTTCGTGATCATCGAGTTCCCCGAGCGAACTTCTCCCGATGTGGTCTATCTGGAGAGCCAGACAGATGCCCGTTATCTAGAGGAAGCCGACGTCGTTGATCGATATAACGTAGTTTTTAACCACCTTCGAGCTAAGGCGCTGGACCCCAGCGAGAGTCTGCGACTGCTCGTCCAGGCGGAAAAGGATCTCTGATGCATACATCAAACCAAGGAGCAGGCATGGAGATCGACCTGTCAGAGGTGCGCTGGCGCAAGCCGAAGCGAAGCAATGCCGATGGAAACTGCTTTGAGGCAGGACTTATCCACGTTCCCGCCAGCGCGGGCTTGCACAAACACGGCCATCTGGTCGTTATTCGCGACAGCAAGGACCCCGACGGCCCGAAGCTGTACTTCGACAAGGCTGAGTTCGCCGCCCTTGTGCTCGGCATGCAGGACGGCGAATACACCGATCTGATCACTGTCTGATCGAACGCGTCAACATCGACTGCATTCATGTAGCCCGCCGACCCTCCTCCCCTTGCGCCCAAGGGAGGGCTTTTGGCTTCTGTCCTCAAACGCCAGAATAGTGGAACCGTTCCCAAGGAACTTCTTTCATAGAACGTATGACGAGTGGCGCAGCCCCTCTCTACGGTGAAGGCGTCCGTCACCGAACGCGAGGTTCCTCCTCTGGAGCCCGCCGAGGCCGCTGCACGCGTGCCCGCTCTGATTCGGAGGCTTCATGAGCCAGTCCCCCGCTGCTCCCGCGGACCAGAGCTTCGTTCCCTGGGGTGTGAGCCGGATGGCCCCCTTCCCTTCCCAGGGCGAAGGGCCCACCCCTCATCACCGCATCAGCATCGACCCTGTAACTCAGAAGGGCGTCCGCCTCGATCCGGTGACCAACCGGCCGATCGAGGCCGCCGGCAAGCACGGCTCCAACGTGCAGCAGGCCACCCCTACCGCGCCGCCTACCCCCGACGGTGACGGCAGCAGGGACGGCGGTGCAAAGCCGGATTCCACGACGGACTGGGTGTCGGACTGATGCCGATCCCAGCCCCGGTCCTGGTGGTCGCCTGCCTGGATGACCCCACCGCCGACCTGGTACTGGGCGAGCTGCACGGCCGGGACGTCCCGGTCGTGCAATTCGATCCCGGCGCCGACTTCCCACGCCACGCAACGCTGGAGGCCTTCCTTGACGGCACGGGCATGAAGGGCTCCCTCGGCACTCTCAGACGCGCCATCTCGACCTGGCGGGTGTGCGCGCTGTCTACTGGCGTCAGCCGACGCCTTATCGTCGGCCCGAGGACCTCGACAAGTACACGGGGGCGTGGGTCGCTGACCAGTCCCGTTTCGGTCTGGGCGGTGTCATGGCCGCGCTACCGGGGGCCTCTTACCTCAACCATCCCTGGCGCAATCGCGACGCCGAGCACAAGCCGGTCCAACTCGCCACGGCCGCCGCCTGCGGGCTCACGATTCCGTCCACGCTGATCACCAACCGGGTCGACAGTGCCCGTACCTTCGCCTCGCGGATGGGGAGTGTGGTCTACAAGCCGCTGTGGTCCACCCCCTACCGGAACGCTGATGGAGAGGCTCGTACAGTGTGGGCGGACGTTATCGACCCCGGCACTTTGAACGAGAGCGTCAGCGGGGCCGCGCACCTGTTCCAGCAGCAGGTGAACAAGATCGCCGACGTGCGCGTGACCATGGTGGGTGAGCATGTGTTCCCTGTCCGCATAGACGGCGCTCCCGGCCTTGACTGGCGGCACGACTACCCATCGCTGACCTACCAGCTCATCGAGGCGCCGACCGCTGTGATCAAGGGCATGCGCGCCTACTCGACGCTTTCGGGCTTGTTTTCGGGGCTTTCGACTTCTCCCTGACTCATGATGGCCAGTGGGTGTTCCTGGAGTGCAATCCCAACGGCCAGTGGGCCTGGTTCGACGATCCCATCCCGCAGCAGATCTCCAGCGCGATAGCCGACCATCTGACCCGCCCGAGGGAGCTCTCGTGAGCGCCGAACTCCGCCAAGAGCTGGCAGAACTCCTGGTCGCCAAGGGGTCCCTCACCGACGCCCGTTGGGCGGCGGCGGTCCAAGCCGTGCCGCGCGAGCTGTTCCTGGGAGAGGCGGTCTTCCGGCCCGTCGATGACACGAACGGACCGCTATGGGAGCCGGTCCAGCGCGCGAAGACATCCCGCGAGCAGTGGCTCCGCATGGCCTACGAGAACCGGACCTGGGTCACACAGGTCGAGGGAGTCATGGCCGAGGCCGCCAACGGCCCTCTGCCCGGGCCGCCCACGTCTTCCTCCACCCTGCCCAGCCTGGTCGTACGCATGCTGGAGGCCACAGGGATCGGCGACGCGAACAGGGTCCTGGAGATCGGCACCGGCACCGGCTACTCCACGGCCCTGCTCTGTCATCGCCTCGGGGATGGCAAGGTGACGTCGATCGAGTACGACCCCGAAGTGGCGGCCCGCGCCGCGCACGCCCTCACCGCCGCCGGTTACGCGCCGACCCTGGTCGTTGGTGATGGTCTGGCGGGATATGACAAGAACGCAGAATACGACCGGCTGATCGCGACCTGCTCCGTACGCTACGTTCCGGCCTCGTGGATGTGGCAGGTCCGAGACGGAGGGACCATCACGGCGCCGCTGTCCGGCTGGATGGGCGGCACGGCCCTGGCGCACCTCACCCTGGCCGACGACGGCACCGCCACGGGACGCTTCCTGACCGATGACCTGTCGTTCATGTTCGCCCGGCCCCACGACCGGCCCCCGCGCTCCCACTACCTGCTCGGCCTCGGCGAGCAGCGCGAGAGCGTGATCGACCCGCGCGTTCTGCACGACCCGACCGGCCTGTTCGTGGCCCAGCTCGGCGCTCCGTCGGCCGAGAAGATGGGGGCGGACGACCGGATCATCCTCCTGGACGTGGCAACGGGCTCGCAGGCCACCACCGAGCAGTCGCCGGACGGAGGTTGGCTGGTACGCCAGCACGGGCCGTTGAAGCTGTGGGATGGCGTCGAACAGGCGGTCTCGGCCTGGCAGGTGGCGGGCAGGCCGCACCAGTCGAGGTTCGGCCTCACCGTCACCAAACAGGGTCAGAAGGTATGGCTCGGCAACCCCGACGGCCCCTCATGGAACCTTCCCGCCTAGCGATCTTCGGTATGGCAGCAGTGACCCAAGCTGGCCATCCTCGGCCGCAAACCGGCGGGTCACCTCTTGTAGCCGTAGAGGAAGGCACGCACGCCCGCGGACACCATGGCGGCGAGCTCGGCCTCGTCGTGGAGGGCCGTGCGGTCGGTGAGGTTTTCGGCGGAGATGAGCAGCATGAGGTGTCCCGCCGCGCGAAGCGGATCGGCCAAGGTGAGCTGGCCACTGCCGGCGATCTGGCATAGCCGGTTGGCCAGTTCCTGGCGAACGCGACTGGGCCCGGTCTCCTGCCAGACTTTGAGTGCGGTCGGGGGAATGTGCTCGATCTCGGCGTTGATCTGGCGGATCAAGGCGAAGTGCGGGGCGAGGTCGGAGGTCAGCAACCGGAGCCACGCGAGCCCCAATTCGACCAGGTCGTTCTCCAGGTCGACGACCTTTGCCAGGTGGCGGTCGATGATGTCGATCATCGTGTCGGCCACTCGCCGGGTGCTGTCCTGGATCACGGTCTGGAACAGCTCAGCCTTGTCGGTGAAGTGGTTGTAGATGGTGCGATTGGAGACACCCGCTTCCGCCGCGATCGCGTCCAGGCTCGCCCGGGTGTAGCCGTCTCGGGCGAACAACTGCAGCGCACCGTGGACGATCGCCCGCCGCTTGTCGGGCTGCCCACCGGGCTTTTTCTTGTCCGTCATGCCTACCGAGGCTACCGTGTTACACCGATCGTTGCACTACATGCACCGATCGGAGTAATGTTTGCATCGATCGGTGTAATAACCCACTTGAAGAGAGACTCTCATGACCAAGATCGCGATCATCGTCGGCAGCACGCGCCCGGGCCGACGCGGCCGCGCAGTCGCCGAGTGGGTGGCCGGCGTGGCCGCCCAGGAACACCCCACTGTCGACTTCGAGCTTCTTGACCTGGTCGACGTCGGCCTGCCGCTGCTCGACGAGGAGCAGCCGGCGCTGTTCGGCCAGTATGGCAACGAGCACACCGTCCGCTGGGCCAAGACGATCGGTCGCTTCGACGGATTCATATTCGTCACCCCCGAGTACAACCACTCGGTCCCCGGAGCCCTGAAGAACGCCCTGGACTTCGTGTACGCCGAGTGGAACAACAAGGCAGCCGGTTTCGTCAGCTACGGACTGCACGGCGGAACCCGCGCCGTCGAGCACCTACGGTTGATCCTGGCTGAGCTGAAGGTCGCCACCGTACGCACACAGGTCGCCTTGTCCCTGTTCCATGACTTCACCATCCCGACCCCGGCCGAACCGGGCACCTTCACCCCCGGCCCACACCAGGACAAGACCCTCAGCACCCTGCTGGACGAGGTCGTCATCTGGTCGAGCGCGCTGCGGCCGCTTCGGGAAGGAGCTCTGGCATGACCGACATCACCGCCCCGGCCGTGCCAAGGGAGCCGATCGGACCGCAGCCTGCCGACAGCGGCCCGCTGCCGGACGCCGCGCTCGACGAGCTGGCCGAGAAGATCGCCGTCGAGGCGGAGATCGTTGGCCTCGGGGAGTCCACACGATTCTCCCGCGAGACCTTCACCGTGCGAGACCGGCTGTTCCGGCGACTGGCCCAGCAGTACGGATTCCGGGCACTGGCTCTACAGGACAACGCCGCTGTCGCCACGAGGCTCGACAGGTACGTGACCTTCGGCGAGGGCACCGCCGAATCTGCTCTCGGCGACGCCTGGCGTCCCTGGCGCACCGTCGAGATGGTCGCGACGCTTCACTGGATCCGCGCCTTCAACCAGGACCATTTGGACGATCCCCTCCGGATTTTCGGCGTGAAGCCCGCACAGGCACAGCCCACGGACTACGACACCATCCTCGAACATGTCCATCGGCTGGCCCCGGAACGGCTGGTGGACCTGGCGTCCCACCTGAATCCCATCCGAACCGCCCATCAGACCGATGAGCACGTGCAGCGCGTGCGGGGACTGCACCCGGGCCGCCCGTTCGCCGACCACGCCCGTGACGCGCTCACGCTGATCCGATCATTGCCAGACATCGACGCCCACGGCGCCATCATGGAGCGGATGCGGCTTATCGTCGACTTCCACGAACGCAGCGTCGCTGGGCGAGGCAGCTACGCGGGCGATGCGGAGGTGTGGGCCGACACGATCAGCGACTATCAGCGCCGAACCGGCCAGCGGGTGGCCTTCTGGGACGGCATCGCTCACACATCAGCAGCGCCGGCAACCTTGGGCCTGGCTCCTGAACGCGGTCCCCAGCCCAGCGTCGGCAGCCTGCTGCGCGAACGCCACGGTAGGCAGTACGTCTCCGTGGCGATCGGCTTCCATCATGGAGATCTCGGCGTCGCCGTCGTCCCGGAGCCGGCCAGGGACCTGATCGACGCCAAGCTCGGCGAGGTGAAACTGCCCGCCCGCTGGCTGGACCTCCGCCCCGACGACACGCGCCGCCGATGGGACGGACCGGCGAAGGTACGCGTCATCAGCGGTGTCTACGATCCGTCCCGCGACGCCGCCGAGCATATGGCTGTGGCATCCCTGGCCGACGCCTTCGACGTGCTCATCCACATCCGCCAGGCATCCCCAGTGCGATGGCTGCCTTGATCCGGTCGATCCGCCCCGACGACCGCAAGCACCGCCCGGATCCGGAGCCCACCCATGCCCCAGCTCACCGGCCTGCGACCCGATTTCCGCGGTCAGCCCGCGCGACCGCCTCACAGCGGAGACATTTGACCCCATCTGTTCACTCTCATAACGCTTTTCCGGCTGCTGACCAAGAAGGGGTGTAGTCGACGAAGGGAGCACGGCCGGTGCGTCGCAGACAGGCGGACATCGCCACAGATCCGGAGGCTTTCGAAGCCTTCTACCGGCGCCACGTCGACGCGATCACGTCGTTCCTCGCCCGCCGGGTCGATGATCCGAACACGGTCGCCGACCTGGTGGCGGAGGTCTTTCTCGCGGTGCTCGACTCCGCCCACACCTACCGGCCCGGACTCGGCAGCGAGATCGCCTGGCTGTACGGCGTGGCGCGCAACACCCTGTCGGCCGAGCGGCGGCGGGCGTTCAAGGAGACGAGACTGGCCGATCGCGTAGGCGGACGACGACCGCTCGACTGCGACGACGTCGCCGAGCTCGAAGAGCGGATCGACGCGGAAAGCGTGGCCAGGCGGGCCTTCCAGGCCATGGCCGGGTTACCGGACGGTGATCGCGCGATGCTCGAACTGGTCGTCATCGACCAGCTCACGATCGGCGAGGCGGCCACCGCTCTGGGCATCCGCCAGGGCGCCGCCAGGGCCAGACTGCACCGCGCCCGCCACACGCTCAGGAACGTGCCGGAGATGGCTCCCTTCGTCATGGAAGGAACGCGATGAACTTCAAGGAGCACGTACTGATGGAACTCAAAGCCGAAATCGCGGCCCGCAACAAGGCCCGCCGCCTGCTCGTCAGACGACGCCTGCTCGCCACAGGAGCGGTCGCCACGATCGCCGCGGCGGCGGCCGTCGCGGTGCCGCTCCTGACCGGATCCGAGACCCCGGCCTACGCGGTCACCAAGAACACCGACGGCACGATCACCCTGAAGATCAACGAATTCAGGGACCCGGACCAGGTGGAGAAGGACCTGGCGAAACTCGGCGTCACCGCCGACGTCTCCTACGTCAAACCCGGCACCCGATGCGCCCCCGGCCGCGGCGAGGGCGAAGGCGCCGCCTCCTTCTCCAAGGAGGAACTCAAGAGCAAGGATCCCGCGGTCCGCAAGAAGATCGAGGAAGCGATCGCGAACTCGCCGAACGGCAAGACGTTCAAGATGGGCCGCGGCCAGGTGCGGATCAGTCCGCAGTACATCAAGCCGGGGCAGACGGCCGTCATGGAGTTCACCGAGAACGCGGACCAGACCTCGGGCCCGGAGAAGCCCAGAGCTCTGTGGCAGTTCAGTGGCTACCTCGTCACCGGCCCGGTCAAGCCCTGCAAGGTCATCGCCGACCCGTCCTGGGACAAGCTGCCCGACCCCAAGACGAACCCCGAGGCGTACCCGCCGCCCGGCAGCTGACCCTCGCCGGGCGGTGGGTACGGCGGACGGCGCCGCCGTACCCACCGCCCGGGGGCCACCACGCGATCCACCGGGGCGAGCGACTGAACCAGCTACCCGCCTCGAATGATGCGCCGGCCCCTTGACACGCCGAGCCGCACCGGTACGCGGGCGTCTATCTCAGCGCACCTTCGCGAAGAACGCTCGTACGTCGCCGACCAGCAGGTCCGGCGCCTCCATCGCGAGAAAGTGGCCGCCCTTGCCCAACTCGGTCCAGTGGACGACATTGTGGTCGCGCTCTGCCCAGGGACGAACGGTCACGTCGTGGGCGGAGACCAGCACCCCGGTCGGCACCGTGCCACGCTCCGGCGCCCAAGCGTCCGCGCCGTCACCCCAGTCCGGCTCGGTGGCGCTGATCTCTTCGTAATAGCACTGCGCCGCCGACCCGGCCGTGCCGGTCAGCCAGTAGATCGAGACGTCGGTCAGGATGTGGTCGCGATCGATGCTGTCCTCAGGCAGCCCTTCCTCCGGCTCGGTGAGTTCCTTGAACTTCTCCACGATCCAGGCGAGCTGGCCGACCGGCGAGTCGTGCAGCCCGTACGTCACCGTCTGCGGCCGCTTGGAGTTGCACCGCAGGTAACCGTCGTTGAAGTCCTGCATGCGCTGCCAGCGCCGCTGCTCGATCTCCGACAGCCCGCCCATCTCGCCGACCGCCCCGATCGGAAACGTGATCATGGCATTGAGGTGGACACCGATGACATGGTCCGGGTCCTGCTTGCCCATCGCGGGGCCGACCCACGAGCCGGTGTCGTAGCCCTGCACGCCGTAGCGTTCGTACCCGAGCCGGGCCATCAGCCGGACGAGGAGCCCGGCCATCCTGGCGGAGTCCATGCCCGGCCCGGCCAGCGGCGTGGAGAACCCGAACCCCGGCAGCGACGGAATCACCAGGTGGAACGCATCGGCCGCGTCGCCACCGTGGGCGCGTGGGTCCGACAGAGGGCCGATGACGTCGAGGAAGTCCACCACGCCGCCCGGCCAGCCGTGCAGCAGGATGAGCGGCGTCGCATCCGGCTCGGGCGAGCGTACGTGGAGGAAGTGCACATTCTGCCCGTCGAGGGTGGCGAGGAACTGCGGGTAGGCGTTGAGCGCCGCCTCATGCGCCCGCCAGTCGTAGCCGGTTCGCCAGTATTCGGCGAGCTCCTTCAGGTACGTCACCGGCACGCCGCGGCTCCAGCCGACGCCCGGCAGCTCGTCCGGCCAGCGAGTGCCCGCCAACCGTGCCTTCAGGTCGTCGAGCTGGGACTGCGGAATGTCGATGCGGAAGGGGCTGATGTCGTGGGTCATGTCTCCGACCATAGGAACGCTTAGGACAGATTCGGTCCTAAGCTGCGGGCAGACTGGTGAACATGCTGGAGACATCCGCACGGCTGCTCAAGCTGCTGTCACTGTTGCAGACCCATCGCGACTGGTCCGGCGGCGAACTCGCCGAGCGGCTGGGCATCAGCACCCGTACGGTCCGCCGAGACGTGGAGCGGCTGCGCGAGCTGGGTTATCCGGTGGACGCCGTTCAGGGCACCGCCGGGTACCGGCTCGGCATCGGAGCGTCGCTGCCGCCGCTGCTGCTCGACGACGACGAGGCGGTGGCCGTGGCAGTCGGCCTGCGGACGGCGGCGGGCGGCTCGGTCGCCGACATCGAGGAGACCGCGCTGCGGGCGCTCACCAAGCTCGAGCGCATGCTGCCACCTCGGCTGCGCTATCGGGTGAACGCCCTGAACACGGCAACGGTCCGGGTCGGCGCGGCCGGGCCCGTGGTCAGCCCGGACACCCTCATGGCGATCGCTGACGCCTGCCGCCGCCGCGAACGCCTGCGTTTCGACTACACCAGTCACCGCGGCGGCGACACCGTCCGGTCCGTCGAGCCGCACAGCCTCGTCAACTTCGAACGGCGCTGGTACCTCGTCGCCTGGGACACCGATCGCCGCGACTGGCGCACCTTCCGGGCCGACCGCCTCACTCCGCGCACACCCACCGGCCCGCGCTTCACACCCAGGCAACCACCGTACGGTGACACCGTCACATACCTGGCACACCGGCTGTCCTCGCGAGCCTGGCCGTACCAGGCGGTCGTCACCCTGCACGAGCCGGCCGAGGCGATCGCCGACCGGGTGTGGCCGGGGATGGGCGTCGTCGAGGCGGTGGACGACCACAGCTGTCTGCTGCACGTCGGGGCCGAGAACCTATGGGCGCTGGTCTGGATGATCACGTCGGTCGACGCCGACTTCACCCTGACCAGCGGCCCGCCCGAGCTCGCCAACGCCCTACGCGCCCAGGCCCGCCGCTGCCTGGACGCCCTGCGCGGCTGACGGTAAGACCCACCTGCGGGAGACGCTGCTCTCCTGCCGTCAGATGTCCGCGTGCTGGAAGATCACGGTTCGGATCGTGGTCACTCGTTCGGACAGCGGTCCGGCGGGGATGTCGATGAGCTGATAGCCGAAGGCGCGGTAGGTCTGCTCGTGGAGGCGTTCGAACGTCAGAGAGTCTTCGAAGCTGATCCGGCGGGCCTCGGTCTGTTCGCAGAAGCCGAGATTGCGGATGAAGAACACCCGCCGGTCGTAGATCTGCTCTCGGGTGATCCTTTCGATCTCGGTGGACAGGGCCGAGGAGATCGGGTGCCCGACGTAGGTGCTGAGAGCGTGGGTGCAAATGGGAGAGCGGTCGAAGAACTGCACGGGCGGCGCGGCGACGATCGACCGCATCTGTCGCCGTCGCTGCAAGGCCACGATCTTGTCGATGAAGGACGGCCGGGTCCACGGCTCGGCGTCACCGCACGCCTGCGCGTCCGCGATGACCGCCGTGGCCGCCTCCTCGACCGTCGCGTATCCAAGCGTCGCCAGGCACCGCAGGATCGCGGTCTTGCCGGCACCGGGGGTGCCGGTGAGGATGTAGCGCTTCATCGTCATCTGGTCGCCTTTCTGATGACCGACTCGCAGTGGGCGGTGCTGGAACCGTTGCTGAGGCAACAAAACGGGGCGTAAGTGATCAACGGGATTCGGAAGCGGATCCGGGCCGGGTGTCGTGGCGGACGCGGCCGGGCTACTCGCCTGCGATGTGCCCGTGGATTCCACGATCGCCCGGGAGCACGCGGTCGGGGTGCGCGAAAGAAGGGGCGAGGAAAGGGAAAACCCGATGGAATCGACACCGGGATCGCCAGCCATGAACTCGGCCGCCCCCGGGGCGGGTTGACCACGAAGATACCCGTGGCTGCCGAGCAAGGCCAGAAACGCGCAAGATTCTTTGGCTTGGGGCGAAATGGTGAGCCCTCGTCGACCAATGAAGAGGGCGTTCGCATCCCCAACCGAGCGGAGCACGTCACGATGGGAACCGCCCGTGCCAGATGACACCGACAGGTTCGAAGCCGTCTACAGGGCGACCTACGACCAGATCATCGCCTACGCCGGACGTCGCTGCGACTCCCCGCAGGACGCGGCCGACGTGGTCGCCGAGACCTTCACCATTGTCTGGCGCAAGATCGACGAATTACCTCCAGGCGCGGAGGCCAGACTCTGGGTGTACGGAGTCGCGCGCAACGTGCTGGCCGACCACCGCCGCAGCGCGCTTCGCCACCAGGCACGTCACCGGGAACTCGACGCGGAGATGGCCGACCTCTATGGCGACCCCGCTGACCACAACGTCGAGCTGAACGCGATCGCCCAGGTGTTCAGAACGCTCTCCGACGACGACCGCGAGCTCCTCTCGCTGGTCGCGTGGGAGGGCCTGGACCGCGAAGAGATCGCCACGATGCTGGGGCTCTCCCGCAATGCCGTACGCATCCGGCTGTACCGGGCCCGCAAACGCTTTTCCCGCGCGCTCGACGAAGCCGATGTCCGATTCACACCAGCCAGCGCCATCGTTCCCGCAGGGAGACCGCTATGAAGGACATTGATGAGATCAACGAACTGCTGAGGCCGCTGGCCCGGATCGGAACGGACGAACCGGGCGGACGTGCCGGCGGCGCCCGCGCACAGGCGTTGCTCACGGACATCATCGCCCAAGAGCGGCAGCCGACGTTGGCGGGACCCCCGCGGGACCGGCGCTGGGCTCGTCGCACGCTGCTCGGACTCGCCGCCTCCGTCGTCCTCGCCCTCGGCGTCGTCCTCGGACCGAGCCTGCTGGGACACGGCGGCGGTACCGCGACCTCCTACGCCAACTCCGCGGTGGAGATCCGGAAAGAGGCGAACACCTATGTCGCCCGGATCAAGGACCCGTACGCGGATCAGCAGAAATTCTCCGAGGCGTTCCGGGCCCTTGGCCTCAACGTCGAACTCAGGGTGATCCCGGTCTCGCCGAGTGCGGTGGGCAAGATCGTGGGCATGGGCGGGACTATGCACTCGGCCATTCCGAACGTGCCTTTCGGGGCAGGCCGGGAACCGGACGACTGCGATTTGGCCGACAGCGACTGCTTCATGGTGGTGACCGTCCCAGCAGTGGTCAAGGACACCTCCAGCCTGATGCACTTCGATCTGGGACGGCAGGCCAAGCCAGGCGAGTCCTACGCGAACGAATGGCTGTCGGCCACTCATGCCGGAGAGCAACTGGCCGGAGCCAAGGCGAGCGGCCGGACCGTTGGTGACGTGCTGGCCGAGGTGCGGAAGCGCGGCTTGACCGCCGAATTCAACCTCGTCGACGTCCATGACAGCGGGTACGAGCTCAAGCCGCTGGCGGCGGATCAGGTCGGCGCCAACTGGATCGTCTACAGAGTCGCGTCGGTGCGCGTCGGTGTGGTCCGTCTGCAGGTTACTCCCGAGCGCAATCCCGGCCTCGCATACGACCAGGACTGAGCAAGGTCGAGCGGCCCACCAACTGGGGGCCGCTCGACGGCGGCGTTCTGGCCCGCCCTCTGGAAGAGTCATCAACCGGGGTAGGCCAGTCTCCAGGGTCATGGACAAAGGCGCTCGACCTACCAAGCCAGGCCACCGGCCGCCCCTCGATCCGCGCTTCCTCCGGCCAACGACGGCGAAGCGCGCGGCGAAGCCGCGCCAAGAAGGGGGCCCGAGCGGAGCGAGGACCTTCAGGGGTCGGGCCTCGGCCCGACTGGAAGCAACGCCTGCCCCCGAAGCGCGAAGCGCCCACCCGCGAAGTTTTTTCGCGGATGGGCGCCGAACACTCAGCGCTGGGTAGGAGCGACAACCACCTCGACGCGCTGGAACTCCTTGATGTCCGAGTAGCCCGTAGAAGCCATCACCCGCTTCAACGCCCCCATCAGATTCATCGACCCATCGGCCACGCTGGACGGCCCGTGCAGAATCTGCTCCAAGCTGCCCACCTGGCCGAAAGCCACCCGACGCCCGCGAGGCAGGTCCGGGTGGTGTGCCTCCGAGCCCCAGTGGAAGCCGTGGCCGGGCGCCTCCGTGGCGCGGGCGAGCGGGGAGCCGACCATGACCGCGTCGGCCCCGCAGGCGATGGCCTTGGCGATGTCGCCCGAGGTGCCCATGCCGCCGTCGGCGATCACGTGGACGTAGCGTCCGCCCGACTCGTCCATGTAGTCGCGGCGGGCGGCGGCGACGTCGGAGATCGCCGTGGCCATCGGCACGGCCACGCCCAGCACGTTGCGGGTGGTGTGAGAGGCGCCGCCGCCGAAGCCCACCAGAACGCCCGCCGCGCCGGTACGCATGAGGTGCAGGGCCGCCGTGTAGGTGGCGCAGCCGCCCACGATGACCGGCACGTCGAGCTCGTAGATGAACTGCTTGAGGTTCAGCGGCTCGGCACGGCCCGAGACGTGCTCGGCCGAGACCGTGGTGCCGCGGATGACGAAGATGTCGACGCCCGCGTCGATGACGGCCTTGTGGTACTGCACCGTACGCTGCGGAGACAGGCGGACGGCGGTCGTCACGCCGGACTCCCGGATCTCCGAGATCCGCTGCCCGATCAGCTCTTCCTTGATCGGCGCCGCGTAGATCTCCTGCAGCCGCTTGGTCGCGGCCTCGGCATCGAGCGAGGCGCACTCCTCCAGCAGCGGCGACGGGTCGTCGTAGCGAGTCCAGAGGCCTTCGAGGTCGAGCGGCGCCAAGCCGCCGAGCCGCCCGATCTCGATGGCGGTGGCGGGCGAGACCACGCTGTCCATGGGAGCGACGACCACGGGCAGTTCGAACCGGTAGGCGTCGATCTGCCAGGCGATCGAGACCTCCTCCGGGTCACGAGTGCGCCGGGAGGGTACGAGGCCGATCTCGTCGAGCGCGTAGGCCCGGCGACCGGTCTTGCCCCGGCCGATCTCCACCTGCTGAGTCATGTCTTACCTTCTGTGATAGTTCGGGGCTTCCACGGTCATCTGAATGTCGTGGGGATGGCTCTCCGTGAGACCCGCCGCCGTGATCGGCATGAGCTCACAGTCGGTGTGCATCTGGCTGATCGTGCGGCAGCCCGCGTACCACATGCCCTGGCGCAGTCCGCCGATCAGCTGGTGGGCGACGGCCGCGACCGGGCCCCGGAAGGGGACCTGGCCTTCGATGCCTTCGGGGATGTACTTGTCGTCGCCGCCGACGTCGGCCTGGGCGTAGCGGTCCTTGCTGAAGGACATGCCGCCGCGCTCGCGGTTGCGGACCGCGCCGAGCGAGCCCATGCCGCGGTACGACTTGAACTGCTTGCCGTTGATGAAGATCAGCTCACCGGGCGACTCCTCGCAGCCGGCGAGCAGCGAGCCGAGCATGACCGTGTCGGCGCCGGCGGCGATGGCCTTGACGATGTCGCCGGAGTATTGAAGGCCGCCGTCGCCGATGACCGGCACACCGGCCGGCCCGCACGCCAGCGACGCCTGGTAGATGGCGGTGACCTGCGGCGCGCCCACCCCGGCCACGACGCGGGTGGTGCAGATGGAGCCGGGGCCCACACCGACCTTGACCGCGTCGACACCCGCGTCGACGAGCATCTGGGCGCCCGCCCTCGTCGCGATGTTGCCGCCGATGACGTCGACCTTGCTGTTGGCCTTGACCTTGGCGATCATCTCGGCGAGGCCCTTGGAGTGGCCGTGCGCGACGTCGACCACGATCACGTCGACGCCCGCCTCGATCAGCGCCTTGGCCCGCAGCTCCGCGTCGCCGCCGACGCCCACCGCGGCGCCGACGACCAGGCGGCCGTCGGCGTCCTTGGTGGCCAGTGGGTACTGCTCGCTCTTGGTGAAGTCTTTGACCGTGATCAGGCCGCGCAGCTTGCCCTCGTGATCGACGAGGGGCAGCTTCTCGATCTTGTTGCGCCGGAGCAGCGCGAACGCGTCGTCACGCGACACCCCCACCGGGGCGGTGACCAGCGGCATCTTGGTCATGACCTCGCGCACGGGGCGCGACTGGTCGGTCTCGAAGCGCATGTCGCGGTTGGTCACGATGCCGACGAGTACGCCGGAGACGTCCGTGACCGGCACCCCGGAGATCCGGTACGTCGCGCACAGCCGCTCCACGTCGGCCAGGGTGTTGTCGGGAGTGCAGGTCACCGGGTTGGTGACCATCCCGGCCTCGGACCGTTTGACCAGGTCCACCTGCTGAGCCTGCTCTTCTGCCGACAGGTTGCGGTGCAGGATGCCGATGCCGCCCTGGCGGGCCATCGCGACGGCCATGCGGGCCTCGGTGACGGTGTCCATCGCGGCGGAGACCAGCGGGATCGACAGTCTGATCCCACGGGAGAGCCGCGACCCGGTATCCGCGTCACCGGGTTGCAGATCTGAATAGCTCGGGACGAGCAACACGTCGTCGAAGGTCAGACCTGTCTCGGTGAACTTGGACATGCTGCGGCCCCTCCTGCCGATGCTGATGCAGGCAAGTCTAGGGCCTACGTGCAAAAGTCTTGAGGCCGGGAGCACGATGGCCCCCACGGCCCGTCGTACCCCCGGCCGCCAAAAGTGCCGAGGGATGGGGCGGTCGGTGATCCGCCCCATCCTCCGGCCACCGGCATCCGGGCGGAAGCGCGTAAAGCGCCACCGAACCCCCCTCCGCGTCCTGATGGCCAGCGCTGCCAGCTCAAGTGGATGCCGACGCTGGGTTAAGCCTGCGTTACTCATCGGCACACCGCAATGTGAAAACGTGCAATTGCACGAAGTTGCACATGTGACCAGGGAGTCCAACGCAAGGAGCGGACAAGGACGTATCGCCGAGTTATTCTCACGACACGCCCGTGTCCTCCCTACGGAGCCCCTTATATGCGCACCGAGTCCCACACCGTGTCTGATCCCCTTAAGGTGTCTGATCCCCTTAAGGCGTCTGATCCCCTCGCGACGCTGGGCCTCGACCCGGCTCAGACCGCGCTGTACACGGCGGTGCTGCGCCTGCACAGAACCACGCGTACCGAACTGGCCGAGGCCATGGACGGTCCCGTGGACAAGGTGAGCAGGCAGCTCGACGACCTGGTCAGGCTCGGCGTGATCGACGAGCAGTCGGGCGAGTACCTGGCCAGGCACCCCGCCGCCGCGCTCGGCCGGCTGATCGCCGAGCGCCTCGACCGGCTGGCCGAGGAGAGCAGGCGCATCGACTCCGCGCTTGGATCGATCCGGGGGCTGATCCGCGACTACGACGTGGGGCACGACTACCAGAACGGCGCGTTCCGGGTCGAGATGGTGAGCGGCGCCGACGTGCTCTACGAGAGCGTGGTGGGCATGGCGGTGCAGTCCCCGCCGATGCGACTGCTCACCGCGATCCCCGATGACCGCACCATGGCAGACTTTGTACGAAAATTTGCCGATCCTTGGATCGATGCACAGCAGCGGAAACTCCTGAATGTGCGGGCCGTCATCCCGGTCTCCACGCTCACCCTGCCCGGCGTACGCGACCAGCTGACCAGGCTGCTGGCGACCGGCGGAACGGTCCGCACACTGGACCGGGTGCCGAGCTGGTTCATGACCGCCGGCTCCGACGCCGCCGGCCTGCCTGCTTTATGGGGCGGCAACCTGCCCGACCACGCGTACAACTTCTATTTAGTACGGACGCCGATCGTCGTCGGCATGCTCCGATCGCTCTTCGAGGAGCTGTGGGGCCGGGCCGTACCCCTGCCCTGGGGCCGCCGGGGCGAGGGCGTGGTGCAGGTGCTGCGGCTCGCGGCGCAGGGCATGTGCGACGACTCGATCGCCCGCCAGCTGGGCGTCTCGGTGCGCACGGTACGGGCCAGGTTCGCCGACGCCATGGTTCAGCTCGGCGCGCAATCACGCTTTCACGCAGGTGTGGAGGCCGCGCGGCGTGGCTGGCTGAGCTAATAGCCACCGCGTCGGCCGCATCGGTCATATGGTGGGAAGGTGCTGGAAGACGTCCCCCGCGACCCGTTCGCGGACGACCCGAACGACCCCTCCTCAGCGATGGGCGAGCTCGACGACGCCGAACCGCTGACCGCGAGCGAGCGCGACGAGGCCATCACCGACCTCGCCGACGTCGAGGTCTTTCGCTCCTTGTTAGAGCAGCAGGGAGTGCTGGGACTCGTGCTCGACTGCCCGGAATGCGGCGAGCAGCACTTCTTCGACTGGGAGCTGCTGCGCGGCAATCTGCGCCAGATGATCGACAAAGGCCAGCCCCAGATGCACGAGCCGGCCTTTCTTCCCGACCCGGCCGACTACGTGACCTGGGAGTACGCCAGAGGCTATGTCGACGGTGTCATCGACACCGAGGAGCGCCGCTGATCCACGTCGTCCAGCAGCACGGCGAGCAGCCGTGCGGCCGGATCGCGCGAATCAGGCAGCTCGCCGCGGGCTAGCACGTCGAGAAGCGCGTCAGTCTGCTCCTCCGGCGTCAAGCCGACTCCAGTTCGGCCATCTGCCGCAACCTCGCCAGCGCTCGATGCTGGGCGACGCGGACCGCACCTGGTGACATACCGAGTACATTACCGGTCTCCTCCGCCGACAACCCCGACACCACCCGCAACAACAGCAACTCGCGTTGGTTGTCGGGCAGCTTGGCGAGCAGCCTGCGGGCGTACTCCACCTCGATGTAACGGACTACCGTCTCCTCGGGCCCCGGTCCATCGTCCGGCCCGTCCGGTAGATCCTGAGTCGGTACGGCCGAGCGGACCGAACTCCGCAACGCATCGGCCACCTTGTGCGAGGCGATACCGAAGACGAAGGAGGCGAAAGGCCGCCCCATGTCTCGGTATCGCGGCAGCGCGGACAGGACCGCGATGCACACCTCCTGGGCTACGTCATCGGCAATGTGATATTGCCCTGAAACCCTGCCCAGCCTGGCGCGACAATAGCGCACCACCATCGGACGCAACTCGCCCAGCAGGGATTCGATCGCACTGCGATCTCCCTGCACGGCGAGGCTCGTCAGTTCCCTTAGGTCGGAGTCATCCGTCCGTGCCGGAAGTCTCGACGCGAGCCTTACCCCAATTTTGGCGTCGGCGACGCTTCCCTCGCTCACGATAGGCATGATGCCCGCACTGATCGGGCCTGTCGTCATCGCGAACGGCTACGGATTGGTCACATTGACGAGACGATAACGGGCAGTAATCAAACGACGACACTAAGCCTTTATTGCGGAAGAATATTTCATCCCATAACCCGAAATGTGCAGAAATTGCCAGGCGGCTAGACGTTTACGGCACACATCAGGTTTACCCGAATAAAGGACTTTTCCCACTTCATCATCGTTCGGCCACCTCTCCAGCGGCCTGCCGGGATTGAGCGTATGTCATATGCCATACCTGGTGGTGGGAGTTGGGCCAACGTCTCTCGGCCGTGAGAGCGGCCGAGGGTAGGCGATACGCGGCGCCTCAGCGTCCAAGGAAGTGCCAGGGCGGCAACCCGGGCAAGAAGGGATGGCCGGGGCCCACCATGCGCGCGTCACGGCGCTCAGCCGCCTCCACCGGAGGAGCGTGCCCCTGGACAGACCCCGGCCCTGGACGGCGGGTGGGGCCGGCCCATGCCTGCCGTAAAGCCGCAAAAACCAAAACACGGCCCGCACCCAGAGAACAGGCGCGAACCGTGTAAGGGAGAAACTGGTCAGTGACCGTGGCCGTGACCGTGGCCCCCACCGGCAGGAGCGGACTCCTCTTCCGGCTTGTCGACGACGAGCGCCTCGGTGGTGAGGAGCATGCCGGCGATGGACGCGGCGTTCTGCACGGCCGAGCGGGTGACCTTGACCGGGTCGATGACGCCCTCGCTGAGCAGGTCGACGTACTCGCCCGTGGCGGCGTTGAGGCCGTGGCCCGCGGACAGCTCCGAGACCTTGTGGGTGACCACGTAGCCCTCGAGACCGGCGTTCTCGGCGATCCAGCGCGTCGGCTCGACCAGCGAGCGGCGGACGATGGCGACACCGGTCGCCTCGTCGCCCGTCAGGCCGAGGTCGTCGAGGTCCTTGGAGACGTGGATCAGCGCGGAGCCACCGCCGGAGACGATGCCCTCCTCGATCGCGGCCCGCGTAGCGGAGATCGCGTCCTCGAGACGGTGCTTCTTCTCCTTGAGCTCCACCTCGGTGGCAGCGCCGACGCGCAGCACGCACACGCCGCCGGCCAGCTTGGCCAGGCGCTCCTGCAGCTTCTCGCGGTCCCAGTCGGAGTCGGACTGCTCGATGGCGAGCTTGATCTCCTTGACCCGGTCCTCGATCGCCTTCGCGTCACCGGCGCCGTCGACGATGGTCGTGGCGTCCTTGGTGACGACGATGCGGCGAGCGGTGCCGAGCACCTCAAGGCCGACGTTCTCGAGCTTGAGACCGACTTCCTCGCTCACGACCTGGCCACCGGTGAGGATGGCGATGTCCTGCAGCATCGCCTTGCGGCGGTCGCCGAAGCCCGGAGCCTTGACGGCCACGGAGGTGAACGTGCCACGGATCTTGTTGGTGACCAGAACGGCCAGGGCCTCGCCCTCGACGTCCTCGGCGACCACGAGCAGCGGCTTCTTGGTCTGGGCGATCTGCTCGAGCAGCGGCAGGAAGTCCGCGATCGAGGAGATCTTGCCCTGGGTGAGCAGAATGTAGGCGTCCTCGAGGACGGACTCCATGCGCTCGGGGTCGGTCACCATGTACGCCGACAGGTAGCCCTTGTCGAACTGGAGGCCCTCGGTGAACTCGAGCTCCATGCCCATGGCGTTGGACTCTTCGACGGTGAGAACACCGTCCTTGCCGACCTTGTCGAACGCCTCGGCGATCAGGTCGCCGATCTTGGCGTCCTGAGCGGAGATGGTCGCGACGTTCGCGATCTCCTTCTTGTCCTCGACCGGGCGCGCGCTGGCGAGCAGCTTGTCGCTGACCGCCTTGGCGGCCTTGTCGATGCCGCGCTTGAGCGACAGCGGCGAAGCGCCGGCCGCCACGTTGCGCAGACCCTCGCGGACCATCGCCTGGGCCAGGACGGTCGCGGTGGTGGTGCCGTCACCGGCGACGTCGTTGGTCTTGGTGGCGACTTCCTTGGCGAGCTGGGCGCCGAGGTTCTCGTAGCGCTCCTCCAGCTCGATCTCACGAGCGATGGTCACGCCGTCGTTCGTGATCGTCGGAGCACCGAACTTCTTGTCGATGACGACGTTGCGGCCACGCGGGCCGAGGGTAACCTTCACGGCGTCCGCGAGGGCGTTGACGCCGCGCTCAAGCGCGCGGCGGGCGTCCTCGTCGAACGCTAGGATCTTGGCCATGCTGAAAGTCCTCTCCTAGCGTCGAAAGCCCCGGCCGCACGCGCTCAGACGAGAAGCGCGCGCCCGGGGCCCGACGCATCCGACTTACTTCTCGATGATCGCGAGAACGTCGCGGGCGGAGAGCACGAGGTACTCCTCGCCGCCGTACTTGACCTCGGTGCCGCCGTACTTGCTGTAGAGGACGATGTCGCCCTCAGCGACGTCAAGCGGAATGCGCTTGTCGCCGTCCTCATCCCAGTTGCCCGGGCCCACCGCGAGGACCTTGCCCTCTTGCGGCTTCTCCTTGGCGGTGTCAGGGATGACCAGGCCGGAAGCGGTCGTCTGCTCGGCCTCAAGCGGCTGAACCACAATGCGGTCGCCGAGCGGCTTAACGGGAACCTTGGTGGCGGTCGTCACGATCGGACCTCCCCTTCAGATTTGAATGATCTAGAAGAGGCGACCAGCGGGGCCTGCCGTCGCGGGTGTCAGACCTGCCTCGTCGCACGTTGGCACTCTCAAGGGGAGAGTGCCAACAGGAAACATATGCAAGAGGGGCTTGACAGTCAACACGAACGCGTCTGCTCAGAGCGATCAGGCCCAAGAGCTTGCCCAAGGTTGGGAGTAAATGGGGTGACACGTGCTCGTGGGGTACGGCGGATGCGTGAGTACGCACGAGTACCCGCTTTACGCGCACAGCGGACACATCAGTCCACCAGCCGTATCTGGCCAGGCAGCCGCGTCAGACCACCGCAACGCGTGCGGCCACCCGTCCCTTCACCACCGCCTTCGCGCCTACGGGGTCGCGGCCTGGAGCGTGGCGGGGAGGCGCTAGCGTGGTGTGACGTGGATCTCGACGCCTTCACCGAGTTGCTCACCCCGCGCGGGCAGCGCGCTCTGGCCGAGGCCGTCGAGCTGGTGGGGGCCGATCCGGTGACCGCCGCGACGAGACTGCGCAGGACGTACGACGCCGCGCTCACCTCGGCCGCGCTCACCCAGGCGGGGCTACGCGACCGCGCCAGAGCCAAGTTCGGCGCCGACGCGGCCAGCATGTACTTCACTCCGCACGGCCTGGAGCAGGCCACCCGCGCCGAGGTCGGCGCCCACCGCGCCCGCCGCCTGGCCACACTCACCGACGGAACGCGGGCCACATCCGGCGAAGCGCAGGGCGCGGCCAGGGAAACGCCGGTCGCGGCCGGTGGCAGGCCTGGCTGGGCCGGAGAAACGCGGGTCGTGACCAGGGGAACGCGGGTGGTGGACGTCTGCTGCGGGATCGGCGGCGACTTCATCGCGCTGGCCCGCGCCGGGTGCCTCGTGGACGCCGTGGACCTCGATCCGCTGACCGTCGCGGTCGCCCGGGCCAACGCCGAAGCGCTCGGGCTCGGGGAGCGGGTCACCGTCCGGGTGGGCGACGCCGCGACGGTCTCGCCGGAGGAGTATGACTGGCTGTTCGCCGACCCTGCCCGCCGTACGAGCCGGGGCAGGACGTTCGACCCCATGGCCTACTCGCCGCCGTGGCCGGTCGTGCTCGACCTGGTCGCCAGGGCCCCGCGGGCCTGTCTGAAGGTGGCTCCGGGGATCCCGTACGAGTTCATCCCGGCCGGCGCCGAAGCCGAGTGGGTGTCGTACAAGGGCGAGGTAAAAGAAGCGGCCCTCTGGACAGGCTCCATCGACGCCACGACCAGGGCCGGCACCCCAGACACAACCGGCGCCCCCAGAACAGACGAAGCGCCCACAATCAGCGCCACAGGTCCGATCGGCGCTGTTGAGCGGCTGGGAGATGTGGTGCCACCGGCGACGGTGCCCGGTGGTGCGGTGCGGCGGGCGACGTTGCTGCCCGGTGGGGAAACGCTCGTCGCCCGCGGGGTCGAGGCGCAGATCGGTCCCGTCGGGCGCTATGTGTACGAGCCCGACGGGGCCGCGATCCGTGCACACCTCATCGGGGAGGTCGCCGAGATGGTCAATGGCCGCCTCCCCGACCCGATGATCGCCTACATCACGAGCGACGAGGCGTTCGACACCCCGTGGGCCGCGCGTTACTCGGTGGAGGAAGTGCTGCCGTTCTCGCTGAAGCGCCTCCGCGCCACCCTTCGCGAGCGGCAAATCGGAAATGTCGTTATCAAGAAGCGAGCCTCGGCAGTCGACATCGAGCGGCTCAGAAATGACCTTCGGCTTTCTGGCGATAAATCAGCGGTAATCGTCCTTACCCGCGTGATGAATAAGCCTTCCGTCCTGATTTGCCATGCCGCCCCACCTGCATAAATGACAAATCCGGGCGTTCCCGGGCCAATACCTATCTTTCACTTCGCCCCTGACTTACCTTGATCGAGAGGCTAAGGTGGGCACGCTGGCGGTTAGCCGCGCTCTCTTTCTTCCATCTGCAAACCGGACCTATCCCACCGCTGCGCGGCAGACCGTCGGCGAGCGAAGGAGCCTTTCGGTGGATCACTCCAACCACACCACCCTTCTACAGGCAGGCGGCGATTCCGCCATCTCCGAAAGGATGCGGGACCTGCTGGCGCGTGCTTCCCAGGATCACGTCTACGAGCAGCGCACCCAGGGCGCCGTCCTCGACGAGATCCGCCAGCGCCTCGAAGGTATGGAGTGGCTGCTGCGCGAGGTCCGCGAACGGGAGCTCGGCGGGCTGAGCGGCACGCTCGAGACGGTGAGCGGGCGGCTTGACGACATCGCGGCCAAACCGCCGATGTGGGCCGAGGGTCTCGCCCAGCATGTGGAGGCGGTACGCGACCACGTTGACGCCGTCGGCGAGCAGGTGGGCACCGTTGACGCGCATGTGGAGTCGGTTCATCAGCGGGTGGCGCCGGTGTCGGAGCTGCCGGGGCTCTGGGCCGAGGTCGGCAGCGTCGGCGACAACGTGGACGAGGTGCTCAAGAAGCTGCAGTCGGTCCTCGACTGCACCGACGGCATCACCAAGCAGATGGGTGATCTGGGCATGAGGCTGGGCCGGCTCACCACGGGCATGGAGGCCGCCGCCAACCGCTTCACCCGCATCGACAAGTCGCTCGCCGAGCTGACCGCCCGTACCGACCGTGTCGAAAGCGCGGTGCTGGAGCTGCCCGACGGCTTGGAGGGCAAGCTCGCCGCCACGGCCGAGCAGCTCGACGACAAGCTCACCGCCACCGCCGCACAACTCACCACCGCCACCGAGCAGCTCGACAGCAAGCTCACCGCCGCAACCGACCAGCTCGACGGCAAGCTCACCGCCACCGCCAACCAACTGGGCGGCAAGCTCACCGCGGCGACGGACCGTCTCGGCGCCCAGGTGGACGGCACCGAACAACGCCTCGTCGGCCGCCTCGACGACGCTGAGCAGCAACTGGCCGACCTGGACCAGCGACTCGCCGGCCGCCTCGACAAGACCGAGCAGACCCTGACCACGCGTATCGACAGGGCCGAGCAGACCCTGATCGCGCGTCTCGACAGGACCGAGCAGGGTCTCACCGCCCGTGTGGGCGAGTCCGAGCAGCGCCTGACCGGTCGCCTCGACGTCGTCGACGGCAAGCTGCTCGACGCCCAAAGCGGGCTCGGCGGCGTCGACCAGCACCTCAACTCCGTCAACAGTCACCTGTCCCGCCACGACGACCGGTTCGACGCGCTCGACGGCCGCGTCGACGGCCACTTCATCCGGCTCGACGAACGCCTGGCCGTCGCCGACCGGCACCTCACCGAGTCCGCCACCCGCAACGAGGGCCGCTTCAACCAGCTCGACAACGGCCTGGAGTCACTCGACGAACGCCTGGGCGAGGTGGAGGAGCGCCTGACCACCCGCTTCGACGGCCTGGACAACCAGCTCACCGGCGTCAACGCCACCGTGACGGGCCTGAGCGAGCGGCTCACCGAGGTCGACCTCTCCGTAACCGGCCTGAACACCCGGCTGGCCGGCGTCGACACCTCGATCAACGGTCTCGGCACCTCGGTCAACGGCCTCGGCACCCAGCTCAACAGCGTGGAGACCAACCTGACTGGCCTCGCCGTACGCGCCGAACAGGCCAACGAGCACCTCGAAGCCGTCGACGACCGCATCGAGGCCGTCAACCAGCGCATCGGTCAGCTACCCGCGACACTCAGCATCGGCGAGCGAGTGCGCGAGCTCCTCGACTCCCAGACCACCGACCAGGGCGAGCGCCTGACCGCCGCCGCGTCCGCGCTCACGGAGCTGGTCGCGGCGCGCCCCGACCGCTCCGAGCTCACCCAGACGGTCACCGACATCGTCGAGCCCGCCACCGGCGACCTCACCAAGCGCCTGGGCGCTCTGGAGGAGACCATGCTCGCCCTCGCCGAAGCCCTCCTCCGCCCCACCAGAAAAGACTGACCTCCCTGTACGGCACAGCCAAGGTCACCCGCACGCGCCGACCTGGGCGCGCGACCTTCCTGGCCGGTCGTGAACGCTCACGGGGTCCCCGCCGTGACGACGCGCATCCTGGGCCGTCGCCGGGGCAGGCCGACACCCCGTCGCGCCGGACGTCCACCCCCGCGTACCGGGGAACGATTCCGGTGAGCACCCGCGCCACCCACTTCAGCGGTGACAACGTCTCCAGCACGACCAGCAGGCCCGTGGTGACGTTCTCGGCGGCCGTCACCGGGTAGTCGGGCGTCACCCGCGGCTCGGGCAGCCACGTCCTCTGGCGGCACGCAGGCCACGTGAACACCGCCTCAGCATCGGCCACGATCCCTTCCAGCTCCCCCGGGGCGGTTTCGGCCCACCGTAGCGGGCACGTAGGTCATCTCACGGCTCGCCATGTCACATCGGGAGCCCCGCCACGCAGCTGTTGCGTGAGAACCCCACCACACAACAAGGAAGCAGGAATGAAGGTACTTCTGGCAGGAGCCACCGGCACCGTCGGCACCGAGCTGATCCCCCAGCTGATCTCCGCCGGCCACTCCGTGCTCGGCCTCACCCGTACCGAGCGCGGTGCCGCCAAGCTGGCGGAGGCGGGCGCGACCGGCCTGGTCGCGGACATGATGGACCGCGACGCCCTGCTCGCCGCGGTGAAGGGTCATCAGGCCGACGCGGTGATGCACCAGGCGACGGCGATCACCGGCGTGCCGCTGTTCCACCGCGCGCTGTATCCGACCGGCGCGCTGCGCGAGCGGGGCACGGCCAACCTGATCGCGGCCGCCGAGAAGGTCGGCGCGCGCCGCTTCGTCACGCAGTCGTTCTTCCTCGGGTACGGCTACCGCGACCACGGCCCGGAGCCGGTGACCGAGGACCGGCCGTTCGCCGAGCCCGCCAGGGGCCCCTTCGGCGTGCACATGAGGACGTTGCGCGCCAATGAGGAGCAGGTGCTCAACACACCGGGCATCGAGGGCATCGCCCTGCGCTACGGCCTGTTCTACGGCCCCGAGGTGACCACGCGGAAGATGATGGCCATGGCGAGGCGGCGGATGCTGCCGGAGGTACACCCGGCCAGCGTCATCTCGCTCGTGCACATCCACGACGCCGCCTCGGCCGCCGTCGCCGCGCTCGACCGGGGCCGGCCCGGCCGGGCGTACAACGTCGCGGATGACGAGCCGGTGAGCTTCGACGAGTACGTCCGAGCGCTGGCTCGGGCGGCGAAAGCCCCCGCACCGCCGCGGGTGCCCGGCTGGTTGCTGACGCCGACGCCGTACATGCGGGCCTTCATGACGGGCGTTCGCATCCGGGTGTCCAGCGAACGCGCGAAACGGGAGCTCGGCTGGGCGCCCGCCTACCCCTCCTACCGCGACGGCCTGTGAGCTGCCACAGGCGCGGCGGGCCTGGCGCGGCGGCGCCGCCAGTACGCGACGGTGAGCGCTCCCAGCAGCGGGCCCCACAGCAGCAGCGGCGCGTAGGCGGCGACGGCCAGCAGGCCCTGCCAGTCGTGGAACTCCAGGGGGAAGTCCGCGGGCAGCGGCCGGCCGTAGATGTCGTGTCCGGCTGAGGTGGCGACCGCCGCCAGCGTCCACAGCCAGGTGAGGGCGACCGCGCCGAGCCCGGCGGGGACACCGGCGACCAGCACCGGAACCCGCTTCCCGCGCAGACCCGGGATCCAGCGCGGGAACACCTCTCCCCACGCGGAGATCAGCCCGATGGCGGTGAACGCCACCAGCTCGGAGAAGATCGACAGCAGCACCACGTACAGCTCCATCGGGAGCCATGACGGGATGTCCCCGGCGCCCTGCTCGCCGTGACCGATCGGCAGGTGCAAGGTGACCGCCGCGATCCGCCAGACGCTGGCCGGCAGCACGGTGAACGGGATGGCGTAGGCGGCGATCCGCGCCCAGCGGGGCACTCCGGGCACGGGGGCGTGGGCGGCCGTCCAGGCGGCGCGTAGCCGCCCGGTGGTCGGCGGTACTTCGGTGAGGGTGGTCATCGGCGGTCCTTCGGGCCTGCGGGCATGGCTTGCCCGATCTACCTCGAAGATCGCAGCCGCGTCAGGGCCGGCTCATCGCCCGCCGGAGGGAACCGCCTCCCCCGCAGGGGGGAACGGCCCCAACGCGCCCGTCATACGTGCACGGTCGTGATCGGCATCGACGAGTCAGCCGGGATGTCCAGCGCCGACGGGGTGACGCCCGCCGCGACCAGGTCGGACCCCAGCGCCGCGACCATGGCGCCGTTGTCGGTGCACAGCCCGGGCCGCGGCACCCGCAACCGTACGCCCGCCGCGTCACACCGCTCCTGGGCCAGGGCACGCAGCCGGGAGTTGGCCGCGACACCCCCGCCGATCAGCAGGTCGCGCACCTCGTACTTCCGGCAGGCCTGCAGCGCCTTGCGGGTCAGTACGTCGACCACGGCCTCCTGGAAAGAGGCCGCCACGTCGGGCACGTGGATGGACTCGCCGGCCGTCTCACGGGCCTCCACCCAGCGCGCCACCGCGGTCTTCAGCCCGGAGAAGGAGAAGTCGAGCGTGCCGTCGTCGATCTTGCCGCGCGGGAAGGCGATGGCCGTGCCCGAGCCGGAGGTGGCCGCCTTGTCGATGTACGGGCCGCCGGGGAACGGCAGGCCGAGCACCCGCGCCACCTTGTCGAACGCCTCCCCGGCCGCGTCGTCCACGGTGGAGCCGAGCGAGATCACGTCTTCGGCGACGTCGGGCACGAGCAGCAGCGACGAGTGGCCGCCCGACACCAGCATGGCGATGCACGGCTTGGGCAGCGGGCCGTGTTCGAGCTGGTCGACGGCGACGTGGGCGGCCAGATGGTTGACGCCGTAGAGGGGCACGCCGAGGCCGAGCGAGTAGGACTTGGCCGCGGCGACGCCGACGAGCAGCGCCCCGGCCAGCCCCGGGCCTGCGGTGACGGCGATCGCGTCGATATCGGAGAACTTCAGCCCGGCCTGCGCCAGCGCGGCCTCCACCGTCGGCGTCATCGCCTCCAGGTGGGCTCGCGAGGCGACCTCGGGCACCACGCCGCCGAACCTGGCGTGCTCCTCCATGCTGGAGGCGATCGTGTTGGCCAGCAGCGTGTGGCCCCTGACGATGCCGATGCCGGTCTCGTCGCAGGACGTCTCGATGCCCAGGACCAGGGGTGCGTCAGCCATCCAGCTTCCTTCTCATCATGATCGCGTCGGTGCCGTCGTCGTAGTAGCGGCGGCGCCGGCCGATCACCTCGAACTCGAAGTGCTCGTAGACCCCCCGCGCCTGCGGGTTGTCGGCGCGCACCTCCAGGAAGATCTCCCGCGCCGCGCGCCGGCCGGCCTCGGCCAGCAGCTCCGCCAGCAGCGCGCCGCCGATCCCGGTGCCCTGATGCGGGTAGTCGACCGCGATGGTCTGAACGTCGGCCTGGTCGGCCGCGGCGGCCAGACCGGCGTAGCCGACGATCTCCTCACCGACGACGGCCACCACGTAGTGCCTGGTCCGCGGCTGGTCGGCCAGCTCGCCACGGAGCATGCCCTCGCTCCACGCGTCCATCGGAAACGTGTTGCGCTCGATCTCCATGACCGCCGGCAGGTCGGCCTCGGTCATCTGCCGGAGCCGCACGTCCATCTGCCGGAGCTTCATGCCGTCACCCGCTTGGGCGCGCCGGGCACCACCGCGTCGGGGCGCCGCAGGTAGATCGGGCGCGGCGGCCCGAGCGCCACCCCCGCCGCGATGCCCTCGGCCGCCAGGGCGGCCAGGAACCCGGCATAGGGGTACGGCGGAGCGTCGGATCGCCCCAGGAGGTCGGGGTAGAGCCCGGCTCCGGCACCGGCCACGGGCAGGCCGTCCACCGGCACATCGGCGGGCCGGTCGACGAACGGCCCGTCGAGCCTGGTGCGCGCGTCCGCGTAGCGGGCCCAGAACACCTCCTTGCGCCGCGCGTCGGTGGCGACCAGGAACGGTTCGGTGAACCCGCTGCCGTAGGCGACGGCGTCGAGGGTGCAGATGCCGTACGCGGGGACGCCCAGCGTGGTGGCGAGCCCCTGCGCGGTCATCAGCCCGACGCGCAGCCCCGTGTAGGGGCCGGGGCCGCTGCCCGCGACGACGGCGGTGACGTCGGACAGGACGGCGCCCGCCTCGCGCAGCACGGTTTCGACGGTGGGGACGAGCAGCTCGCCGTGTCGCCGGGCGTCGATCGTCGTCGACTCGGCGAGCACTCGCTGCCCGTCATGGAGGGCGGCCGTGACGGCGGGCGTCGCGGTATCAAAGGCCAGGACCAGCACGACTGTTTAGCCTACCTGCCTGGCGGGTCACGCCCAGCCGGTGCGCAGTTTCAGCCAGTCGAGCGCCACGACGCCCTGCGCCCGCTGGAACGCCCTGACCGTGGGCAGGCCGGGCGGCGACGGCCGGCGGCCCTGCCGTACCAGGTAACCCGTGAAGGCGGCGATCACCGCGGTGGCGGCGGGATCGGGGTCGGGGAACAGCTCCTGCGGCGGCGGGCCGCCCTGCATGGCGACCGAGGGCAGCATGCCCAGGGAGTCGAACCAGCTCGCGCCGACGCAGGCCCACGGCCAGTCGACCACGTAGACGCGGTCCTCGGTGAGCAGCAGGTTGTCGGCCCGCAGGTCGGCGTGGAGGAGCGTGTCGCCGGCGGCGGCGTCGGCCCAGCCGGACTCCAGCTCGGCCAGCGCGCCGAGGTGGCGAAGCGCCCAGGGGTCGAGGCCGGTGGTGTCCTCGTCGAGCAGCGAGCGCCAGCCGCGGAAGGCCTCCCCGAACGCCTCCGCGACCGGCGGCACCTCGATCGGCGGGGGCGTGAGCGCGGCGGACATGCGCCGTACGGCCTCCATCACCCGGTCGAGCTCGTCGCGGCGCCAGGGCAGCTCGGGGTGGCGGCCCTCGATGTCCTCGAAGACCAGCACCACCCAGCCCTCGATCTCGACGTCGTACTGGAGCCGCGGCGCGGGCACGGACTCGGGCAGGGCGGCGGCGATCCTGGCTTCGGCCTGGTAGAGGCGGACGCTGTCGGGGTTCGGCTCCGGGCCGACGGCTTTGACGAAGGCGCGCCGGCCGTTGGCGGCGCGGAGCCGGGCCGCCGCCGCGGGCGAGAACCCGCCCTGCTGCGTCACGGCCTCGGTCACGGGAGCGCCGAGGAACTCCTCGACGGCCGCGCGGGCGGCCGGGTGCACCTCCGGCCAGGGAACCCGCGCGCCCGAGGCGGGCGGGTTGCGCTCATCGCTCACGCTCGGGAAGCGTAGACGATGATGTTGTCGAGGTATTCGCCCTTGGCGTAGTCGAACTTGCCGCCACAGGTCACCAGCTTGAGGCCGTCTCCGCCGTAGACGCGCTCGGCCGGGAACTGCTCCTTCGCCACCTGCTCGATCGAGTCGACCTTGTACTTGACGACCTTGCCGTCGCTTCGCTCGACCTTGACGATCTCGCCCTTGCGTACCTGCCTGAGCTTGTAGAACACCGCCGGGGCCGTCTTGGTGTCGACGTGGCCGATGATGACCGAGGCGCCCTTGTCGCCGGGCACCGCGCTGCCGGTGTACCAGCCGGCCATCTTGGGCTTCTCGTACGGCGGCAGCTCGACCTCGCCGTCCTTGCTCAGGCCGAGCTTCATCAGCGGCGCCTCGACCTCGATCGACGGGATGTCGATGCTCTGGGGCACGACGGAGCCGGTCGTCTTGGTGGTGTTCTGGTAGGACTTGCCGAACGCGACCAGCAACAGCCCGGTGACGGCTCCCGCGAGGACCACGCGTCCAGGGCGGGCCATCGGCTAACCCCGGACGCGGCGCTTGATCAGCAGCCCGGCCGCCGCCAGCACGGCCACGCCGGCCAGCACGCCGCCGACCGGCATCCCCGAGTCGTCGTCGATGTCCTTGCCGAAGGTGCCGCCGCCGCCCGCTCGGGGTGCCTTGGTGGGCTTGGTGTCGTCGTCCGAGGTGTCCGCGGTCGCTCTGACGACCTGCAGAGTGGCCTTGCCGGTGTCGTTGGTGCCGTCGCACTTGACCTCGACCAGGTAGGAGCCGCGCTTGACGGTGCTCGACACCTGCGCCTCGCCGCGTACCCACGGGTTGGCGGCCGTGACGCGGCCGGTCGGCGTGGGCGTGGCCGTGGCGGCGGTCGGCGCGGTGGTCAGCGGCACGCCGCTGAGGAACGCCTTGGACGCGGCGGTGCCCGTGTGCGCGGGGCCGCCGGTGGGGACCGGGCAGTTCGCTAAGATCCACACCTTGGAGTTCTCACCCGCGGTGACCTTCGCGGGGCTCAACTGCACGAGGATGGGCTTCCTGCTGGCGGTCGGAGTGGCGCCGAGCGTGGGGGTGGTGCTGGCCGAGGCTGATGGTGTGGCGGTCGGTGTGGTTTGGGCGGAGGCTGAGCAGCCGACCGCGCCGATCATGACGATGGCTCCCGCGTACGCGACTCGCCTGACCCTGAGCACCGCCGCACCCCACTCCGCGCCGTCCTTCACCAAGCATCCACCAAAAAAGTGGACGCCGCCCCTCCTGATACCCAGATTTTCTGGGCGAACCCTTACCAATGATCATGTTTTCTATCGATGGTGAGGTAGATCAAGGGTGACAGCTTTGCCGGAAGACAGGGCGGATTTTACTTTTCCGCAGGTTCGGACGGCGTGTCGGCCCACCGGGCGCCGACGCCGCGCAGCGTCACGATGCGGGCGTCGTCGCCACTCTCACGGTCGATGTGGATCTCCAGCCGGTCGTCGGACAGCCCCTCGACGAGTCCCTCGCCCCACTCCACGACCGTCACCGACTCGTCGAGCGAGGCGTCGAGGTCGAGGTCGTCGACCTCCAGGTCACCGCCCAGCCGGTAGGCGTCGGCATGGACGAGTGGCGGGCCCTGCCGGAGCGACGGGTGCACCCTGGCGATCACGAACGTGGGCGAGGTGATCGGGCCGCGTACCTTGAGCCCTTCGGCGATGCCCTGCACGAGCGTGGTCTTGCCCGCGCCGAGGGGGCCGGACAGGACGACCAGGTCGCCGGGGCCCAGCAGGCCGGCCAGGCGGGCGCCGTAGGCGCGCATGTCCTCGGCGGTCGGGAGCCTCTCCGCCACTACAGCTCCACTCGCTTGATCAGGTCGCGCAGCGCGTCGTTGACCACGCCCGGGCGCTCCAGCTGGATCAGGTGCGACGTGTCCGGCACCTCGGTGAGCTGGGCCTCGGGCAGCGCGGCGGCGATCGCCTTGCTGTGCTCGGGCGGCGTCAACCAGTCCTTGTCGCCGACCAGGATCGCGGTCGGCACCGGGTCGAGGACGTGGAGGGCGGCCAGCTTGTCGTGGTTCATCAGTGCCGGGTAGAAGTCGGCGAACACCTCGGTCGGCGTCGCCCTGATCATCGTCTCGGCGAAGTCGACCAGGGTGGGGCTGACGTTCTTGGAGTCGCCGAAGCCCATGAGACGGGTCATCAGGAACGCGATGTCGCTGCCCGCGTGGCGGGTCTTGTCGACGAACGAGCCCCGCTTGCCCAGCATCGAGATCGTCGGCGGAGCGATCTTGTGCACGACCTTGGACAGCAGCGCGGGCAGGCCCAGCGTGAGCTCGGCCAGCTTGCCCGCCGAGGTGGCGATGAGCGACACCGCGCGGATCTTGTCACCGAACAGCTCGGGGTGGCGGTCGGCCAGCGCCATGATCGTCATGCCGCCCATGGAGTGGCCGACCAGCACGCACGGGCCGGGTACGAAACGGTCGATCACCTCGGCCAGGTCGTCGCCCAGCCGGTCGATCGTGCTGTCCTCGGCGCTCGCGCGCTGGGAGCGGCCGTGGGAGCGCTGGTCCCACAGCACCATGCGGTAGTTGTCGCGCAGGTCACGGCGCTGGTAGTGCCACGACTCCAGGCTCAGGCAGTAGCCGTGGCAGAACACGATGGTCAGCGGCGCGTCCTCGGGCCCGTCGAGCTCGACGTGCAGGGCCGTGCTGTCGGAGGTGATGAGCGTGCGGTCCCGGCCGCGCAGCTCGCCGAACCGCTCGCTGGCCTCGGCGTCGGGGCGCAGCCTCATGCGGCCCACCGCGTAGCGTTTGGCCAGTGCCGCGGCGGCCACACCGGCCGAAGCGGCACCGACGATCGCGCCGGCGATCCCGACCTTCCGCCGTGTTGTCGTCGTCATGTCCCTGATCCCCTATACACCCGCGGCACCCGCGAACCGATCCTGGTCACGATCTCATGCGTAATCGTGCCGAGGTTATCCGCCCACTCCTGAGCGGTCGGCTCACCCCTCCCACCTGGCCCGAACAGGATGACCTCGTCCCCCGCGGCCAGCGGGTCGTCGCCCATGTCGATCATGAACTGGTCCATGCACACCCGGCCGGCTATCGCCCTGCGGCGGCCGCCTGCCAGCACCTCCGCCCGCCCCGTCGCGTGCCTGAGGATCCCGTCGGCGTACCCGAGCGGTACCAGGCCAAGCGTGGTCTCGGAACTCGTGACATAAAGGTGTCCGTAGGACACTCCTGAGCTCTCCGGCACCCGCTTGGCCAGCGCGATCCGCGCCACCAGCGTCATCGCCTGCCGCAGCCCGAAGTCGCCCAGCTCGGGGACCGGGCTGAGCCCGTACATCGCGATGCCGGGCCGGACCATGTCGTAGTGGGTGCGCGGCAGCGTCAGGATCGCGGCGGAGTTGGCCAGGTGCCTGATGACGTGGGACCCGGCCGCGCCGGCCTGCTCGGCCTGCTTGAGCGCCGCCTCGAAGGCCTCGATCTGCCGGTCGATCGAGCCGTGCCCCGGCATGTCCGCGCAGGCGAAGTGCGACCACAGGCCGACGATCTCGATGACGCCCTCGGCCTGGAGGGCGAGCGCCCTGGCCAGCAGCCCCGGCCAGGCCGCGAGCGGTGAACCGCCCCTGCTCATGCCGGTGTCGGCCTCAAGGTGCGTCCGGGCGGTCCGCCCGGTGCGCCGCGCCGCAGCGGCGATCTCGTCGAGCAGCCCCTCGTCGGCCGCCGACAGCTCGATCTCGGCTTCGAGCGCCTCGTCGAGCGGCTCTCCCGGCGTGATGATCCAGGACAGCAGCGGCGCGGTGATGCCACCGGCCCGCAGCGCGAGCGCCTCACGGATGTAGGCGGTGCCGAGCCTGCTCGCGCCGCCCTGCAGCACGGCCTCGGAGGTCGGGACGAGCCCGTGCCCGTAGGCGTCGGCCTTGACGGCCCCCAGCACTTCGGCGCCGCCCGCGCGCTCCTTGAGCAGTGCCACGTTGTGCCTGATCGCGGCCAGATCGACCCGCGCCTCCGCGGGCGTCGCCATCGGGGATGTCATCCCTCCAGTCTGGCAGCTCACTCGCGTGGTCGAGCGCGATTCGCCCTCTTGGGGCGACGACCGCCCTCCGGCTCACCTGGGAGAACGCGATGCGCCCCGCAGCATGCGGATCGCCGCCGGCACCGCCTCGGCCACGTCGGCGGCGGTCAGCGGGGCGTCGTCTGCCGCGATCCGCCCCGCCAGCCCGTGCAGGTAGGCCCCGCACGAGCCCGCGTCGAAGCAGTCGAGCCCCTGCGCCAGCAGCGCGCCGGCCACGCCGGAGAGCACATCGCCCGTGCCACCGGTGGCCAGCCACGCGGTGCCGGTCCCGTTGACGCGTACCGGCAGGTCCCGCGCGGCCACGACCGTGGTCGAGCCCTTGAGCAGCACGGTCACGCCCAGCTCCGCCGCCGCCCGGCGGGCGTGTTCGAGCCGGCCCGCCTCGATCGCCGCGCGGTCGGCCCCCAGCAGCCGCGACAGCTCCCCCGCGTGCGGCGTGATCAGCACCGGCGCGGTACGGCGGAGCAGCGCCCTGTCCCCGGCGACCAGGGTCAGGGCGTCGGCGTCGATCAGGACGGGCACGTCACTGGCCAGCACCCTGGCGGCCAGCTCGTGCGCCCAGTCACCGGTGCCAAGACCCGGTCCCAGCACCCATGCCTGCACCCGCCCGACCTCGTCGATCGACGGCTCGCTCAGCTCGGTGATGACCGCCTCGGGCCAGCGGGCGCGTACCTGGGTCACCGGCTCCGCCGGCCCCACGTAACGCACCATCCCCGCGCCCGCGCGCAGCGCCCCGCCCACGGCGAGCACGGCGGCGCCCGTGTAGCGGTCACTGCCCGCCGCTACACCCAGGACGCCCCTGCGGTATTTGTCGGACTCGCCCATCGGGTGCTTCAGCAGGCCGTAGACGTCATGGTGGGAGAGCGACACCACGTCGGGGTCGGGCAGGTAGGGGTCGAGCCCGATGTCGATCAGCTCCAGCTCGCCCACGTAGCTCGCGCCCGGATCGACGAGCAGCCCGGTCTTGCGGGCTCCCATGGTCACCGTCACCTGGGCCGCGACGGCCGCCCCGGCCACCTGACCGGTGCTCGCGTCGACGCCGCTGGGCACGTCCACCGCGACGACCAGGCCGGGCGCGGTGTTGGCCGCCTCGGCCAGCCGTGCGTACGGCTCCCGCAACGCGCCGGTCGCCCCGATGCCCACCAGCCCGTCGACGATCAGCTCGGCCCGGTCGAGGGCGTCCGGGCCGGCGATGGTGCCGCCCGCCCGGCGGAACGCCTCCAGACCGGCCTCGTGGGTCTTGGCGCCCGCCAGGACGGCCTCGACCCGGGCGCCGCGTCCGGCCAGCCGGGCTCCGGCGTAGAGGGCGTCGCCGCCGTTGTCACCGCTGCCGATGAGCAGCAGGACGCGCGTGCCGTACACCTTGCCGAGCAGGCCGGCGCAGACGGCGGCCAGGCCGGCGGCGGCGCGGTCCATGAGCGTGCCGTCGGGCAGTCGCGCCATCAGCGCGCGCTCGGCGGTCCTGATCTGGTCGGCGGTGTAGGCGGTAGGCATGATCCGAAGCTATCCTTCCGCGATCACGTAGGCCATCGCCACACCGGCGTCATGGCTGAGCGAGACGTGCCAGCGCTTGACGCCCAGGCCGTAGGCGACTTCGGCGGCCTTGCCGGTGACGTGGAGCTCGGGCTTGCCGGTCTCGTCGCAGCGCACCTCGGCCTCCAGGTGCCCGAGCCCTCTCGGCGCGCCGAGCGCCTTGGCGACGGCCTCTTTGGCGGCGAACCTGGCCGCCAGCGAGTGCACCGCGAGCGGCCGTTCGACCTCGGTGAACAGCCGCTCGCGCAGCCCCGGCGTGCGCTCCAGCGCCGACTCGAACCGCGCGATGTCGACGACGTCCACGCCGATGCCCAGGATCATCCCCTCAGGTTAACGGGCGCGCCTACAACCAACTGGCCCGGACGCTGTCGGCCGACCCGTCATCGGGCCGCGTGCCGAGCTCGCCCTTACCCAGCCTTGCGAGCAGGCGGCTGACGCTGTCGATGATCTCGGGAACGCACCCGCGCAACGCGGCCACGTCCGCCGCGATCGACTCGTCGCGATCGACCCCCGCCTTCTCCAGCACGGCGTCCAGATCCGCCAGCTTGCCCGCCAGCCACGTCAGGGGATCACTCGACAGCTCCTTGTCGAACACGCGTGGGCCCGGGTTCCATTCGGTGAAGGCCGGGTGGTGATGGGTCCGGTCGAAGCTGCCGGGGCGGCCGTCGACCGATTCCAGCAGGTCGACGCGCCAGATGGGCCGGTCGACGTTGATGGGCCGCGCCGAATAGATGGACCCTTTCAGCTGCCCTCGTTCGAGCATCCGTATTTCGAGACGTACGCCGTGCTCGGCTCCCTCCTGGCCCTTGCCCGGGTTCGGATCGACGAAGTACAGATCGCTCACGGCCACGCCGATCCGCTCAAAACCGAAGATGTACAGCATGCTTTGGAGTATGAACAACCGCTTGGCCGCCTTCAACAGAGGGCTGCCAGCCTCCGTACGCCCTCGGCCAGTTCGGCGGCGTCGGCCGTGGCGGCGAATCCGAGGCGCAGCCACGCGGCGGGCACCTCGGTGGCGAAGAAGCGGCTGCCCGCGCTGACCGCGACCCCGAGCTGCCGGGCGGCGCCGGCGACCACCGGGTCGCTCAGCCCGTCGGGCAGGCGGACCCACAGGTGCAGCCCACCGGCGGGCACCCGCGCGATGGTCCAGCCCGGCAGTTCGCGCGCGACGGCGGCGGCCAGTTCCCCGCGCCGCTCCCGAAGGGCCGTGGCCAGCGTGCGCAGGTGCCGTTCCCAGGCCGGCGAGCTGACCAGCTCCAGTGCGGCCTCCTGAAGCGGCCGGGTGACGAAGAAGTCGTCGACCAGGCGGACCGCCCGCAGCCGCGCCATCACGGGCCCGCGCGCGATCAGCGCCCCGATGCGCAGGCTCGGCGCGGCCGGTTTGGTGAGCGAGGTCAGGTAGACGACGGTGCCGTCACGGTCGTCGGCCACCAGCGGAGGCGGCACGGGCCCGCCATGGCCGAGGTGCCGGGCGAAGTCGTCCTCGATCACGAACGCACCCGCCGCCCTGGCCACCTCGACCACCTGACGGCGCCGCTCGGGCGCCAGCACCGCGCCGGTCGGGTTGTGGTGGGCCGGCTGGCAGTACAGCACCCGCGCGCGGGTCAGCTCGAACGCCTCGGCCAGCAGATCGGGCCGCAGACCGTCGGCGTCCATGGGCACCGGCACCGGGCTGAGCCCGGCCGCGCGGGCGGCGGCCATCGCTCCGGGGTAGGTGGGCGACTCCACCAGCACCGGGTTGCCGGGGCCGACGATGGCGCGGAACGCCATCGACAGCGCACTCTGCCCGCCCGCCGTGATCAGCACGTCGTCCGGGGTGACGCCGCCACCCGCCATGGTGGCGAACACGGCGCGCAACGGCGCCAGGCCGGCCGCGGGCGCGCGGTCCCACGCGTCGGGGCGGCGGGCCGCGCGGCCCAGTGCCGCGGTCAGTGCCCGCGTCGGCTGCAGCGATCGATGCAGGTAGCCGCCGTCCAGCATGATCGTCCCGGCGGGTGGCGGGCCGAGCGCGTCGGTCAGTGAGCGGGTGTCCACGGCCCGGTCGGTGAGCGCGACCGTCTGCCAGGCGGTGTCGGCGACCGCGGCGCCCTTCCTGGCGCGCGGCGCCACGAACGTGCCGCTGCCCGGCCGGGTGATCACCGCGCCTTCGGCGGCCAGCGCGGCGATGGCCTGCGACACGGTCACCGGGCCCACCCGGTAGCGCTGGACCAGGTCGCGGCTGCTGGGCAGGCGGTCACCCGGCGCCATCCCGGACAGCAGGGCACGCAGCCGCACTGCCAGCTCCGCCGAACTGCTACTATCCGACATGAAACTGGATAATAGCGCTTTCAATAGCAGCTCTGAACCGCTACTCGACGTCGAGGCCCTGCGAGCCGACACTCCAGGGTGTAAGCAGGTCGTGCACTTCAACAACGCCGGATGCGGGCTGCTGGCCGCTCCGGTGCTGGCCACGATGGTCGACCACCTGCGACTGGAAGCCCAGATCGGCGGCTACGAGGCGGCGGCCGCCCGCGCCGGCCAGGTCCGCGAGTTCTACGCGGAGCTCGCCGGCCTGATCAACTGCCATCCGGAGAACATCGCGTTCGCCGGTAGCGCCACCCACGCCTTCGCCACGGCCCTGTCCGCGATCCCGTTCGAGGCCGGCGACGTCATCCTGACCACGCGCAACGACTTCATCTCCAACCAGATCGCGTTCCTGTCCCTGCGCAAGCGCTTCGGCGTGCGGGTCGTGCACGCGCCGGACGCGCCGGAGGGCGGCGTGGACGTGGCGGCGATGGCCAGGCTCATGCGGGTGCACCGCCCCCGGCTGGTGAGCGCCACCCACATCCCCACCAACTCCGGGCTGGTCCAGCCGGTCGCCGAGATCGGCCGCCACTGCCGCGAACTGGACCTGCTGTACATGGTCGACGCCTGCCAGTCGATCGGCCAGCGCCCCATCGACGTGGCCGAGATCGGCTGCGACCTGCTCACCGCCACCTGCCGGAAGTTCCTGCGCGGACCGCGCGGCTCGGGCTTCCTGTACGTGTCGGACCGGGTACTCAAGGCGGGCTACGAGCCACTGTTCATCGACATGCACGGCGCGCGCTGGACCGGGCCGGACCGCTACCAGCCCGCCAAGTCGGCCTCGCGGTTCGAGGAGTGGGAGTTCCCGTACGCGACCGTGCTGGGCTGCGCGGCCGCCGCCCGCTACGCCCGCGGAATCGGCGTCGAGGCCATCGCGCGCCGCTCGCCCGCGCTCGCCGCCCGGCTGCGTGACCTGCTCGACGCCGTTCCGGGGGCACGGGTGCTCGAACAGGGCCCTGAGCTGGGCGCCATCGTCACCTTCACCATCGAGGGCTGGCAGCCGGAGCCGTTCAAGGCGGCGATGGACGCACGGCGGATCAACTCGGCGCTCAGCTTCCGGGAGTTCGCCCAGTTCGACTTCGGCGACAAGGACGTCGACTGGTGCCTGCGCCTGTCACCGCACTACTACAACACCGAGGAGGAGGTGGACCAGGTGGCCGCCGCGGTCGCGGAGCTGGCCGTCTAGAACGAGCCCCGCTGCCAGGGTCCCCAGATGGCGAAGGACATGCCCTCTTTGGACTGGATGTTGACGTACAGGGTGTGACCGCCGGGGCCGAAGGTGGAGCCCGCGAACTCCGCGCCCGGGTCTCCTTCCACCGGCTCCAGGCGGGCGAAGTCGAAGATCTCTCCCTTTTTGGTGAGGCCGCGCAGGAAGTTGTCGCCGTCGCCGTCCTCGCAGAGCACCAGCGTGCCGCGGGGGCTGGCCGTCACGTTGTCGGGCAGGTCCAGCACGGACGAGCGCGGCGACTCGTACACGAGCCTGAGCCGCCCGGTCCACGTCTCGTACGCCCACACCTGCCCGCGTCCCTTGCCGAACCCGGACGGCGGCGTGTCACCCTCGGCGGTGGCGCCGCCCTGGGTGGAGCAGAAGTACACGACGCCCTGGTGGTAGATGGCCCCTTCGAGCCGGGAGAAGATCGCCGCGCCCTCGGCCCGGCCCTGCTTGCCGACGGCCTGGACGGCATCGTCGTTCGACGGCTTGCCGGTGAAGGTGGGGTCGGGGTCGTCGATGGTCACCCATACCGTGTTGTACGTGACGCCGGCCCGCTGCCCCTTGGACAGGTCCTTGTGCGGGGAGCCCTTGATCGCGAGCATCTGCAGCCGGCCGCCGTCGAGCAGCCGCCCCGCCTTGAGCGGGTGCTTCGGCGGCGTGTAGCGGTAGAAGCCGGAGGCGAACGCGAAGCAGTCCTCGGTCAGGTAGAGGGCCCCGGCCTGCGGGTCGAACGCGGCCGACTCGTGCGCGAACCGGCCGGCCGCCTTGATCGGCTTGGCGTTGGAGGTGCCCGACACCGGCACCTCGAAGATGTAGCCGTGCTTGCGGGTCAGCTTGCTGTTGTCGTTGCCGTTGAAGTCGTTGGCCACGTCGGGGCCGTTGACGGTCTCCTCGCAGCTCACCCAGGCGTTCCAGGGCATGGGGCCGCCCGAGCAGTTCATCATGGTGCCGTTCAGCGACGGGGCGCTCTTGAGCACCTCGCCGTAACGGGTGACCTGGAGGGTCGAGGTGCCGCCGCCGGCCGCCGGGTCGTAGGCCTTGTCCTTGTCCCCGAACGCGCCGACCGGCCCGGCGACCTCGTGGTTGCGCACCAGGATCGCGGTGTCGCGCGGGCCGCGGAACGCGGCCATCCCGTCGTGCTTGCCCGGCACGATGGAGCCGTCGGAGTATTTGCTGCCCGCCGGGCTGAAAGAGCGGTACTTGAACCCCTCGGGCAGGTGCAGCCGGACCTTCCCGTCACGCGCGTCGCGCACCGCCTTCAGCGGTCCGTACCCGGTCGCCAGGGCGACGCCGCCTCTGGCGCCCGCGCAGGCGACTCCGGCGAACGGCCCGGCGATGCCGGCCGCGGCGGCCAGACCTGCTCTGGTCAGAAAGCGACGACGATCCACAAGGCCTCCCAGGGCTCGGTATCCGAACAGTAGCCTCTGACAAATCGCCGCATGCCCCGTTTCACCGAGATCCCAGGCGGGAGCCGCCACCCATACCCAGAACTGCGACCAAGTAATCCCATGTCTTTATCCACAGGCTGTGGACAAAGATTGGCACCCGTCGAGAGCGCGTTTGGACGTCGTCGCTACGCTGCCAAGGTGAACAACGGCTACGTTGAACTGAGCAGGGAGCAGTGGAGCGAACTCCGCAAGAACACGCCCTTGACTCTCACCGCGGCAGAGCTGGAAGAGCTGCGTGGCGTCGACGATCCCATCGACCTCACCGAGGTCACCGACATCTACCTCCCCTTGACCCGGCTGCTGAATCTCCACTTCACCGGGTCCAAACAACGCAGTAACGTGCTGAACGCCTTTCTCGAGCATCCGGGGCAGCGCGTGCCGTACATCCTGGGCATCGCGGGCAGCGTCGCGGTCGGGAAATCGACGACGGCGCGGCTTCTGCACACGCTGCTGGCCCGCTGGCCGGAACACCCGCACGTGGAGCTGCTCACCACCGACAGCTTCCTCTACCCCAACGCGGTGCTGGAATCCAAGGGGATCATGCACCGCAAGGGATTTCCGGAGAGCTACGACCGCAGGGCGCTGGTCAGGTTCGTGGCCGAGGTCAAGGCCGGGCAGTCCGAGGTGCACGCCCCGGTCTACAGCCACCTCGAATACGACATAGTCCCTGGCGCAAAACAAGTGGTGAAAAATCCGGATATCTTGATCATCGAGGGGTTGAACGTGCTTCAGCCCGCCCCGCCCACGTCCCTGGCGGTCAACGACTACTTCGACTTCTCGATCTACGTCGACGCCAAGGTGGAGGACATCCGGGCCTGGTACGTCGACCGCTTCCACAAGCTCCGCCGCACCGCCTTCGAAGACCCCCAGTCGTACTTCAAGTACATCGCCGACCTGTCCGACGAGGAGGCGACGGAGTTCGCGGTCAACGTCTGGCGCGACATCAACGAGCGCAACCTGGTCGAGAACATCGCCCCCACGCGCGGCCGCGCCAGCCTGGTCATGCAGAAAGGCGCCGACCACTCCGTCAGGCGGGTACGGCTTCGCCGAACCTGAACGCCTCCTCGAACAGGTAGGCGGCGAACCTGCCCGCGCACCCCTGATCGTCGATGTCGGCGAACCAGCAGTCCTCGCCCTCGTCGTGGCACCTGAACGTCTCCCTCATGCGAAAAACCCTCGCGTACCACTGTCAACACATCATCAACATCCGATCGACAAGAATGACCCGGTGCTACATCTGCGATTGATCTGCCCGTCCGCCCGTACCGGCGAGGTGACGACCGTGCTCGACGAGTGCACGGGCGTCACCAACGTCGCCGTGCTGCCCGGCGCGGCCCGCGAGCCGGCCGGCGATCTGATCCTCTGCGACGTCGCCCGCGAGGCGGCCAACGAGGTGATCAGCAGGCTCAAGTGGGTGCAGGACGAAGGGTCCATCGCCGTCGAGCAGATCCACCTGGCCCTGTCCAAGGTGGCCGCGGACGCCGTCGAGGAGGCTCCCGGCGACCCCGACGACGCGGTCGTCTGGGAGGAGCTCGCCCACAAGGTGCAGGCCGAGTCGCGCATCACATGGGCGTACCTGGCCTTCCTCGCGATCGCCACGCAGCTCGCGGGCATCGGCGTCCTGCAGAACTCCCCCATCCTGATCGTCGGCGCGATGGTGCTCGGCCCCGAGTTCGGCGCGATCGCGGCCATCTGCTTCGGCCTGCTCCGCTTCCGCGGCCATCTGATCATCACCTCGGCCAAGACCCTGGTCATCGGATTCGCGGTGGCGATCGCGATCACGTTCGCCTGCGCGCTGGTCTCGCGCTGGATGGGCTGGATCGACCTGTCCAATCTGCGGGTCAACGAGGAGGTCCAGTTCATCGTCAAGCCCGACCGCTGGTCGTTCATCGTGGCGCTGCTGGCGGGCGCGGCCGGGGTGCTGTCGATCACGGCCGGCAAGTCGTCTGCCCTGATCGGCGTCTTCATCTCGGTCACCACGGTCCCCGCCGCCGGCTACGTGGCCGTGGCGCTGGCGCTCAGTGACTGGGACGAGGTCGCGGGGTCGGTCGCGCAGCTCGCGCTGAACATCGTCGGCATGCTCATCGCGGGCACCGTCACCCTCGCGGTCCAGCGGAAATTCTGGCCTCAAGTAGGACATCGTTCATCCGTGTGAACGAGGCCACACCCCACCCCCGGCCAGTAGGGTCCAGATCATGCACATCCTCGCTACCGAGGGGCTGACCAAACGCTTCCCGACCGTCACGGCACTCGACCAGCTGACGGTCAACGTCGGGTCCGGCGTCACCGGCCTGGTCGGGGCGAACGGCGCGGGCAAGTCGACGCTGATCAAGATCCTGCTGGGCTTACTGCCACCGACCGGGGGCGGCGCGCGCGTGCTCGATCTCGACGTGACCACGCAGGGCGCCGAGATCCGCAGGTTCGTCGGTTACATGCCCGAGCACGACTGTCTCCCCCCTGACGTGTCCGCCACCGAGCTGGTCGTCCACCTCGCCCAGATGTCCGGGCTGCCGCGCACGGCCGCCCGAGAGCGCGCCGCCGACGTGCTGCGCCACGTGGGACTGGCCGAGGAGCGCTACCGCGCCATCGGCGGCTACTCCACCGGCATGAAGCAGCGCGTCAAGCTGGCCCAGGCGCTCGTGCACGACCCCAAGCTGATCTTCCTCGACGAGCCGACCAACGGGCTCGATCCGCGTGGCCGCGACGAGATGCTGTCGCTGATCAGGCGCATCGGCACCGACTTCGGCATCAGCGTGCTCGTCACCTCGCACCTGCTCGGCGAGCTGGAGCGGATCTGCGACCACGTGATCGTCATCGACGCGGGCCGGCTGCTGCGCTCGTCCGCGATCGCCGAGTTCACCCAGGCCACGCAGACCGTCACGGTCGAGGTCGAGGAGGGCACGCAGCCGCTCGCCGAGCGGCTGTCCGAGCTCGGCCACTCCGCCACCCAGCACGGCCGCCTGCTGGTGGTCGAGGTGACGGGTCCGGAGACGTTCGACGCGATCCGTGACGCGACCGTCGATCTCGACCTCTGCCTGATCCGGCTGGAGCAGGGCCGCCATCGCATCGAGGACGTCTTCAGGGAGGAGGCGGCGAATGTCTGAGATCTATGACATCGGTTACCGCCATTACGACGGTCCGCGACTCGGCCGCGGCTACTCGACGCGCGCCCTGACCGTCCACAGCCTGCGCGGCGTCTTCGGCCTCGGCCGTACGGCACGCAGCAAGATCATGCCATTCGCCCTGGCCTTCATCATGCTGCTGCCCGCGATCGTGTCGATCGCGATGATGGCCCTGCTGAAGCAGCACGGCATGAGCTACACCGGCTTCGCGGTCTACATGCAGACGGTCCTGGCGATCTTCCTGGCCTCGCAGGCCCCGACGGTGGTCGCGCCCGACCTGCGCCACCGGGTACTGCCCCTGTATCTGTCACGTCCGGTCACGATCACCGAGTACGTGACCGCCAAGGTCACCGCCATGACCGTGGCGCTGTTCCTGCTGATCGCCGTGCCGCTGACGCTGATCTACGTGGGCGAGCTGCTCATCGACCTCGACGGGCCGCCGCAGACCAAGGAATACCTCGGGGCCATGGCCATGGCACTGCTGCTGTCGATCCTGCTGTCGTCGTTCGGCCTGGCCATCGCCTCGCTGACGCCCAGGCGCGGGCTCGGCGTCGCCTCCATCATCGCCGTCTACCTGCTGACCTCGGCCTCCACCCCGATCATGTTCGCCGCGCTGGATTCGTCGGGCTACCGGTCGGCTGCCGCTTGGGCCTGGCTGATCCACCCGTTCTGGCTGGTCGACGCCGTACAGGTGTGGCTGTTCAACACCACGTCCAACGCGCTGGACGGCAGCGGCTACCCGCCGGGGCCCGCCCCGGCGATCATCGTGGTCGTGCTCATCGCGATCGGACTGGGGGCGCTCGCGGCGCGCTACCGGAAGGCGGCCGCCCGATGAACATCGAACTCGCACAGGTCTCGCGCTGGTACGGCAACGTGGTGGCGGTCAACGACGTCACGATGACGATCGGTCCCGGCGTCACCGGCCTGCTCGGTCCCAACGGCGCGGGCAAGTCGACGCTGCTGCACATGATGGCCGGGTTCCTGGCCCCCTCGGGCGGCACAGTGACGATGGACGGCACCCAGATCTGGAAAAATCACCACATCTACCGGAACATCGGCCTGGTTCCTGAACGGGAAGGTGTCTACGGGTTCCTCACCGGCTGGCAGTTCGTTCTGTCCGCCGCCAGGCTGCACGGCCTGGCCGATCCGGTCGAGGCCGCCCGCAAGGCGCTGGCCACGGTCGAGATGGAGGAGCCCAAGGACCGCCGCGTCGAGACCTACTCCAAGGGCATGCGCCAGCGGGTGAAGGTCGCCGCCGCGCTCGTCCACGACCCGCCGGTGCTGCTGCTCGACGAGCCGTTCAACGGCATGGACCCGCGCCAGCGGATGCACCTGATGGACCTGATCCGCGCGATGGGCACGGCGGGCAAGACGATCCTGTTCAGCTCGCACATCCTGGAAGAGGTCGAGCGGGTCGCCCAGCAGATCGAGGTACTGGTCGCGGGCAGGCACGCCGCCTCGGGCAACTTCCGCGAGATCCGCCGGCTGATGACCGACCGGCCGCACCTGTTCAGGATCCGGTCGAGTGACGACCGGAAGCTCGCGGCCGCCCTGATGCTCGACAGCTCGGCGGGCGGCGTGGCACTCGGCCCCGACGGGCTGGAAGTCCAGGCGACCGAGTTCCGGCGCTTCGCGCGACTGCTGCCACGCGTCGCCCGCACCGAAGGCATCCACCTGCACCAGGTCTCCCCCGCCGACGAGGACCTGGAGAGCGTGTTCGCCTACCTGATCAACAGGAGTACCTGATGAACACGGTCGTTGCAGGGATCACCTACCGGGCGCTGCTAGGCAGGCGCCGGATTGTCCTGCTGCTTCTGCTGCCGTTGGCGCTGATCGCCCTGGCGGTCATGCTGCGCCTGTTCGGCGGCGCCAACGACCCGCACTCGGCCGAACTGCTGATGGAGAAGTTCGCCATCGGCACGATGCTCCCGCTGCTCGGCCTCATCGCGGGGACCGGGGTGATCGCCCCGGAGATCGACGACGGCACGATCATCCACCTGATGTCCAAGCCGATCTCCCGGCCGGTCATCGCGCAGACGAAGTTCCTGGTGGGCGCCTCGCTGCTGGCGGTGTTCGCGGCGGTCCCGACGTACTTCGCGGCCTGGCTGCTGGTGGGCAACGAAGACGACCTCGCGGTCGGCTTCGCACTCGGCGCGCTGGTCGCGGGCATCGCCTACGCCGCGGTGTTCCTGCTGCTCGGCATCATCACCCGGCACGCGGTCACGATCGGGATCATCTACGCGCTGCTGTGGGAGACGCTGGTCGGCTCGTTCGTACCGGGGGCGCAGAAGTTCTCCATCCAGCAGTGGGCCAACACGATCGCCGACCAGATCTCCGACAACCCGTTCCTGAAGACCAACGTGACGCTCGGCTTCGCCGTGCCGGCGCTGATCATCGTGACGCTGGGCGCGGTGCTCTGGGCGGGACAGCGGCTGCGCGTCTTCGCCCTCACGGGCGACGAATAGCCGCACGCAGCGCCGCCCGGTCGAGCTTGCGCCTGCTGGATCGCGGGAAGTCCGCGAGCACCGCGATCCGGTCGGGCAGCGCGCCCACGTCGACCAGCGCGGGCAGCCGGGCGCGTACGGCCGCCTCCTGGAAGCCGTCGCCCGGCACCAGCGCCAGCACGACCTCCTCGTCGCCGGTGACCGGATCGGCCAGGCCGACGATAGCGGCGTCGGCCACGCCGGGCAGCGCCGCGATGGCCGGTTCGTACAGGCTCGGGTAGATGTTGAACCCGTCGCGAAGGATCATGTCCTTCTTCCGGCCGAGCAACACGAGGCGGCCCTGTCCGTCCAGACGTACCAGGTCGCCGGTGGCCACCTCGTCGTGCGGCGGCTCGCCCAGGTAGCCGCGCGCCAGGTGCGGGCCGCTGACGATCAGCTCCTGGTCCTCGGTGAACCGCACGCCGACGCCCGGCAGCGGTGCGCCGAGCAGGTCTCCCTCCGCGCAGGCCAGCTTCTCCGCCGCGCTCGCCAGTGCGATGGGCAGCGCCTCCGTCATCGCGTAGATGCTCAGCACCTCCGCGCCCGGCGCGGCGGCGATCGCCTTCCGCAGTACGGCCGGCGGCGCGGGAGCCGAGCCGAGCAGCAGGTGGCGCAGGCTCTCCGGCAGCCGTTCCACCCGCTCGACGAGGGCGGCCAGCTCGACGGGCACGCAGTACAGGTGGGTCACCCGGCGCTCGAAGATCAGCTTGTCCTGGCCGGGCATCGACCAGGTGGCGCCGCCGATGAGCGCGGGCAGGCCCAGCATCAGGCCGTCGGTGTGGACGACGTCGCCGGGTTCGACGGGGAAGCGGTCCCTGAAGATCTCCAGCCCGGCGGCGAGGGACGCGCGGGTGTGCACGACGGCCCTGGGGTGCGCGGTGGTGCCGGAGGTGAAGATCACCGCCGCCGGATCGTCCACGTCGCCGGTGACGGTACCGGTCAGCGGTCCGTTCAGGCCGCGTAAGCGTACGGCGTCCCTGGGCACGCCGGGCAGCCGGCGACCGGTGTAGGCGTGACGCAGCTCCAGCTCCGGCAGCGGATCGCGGAGGTCGGGCAGGAGCACGCCCCGGCGCCTGGCCAGGGCGCGCAGCGGCGCGAACGACGTGACGGCGTACAGCAGCGACCCCGCCACCACCCAGCCCGGCCGGGCCAGCCGGAGCCGGGCCTGGAGGATCTCCGGCGCGAGACCGGGATCGGCGAGCACCAGCACCCCACCTGCGGCGACCACGCCCAGCGCCACGGCGATCGCGTCCGGCGACGGCTCGACGGCGTAGAGCACGCCGTCCCCGCGCGCGAGCCCCTCGGCCACCAGCCGGTCGCGGATGCGCAGCGCCCGCTCGCGCAGCCCGCCGAACGTCAGCTCCCGCCCCCGCGCCCCCACGATCGCCGTCGCCCCCGGCGTACGCTCACAGGCGGCGAACACCTGAGCCAGCAGATCGCTCCCCATCCCACTCCCTCAAAGCTCGTAACGCCGCATGATCGGCACCGCGACCGTGTTCAGCAGCCAGGCCAGCACCACCCAGCCCGTACGACGCCGCCACGGCAGATGCCCGACATGCACGGCCCGGTACTCGATCTCCGGCACCCCGCCGCGCAGCCGCTTGAACTCCCCCGCACCAGCACTGTCGTTGACCGCGAGCCCCTCGTCCACCGCGATCTGATAGACCAGCGCGCTCAGCATCCGATACAGCCCGACCTGCTGCGGCAGCGCGGTGTCGTACCCGAAGATCGGCGTGGTCAGCGTCCCGTCACGGTGGAAGTAGCCGAGCACCCCGGAGATCCGCCCGTCCCTGGCCAGCGCCCAGTAAGTGATCGTCCCCGCCCGCATGGTCTCGCGGACGAACCGCTCGGTGAACTGCGGATTGTTCCGCGAGTATTTATCCAGATAAAGCAGGTTATAAAGCTCGACCACCCGAGCCGCGTCATCCTCGCGCGGCCGCACCACCTCATACCCCCGGCGCTCGATCAGCCGCAGATCACGCCGCCACTTCTTGCGCTGCCGGGCCCCCTGCTCCCCCGGCCGCACCAGGTAGATCCGCCGCCCCGGCACCATCACACAGCCGTCGATCCGCCGGTTCACCGAGCAGAACCCGACGGCGTGCCCGGGGAACCGCTCGCGCAGGAACCGGATGGCCGCCTGCTCATGGGCGGGCTCGATCGCCGGATAGAGGTTCGTGGAGAGCAGCCAGTTGTTGACCAGCACCACCCGGTCCAGCTCCGCCCACCGGCACAGCGCCCCCAACGCGGACAGCGCCGCCGCCAGCACCGCGCGCAGCACCCCGCTACGAAGCACGCGCAGCTCCTCACCGGCATAGGTCACATAATGCGTGTACGGCGAGCACACCCACGCGTTCCCCTGCTCACCGTCGTTGACCGACACCGGCAGCACCACGCGCCCGTCCACCAGCAGGACCCCGTAGGTCGTGGCCACATTGCCGACGTACGCCTCGGTCCCGCCCTCGACCAGCGGCACCAGGTAGGCCCGCGCATAGGCGCCGTCCTCGGTCTCGGGCCAGGGCAGCTCGCCGAGGTCATCCCTCGTGTACAGCTCGGCCTTCACCGACCGTCCCACTCGATGTCGTACGTCGAACACTCGATCAGCGACCGCCGCGTCCACAGCGAGCGGATCCAGTTCTCCCACAGCACCCCGAACTGCGCCACGAACGGCCCCCGATCACCCTTCACCGCGATCACGTCGTCAGTGGACGACACCACGCTCGCCCACCGGCGCAACTCCGGCCAGGACCGCACGCCGGCCAGCCCGAAGCCGAGCATCGCCAGCCCGATCATCGCCCGCGCGCCGGGCGCGGGCCGCAGCGGCTCGTCCGGCAGGTCACCGAGCAACACCCCGGCCAGCTCGTCGCCCAGAAGATGGACCCCGCTGGTGGCCCGCGGATTGCACTCCATCGGCACCACCCGGTCGCCGGCCATGAAGTCGAAGGCGATCTGCCCGCTGAACCCAGTCCGCTCCACGAACCGCGTCACCCAGGCGTCCACCTCGGCATGCTCCACCGGCTCAAAACTGACACAGGCCCCGGAAGCCGTGAACTCCACCGCGTAGGCGGCATGAGCCACCACCCTGCCCTTGACGGCCACGGAGTACGTGCAGATCTGCTCCCCGTCGAGCAACTCCTGAGCCACCCAGGGCCCCTCGCCCGCCCTTAACGCGATATTTCCCCGCACCACCCGCACCTTCGTACCAAAGCGCGAAAAAACCGGCTTTAGCACGAAGGGCCGTCGGACCCCCACCAGGTCGTCCTGCGACGTCACCAGCACCGTCTCCGGCACCGGCAGCCCGAACCCCTTCGCCAGCTGGACGAACTCCCACTTGCTGTGCAACGCCCGCAGCGTCCCGAGCGGCTCGGCCAGCACCTCGCAGGGCAGCCGCTTCCGCCCCCGGGCGACCCAGAAGATCTCCTCGCAGGTGGGCACGACCAGCCGCACACCCTCCAGCTTGACGATGTCGGCCAGCGCGTCGGCGAACGCCTCGGGGGCACGGTTGGGCGGCGGCACCCGATGGCTCACCGCCACGGCCGCCGACCGCGCGCAGAGCTGCGCCCGCGAACTCTCGGCCACCACGACCCGCACGCCCGACCTGGCGAACTTCCTGGCCAGGTCCAACGCCACAGGGGCCCGCCCACCGGTGATCAGCACAGTCACGCTCACCAGCCGCAGAATACGCGTGAGGGGCACGGCGGTGCCGTGCCCCTCACAGTGAAGACCTCAGACGCAGGCGGCCCGCACCACGTCGGCCAGCCGGCCCGCGACCTCGGAGGCGTGCTCCTCGGACGAGGCCTCGACCATCACGCGGATCATCGGCTCGGTGCCGCTGGGCCTGATCAGCACCCTGCCGGTCTCGCCCAGCTCCTTCTCCGCCAGCGCGACGGCCTCGGTGAGCTCGGGCACCGACGCCTTGCCCCGGTCCACGTCCTTGACGTTGATCAGGATCTGCGGCAGCGGCGTCATCACCGCGGCCAGCTCACGCAGCGACTTGCCCGACCTGGCCACGACCGAGAGCAGGTGCAGCGAGGTGAGCAGACCGTCTCCGGTGGTGGCGTGGTCGAGCATGATGACGTGACCCGACTGCTCGCCACCGAGGTTGTAGCCGTCGGCCTTCATGCGTTCGAGCACGTAGCGGTCGCCCACCGCGGTCTCCACCACGTTGATGCCCGTATCGCGCATGGCCAGCTTGAAGCCCAGGTTGGACATCACGGTCGTGACCACGGTGTCCTTGGCCAGCGTGCCCTCGGCGTGCATGTCGACCGCGAGGATCGCCATGATCTGGTCACCGTCGAGGATCGCACCGGTGTGGTCGACCGCCAGGCAGCGGTCGGCGTCGCCGTCGTAGGCGATGCCGAGGTCGGCGCCGCGCGAGACGACCACCTGCTGCAGCTTGGGCAGGTGGGTGGAGCCGTAGCCGGCGTTGATGTTGAGGCCGTCGGGCCGCGCGCCGATCGCCTCCACCCTGGCTCCGGACCGCACCAGCGCCTCGGGGGCGACCATGTGGGCCGCGCCGTGAGCGCAGTCGACCACGATGTCGAGCCCGTCGAGCCGGCCGCTGACGCTGGTCAGCACATGGGAGATGTAACGGTCGGCCTCACCGTACGCGTCGCGGACCCGGCCCACGGCGGAGCCGACGGGAAAGGTCCAGTCCTCGCCGAGCCGGCGCTGGATCTCGTCCTCGACCGCGTCGGACAGCTTGTAGCCGCCGCGGGCCAGGAACTTGATGCCGTTGTCCGGCGCCGGATTGTGCGAGGCCGACAGCATGACGCCGATGTCGGCGCCGAGCGCGGCGGTGAGGTAGGCGACGGCCGGGGTGGGCAGCACGCCGAGGCGCAGCACATCCACTCCGGACGACGCAAGGCCGGCGACCACGGCGGCCTCGAGGAACTCCCCCGAGGCACGCGGGTCCCGGCCTACGACGGCCACAGGACGACGTCCTGTGGCCGTGAACGCGCCCGCATCGCCGAGGACGTGAGCCGCCGCGACCGAAAGGTCCATGGCGAGCTCCGCCGTGAGATCGCGGCCAGCGACCCCACGAACCCCGTCGGTGCCGAAAAGGCGCGCCAATTTAGCGCTTGCTGTACTGCGGAGCCTTACGGGCCTTCTTGAGACCGTACTTCTTCCGCTCCGTGGCGCGGGCGTCACGGGTGAGGAAGCCGGCCTTCTTGAGAGGCGCTCGGTTGACATCGACATCAAGGATCGACAGCGCTCGGGACAGGCCCATGCGGAGCGCGCCGGCCTGGCCGGTCACGCCGCCACCGTCGATGCGCGCGATGACGTCGAACGCCTCCTCGGCGCCGAGCACCACGAAGGGCTCGTTGACGATCTGCTGGTGGACCTTGTTGGGGAAGTAGGTGTCCAGCGAACGACCGTTGATCGTCCACTTGCCGGTGCCAGGGACGATGCGCACGCGGGCGATCGCCTCCTTCCGGCGGCCGGTTCCGTACGAGTTGCCCGTGGTGACGGGCTTACGCACGGGAGCGTCAGCGCTGGCGGTGGACTCGGTGGTGTACTCGGAAGGGAACTCCTCGCCGGAGAAGCCTTCCACCTCGGCCTCGACGGCCGTCTCGACACCGGTGGGCTCAGCCACGGTTCTCCTCTAAATCTTTCGGAAACTACTGGGCGATCTGGGTGATCTCGAACGGCACCGGCTGCTGGGCCTGGTGCGGGTGCTCGGACCCCGCGTAGACCTTCAGCTTCTTGGCCATCTTCCGGCCGAGGGAGTTCTTCGGCAGCATGCCCTTGACGGCCTTCTCGACGGCCTTGTCCGGCCGCTTGTCCATGAGCTCGCCATAACTGACGGAACGCAGACCGCCCGGGTAACCCGAGTGACGGTAAGCCTTCTTCTGCTCACGCTTGTTGCCGGTGAGCGCGATCTTGTCCGCGTTGATGACGACCACGAAGTCACCGGTGTCGACATGGTTGGCGAAGATCGGCTTGTGCTTGCCGCGGAGCAGGATCGCGACGTGGCTGGCCAGCCGGCCCAGCACGACATCGGTCGCGTCGATGACGTACCACTGACGCTGGACGTCGGCGGGCTTCGGTGAGTACGTGCGCACGGTCGTAGCCTTCTTATGCTCGCGTCTTCGGCGCTGTCGGAAGCGACAGCTCTAGGGTCGGTCGGTGCGGGCACACGACGGCCCGGACCTTCCGTCTCCCCGCCCGATGGGCTGATGATGGGAGATGACGCCGGACGCGCCGCGCATTGGTCTCGCTGGACCTATGCACACAACGATTGATTAGGCTACCCGCACTTAAGGGTGCTGGTCAAAAGACTGGTAACCCGAAGGCGAGTCTACCTGACACAGAACGGTTCGATTTCGGTTCCCTGGGATCCCTTCTTTCCCAGGACCAGACATCTCTATCGTTGACTGCGGCATGTGGCACAACTCTCTCACCCGGCAAACCCAGCGGAGCGCACGGCGCCGGAACCATCTGGGGGTGCTCGCGTGCCTCATGGCGGTCCTCTTCACGGGCGTGCTGATCGGGCGGATGACCGACGAGGCGGATCCCGCCGACCACATCTATCTCAACGAGACGGCCCCGCCCGCCGCCGCGGCCAAGGTCAAGGCCACGCCCAAGCCCAAGAAGGCGCAGCCGTACGCCGGGCGCATCGCGAGGGAGACCACCACCGGGATCCCGCGCGGCAGGGCCAGCATCCGGCCCACCAAGCGCCCGGACAAGAACACGGTGCCCGGCTACACCGCGGAGGACCCCACTCGGGTGCTCGGCGAGCAGACCGTCGAGGTGTCGCCGGCGATGGCGGCCAAGGTCGTCAGCCTCACCAACGCCGCCAGGGCCAAGCGCGGCTGCGGCCCGCTCCGGACGGACGCCAGGCTGACCCGCTCGGCCCGCGCGCACTCCATCGAGATGGCGGAGAGCGGCCGCTTCACCCATGACTCCCCCGACGGCTCGTCACCGTGGGACCGGATGGAGCGCGCCGGATACCGGATGGGCGCCGCCGAGAACATCGGCCGCGGCTACACCTCGCCGGAAGAGGCGGTCCGCGGCTGGCTCGACAGCGCCGACCACCGCCAGAACATCCTCAACTGCCGTATCGAGTCCATCGGCGTCGGTGTGGTGGCCGGTCCCGGCGGACCTTGGTGGACCCAGGACTTCGGTTATTCATGACCGCCTTCACGGTAATGTCGCCGCATGGGTTTTCCCGACGAACGTGACACCAGCACGGAGAGCACTCCCCGCCGTTCTCGCAGGGCCCGTGACACGGCCGAACCCGGCGGCACCCGCAACCCCTTCGAGCCGGTCGCGGCCAGTTCCTCCCGCAGAGCCAAGGACAAGGACAAGGCCCCGGCGCCGACGCCGACGCCGACCGAGCCGGCCGCCGAGCCGGTGCGGCGCAGCACGACCTGGAGCCCCTATGACGAGGGCAAACGCTCGCGTGGACCGCTCTGGTTCACGCTCGGCGGCCTCGCGGTGCTCGGCGTGTTCGTCGGAGGCCTCGTGGTGATGTTCAGGTCGGACGACTCCCAGCAGGCACAGACCGAGGCGGCCCGCCGCACCTCCGCGCCGCTGCCGTCGGCGCCGCCCGGCAAGTACAGCTACGCGTCCGAGCGCAAGACCGACCCCGACCCGCTCACGGTCAAGGAGCTCTTCGCGACCAAGAAGGTCACCGTCGCCGGCCGCTCGTACACGATGACGACCATCAGCAAGATCAAGAAGTGCGCCGACGGGGCTGTCGGCGGCAAGATCCAGAAGGCCCTCAAGTCCGGCAAGTGCACGCAGATCATCCGCGCCACCTTCCGCGACAAGGCCGGCAAGGTGATGGGCACGGTCGGCGTGGCCAACCTCACCTCCACCAAGGCCGCGACCAAGGTGCGGTCGGTCGGCAGCAAGACCGACTACGTCAAGCCGCTGGCCGGCAAGGACTCGCTCACCAAGAACCTGGGCTCCGGCAGCGGCGGCACCCAGATCTGGATGTACGGCCACTACGCCGTCATGATCTGGTTCCAGAACAAGGACGGCAGCAAGCCCGACAAGAAGGGGCAGAAGAAGCTCTTCCAGGCGGTCGACGACATCACCAAGGCCACCGTCTTCAAGGCTCTCGACGCCCGCACGCTGACCGGCCACTCGGGTGCGTAAACGCGCTTAAACCCCTTCATAAGTACTCAAATAGCATCGATGATCCAGTCGGGAACGCCCATACCGGCATAACGATCTCGCGACTCTCGCTAGGCTCCCCTTTATGCGTGGCCAGGAACCTGGGTCTGAGAACGATCGTAGGGAATCCGACGGCTCGGCCGCACCGGCGACGCCCCCGCCGAGCTTCGGCCAGCCCCTTCAATATCCCGAGTCACGGGCGTCCCAAGAGGCGCCCGGGTCTCATCAAGCATCGCCGGCTCCAGCCGAACCCGGCTCGGGCGCTGATTCCGGCTCTGACAGCGGCGGCTATAGCGGTGCCGGTTATGACCGTGCCGATGACGACTCCGAAACCCGTCCGGGCGGGGCGTTCGGCCCCGTTCCCACTGGGGAGAGGCTGCCCGCCTTCCCGGGTACGCCGGATGCCGAGCAGACGGTGACCGGGGCATCGGCCTTCGACGCGTCGGCCGACTGGCAACCGTTCGAACCACAGCCGGCGGACCAGGCATCGGATGAGGCCGAGGACCGGCCCGCCCTGCCGGCCTTCCCTGGTGCGCAGCCGTGGGAGGTGGCCGGCGACGACGGCGCCCAGTACGACTGGTTCGCCGACCCTCAGGGCCCGCCCCGCCCCATGCGTGGCCGCCTGCCCCGCAATCTCGGCGCCCAGCCCGGCACCCCGTCCCCCTCCCCGCGACCGCCCAGCGGCCCCCAGGCCACCGGCTCCGGACCGCCACGGCAGCCCACGGCACCAGGCGCGCAGGCATCCGGCCCCCAACCCGCGTCGCAGTCCGGCGCGGCGCTGCCCGGTGCTCAGCCTCCCGCGCAGCCCGGCGCCCAGCCTTCGTGGCAGGTCGCGGAGCCGGAGCCGGACCCCCAGACACCACCCGGCCAGTCCGGCGTCCCATGGTCGCCGTCGAGCGGCCCGTGGCCCGCGCCCGTCCCGGAGGAGCCCGCCACCTGGGCGGTCGAACCCGTGGTGCCCGGCGCGCCGTCTTGGGAGCCACCGCCGGCCTTCACCGCCGCTGCCGCCGGCATGCAGGTATGGCCCGCGCCGGTCTCCGACCCACCCGCGCCCTGGCCCGCCGCCACAGGCGAGCTCGCCGTGGAGCCGGACGCCGACGACGCGGCAGACCCGAGGTCTCCCTGGAACGTCCCATCGGACAGTTCGGACGAGCCACCGGACGACGCCCCCACCTATCCGGGCGGTCTCATCCCGCCTCTCACCTCCACATCCGGCGACTCCCCGTCCGGCGCCAAGAGCTCCGTATACGGCGGCCCCACCACCAAGGGCCCCACATTCGGCGAGCCCGCACCCGACTACGAAGAGGCCGACCCCTCGGAGGACGCCGAGGACTTCCAGACCGACCCGAACCTGACCGCCCCCCACCCCTTCGACGCGAGGGGCGCCTCCGCCCGGCCCTTCGGCGCCAGGGACGCGGCCCAACCCGGGTTCGACGCGAACACCACCGATCCTGACTTCGACGCGAACACGACCGCGCCCGGGTTCGACGCGACCACCCCGGCCGCCTCCACCCCCACCACTCCCGCGCGCGCCTTCGACCCCAACGCCCGAGCCCATGCCTTCGACACGGGCTCGGCTCCATCGGCATTCGATCCGAACGCCCCCGCCGGACACCCGGTAGAGCCCAGCGATGTCCCGGTCTGGCCCCCGCTCCCCCACGGCGGACCCGAGCAGGAGAGCCGGGTCCCCGACCTCCCCTTCGAGGTATGGGGCCAGAAACCCACTCCCGCTCTGCCCGCCCCGGTGGCACTGTCTCCGGGATCGCAGAGCCTCCCCGCCGCCTACGGGCAAGGACCGTTCAAGCAGTCGCCGTTCCAGGCGACACCGCCCGCCGGCAGCCCGCCCGGCAAGCCGGCAGGCAGGAAGGCGCTCTTCATCACCCTGGGCGTACTGGCTCTGGCAGGCGTCGCCACCGGCGGCTTCTTCGCCTACAAGTCGGTGAGCGCGCCGCCCCCGCCCGCCGCCACGACGGCCGCCAAGGAGCCGTCGGCGACGGCACCCCCGACCATCGTCAGCACCGACGTCGCCACGACCCCGGTCGTCCCGGCCACCTCGATCCTCAACTCCGAAGAGACCGATCCGCGCAAGATGTCGCTCTCCGAGGCGTTCCCGCAGAAGAAGATCGAAGCGGGTGGCGCCGTGTTCTCCAAGGTCAAGACCGACATGACGTCGAGCTGCGAGAAGGCCGCCTCCGGCCCCTTCGCCGACGCGCTGCGCGACCAGAAGTGCAGCCGGATCGTACGGGCGACCTATGTGGACACCAAGCGCCGCTACGCCGTGACGACCGGCATCGCCGTACTGCCGACCAAAGAGGCGGCCATGAGCGCCGACAAGGCCAAGAACCTCGGCCGCAACGTCTGGTTCCGCGGCCTCCCCGCGGCGGAAGGCACTGGCGGCGAACGCGTGGAGATCGCCGGCGGCTACGCGGCGGGCCTGGTCTGGGGCCGGTACATCGTCTTCAGCTACGCCACGTACGCCGACGGCCACACGCCCGGCACCAAGGAGAAGACACTCGACAAGGTCAGCGGCGCCTTCCGCGACCAGACCTCACAGGTCCTGGAACGCCGCCTCACCAACGACTGACCGATGACGGCTACGGCTCAGTCGGCGGCAGGCCGAAGATCGCCTTGATCGGCGGCGGGGCCAGAGATCGCCTTGATCGGCGGCAGGCCGGAGATCTGCTAGTCGGTGGCAGGCCGGAGATCTGCTAGTCGGTGGCAGGCGGGACATCGCCTATCTGCTGGTCGGTGGTAGGCGGGACATCGCCCAGCGTGCGGACGCGCCGGGTCGCGAGGGCGCGCTCGGCGAGTTCCGCGTCCGGCGGGTAGCTCACCGCTTCCAGGCACAGGCCGTGCGCGGGCGCCACGTGCACCCCGGAGTCCCGCACGGCCCGCGCCAGCACCTGGCCCGGCCACTCCATGGGCCGGCGCCCATCGGCCGCCGACAGGAGCGAGCCGACCAACGAGCGCACCATCGAGTGGCAGAACGCGTCGGCGACCACGGTGGCGACCAATACCCCGTCGCCCTCCCGCACCCAGTCGAGCCGTTGCAGCCGCCGGATCGTGGTGGCCCCTTCGCGCTTCTTGCAGAAGGCGGCGAAGTCATGCTCACCGAGCAGGTCCCCGGCCGCCGCGTTCAACGCGTCGAGGTCCAGCGGGCGGTTATGCCAGACCACCTCGCGGCGCCGCAACGGATCCACCCCACCGGGCGCGTCACTCACCCGGTACGCGTACCGGCGTGACAGCGCGGAGAAACGCGCGTCAAAGCCCTCAGGAGCCACGGAGACCCGATGAACCCGCACATCCGACTCCAGCACCCCAGCCAGCCGCCGCAGCAGCGTAGCGAGCCGCTCATCCACGTCCAGCCCCCCTACGGCGTCCACCGACACCGAGCCAGTCGCCCTGGAGCCGGTCGATGCGGGGCCGGTCGATGCGGGGCCGATTGCCCTGGGGCCGGTCGCCGCGGAGCCGGCTGACGCCAGGTCGGCAGGCGTGGGGCCAGCAGGCTGGAAGGTCGCCGAGGGTTCGCGGACGGCGGATCTCCGGTGGTTGCGGTCGAGGGCGGAGAGCGCCTCCACCGGGAGATCCACGTGCGCCACCTGCCCGCGCGCGTGCACCCCGGCATCCGTACGCCCGGCGACGGTCAGCGCCGGCGGCTCGGTGAGCCGCAGGATCCGGCCGAGCGCCTGCTCGATCTCCCCCTGGACCGTACGCAGCCCCGGCTGCCTGGCCCACCCGGAGAAATCCGTCCCGTCGTAGCCGAGATCAAGGCGGAGCCGTACCACGATCATCCTCCCGCAACCTCCCCAGACCACCTGAAACGCGAATGGGCCCGAACCCCCACAAGAGGGGTCCGAGCCCGATTCAACCGACCTGACGGATCAGGCCTCGTCCTTCTTCGCCTCGCCAGCCTCGCCAGCCTCGGCGGCCTCCGCGGCGGGGGCCTCAGGGGCCTCGTCCGACGCGACGGCCTCGGCAGCAGGCTCCTCAACGGCAGCAGGCGCCTCAGCGGCGGGGGCGGCGGCAGCGGCCGGGGCCTCCGAGCGCGAGACGCGCACCGGGTTCAGCGGCTCGGTCACCAGCTCGATCACCGCCATAGGAGCGTTGTCACCCTTACGGGCGCCCACCTTGGTGATCCGGGTGTAACCGCCCGGACGCTCCGCGAACGTCACCGCGAGCTCCGTGAAGAGGTGGTGGACGACGCCCTTGTCCTTGACGACCGTGAGCACCTGGCGACGGTTGTGGATGTCGCCCTTCTTCGCCTTGGTGATCAGGCGCTCCGCCAGCGGACGGACGCGCTTGGCCTTGGTGACCGTGGTCCGGATCTTGCCGTGGCGGAACAGGTCCGTGGCGAGGTTCGCCAGGATCAGCCGCTCGTGCGCCGGGCTGCCACCAAGACGTGCACCCTTGGGAGGCTTGGGCATTGCGTTCTCCTTGTGAGTTAACCCGCCCCGGCCGTACCAGGTACCGAAGTCGGGCCGGGTCGCAGTCGCTCTCTGTGCGACCCGTTATCGTCGCCCGCGCCGGGCGGCTGAGCCGTCCGGCGCGGGGGTTCGCGAGGATGAGCCCTCGCGATGGCTTAGTACTGCTCGGTCTCGACGTACGCGCTGTCGTCGTCGTCGTAACCGGCGCCGGCCACCGCGCTCGGGTCGAACCCGGGCGGGGAGTCCTTGAGCGCCAGCGTCATCTCGTGCAGCTTCTGCTTGACCTCTTCGATCGACTTGGCGCCGAAATTCCTTATATCGAGAAGGTCCTGCTCGCTGCGGGCGACGAGCTCACCCACGGTGTGGATGCCCTCGCGCTTGAGGCAGTTGTACGAGCGAACGGTGAGGTTCAGCTCCTCGATCGGCAGCGCCAGGTCGGCGGCCAGGGCGGCGTCGGTCGGCGACGGGCCGATGTCGATGCCCTCGGCCTCGACGTTGAGCTCGCGGGCCAGGCCGAAGAGCTCGACGAGAGTCTTACCGGCGGAGGCCACCGCGTCGCGGGGCTTCATGGCCGGCTTGGTCTCGACGTCCAGGATCAGGCGGTCGAAGTCGGTACGCTGCTCGACTCGGGTCGCCTCGACCTTGTAGGTGACCTTGAGCACCGGGGAGTAGATCGAGTCGATCGGAATACGACCGATCTCCTGGCCCGGCTGCTTGTTCTGGGCGGCGGAGACGTAGCCGCGACCGCGCTCGACGGTCAGCTCCATCTCCAGCTTCGCCTTGCCGTTGAGCGTGGCGATGCGCAGCTCGGGGTTGTGCACCTCGACACCGGCCGGAGGCGCGATGTCGGCGGCGGTGACCTCACCCGGGCCCTGCTTGCGCAGGTACATCACGACCGGCTCGTCGTGCTCGGACGAGACGACCAGTTCCTTGAGGTTGAGGATGATGTCGGTGACGTCTTCCTTGACCCCGGGAACGGTCGAGAACTCGTGCAGCACGCCCTCGATCCGGATGCTCGTCACGGCCGCGCCCGGAATGGACGACAGCAGCGTGCGGCGGACCGAGTTGCCGATGGTGTAGCCGAAACCCGGCTCCAGCGGCTCGATGACGAATCGGGATCGGGTGTCGTCGATCGACTCTTCGAGAAGAGTCGGGCGCTGAGCGATCAGCATGCGGGTTCTCCCCTTTTCGTGTGGCGCCCGCTATATGACGCCACTCCGATACAAGCTTAGTTGAGGTACGGCGAGCCGTACCTCAACCACTACTTACTTCGAGTAGTACTCGACGATCAGCTGTTCCTGAACCTGGGTGTCGATCTGCTGGCGGACCGGCAGCTGGTGGATCAGGACGCGGATCTTGTCCGGCACGACGCCGAGCCACGGCGGGACCGAGCGGTCGCCGGCGGTGGCGCGAGCCACCTCGTAAGGCAGCAGGTTGCGCTTGGTCTCGCGGACCTCGATGATGTCGTGCTCGCGCACGCGGTACGAGGGGATGTCGACCTTCTTGCCGTTGACCAGGAAGTGCCCGTGACGGACCTGCTGGCGAGCGGCGTCGCGCGACTGGGCGAACCCGGCGCGGTAGACCACGTTGTCGAGACGGCTCTCCAGGATCTGGAGCAGCGCCTCACCGGTCTTACCGGCCTTGCGGGAGGCTTCCTCGTAGTAGTTGTGGAACTGCTTCTCGAGGACGCCGTAAATGCGGCGGGTCTTCTGCTTCTCACGAAGCTGAAGCTGGTACTCGGACTCCTTGGGACGTCCGCGGCCGTGCTCACCCGGCGGGTAAGGACGGATCTCGATGGGGCACTTCGCGGACTCGCACTTGCTGCCCTTGAGGAAGAGCTTGGTCTTCTCCCGGCGGCAGAGCTTGCAGTCCGCACCCGTGTAACGAGCCATTTCTCAGTTTCTCCTGGGTGTCAGACGCGGCGGCGCTTCGGCGGACGGCAGCCGTTGTGCGGAACCGGGGTGACGTCCTGGATCGAGCCCACTTCGAGCCCGGTGGCCTGAAGGGAACGGATCGCGGTCTCACGGCCGGAGCCGGGACCCTTGACGAAGACGTCGACCTTACGCATGCCGTGCTCCATGGCGCGGCGGGCGGCGTTCTCGGCGGCCATCTGAGCGGCGAACGGGGTGGACTTCCGGGAGCCCTTGAAACCCACGTGGCCGGCGCTGGCCCAGGAGATCACGTTCCCACTGGGGTCGGTGATCGAAACGATCGTGTTGTTGAACGTGCTCTTGATGTGGGCGTGCCCATGAGCGACGTTCTTCTTTTCCTTGCGGCGCACCTTCTTGGGCGCACCCTGACGGCTCTTAGGAGGCATCCTTTGCCTTCACTCCTGAGGTGTTCGGTCCCGCGGCTGCGTGGACTACTTCTTACCGGGCTTCTTCTTGCCGGCCACGGTCTTCTTCTTGCCCTTGCGGGTGCGCGCGTTGGTCTGGGTGCGCTGACCGTGGACAGGCAGGCCCTTGCGGTGCCGGATGCCCTGGTAGCAACCAATCTCGATCTTGCGACGAATGTCGGCCTGAACCTCGCGGCGCAGGTCACCTTCGATCTTGAAGTTCGCCTCGATGTAGTCACGCATCGGGACGAGCTCGGCGTCGGTGAGCTGGTGGACGCGGGTGTCACCGCTGACACCGGTGGCCTCGAGGACCTCCAGCGCGCGGGTGCGGCCAATTCCGTAAATGTAGGTGAGAGCGATCTCCAGCCGCTTTTCGCGGGGGAGGTCGACGCCAACCAGGCGAGCCATGGTCGGGCATTCTCCTTCGTTGTGGCGGAGGTCTTGCGCCTCACGTCCCCTCCCCATGCCCGGGGTGAGGGCCCCGGCCTCCGACCGGGGGTCTCCTGGGTGGTACGGCCTGAAAAACAGGCCGCCTGCTCAGGTGTGACGCGCGATTACTGTCTCAGGCTTCTCATGCGTCGAGCCCGCTCCCGTGCTGGGGCGGACTCGGAGAAGCCTTGCGGCGACTAACCCTGACGCTGCTTGTGGCGCAGGTTGTCGCAGATCACCATGACGCGACCGTGCCGGCGGATCACCTTGCACTTGTCGCAGATCTTCTTGACGCTCGGCTTTACCTTCATTGTCCTTCGTGTTCCTCAGACGTCTTACTTGTATCGGTAGACGATCCGCCCACGACTCAGGTCGTAGGGGCTCAGTTCCACGACTACCCGGTCGTCGGGCAGGATCCGGATGTAGTGCATCCGCATCCGTCCGCTGATGTGGGCCAGGACCTTATGGCCGTTGTCAAGCTGCACCCTGAACATGGCGTTCGGGAGCGACTCGACCACAGTGCCCTCGATCTCGATGGCGCCGTCTTTTTTGGCCAAAATTCCTCGCGTTTCACTGATCGATCGTCTGAGGCTCCGGTTCACTAAGCAGCCGCGACCTCACGCTTCGAAGAGAGCGGCGACCGGCAACGGGCGCCGACGCGTGATAGTCATAGTGAGCCGAGTAAGGAGTGTACGACACCTGAGACTAAAACGCGAAACGCGTGCCAGGTGTCCTGACACAACCACGAGCGAGTTTACCCCATCCGCAGACCCGTCCAGGCCGTATGTACGGCGAAAGGCCCGCCGGCGAACCGGCGGGCCCGTGAGAGTCAGCACACTCCCTGGTGGGCTTAGAACACGTCGTGCCAGCTGCCGCAGCCGCTGTTCCGCGTGTTGCCCTCACACACCTGGATCTTGAAGTCCCGCTTGAAGCGGATGCTGTCGAAGTGGCGACGGTCGTCGGACCGGTACCAGTTCTTGTGGAAGTTGCCGTGGCGGTCGTAGTACTTGAACCACACGTAGCTGTAGTCGCCGTCGTTGTGGTGACGGTCCCACAGATCGCCGTAGAAGTAGTAGTTGCCGCCGCGCTTCTGCCAGTAGCCCCTGAAGTACGACTCGTGGCTGCCGTTCTCGGAGCCGTTGGAGAAGTAGGGACCGAAGAAGTGCTTCGGAGCGGCCTGGGCGCTCTGCGCCTGAGTGGCGGTAGCGGCGTCGGCCTGGGCGGCGGGAGCGATGGCCAGCGCTCCGGCGACCATCGATCCTGCGAGAGCGGTGCCGGCGAGCAGGTTACGGATACGCACTGTGTCCTCCTGTAAGACGGTTCCCCGTACCGGACTGGGACTGCTCGGGTCAGTCCCTTTTTGTCCGGCACCGCTTACGTTATGGAGGTCATGTCAGGCCTTCTGCGCACGAATACACACAGTGCACTACTACACACTCATCGCCGCTTTTGCCCGCCTCCGGAGATGGTGCTCAGCAGCAGAATCACACCCCAGGGGCCCATCACCCACAGTGGCCAGGGATAGATCATGTGCCCGGAGGTGACGCTCACGATGAACCAGATCACCCAGTTGATCGAGCTCGCCGCGGCCCACGCTCCCCAGGCCGCCCGCATCCCCGAATGCATGCCGCTCTTGGGCGCCGGAGCGGTGCCGGGCAGCTTGGCGGGCGGGTTGCGCAGGTCCACGTCCGGCAGGTCGGCGGTCAGCCGGGCCAGCTCACCGTACGTCTTGCTCTGGTAGAGCTGTTCGAGGCGCTCGTTGAACTCGTCCATCGTGATGCGGCCCTGCGCGGTGTGCTCTCGGAGCACGGCGGCCACCCGGTCGCGGTCGACGTCCGAGGCACGCATCTCGGGGCTCTGCGCCATACCCACCACTCCCGGCTCGTTCTACGGCTGCGCCAAGCGCTCTTTGCCCCCATCAAGGGCGGTAAGCACCCAAGGACCATTATGTGTCACCGCGACGCTGTGTTCGAAGTGTGCGGACTGCTTGCCGTCGATCGTCACGACGGTCCAATCGTCGGCCAGTACACGGGTGCGCTCCGTGCCCAGGTTGACCATGGGCTCGATGGCCAGGCACATCCCGGCCTCCAGCACCGGCCCCTTTCCGGGGCGCCCGTGGTTGGCGATCCACGGGTCCATGTGCATCTCGGTGCCGATGCCGTGCCCGCCGTACTCCGGAGGGATGCCGAAGCGGCCCTGCGACTTGACGTAGCGCTCCACCTCGTACCCGATGTCCGACAGGTGGCGGCCGACGGTCAACGCGGCGATGCCGCGCCACATCGCCTCCTCGGTGATCCGCATCAGCTCGGTGAGCTTCGCATCCACCTCCCCCACCGGCACCGTGACCGCGGAGTCGCCGTGCCAGCCGTCGAGGATCGCGCCGCAGTCGATGGAGATGACGTCGCCGTCGCGCAGCGGGCGGGCGTCCGTCGGGATGCCGTGCACCACTTCCTCGTTGACCGAGGCGCAGATCGTGGCGGGGAACCCCTGATAACCCTTGAACGACGGGATCGCGCCCTCATCCCTGATCGCCTTCTCGGCGATGGCGTCGAGGTCCAGGGGCGTCATCCCCGGCTCGACCGAACGCTTCAGCAGGTCGAGCGTGCGTCCGACCACCAGACCGGCCGCCCGCATCTTGTCGAGCTGCTCGGCCGTCTTGATCTGAATTCCATGCTTGTTCTTCTTGAACACGTCTGGCACCTCCCGGGGTCTCAACGGGCAGTTGTGGGAGACCAATTCCCCCACAATAGCCGCGAGGTGGCACGGAAATCCGTGCCACCTCCGCACTCGGCCATCGGGCCTACCCCATGAAAGGGCTGATGGCCTCCATGGCCCGCTGGGTTACCTCCTCGACCGGACCGGTCGCGTCGACACCCACGAGGATGCCCTCGTCCGCGTAATAGGACACCAGCGGCGCCGTCTGCTCCTGGTAGACCTCCAGGCGATGCCTGACGGTCTCTTCCTTGTCGTCGTCACGCTGGAACAGCGTGCCGCCGCAGGCGTCACACCTGTCGTCTTTCTTGTCGTCGAACTCGACGTGCCAGATGCGACCGCACTGGCTGCAGGTGCGACGGCCGGCCAGCCGCCTGACCACCTCGTCGTCGTCCACCACGAGCTCCAGGACCAGGTCGAGAGCCTGGCCCCACTCCTTCAGCATGTCGCGCAGGATCTCGGCCTGAGCGACGTTCCTGGGGAAGCCGTCGAGCAGGAAGCCGTCCTGCGCGTCGTCCTCGGCGAGGCGGTCACGGACCATGGCGATGGTGACCTTGTCAGGCACCAGGTCGCCACGGTCCATGTAAGCCTTGGCGAGCTTGCCGAGCTCCGTGCCCCCGGAGACGTTGGCACGGAAGATGTCACCTGTCGAGATCTTCGGGATTGACAGGTTCGACGCGATGTACTGGGCCTGTGTCCCCTTACCCGCTCCGGGGGGCCCGACTAGAACGAGACGCACTACCGCAGGAAGCCTTCGTAATTACGCTGCTGCAACTGGCTCTCGATCTGCTTCACGGTGTCCAGGCCGACGCCAACCATGATGAGAATGCTCGTCCCTCCGAACGGGAAGTTCTGGCTCGCCCCGGCCACCGCGAGCGCGACGATCGGGATCATGGCGATCAGACCCAGATAGAGAGCGCCAGGGGCGGTCAGACGGGTGAGCACAAAACTCAGGTAGCCAGCCGTCGGCCGGCCCGGACGGATGCCCGGAATGAACCCACCGTACTTCTTCATGTTGTCAGCTACTTCAGTGGGGTTGAACGTGATGGACACGTAGAAGTAGGTGAAGAACACGATCAGGACGAAGAACGTGATCATGTAGACGGGCGTGTCACCCTTGGTAAGGTTCTGAGAGATCCACTCCACGACCGCGTTCGGCGACTCCGCGTTGGCGAAGAGCGAGGTCAGGAGCTGCGGCAGGTAGAGCAGCGAGGACGCGAAGATGACCGGGATGATGCCGGCCTGGTTGACCTTCAGCGGGATGTAGGTGGACGTGCCGCCGTACATCCTGCGCCCGACCATCCGCTTGGCGTACTGGACGGGAATGCGGCGCTGCGCCTGCTCGACGAAGACCACGGCGGCGATCATGAAGACACCGACCACCATGACGACCGCGAAGGTGAACTTGTTGGCCTGGAAGATGCTGGCCAGCTCGGACGGGAAGACCGCGACGACCTGCGTGAAGATCAGGATCGACATGCCGTTGCCCACACCACGGTCGGTGATGAGCTCGCCCAGCCACATGATTACCGAGGTGCCGGCCGTCATGATGACGACCATGGTGACGATCATGAAGATGTTGTCGGGGTCCAGCAGGACGTCCTTGTCGCAACCCTGGAAGAGCTGACCGGAGCGCGCCAGCGCGATGAACGCGGTCGACTGCAGAATGCCCAGACCGATCGTCAGGTAACGCGTATATTGGGTGATCTTCGTCTGACCGGCCTGTCCCTCCTTCTTGAGGGCTTCGAGGCGTGGGATCACAACGACGAGAAGTTGAAGGATGATGCTCGCGGTGATGTAAGGCATGATGCCCAGCGCGAACACCGACAGCTTCAGGAGCGCGCCGCCGCTGAACAGCTGCACCATCCCGTAGATATTGCCGTTTTCACCATTGCGGACCTGATCAAAACAGGACGCAAGGTTCTGGACGTGAACGCCCGGAGTCGGAAGAACCGAGCCGAGACGGAACAGCGCGATGATGCCCAGAGTGAAGAGCAACTTCTTGCGCAGGTCCGGCGTCCGGAACGCCCGGGTAAACGCGGTCAGCACGGTCCCTCCTGCGCGCCTATAAGGCGGTGTGAGTATGCGATGGTGCGGGGATCTGCCATCAGAAGTCTCTGGTAAAACGAGCCGGACAGAAGCCTGCCGTCTCGCGAACTCTAACGCACTACGGGCGTGGGGGCCCATGGACAGAGCCCCCACGCCTCGTAATAGCTCTTACAGCTCGGTAACGGAACCCCCAGCAGCGGCGATTTTCTCCTTCGCGGCGGACGAGAAGGCGTGAGCCTGCACGTTCACCGCGACCGAGATCTCGCCGGTGCCGAGCACCTTCACCAGCTGGTTCTTGCGGACAGCACCCTTGGCGACCAGCGTCTCGACAGTGACCTCGCCACCGTCGGGGAACAACTCGCCGATCCTGTCCAGATTGACAACCTGGTAGGTCGTCTTGAACAGCGCGTTGGAGAAGCCCTTGAGCTTCGGCAGACGCCTCTGCAGCGGCACCTGGCCACCCTCGAAACCGAGGGGGACCGTCGTACGGGCGTGGCTGCCCTTGGTGCCGCGACCGGACGTCTTACCCTTGGACGCCTCGCCACGGCCCTTGCGGACCTTGGACTTGTTGGCGCCGGGGGCCGGACGCAGATCGTGAATCTTGAGCGGAGCCTTGTCAGTCATGACTAGTCGACCTCTTCCACCTCGACGAGGTGCGTCACCACGGTGACCATGCCGCGAATCTCGGGCCGGTCCTCCTTGACGACGACATCGCCGATTCGCTTCAGGCCAAGCGAACGCAGCGAGTCACGCTGGTTCTGCTTGCCACCGATCTTCGAGCGAACCTGAGTGATCTTCAGGCGTGCCATGACTAGCTCACCGCCTTGGCTGCCGCGGCTTCGGCGATGCCTTCGCGCTGAGCCTTCAGCATCCTGGCCGGAGCGACGTCCTCGATCGGCAGGCCACGGCGGGCGGCGATCTCCTCGGGCCGGGAAAGACCCTTCAGAGCCGCCACGGTGGCGTGCACGATGTTGATCGGGTTGTCCGAGCCGAGCGACTTGGACAGGACGTCGTGGATCCCGGCGCACTCCAGTACGGCGCGCACCGGGCCACCGGCGATGACGCCGGTACCGGCGGAGGCCGGACGCAGGAAGACGACACCGGCCGCCTCTTCACCCTGCACGGTGTGCGGGATGGTGCCCTGGATGCGCGGCACCTTGAAGAAGTGCTTCTTCGCTTCCTCGACACCCTTGGCGATGGCCGCGGGGACTTCCTTGGCCTTGCCATAGCCGACGCCGACCAGGCCGTTGCCGTCACCGACGACGACGAGGGCGGTGAAGCTGAAGCGACGACCACCCTTCACGACCTTGGCCACTCGGTTGATCTTCACTACGCGCTCGATGTACGAGACGCCCTTGTCGGCGGCGCCGCCGCGGCGATCGTCACGACGGTCACGCCGCTCGCCACCGGTGCCGCCACCGCGACGCGGAGCTGCAGCCATCAGTGGTTCCTCATCTCAGTTGCCATTAGTTGCGATGTCCGGGCCCGCATCAGAACTCGAGCCCGCCTTCGCGGGCGCTGTCCGCCAGAGCGGCGATGCGCCCTGCGTAGCGGTTGCCACCACGGTCGAACACAACCGCGGTGATCCCGGCTTCCTTGGCCCGCTGAGCGAGGAGCTCGCCGACCTTCTTGGCCTTCTCGGTCTTGTCAACCTCGAGCGTGCGCAGCGCGGAGTCCATGGTGGACGCGCTCACCAGCGTGTGGCCGACGGAGTCGTCCACGATCTGCACGAACAGGTGACGAGTCGAGCGGTTGACGACCAAGCGCGGACGCGCGGCCGTACCGACGACGTTCTTGCGGACGCGGCGGTGACGGCGGGCCCGCGAGACGGTGCGGGCAGCCGTGTGCTTGCCGAACGCAGTCTTCGGAGCCATGCCTACTTACCAGCCTTTCCGACCTTGCGGCGGATCTGTTCGCCCTGGTAACGCACGCCCTTGCCCTTGTACGGGTCAGGCTTGCGCAACTTGCGGATGTTGGCCGCGACCTCGCCGACCTTCTGCTTGTCGATGCCGTCCACGTGGAACAGGGTCGGCCTCTCGACACGGAAGGTGACGCCCTCGGGGGCGTCGACGATGACCGGGTGACTGAAGCCCAGTGCGAACTCCAGCTGCGTCGGGCCCTTGGCCTGAACGCGGTAACCGACGCCGACGATCTCCAAGGTCTTGGAGTAGCCCTGCGTGACGCCCTGCACCATGTTGGCGATCAGCGTCCGCGACAGGCCGTGCAGCGCACGAACCTTGTTCTCGTCGTTCGGCCGGGTGACGGCGATAGCGCCGTCGTCGTCGCGACCCACCACGATGGGCTCCGCGACCGTATGAGAAAGCGTGCCCTTCGGGCCCTTGACCTGAACATCCTGGCCGCTGATCGCGATGTCTACGCCATTCGGCACAGGGATGGGCAGCCGTCCGATTCTCGACATGCTGTGTTCCTCCCCTCTACCAGACGTAGGCGAGGACTTCCCCGCCCACACCACGCTTGCCGGCCTGCTTGTCGGTCATGAGGCCGGCGGACGTCGAGATGATCGCGACACCCAGCCCACCCAGGACTCGAGGCAGATTGTCCTTCTTCGCATACACCCGCAGACCGGGCTTCGACACCCGGCGCAGTCCCGCGAGCGACCGCTCACGGGTAGGCCCGAACTTGAGCTCCACCACGAGGTTCTTGCCAACCTTGGCGTCTTCGACAGTCCAAGCCTGGATGTAACCCTCCTGCTGGAGGATCTCGGCGATGTGCGCCTTGATCTTCGAATACGGCATCGTCACGCTGTCGTGGTACGCCGAGTTCGCATTACGCAGACGCGTCAGCATGTCTGCGATCGGGTCGGTCATCGTCATGGCCAGTGGCCTTCCTCGCCGCGGTTTCCAGTCGGTGAAGCAGAGCTCTACCGGTGGACCTTCGGCGCGGTCATGGGCGCTCTCCGCGAGAGCACCCTGGTTTGACAGTTCTACATATGTACGGCCGGCAGCCCCACGGGGGCGACACGTGGCCGCCCCCAAGGGTAACTACCAGCTGGACTTGGTGATGCCAGGCAGCTCGCCCCGGTGCGCCATCTCACGGAAGCACACACGGCAGAGCCCGAACTTGCGGTAGACGGCGCGGGGCCGGCCACAACGCGTGCAACGGGTGTACGCCCGGACTTCGAACTTCTGCTTACGCCCTGCCTTGGCGATCAGCGACTTCTTCGCCATGATCAGGCCTCCTTGAAGGGGAACCCGAGGAGCTTCAGCAGCGCCCGGCCCTGGTCGTCGTTCTTCGCGGTGGTCACGACCGTGATGTCCATGCCCCGCGGCCGGTCGACCTTGTCCTGGTCGACCTCGTGGAACATGACCTGCTCGGTCAGACCGAACGTGTAGTTGCCGTTGCCGTCGAACTGCTTGGGCGACAGGCCACGGAAGTCCCTGATGCGGGGCAGCGCCAGCGACAGAAGCCTGTCGAGGAACTCCCACATCCGGTCGCCGCGGAGGGTGACGTGCGCACCGATCGGCATGCCCTCGCGCAGCTTGAACTGGGCGATGGACTTGCGCGCCCGGACGACGGCCGGCTTCTGACCGGTGATCACGGTGAGGTCGCGAACGGCCCCCTCGATGAGCTTCGAGTCGCGAGCCGCCTCGCCGACACCCATGTTGACCTTGATCTTCACCAGGCCGGGGATCTGCATGACGTTCTCGATGCCGAAGTCCTCGCGAAGCTTGGCCGCGATCTCCTCGCGGTACTTCGTCTTGAGGCGCGGCGTCGGACGCTCGGTCTCAGTAGTCGTGGCAGTCATCAGCTGTCCTCACCCGTCTCGTCGGCCTTGTCGTCGGCCTTCTTGTCGGCGGGCTTGTCGTCGCGCTTCTCGTCCTTGAGCTTCTTCACGTTGCTCACGTGGATGGGAGCCTCCATGGTCTGCACGCCGCCGGTCTTGGCGCCGCGCGGACCCTGGTGGGTCTCCTTCGCGTGCTTCTTGATCATGTTGATGCCCTCGACCACCACGCGGTCTTCCCGCGGGAGGGTGGCGATGACATGACCCTTGGCACCCTTGTCCTTACCGGCGATGACCTGGACGAGGTCACCCTTCTTCACATGCAGCTTCGGCATTACAACACCTCCGGCGCGAGCGAGATGATGCGCATGAACTTCTTGTCGCGCAGCTCACGGCCCACCGGGCCGAAGATACGGGTGCCGCGAGGGTCGCCGCTGTCCTTGATGATGACGGCGGCGTTCTCGTCGAAGCGGATGTAGGAGCCGTCGGGCCGGCGGCGCTCCTTGACCGTGCGGACGATTACGGCCTTGACCACGTCGCCCTTCTTGACGCCCGTGCTACCGGGCAGGGCATCCTTGACAGTGGCGACGATCACGTCGCCGATACCGGCGTAGCGTCGGCCCGAGCCACCGAGAACGCGGATGCAAAGAATCTCCTTGGCACCCGTGTTGTCGGCGACCTTGAGCCGCGACTCCTGCTGGATCACGTTTCTTCTCCTGATCAGTCGCGCTGGTTCTCGTCATTGCCGAGCCTGGCGGAACTTGTATGGTCTTTTTCCTCCGGCCACAGCTCCAGGAGCCGCACCGCAGGCGACGCGAGGCCGGGGCCTCGCGTCCTTGGACACCGTCATGGGGGCCTGGAGGCCCCCACGAGGCGCGGTATATCCGAGAAGTGTTACTTGGCCTTCTCGAGGATCTCCACGACCCTCCACCGCTTGGTGGCGGAGAGGGGGCGGGTCTCCATCAGAAGCACACGGTCGCCGACGCCACAGGCGTTGGCCTCGTCGTGTGCCTTGTACTTGGTCGTACGGCGAATGACCTTGCCGTACAGACGGTGCTTGACACGGTCCTCGACGGCGACGACGACGGTCTTGTCCATCTTGTCGCTGACGACCAGGCCCTCACGGACCTTGCGGAAGTTCCGCGAGTCGTCGTTCGTCTCGGTGGTCTCTGTGGTCTCGGTCTCAGCCATCGCTCGTCTCCTTCTCAACCGTGATGATGCCAAGCTCGCGCTCGCGCATCACGGTGTAGATACGGGCGATCTCGCGGCGGACGGCACGCAGCCGCCCGTGGCTCTCCAACTGTCCGGTCGCTGCCTGGAAGCGGAGGTTGAACAGCTCCTCCTTGGCCTCCTTGAGCTTCTGGACCAGGGTGTCCTCGTCCTCGACTCGCAGCTCGCCGGCGGTCAGGCCCTTAGCCATCACGCCTCACCAACTTCACGCTTAACGATCTTGCACTTCATGGGCAGCTTGTGGATCGCGCGAGTGAGCGCCTCGCGGGCAACCGACTCGGCGACACCGGAAAGCTCGAACATGACGCGACCCGGCTTGACGTTGGCGATCCACCACTCGGGCGAACCCTTACCGGAACCCATGCGGGTCTCAGCCGGCTTCTTGGTCAGCGGGCGGTCGGGGTAGATGTTGATCCACACCTTTCCACCACGCTTGATGTGACGGGTCATCGCAATACGAGCCGACTCGATCTGGCGGTTGGTCACGTAGGAGTGCTCAACAGCCTGGATGCCGAACTCGCCGAACACGACCCTGGTGCCGCCCTTGGCGGCACCGCTGCGGTCGGGCCGGTGCTGCTTGCGGTGCTTGACCCTGCGCGGGATCAGCATGGTCAGCTCCCTTCAGCACCCGGCTGCGCAGCCGGGCCGGTCTCGGGGGCAGCCTGTGAGGCCGCCTCAGTCCTGGGGGCGCGGTCGCCACGACCGCCACCGCGACGGGCGCCACCGGCGCCGCCACCACGGCGCGGACGGTCACCGCCGCCGCCGCCACCGGGGCCGCCGCGACGGTCGTCACGCTCACGACGCTGGCCGGCGCGGGCACCGGCAGCGGCCGCCTCACGCTCGGCGCGGCTGGTGGGCGCCTCGCCCTTGTAGATCCACACCTTCACGCCGATGCGGCCGAAGGTGGTGCGGGCCTCGTAGAAGCCGTAGTCGATGTCCGCGCGGAGCGTGTGCAGCGGCACGCGGCCCTCGCGGTAGAACTCCGACCTCGACATCTCAGCGCCGCCAAGACGGCCCGAGCACTGCACCCGGATGCCCTTGGCGCCGCTCTTCATGGCCGACTGCATGGCCTTGCGCATGGCACGACGGAACGAGACGCGGCTGGAGAGCTGCTCGGCGACACCCTGCGCGACGAGCTGGGCGTCGATCTCGGGGTTCTTCACCTCGAGGATGTTGAGCTGGACCTGCTTCTTGGTCAGCTTCTCCAGGTCACCGCGGATGCGGTCGGCCTCCGCGCCGCGACGGCCGATGACGATGCCCGGCCGGGCGGTGTGGATGTCGACCTGGACGCGGTCGGTCGTGCGCTCGATCTCCACCTTGGAGATGCCGGCCCGCTCCATGCCCTTTTGCAGCATGCGACGGATCGACACGTCCTCGGCGACGTACGACTTGTACAGCTTGTCGGCGTACCACCGGCTCTTGAAGTCGGTCGTGATGCCGAGGCGGAACCCGTGCGGGTTAACCTTCTGGCCCACTATCGGGTCCTTCCCTTCGGCTCGCGGGACTCCACGATCACGGTGATGTGGCTCGTCCGCTTGTTGATCCGATAGGCACGACCCTGGGCACGCGGACGGAACCGCTTCAGCGTCGGGCCCTCATCGACCCACGCCCGGCTCACGAAGAGCGTCTGGGGGTCGAGATCGAAGTTGTGCTCTGCATTTGCCATGGCGCTCGAGAGCACCTTGTAGATCGGCTCGCTCGCCGACTGGGGAGCGAACTGCAGCACGGCCTGCGCCTCCGAAGCGGGCAGCCCGCGAATAAGGTCCACCACGCGGCGGGCCTTGAGGGGCGTGACGCGGACGAACCGCGCCTGAGCCCTGGCTTCCATCGCTTACTCCTCTTAACTGCTTCTGAAGGCGTCTATCGCCGGCTGCGGCGATCTTCCTTGACGTGGCTGCGGAAGGTACGCGTCGGGGCGAACTCTCCCAGCTTGTGGCCGATCATCGACTCGGTGACGAACACCGGGACGTGCTTGCGGCCGTCGTGCACGGCGATCGTGTGCCCGAGCATGTCCGGCACGATCATGGAGCGCCGCGACCACGTCTTGATAACGGTCTTGGTGCCCTTCTCGTTCTGAACGTCCACCTTCTTGGCGAGGTGGTCGTCGACGAAGGGACCCTTCTTAAGGCTACGTGGCATATCGGCTGCTCCTACCGCTTCTTCCTCTTGCTCCGGCGGCGGATGATCAGCCGGTCGCTGGACTTGTTGGCCTGGCGGGTACGGCCCTCGGGCTTGCCCTTCGGGTTCACCGGGTGGCGACCACCGGAGGTCTTACCCTCACCACCACCGTGCGGGTGGTCAACGGGGTTCATGGCGACACCGCGGACGGTCGGGCGCTTGCCCTTCCACCTCATGCGGCCGGCCTTGCCCCAGTTGATGTTGGCCTGCTCGGCGTTGCCGACCTGACCCACCGACGCCCGGCAGCGCACGTCGACCATGCGCATTTCACCGGACGGCATACGCAGCGTGGCGTACTGGCCTTCCTTGGCGAGCAGCTGGATCTGAGCGCCAGCGGAGCGGCCGAGCTTGGCGCCGCCGCCCGGACGGAGCTCCACCGCGTGGATGAAGGTACCCGTCGGGATGTTGCGCAGCGGCAGGCAGTTGCCCGGCTTGATGTCGGCCCCGGCGCCGTTCTCGATGCGGTCGCCCTGCTTGAGGCCGGTCGGCGCGATGATGTAGCGCTTCTCGCCGTCGGCGTAGTGCAGCAGAGCGATGTTGGCGGTGCGGTTGGGGTCGTACTCGATGTGAGCGACCTTCGCCGGGATGCCGTCCTTGTCATGCCTCCGGAAGTCGATGATCCGGTAGGCGCGCTTGTGACCGCCGCCTTGGTGGCGAGCGGTGACCCGGCCGTGTACGTTGCGGCCGCCCTTGCTGTGAAGGGGCGCAAGCAACGACTTCTCGGGCGTGCTGCGGGTGATCTCGGAGAAGTCCGAGACACTCGACCCGCGGCGACCCGGAGTCGTCGGCTTGTACTTACGGATGCCCATCTTTTTCGTTCATCCTTCGTCGGTTACATGGGTGAGCCCGCCGCACGAACGTGCGACGGTCTCTACCCTTGGCAAGCCGTACGGCCCGCCTACTTCTATGGCTGCTAGCCGATCTGACCGAAGATGTCGATCCGATCGCCCTCGACCAGGCTCACAATCGCGCGCTTGGTGTCGGGACGCTTGCCGAAACCGGTGCGGGTGCGCTTGCGCTTGCCCTGCCGGTTGATCGTGTTCACGCTGGTGACCTTGACCCCGAAGATCTGCTCAACAGCGATCTTGACCTGGGTCTTGTTCGCGGTATTGCGCACCAGGAACGTGTACTTGTTGTTCTCATCGATCAGGCCGTAGCTCTTCTCAGAGACGACCGGCTTGATGATGATGTCGCGCGGGTCGGCGATCTTCTCCATCAGGCGTCAGCCCCTTCACTCGCATTGGCCGACCCTGCCGACAGCCGCGCCACGACCTGGTCGTACGCCTCCTGGGTGAAGACCACGTCGTCGTGGCAGAGCACGTCGTAGGTGTTGAGCTGCCCGGAGTCCAGCAGGTGAACCTCGGGAGCGTTGCGCAGGCTCAGCCAGGTCAGCTCGTCGGCCTCGTCGACGACGAGGAGGACGGTCCTGGACTGGGTGATCTTACGCAGGGCCTCGAGAGCCGCCTTGGTCTTCGGCGTCTCGCCGGTGACCAGACCGCTCACGACGTGCACGCGCCCGCCGCTCGCCCTGTCGGACAGGGCACCGCGCAGGGCGGCGACCTTCATCTTCTTGGGCGTCCGCTGCGAGTAGTCGCGCGGCACCGGGCCGTGGACGACGCCACCACCGGTGAACTGCGGCGCGCGGGTCGAGCCCTGACGGGCGCGACCGGTGCCCTTCTGGCGGTACGGCTTCTTGCCGCCGCCCCTGACCTCACCACGGGTCTTGGCCTTGTGGGTGCCCTGCCGGCGAGCGGCGAGCTGGGCCACGACCACCTGGTGGATCAGCGGAATGTTGACCTTGGCGCCGAAGATGTCTTCGGGCAGGTCGACGGTGCCGGCCTTGGAACCGCTGGCGTCGAGGACGTCAATGCTGGTCACTTGGCAGCCCCCTTCTTGGCAGCGGTGCGGACGAGGACCAGGCTGCCGTTGGCGCCGGGGATCGCACCCTTGATCAGGATGAGACCGTTCTCGACGTCGACGGCGTGAACCTTGAGGCTCTGCACGGTGGTGCGGACGTTACCCATCCGACCAGCCATGCGGAGACCCTTGAATACGCGGCCCGGGGTGGCGCAGCCACCGATGGAACCCGGCGAGCGGTGCTTGCGCTGCGTACCGTGCGACGCGCTCAGGCCCTTGAAGCCGTGTCGCTTCATGACACCGGCGAAGCCCTTGCCCTTGCTCTTGCCCGTCACGTCGACGAACTGGCCGGCCTCGAAGGTGTCGGCCAGGAGTTCCTGGCCCAGGGTGTAGTCGCTAGCGTCGTCGGTGCGGATCTCCGCGAAGTAACGGCGCGGGGTGATGTCGTGCTTACGCAGGTAGTCGCCGAGCGGCTTGTTGACCTTCCGTGGGTCGACCTGTCCGAAGCCGAGCTGAACGGCGGAATAGCCATCCTTGTCGGCGGTGCGGACCCTGGTAACCACGCACGGACCGGCCTCGACCACGGTTACCGGAACCATCCGGTTGTCCGCGTCGAAGACCTGGGTCATGCCGAGCTTCTTGCCCAGGACGCCCTTGATCGTCTTAGCCATGTCAGTGCGTTCCCTCAGAGCTTGATCGAAATGTCGACGCCCGCGGGGAGGTCGAGCCGCATGAGCGAGTCGACGGTCTTGGGCGTCGGGTCGATGATGTCAATCAGCCGCTTGTGCGTGCGCATCTCGAAGTGCTCGCGGCTGTCCTTGTACTTGTGCGGCGAGCGGATGACGCAGTACACGTTCTTCTCGGTCGGCAGCGGCACCGGGCCCGCGACCTTCGCGCCAGTCCGCGTCACCGTCTCGACGATCTTCTTGGCCGAGCTGTCGATGACCTCGTGGTCATAGGCCTTAAGCCGGATGCGGATCTTTTGTCCCGCCATAGTGGCCTCGGTGTCCTTCGCTGTCGTCTGAAAAAGTATCGTGCGGCCTGTTGCCGCTATTCGTGCAGGACGAGCCCGCACAACCCCACGTGACAGACGTTGATGATCTGCCGTTTTCTTCCGTGATCCGGCAGTTACTTCGGTCACTCCGAAGCCACTGCGAGATCACGGCTTTCCCGTGAGGCCTGAGGGCGGGAGCCGTAGGGACTCCTGCCCTCTCGTGGTGCGGCGGTCGGCCTCGATATCCGAGGGACGACCGCCGCCCCGCGATCGTACTACTTGATGATCTTGATGACCCGGCCGGCGCCGACGGTGCGGCCACCCTCACGGATCGCGAACTTGAGACCGTCCTCCATGGCGATGGGCTGGATCAGCTCAACGCGCATCTCGGTGTTGTCGCCCGGCATGACCATCTCGGTGCCCTCGGGGAGGTGCACGACACCGGTCACGTCAGTCGTACGGAAGTAGAACTGCGGGCGGTAGTTGTTGAAGAACGGCGTGTGGCGGCCGCCCTCGTCCTTCGACAGGATGTAGACCTGGCCGTTGAACTCGGTGTGCGGGGTGGTCGTGCCCGGCTTGATGATGCACTGGCCGCGCTCGACGTCGTCGCGCTTGATGCCGCGGAGCAGCAGCGCGGCGTTGTCGCCCGCGTGACCCTCGTCGAGGATCTTGTTGAACATCTCGATGCTGGTGACCGTGGTGGTCGTCTTCTCGGCCTTGATGCCGATGATGTCGACCTGCTCGTTGGTCTTGACGACACCGCGCTCGATACGGCCGGTGACGACCGTGCCGCGACCGGTGATCGAGAAGACGTCCTCGACCGGCATGAGGAACGGCTTGTCCGTCTCGCGGGGCGGCTCGGGCACGTTCTCGTCGACCGCGTTCATCAGCTCGATGATGCTGTCGGCCCACTTCGCGTCGCCCTCAAGAGCCTTGAGCGCGGAGACGCGAACGACCGGAAGGTCGTCGCCGGGGAACTCCTGAGCCGAGAGCAGCTCACGGACCTCGAGCTCGACGAGCTCCAGGATCTCCTCGTCGTCGACCATGTCGGCCTTGTTGAGGGCCACGACGATGTAGGGGACGCCGACCTGGCGGGCCAGGAGGACGTGCTCCTTCGTCTGCGGCATCGGGCCGTCAGTGGCGGCGACCACGAGGATCGCACCGTCCATCTGCGCGGCACCGGTGATCATGTTCTTCACGTAGTCCGCGTGACCGGGGCAGTCCACGTGAGCGTAGTGGCGCTTCTCCGTCTGGTACTCGACGTGCGCGATGGAGATCGTGATGCCGCGGGCCTTCTCCTCCGGCGCCTTGTCGATCTTGTCGAACGGAGTAGCCTTGTTCAGCTCGGGGAAACGGTCGTGGAGCACCTTGGTGATCGCCGCGGTCAGCGTGGTCTTGCCGTGGTCGATGTGCCCAATGGTGCCGATGTTCATGTGCGGCTTGTTCCGCTCGAACTTGGCCTTAGCCACTGGTTCTCTCCTTGAGAATCTGACTGACTTTCGTCTACACACTCGGGCCCGGGTGATCCCGAACCCCTAGGCGGTGAGGCGGCTCGCACCGCCCCACCAGAGGCCGAAGCCCCTTGACGGCCGGGCTGGGCCCGGCCGGGGGTTCCGGGACTAGTCGCCCCGGACCTTCGCGACGATCTCCTTGGCGATGCCCGGAGGCACCTCCGAGTAAGAGTCGAACTGCATGCTGTAGCTCGCGCGCCCCTGCGTCTTGCTACGCAGGTCGCCCACGTAGCCGAACATCTCAGAAAGCGGTACGAGCGCCGAGACGACACGGGCACCAGCCCGCTCGTCCATCGCCTGGATCTGCCCGCGGCGACCGTTGAGGTCACCGATGACGTCACCCATGTAGTCCTCGGGCGTGGTGACCTCGACGGCCATCATCGGTTCGAGGAGTACAGCGTCGGCCTTGCGAGCGGCCTCCTTGAAGGCCATCGAGCCGGCGATCTTGAAGGCCATTTCCGAGGAGTCGACGTCGTGCGCGGCACCGTCGATCAGCGTCACCTTCACGCCCACCATCGGATAGCCGGCCAGCACGCCGAACTCGGCGGCCTCCTGGGCACCCGCGTCGACCGAGGGGATGTACTCCCTCGGGACCCGGCCACCCGTGACCTTGTTCTCGAACTCGTAGCCGTCGTTGCCTTCGCCCAGCGGTTCGAGTTTGATGATGACCCGCGCGAACTGGCCGGACCCACCCGTCTGCTTCTTGTGGGTGTAGTCGACCTTGTCCACCGTGCGGCGGATGGTCTCGCGGTAGGCCACCTGAGGACGACCGACGTTGGCCTCGACCTTGAACTCGCGACGCATACGGTCGACGAGGATCTCCAGGTGAAGCTCGCCCATGCCCCAGATGACCGTCTGGCCGGTCTCCTCGTCACGACGGACCTGGAAGGACGGGTCCTCCTCGGCCAGCCGCTGGATCGCGGTCGACAGCTTCTCCTGGTCGCCCTTGGTCTTGGGCTCGATCGCGACGTTGATGACCGGAGCCGGGAACGTCATGGACTCGAGCACGACCTGGTTGGCCGGGTCGGACAGGGTGTCGCCGGTCGTGGTGTCCTTGAGACCCATGACGGCGACGATCTGGCCGGCGGAGGCCACCGGGCGCTCCTCACGCTTGTTCGCGTGCATCTGGTAGATCTTGCCGATCCGCTCCTTCCGGCCCTTCACCGAGTTCACGACCTGTGAACCCGACTCGAGAGTGCCGGAGTAGATGCGGATGTAGGTGATCTTGCCCAGGTGCGGGTCGCTCGCGATCTTGAACGCCAGCGCGGAGAACGGCTCGGTCGGGTCCGCGTGACGGACGACGACCTTCTCCTCGTTGCCGACCGCGTGGCCTTCGAAGGCCGGGATGTCGATCGGCGCGGGGAGGTAGGCGACCACCGCGTCGAGCAGGGGCTGCACGCCCTTGTTCTTGAACGCGGTGCCGGTGAGAACCGGGTTGATGACGCTGGCCAGCGTCGCGCGGCGGATAGCCGCGACCAGCTGCTCCTCGGTGGGCTCGATCGCCTCGAGGAAGAGCTCCATCATCTCGTCGTCGTTCTCGGCGACGGTCTCGACGAGCTTGTCGCGCCACTCACGAGCGGCTTCGGCGTGGTCGGCCGGGATGTCGACGACGTCGTACATCTCGCCCTTGGCCGCGTCCTCGCTCCAGAGCAGGCCCTTCATCTTCACCAGGTCGATGACGCCCTTGAAACCGGCCTCGACGCCCCAGGGAAGCTGAATGACCGCCGGGGTGGCGCCCAGACGCGTGACCATCATGTCGACGCAGCGGTGGAACTCCGCGCCGACCCGGTCCATCTTGTTCACGAAGCAAATGCGGGGGACGTTGTAGCGGTCGGCCTGACGCCACACCGTCTCCGACTGCGGCTCGACGCCCGCGACACCGTCGAACACGGTGACCGCACCGTCGAGGACACGAAGGTTACGCTCGACCTCGATGGTGAAGTCGACGTGGCCGGGGGTGTCGATCAGGTTGATCGTGTGACCGTCCCACTCGCAGGTCGTCGCAGCGGACGTGATCGTGATGCCACGCTCCTGCTCCTGCTCCATCCAGTCCATGGTGGCTGCGCCATCGTGGACTTCACCGATCTTGTAGTTGATGCCGGTGTAGAACAGGATGCGCTCAGTCGTGGTGGTCTTACCCGCGTCGATATGGGCGATGATCCCGATGTTTCGGACCTTTGCCAGGTCTAGAGCGGTCGTTGCGGCCACTTCTCTCGCGTCCTCGTCGTCTCGTCGAACCCGCCGGGGTTACCAGCGGTAGTGGGCGAAGGCCTTGTTGGACTCGGCCATCTTGTGGGTGTCCTCGCGCTTCTTGACACTCGCTCCGAGGCCATTGCTGGCGTCGAGGAGCTCGTTCATGAGGCGCTCGGTCATGGTCTTCTCGCGGCGGGCGCGGGAGTACTGCACCAGCCAGCGCAGGGCCAGCGTCGTGCTGCGCGCGGCGCGCACCTCGACCGGCACCTGGTAGGTCGCGCCACCAACACGACGGCTGCGAACCTCGAGGGTCGGCTTGACGTTGTCAAGCGCGCGCTTCAGGGTGACGACCGGGTCGTTGCCCGTCTTGTCCCTGCAGCCCTCAAGGGCGCCGTACACGATCGACTGCGCGATGGAACGCTTGCCGTCCAGGAGCACCTTGTTGATCAGAGCGGTGACCAGCGGCGAGCTGTAGACCGGGTCAGACATGAGCTGACGGCGGCCGGGAGAACCCTTGCGAGGCATAGTTAGCTCTTCTCCCTCTTCGCGCCGTACTTGCTGCGAGCCTGCTTGCGGTTGCGGACACCCTGGGTGTCCAGCGAACCGCGAATGATCTTGTAGCGGACACCCGGCAGGTCCTTCACACGACCGCCGCGCACGAGCACGATGGAGTGCTCCTGCAGGTTGTGGCCCACACCGGGGATGTAAGCCGTGACCTCGATGCCGTTGGTGAGCCGAACACGGGCCACCTTGCGCAGTGCCGAGTTGGGCTTCTTAGGGGTCGTGGTGTAGACGCGCTGGCACACACCTCGACGCTGCGGATTCGCCCTTAGGGCAGGAGTCTTGGTCTTGGCGACCTTGTCCTGCCGGCCCTTGCGGACCAACTGCTGAATAGTGGGCACTGCCACTCCGTTCGTGCTGGCCGGTAATACGTCTTGTGCATTTCGCAGGTTCTGCCGGTGTCATGACCTGCTGGTTTTCCCCGTCTCGGCGCCCCCGCGCTCGGGCGTGTCGCGCTCTTCGCACAGACACATCCGCAGGGACAACGAGCCAGGAAGCCGTCCGGCGCTCCCATATATGAGCGCACAGCCGAGAGCCCGCTAACGACGGGCACGATGCTCTAGACTACCCAGGCCCACGCGACACGTCAAAGCAGCGCGACAAAGCGGACACGCTTTTGCCACTACTGCTGGTCGCTGGGCCCTCTTCGATACATGCCCGGCTACTGCTCCACGCCCATGATATCCGGCCCACGGAGTATTTCGTCGCGGTTCCCCATGATGACTCGCACCGGACCACGCATGGCCATGCGCGCGCTGGATGGGCGCACCAGGCATCGGAACCTGTGAAGTGGTCCCGGCTACCCTCCGACCACCCAGACGGCCCAGAGCGCGCACGTAGCGGCGCCCAGCCCGTAAACCGGAGGAGCGTGCCCCTGGAGGGAGCCCGGCCCCGTACGGCGGGTGGGGCCCACCGGGCTGGCCGTAACTACCAAAACAAAGCACCGCGCCCGGATCACCAAGATCCAGACGCGGTGCTTCGAAACGCTGACTAGCGGTTGTACTGACCGAAGTCGTACTCCTCCAGCGGAACGGCCTCGCCGCTGCCGGTGCCGAAGGTGTAGTCGGCCGCGGAACCGTCGTATCCACCGACGGTGTACATCGCCGCCTTGGCCTCTTCGGTGGGCTCGACCCGGATGTTGCGGTACTGGGGCATGCCCGTACCGGCCGGGATGAGCTTACCGATGATGACGTTCTCCTTCAGGCCCAGGAGCGAGTCGGACTTGGCGTGGATCGCCGCGTCCGTCAGGACCCTGGTGGTCTCCTGGAAGGAGGCCGCCGACAGCCACGACTCGGTGGCGAGCGACGCCTTCGTGATGCCCATGAGCACCGGGCGACCGGCGGCCGGGGAGCCACCTTCCGCCACCGTCTGGCGGTTCATCTGCTCGAAGCGCGGGCGCTCGACGAGCTCGCCGGGCAGCAGGTCGGTCTCGCCGGACTCCAGCACGTTCACGCGCTTGAGCATCTGCCGCACGATGATCTCGATGTGCTTGTCGTGGATCGACACACCCTGCGAGCGGTACACCTGCTGGACCTCGGCCACCAGGTGCAGCTGCACGGCCCGCGGGCCGAGGATGCGCAGCACCTCGTTGGGGTTGACCGCACCGGCGACCAGCTGCTGGCCGACCGTCACGCGCTGGCCATCGGAGATGAGCAGGCGTGAACGCATCGAGACCGGGTACGCGATCTCCTCCGAACCGTCATCCGGTGTGATGACGATCTTACGAGACTTGTCGGTCTCGTCGATGCGGACCCTGCCCTCGGTCTCGGAGATCGGGGCGACACCCTTGGGGATGCGCGCCTCGAAGAGCTCCTGGACACGGGGCAGACCGTGGGTGATGTCGGCGCCCGCCACACCACCGGTGTGGAAGGTACGCATCGTCAGCTGCGTGCCCGGCTCACCGATCGACTGGGCGGCGATGATGCCGACCGCCTCGCCGACGTCGACGAGCTTGCCGGTCGCCAGCGAGCGGCCGTAGCAGGTCGCGCAGACGCCGATCTTGGCTTCGCAGACGAGCGCGCTCCGCGTGCGGACGGTCTCGATGCCGGCCTCGACCAGCGCGGTGACGTGGATGTCGTTGATGTCGACACCAGCCGCCGCGATGACCTTGCCGTCGACCTCGACGTCCTCGGCCAGGATGCGGCCGTGCACGTTGGACTCGGCGTTCTCCGCCTTGACCAGGTTGCCCGACGCGTCCCGATCGGCGACGTGCAGCGGGACCCCGCGGTCGGTGCCGCAGTCGATCTCACGCACGATGACGTCCTGCGCCACGTCCACCAGACGACGGGTCAGGTAACCCGAGTCGGCGGTACGCAGGGCGGTGTCGGCCAGACCCTTCCGCTGTCCGTGGGTGGAGATGAAGTACTCCAGCACCGACAGGCCCTCGCGGAACGAGGCCTTGATCGGACGCGGGATCGTCTCACCCTTGGTGTTGGACACCAGACCACGGATGCCGGCGATCTGACGCACCTGCATCTTGTTGCCTCGGGCACCGGAGTTGACCATCATCCAGACCGGGTTGGTCGCCGGGAAGGCGTTGACCATGTCGGTCTCGACGTCGGCCGTCGCGTGCGTCCAGATCTCGATGAGCTCCTGACGGCGCTCCTCGTCGGTGATCAGACCACGCTCGTACTCACGCTGGACCTTGTCGGCCCGGCGCTCGTAGTTCTCCATGATGGTGGCCTTGTTGGGCGGCGCGACGACGTCGTCGATCGAGATCGTGACACCGGAGCGGGTCGCCCAGCGGAAGCCGGCGTCCTTGAGCGCGTCGAGCGAGTTGGCCACGTCGACCTTGGGATAGGTCTCGGCCAGCTCGTTGACGATGACGGACAGCTGCTTCTTGCCGACCTGGAAGTTGACGAACGGGTAGCTCGCCGGCAGCGTCTGGTTGAACAGGCACCGGCCGAACGTCGTCTCCAGACGGATCGGGTCACCCTGCTCCCAGCCCTCCGGCGCGACCCACTCGCGGGGCGGCAGGACGTCCTTGAGCCGGATCTGGATCTTCGCCTGGATCTCCAGCTCGTGACGGTCGAAGGCCATCTGAGCCTCGGCGATCGAGCCGAAGACCCGGCCCTCGCCCGCCGCGCCGTCCTTCTGGGTGGTCAGCCAGTAGAGGCCGATGACCATGTCCTGGGTGGGCATCGTCACGGGCTTGCCGTCGGCCGGCTTGAGGATGTTGTTGGTCGAGAGCATCAGGATGCGTGCCTCGGCCTGGGCCTCAGCCGACAGCGGCAGGTGCACGGCCATCTGGTCACCGTCGAAGTCCGCGTTGAACGCGGTGCAGACGAGCGGGTGGATCTGGATGGCCTTGCCCTCGACCAGCTGCGGCTCGAACGCCTGGATGCCCAGACGGTGGAGCGTCGGAGCGCGGTTGAGCAGCACCGGGTGCTCGGTGATGACCTCTTCGAGCACGTCCCACACGACCGGACGAGCCCGCTCGACCATCCGCTTGGCCGACTTGATGTTCTGGGCGTGGTTGAGATCGACCAGCCTCTTCATCACGAACGGCTTGAACAGCTCCAGCGCCATCTGCTTGGGCAGACCGCACTGGTGCAGCTTGAGCTGCGGGCCGACGACGATGACCGAACGGCCGGAGTAGTCGACTCGCTTGCCCAGCAGGTTCTGGCGGAACCGGCCCTGCTTGCCCTTCAGCATGTCGCTGAGGGACTTGAGCGGACGGTTGCCGGGACCGGTGACCGGGCGACCACGACGGCCGTTGTCGAACAGCGCGTCGACGGCCTCCTGGAGCATCCGCTTCTCGTTGTTTACGATGATCTCGGGCGCGCCGAGGTCGAGCAGACGCTTAAGGCGGTTGTTCCGGTTGATGACCCGGCGGTACAGGTCGTTCAGGTCGGAGGTCGCGAACCGGCCACCGTCGAGCTGCACCATCGGGCGCAGGTCCGGCGGGATGACCGGGATGCAGTCGAGCACCATGCCACGCGGCGAGTTGGTGGTGTTGAGGAACGCCGACACGACCTTGAGCCGCTTGAGCGCGCGGGCCTTCTTCTGGCCCTTGCCGCTGCGGATCGTCTCGCGCAGGTTCTCCGACTCGACGTCGAGGTCGAAGCTGATCAGGCGGTCCTGGATCGCCTGAGCGCCCATGCCGCCCTTGAAGTAGCGGCCGAAGCGGTCGCGCATCTCGCGGTAGAGCAGCTCGTCGCCCTCAAGGTCCTGGACCTTGAGGTTCTTGAAGCGGCTCCACACCTCGTCGAGCCGGTCCAGCTCACGCTGGGCCCGGTCGCGAAGCTGACGCATCTCGCGCTCGGCGCCCTCACGGACCTTGCGGCGCTGGTCGCCCTTGGCGCCCGCGGCCTCAAGCTCGCCCAGGTCGCCTTCGAGCTTCTTCTGCCTGGCCTCGACGTCGGCGTCACGGCGCTGCTCGATGTGCTGCCGCTCGACGGAGATCTTCGCCTCCAGCGAGGGCAGGTCACGCTCACGCATCTCGGTGTCGACATGCGTGATCATGTACGCCGCGAAGTAGATGACCTTCTCCAGGTCCTTCGGGGCCAGGTCGAGCAGGTAACCGAGGCGCGACGGGACGCCCTTGAAGTACCAGATGTGCGTGACGGGCGCGGCCAGCTCGATGTGGCCCATCCGCTCACGACGCACCTTGGCGCGAGTCACCTCGACGCCACAGCGCTCACAGATGATGCCCTTGAACCGGACGCGCTTGTACTTGCCGCAGTAGCACTCCCAGTCGCGGGTCGGACCGAAGATCTTCTCGCAGAAGAGCCCGTCCTTTTCCGGCTTGAGGGTGCGGTAGTTGATGGTCTCTGGCTTCTTTACCTCGCCGTGCGACCACTGACGGATGTCGTCGGCCGTCGCGAGGCCGATCCTGAGCTCGTCGAAGAAGTTGACGTCTAGCATTTTGTGCGATCTCCCCCTCAGACTTCTTCCACGCTGCTCGGCTCACGCCGGGACAGATCGATACCGAGCTCCTCCGCCGCGCGGAAGACGTCCTCGTCGGTGTCACGCATCTCGATGGACATGCCGTCGCTGGAGAGCACCTCGACGTTGAGGCACAGCGACTGCATTTCCTTGATGAGGACCTTGAAGGACTCCGGGATGCCCGGCTCGGGGATGTTCTCGCCCTTGACGATCGCCTCGTAGACCTTCACGCGGCCCAGGACGTCGTCGGACTTGATCGTCAGCAGCTCCTGGAGCGCGTAGGCGGCGCCGTACGCCTCCAGAGCCCAGACCTCCATCTCACCGAAGCGCTGGCCACCGAACTGGGCCTTACCGCCGAGCGGCTGCTGGGTGATCATGGAGTAGGGGCCGGTCGACCGGGCGTGGATCTTGTCATCGACCAGGTGGAGCAGCTTCAGGATGTAGATGTAGCCGACCGCGATCGGATAGGGGAACGGCTCGCCGGAGCGGCCGTCGAACAGCTTGGCCTTTCCGCTCTGCTGCACCATCCGGTCGCCGTCGCGGTTGGCGACGGTGTTGCCGAGGAGGCCGACGATCTCCTCCTCGTGGGCGCCGTCGAAGACCGGCGTGGCCATGTTGGTGCGCGGGGCGACCTTCTCGAAGCCCTTGTCACGCAGCCGCTCGGCCCAGGCTTCCTGGACGCCGGAGATGTCCCAGCCGCGGGCGGCGATCCACCCGAGGTGGGTCTCCAGCACCTGGCCGACGTTCATTCGGCCGGGCACGCCCAGGGGGTTGAGGATGATGTCGACCGGGGTGCCGTCCTCCAGGAACGGCATGTCCTCGACCGGCAGGATCTTGGAGATGACACCCTTGTTGCCGTGCCGGCCGGCCAGCTTGTCGCCGTCGGTGATCTTACGCTTCTGGGCCACGTAGACGCGGACCAGCTCGTTGACACCGGGCGGCAGCTCGTCGCCCTCTTCGCGGGAGAACACGCGGACCCCGATGACCTTGCCCTGCTCGCCGTGCGGCACCTTCAGCGAGGTGTCGCGGACTTCACGGGCCTTCTCACCGAAGATCGCGCGCAGCAGCCGCTCCTCCGGGGTCAGCTCGGTCTCGCCCTTCGGGGTGACCTTGCCGACCAGGATGTCGCCGGGTACGACCTCGGCGCCGATGCGGATGATGCCGCGCTCGTCGAGGTCGGCCAGGACCTCCTCGGAGACGTTGGGGATGTCCCGGGTGATCTCCTCAGGGCCCAGCTTGGTGTCGCGGGCGTCGACCTCGTGCTCCTCGATGTGGATCGAGGACAGGACGTCGTCCTGCACCAGCCGCTGGGACAGGATGATCGCGTCTTCGTAGTTGTGGCCCTCCCATGGCATGAACGCCACGAGGAGGTTCTTGCCCAGCGCCATCTCACCGGTGTCGGTGCAGGGACCGTCGGCGATGACCTGGTTGACCTCGACCCGGTCGCCCTCGGCGACGATGGGCTTCTGGTTGAAGGAGGTGCCCTGGTTGGACCGCTTGAACTTGGCGACACGGTAGGTGGTGCGGGTGCCGTCGTCGTTCATCACGGTGACGTAGTCGGCGGAGACCTCCTCGACCACGCCCGCCTTCTCGGCGCTGATGACGTCACCGGCGTCGGTCGCGGCACGGTATTCCATGCCGGTGCCGACCAGCGGCGCCTCGCTCTTGAGCAGCGGCACCGACTGGCGCTGCATGTTGGAGCCCATGAGCGCGCGGTTGGCGTCGTCGTGCTCCAGGAACGGGATCATCGCGGTGGCCACCGACACCATCTGGCGCGGCGAGACGTCGATGTAGTCGACCTCTTCGGCCCGGGCCAGCTCGGTCTCGCCGCCCTTGGTGCGGACCAGGACGCGAGCCTCGGCGAACGAGCCGTCGGGGTTGATCGCGCTGTTGGCCTGCGCCTTGACGAAGCGGTCTTCCTCGTCGGCGGTCAGGTAGTCGATCTGTTCGGTCACCTTGCCGTCGACGACCTTGCGGTAAGGCGTCTCCACGAAGCCGAAGGCGTTGATCCGGCCGTAGGAGGCCAGCGAGCCGATCAGGCCGATGTTGGGGCCTTCCGGGGTCTCGATCGGGCACATCCGGCCGTAGTGGGACGGGTGCACGTCACGAACCTCGAAGCC
>NZ_JBEZDR010000015.1:0-310093 GCF_040648415.1 Nonomuraea sp. NPDC049141
GTGGCGGTGTAGACCTTGGCGATCGACCCCGAATGGAAGATGGAGTCCGGCGTCACCTCCACCCCGGTCCCCCGGTGCAGCAGCCCGCTGGCCAGCTCGTGGACCTGCCCGTCGACCAGCACGGCCAGCGCCGCGCCCGGCACGTGGTGGACGGCGCGCAGCTCGTCCAGCCGGGCCTGCCAGCGGGCGGTCACGTTCGTCGACATCTGGATCCTCCTCGATAGTGCGTACACGGTGCCCTTGCTGCGAACACTGTACGCATAGAGGTTCGATGTACGCAACTGGGCCGGGATAGTGTGGTTACGTCGGCTCGGTTCTGCCTCGAGAGCCTGAGCCGGTGGAGCAGTCATGACTCGGGTGGCATCGCAGGCTTACGAGCGTTCCGTGAACCGGGCTCGTCCTCACCTGGACGGGTCCAGCTTCGTCGGGCGCAGGCACGAGCTGGCCGCGGCCAGGAGGGGACTGTCGCAGGCCCGGTTGCTGACCTTGACCGGCACGGGCGGTGTCGGCAAGAGCCGGCTGGCGCTCAGGATCGCGGAGGTCCTGCGGGACACCTACAAGGACGGCGTGGAGGTCATCGAACTGGCCACCCTTGAGGCCGGTGACCTGCTGGAACCGATCGTCGCCGGGGCGCTGGGCCTGCGCGAGGCGGGATCCGACCCCATGACCGTGCTGGTGGACCATCTGTCGGACAAGCGGATGCTGCTGGTCCTGGACAACTGCGAGCATCTGCTCGACGACTGCGCCCGTTTCGTGGACCAGCTCCTGCGCGGCGCTCCCCGGCTGCGGATCCTGGCCACCAGCAGACAGACGCTGGGGGTGTACGGCGAGCAGGTGCTGCCGGTTCCGTCGCTGTCCGTGCCGGACCCCGGCCATCCGCTCCGCCGCATCGCCCGGCACGATTCGGTGCGCCTGTTCGTGGAGCGGGCGGCGAGCGTGTCGCCCGGTTTCTCCCTGGACACGCGTAACGCGGCCTGCGTGGCGCGGCTGGCCCGGCGCCTGGAGGGGATCCCGCTGGCGATCGAGCTGGCCGCCGTGCAACTGCGGGCCCTGCCCTTGGAACAGCTGACGCGCGAGCTGGACGAGCGCTTCGAGGTGCTGGCGGCGGGGAGCCCCGCCGCGACGCCACGCCATCAGACGCTGCGCGCGACCATGGACTGGAGCTTCCGTCTGTGCTCACCGGCGGAGCAGCGGTTGTGGGCCCGGCTGTCGATGTTCTCCGGCGGGGTCGACCTGGACACCGCCGAGGCGGTGTGCTCCGGCGCGGGGATCGCCCCTGCCGAGATGATCGATCTGGTGACCGGGTTGGTGGACAAGTCGGTCCTGGTCGGCGAGCGGTGGGAGAGCGGGCTCAGGTATCGCATGCTGGAGAGCATCCGCGCGTACGGGTGCGAGCAGCTGACGCCCTCCGAAGAGCGGGCACTGCGCCGACGTTATGTCGACCACTACCGGGACCTGGTCGACCGGCACCGGATCGACGCGATCGTCCACGACCAGCTTGAGCGGTACCTGCTCCTGCAACGAGAACTTCCCAACCTCCGCGTCGCGCTCGAGCTGTGCCTGAGTGACCCGGCCCTGGCGCTCGTGGGGCTCGAGACGGCGTCGGCGATGTGGTCCTTCTGGCTCCTCGCCGGCGCCCTCACCGAGGGCCGCTACTGGCTGGAGCGCACCCTGAAGCCGGTACGGGCGGCGAGCGGCGCTCGGGCGACGGCGCTCTGGGTGGACAGCATGCTCGCCCTCCGGCAGGGCGACCTGGCGAAAGCCATGCCGAGACTTGAGGAATGCCGCCGCATCGCACAGCGGCCGGGGAACGAGGATGTCCTGCCGTTCGCCATCCGGACCTCCGGTGTCGCGGCGTGCTCCATCGGGGACGCCCGGCGTGGCCTCGCGCTCCTGGAGGAGTCGCTCGCCCTCTTCCGGGCCGCCGGAGACGTCGACGGTGTCATGTTCAGCCTGTACTACGCGGCCGTGTACGGTTCGATCGAGGATCCCGGCCGGGCCGCCCGATTCGGCGCGGAGGCCTTGGCGATCTGCGAGGCTCATCATGCGCAGGTGTCGCGCGGATACGCCCAGCTGGCGCTCGGCATGGCCGTGTGGAACCTGGGCGACTACCAGCGGGCCGACGCGCTGGTGAGGGAGGCCGCCGAGTTCACTGGGGAGATCAACGACCGGTGGTGCCTGACGCAGTGCCTGGAGGTGCTGGCGTGGATCGCCGGTGCGCGCCAGGAGCATGAGAAAGCCGCCCGCATGCTGGGGGCGGCGCACGCGTTGTGGCAGGCGGTGGACGCCTCACCCACGCGGCTGTCGTACCACGCGAGATGGCACGAGCGCTGCGTGGAACAGGCCCGCGACACCCTGGGGGATCGGGTGTTCGCGGCGAGCTTCCGAGACGGGGCGAGTCTCGGCCTCGAACGCGTGCTCACCTGTGAGATCGATGGCTGACCCCGGCCGTCCGCGTGGGGAGTTCGAACCAGACGATCTTTCCCTCAGGGGTGGATTCGCTGCCCCAGCAGCAGGCCAGCAGGTCGATCAGGTCCAGGCCGCGGCCTCGCTCGTCGCCCGGCTGGGCGTGGTGGACGTGGAGCGGCGCGGCGCCCGCGTCCTCGACCTCACCGCGCAGCAGGCCGTCGGTGGCATAGAGAGTCAGCCGGTACGGTCCTGGCGCATGGCGTAGCGCATTGGTGACGATCTCACTGACCAGCAGCTCGGCGACCTCGACCTGTTCGTCGAGGCCCCATGCGGCCAGCCGGGCACGGGTGAGACGTCGCACCCGCGGCACTGTGGACATAGTTGGCGATAGCCACCAAGAGACGACCTGCTCGCCGGGCACCTGGTCGGAGCCGGTGGCGTACCCTCCCAGGCGCCGGACGCCGGCCTTGAGCCGGGTCCAGAGCGAGGTGTGACCGTTCCAGGGCATGGCCGCGTCCCGCGAGTCGCTCTGCGGGGGCGCGCTCACGTCCATGACCGCGTATCCGGAGTAATGGTTCATGCCGCCCGCCCGTAGTAGTCGTGGTGGGCTGCGACGCAGCGCCCGTCGGGCAGGATCTCGCCGTTGTCCTCGAAGACCACGACGCCGTTGCACAGCAGGCCCCACCCTTGTTCCGGGTGGAACGCCACCAGGCGGGCTGCCTCATGGTCGAAGGCGTATGCGGATGGGCACCGGGGCTGGTGCTGGCACATGATCGTTCCTTTATATCCTCGCCGGTGTCCCGGCGTTTCTTTCTGACGGAACCATCATGCGCAGGCAAACGGCGGGTGCAGGACGGGATAAATGCCTATACGAACACCCACTTCTACCTACGTAGGTAGGTAGACGCAGCCTCCACCCCAGGTCAAGAGGGCATGAGGTGAGCGGCTGTCCACAAGGGCTCAGCGAACTCACCGGGCCGAGATGAGCTAGCCTGAAATTGTCATGGGGGCAATGACACGGCGGCATGCGGGGAACCTGCCAGCCGAATTGACGAGTTTCGTTGGTCGTCGGCATGAGCTGGCCGAGACCAAGCGTCTGCTTGCCGCTGGGCGGATGGTGACGCTGACCGGTGTCGGCGGAGTGGGCAAGACGCGGCTGGCGATGCGGGTCGCGGCGGAGATGTCCCGGGCCTTCCCTGACGGGATGTGGCTGATCGACCTGGCTTCGCTCACTGCCGAAGAGCTGCTCACGGAGACGATCTCCGAGACGATCGGCTGCCACCACCCGGATGTGGCCGCTCTCTCCGAACACCTGTCGGGCAAGCGGCTGCTCCTGGTCCTGGACAACTGCGAGCACCTGGTGATCGAGTGCGCCATCCTGACCGGCAAGCTGCTCTCCGCGGCGCCCGAGCTGCGCATTCTCGCGACCAGCCGGCAGTCGCTGCAGGTGCAGAGCGAACACCTGCTGGAGGTGCCGCCGTTGACGGTGCCCGGGGTGGACGAGACGGTGCTCGCGGATGCCGAAGCGCGCTACGAGGCGGTGCGACTGTTCGCGGACCGGGTGGCGGCCGTCGTACCGGGGTTCACCGTCAACGAGGCCAACAGCGTGGCGGTGACGCAACTGTGCCGGCGGCTGGACGGGATTCCGCTGGCCATCGAGCTCGCCGCGGTGCGCATGCGGGCCTTGTCCGTGGAACAGATCCTCGAGCGGCTGAACGACCGGTTCCAGTTGCTGTCGAGGGGACACATGGTCGCGGTGCCACGGCAGAGGACGTTGCAGACGCTGGTGGACTGGAGTCACCACCTGTGCTCCCCTGAGGAGCGGACGCTGTGGGAACGGTTGTCGGTCTTCTCCGGCGGTTGCGATCTCGAAGCGGTCGAAGAGGTGTGCTCGGGCGACGGGATCGCCCGCGAGGACATCCCCCATGTGCTGGCCGAACTGGTCGACAAGTCGATCCTGCGGCGGAAGGCGCAAGGCTCCGGGATGCGCTACGAGATGCTGGAGACGCTCCGCCAGTACGGCTGGGAACGGATCGCCGGCCCCCGGCAGAAGACGGCGCTTCGGCTGCGGCATCGCGACTGGTGCCGCGACCTGGCCGCGCGGGCGGAGGCCGAGTGGTTCGGCGAGCATCAGATGGAGTGGCTCGTCCGGATCCGCCAGGAGCAGGCCAACGTACGGGCGGCACTGGAGTTCTGCTCGAGCGAGCCGGGCCAGGCCTGGGCCGGCCTGGAGATCGCCGCCGCGATGTGGAGCCACCGGCTCTCGTGGAGCTCCCCCAGCGAAGGCCACCACTGGCTGGAGCGGGCACTGGCGCAGGAGCCCGGCCCCAGCGCCGAGCGGGCCAAGGCCCTGTGGGTCGATGCCTGGCTCGTCCTGCTGCAAGGCGACCCCAAGGCCGCGCGACCACTGTTGCAGGAGTCGCGCGCGCTGGCCGAGCGGCTGGGCGATGAGGCGCAACTCGCCGGCACGGTCCACATCACCGGCTTCGCCGCGCTGCTGGCCGGAGACTTCGCGCGAGCGTTCACCCTGCTGGAGGAGGCGGTGACCCGCCGCCGCGCCCTGGGCCACCCAGGCCACGCATGGGTCGCCCTCTTCCAGCTGAGCATCGCCGCCGTCCTCATGGGCGACGCCCGCTCAACGGCGCTCTGCCAGGAGACCTTGGAGATATCCCGGCGCGTGAACGCGGACTGGTCGGTCTCCTACGGGTTGTGGGTCACGGCCCTGGACCGGTGGCGGCGGGGCGATCCCGGCACCGCCCTCCCCATGATGCGCGACGCGCTGAGACTCAAGCTGCGGTGCAACGACCATCTCGGCATCGCCCAATGCCTTGAGGGACTCGCCTGGATCGTGGCCGATCAGCAGCGGGACAAACGCGCCGCCCAGTTGCTGGGCGCCGCGCAGATGGTCTGGCGGTCGATCGAGACGTCGCTGTCCGGACTCGGGCACCTGGCCGGTCTGCACAGCCGATGCGAGGCCCTGCTGCGGGAGAGCCTCAGGGACGAAGCGTTCACCGCGGCCTTCACATATGGCTCGGAGCTAACGCTCGACCAGGCCGTCGCCCTTGCGCTGGAGGAGAAGCCGTCGCGAGAGGCGGGAAGCGCCCAGCCGGAATCCGACGTCGCGTCCGTCCTGACCCGCAGGGAACGCGAGATCGCCGAGCTCGTCGCACAGGGGCTGAGCAACAAGCAAATCGCGGAGACCCTGGTGATCGCCCAGCGCACCGCCGAAGGCCATGTCGAGAACATCCTGCGCAAGCTGAGCTTCACCTCCAGGTCGCAGGTCGCCAAAGCCTGGAGCTCGCGACAGCGGGCCGGCAGACAGTGATTCCGAGCCAAGCATCGCCGACCACCTCCGAACCGCTTGTCCGCATCCGCGGAGTGAGCAAGCGGTTCGGCGGCACTTCCGCGCTGGAGGGGGTGGATCTCGACATCCACCGCGGAGGCGTCCTCGGTCTGCTCGGGCAGAACGGCGCCGGCAAGTCCACGCTGATCAAGGTCCTGGCCGGGATCTATCGCGCCGACGAGGGCGAGGTGGTGGTGGCCGGCCATCCGCTGGGCAGCCAGGCCGCCGCCCGCCGCATGTCCTTCATCCACCAGGACCTCGGCCTCGTCGAGTGGATGACCGTCGCCGAGAACATCGCCCTCGGCACCGGCTACCGCCGGCGTGGCGGTCTCATCTCCTGGCATCAGGTGCGCGACCGCTGCGCGGACGCCCTCCGGCTCCTCGCGATCCCCCTCGACCCCGGTGAGCGGATCTCCAACCTCACGCGCGCCGAGCGGTCACTCGTCGCCATCACCCGCGCGCTGGCCGCCGAGGCCGAGCTCATCGTGCTGGACGAGCCGACCGCGAGCCTGCCCACGCCCGACTGCGCCCGCCTGTTCGAGGTGCTGCGCGCGCTCCGCGACCGGGGTCACGGCATCGTGTACGTGAGCCACCGGCTCGACGAGGTGCGTGCGATCGCCGACAGGGTCGCGGTCCTGCGCAATGGGCGGCTCGTCAGCCAGGGACCCCTCACCGGCGGCTATCGCGCCCGCCTCGTGCGCGACATCGTCGGGCACGAACCGACGCCCCACGAGCGCCCGAGTCGCGACGCGGGACCGGTCGTGCTGAGCCTCGCCGACGTGCGGACCGAGCAGGCCGGCCCGATCAGCCTCGACCTGCGGGCCGGCGAGGCGATCGGTCTGGTCGGTCTCACGGGCGCCGGTCATGCGGATCTCGGCCGTGCTCTGGCCGGCTCGCACCCCATTCTCGCCGGCCGCGTACTGCTTGACGGGCGTCCGTATCAGCCCAGGTCGGTGTCCGCGGCTGTCGGCGCGGGGGTCGGTCTCGTGACGAGCGACCGGCAGGAGGACGGCATCGCCCCGGACCTCAGCGTCCGGGAGAACTTCCTGGCGAACGCCAAGGCGCACGGCCGGTCACCGCTGAGCTGGATCCGGCCGCACCGGGAGCGCGCCGAAGCGGCGGCGCTCGTCGCGTGCTTCGGCGTCCGCCCCGCGGACACCGAGGCGCCGCTCGCCACCCTGTCGGGCGGAAACCAGCAGAAGGTCGTCCTCGGCCGTTGGCTCGGGACCAACCGTCACCTCCTGATCCTGGAGGAGCCGACGGCCAGTGTCGACGTCGGCGCCAAACCCGAGATCTACCGGCTCCTCGACGACGCCGTGGCCGCCGGCCTGGCCCTGCTCCTCAGCTCCGCCGACTTCGAGGAGGTCGTGAACGTGTGTGATCGCGCCCTCGTCTTCGTCCGGGGGACGGTGACCGCCGAACTGGCCGGTGACGCCCTCACGGTCACCGCGCTCACCCGGGCCGCGTCGGCCGCGCCCGCCGCCACCGGGACGACCCGCCGATGACCACGGGGCTCCCGCACCGGCGACGGCCCACCGCCGGCCACCTCATCGGCAGCTACGGACTGCTCGCGCTGGCGATCGTCCTGTTCATCGTGTTCGCGCTCGTCCTGCCGGACACCTTTCCCACCATGGCCAACCTGAGGTCGATCCTGTCGACTCATTCGATCACCGCGATCCTGGCACTGGGCGCGATGATCCCCATCGTCACGGGGAAGTTCGACCTGTCCATCGGCTACGGCCTCGGGCTCTGGCACGTCCTGACCCTGCAACTCATCATCGCCGCCGGCTGGCCATGGCCGTTGGCCTGCCTCGGCGTGCTCGTCGGCGGAGCGCTCACCGGCGTGGTCAACGGTCTGCTCGTCGAGTTCGCGCGGATCGACTCGTTCATCGCCACCCTGGGCACCGGCAGCGTCATGTACGCCATCACGGGCTGGGTGACCAAGGGCGCCCGGATCGTTCCCGGCTCCGAAGGCCTGCCCACGGACTTCATCGGCATCTCCGACGCGAAGTTCCTGGGCCTGCCGGCGCCCGCGTTCTACGTCCTCCTCCTCGCCGCGGTGCTCTGGATCGTGCTCGAGCGCCTCCCCCTCGGCCGCTACCTCTACGTCATCGGCGCGAACCCGCGCGCCGCCGACCTGATCGGCATCCCGACCCGCCGGTACGTCGTCTACGCCTTCACGGGCTCCGGGCTGGTCACCGGCTCCGCGGGCGTCCTGCTCGCCGCGCAGCAGCAGATCGGCAATCCGAGCGTCGGGCTCGACTACCTGCTGCCGGCGTTCGTCGCCGCCCTGCTCGGCTCCACCGCGATCAGAGCCGGGCGGCCCAACCCGCTCGGTACCGTCGTCGCCGTCGCCATCCTCGCGATCGGCCTGTCGGGCATCAGCCAACTGGGGGCGGACTTCTGGGTGACGCCGCTGTTCAACGGCATCACCCTGCTCATCGCGGTCGGGCTGGTCGGCTACACGACCCGGCGCCGGCTGCGCAAGGGGCCGGGCGCGCCGCGCCGTACGCCACCACCTCCGTCAGGGGAGACCACGGCCGAGTCCACCGCCGCGGCGGCCGGCGGCCCGCCGCCGCCATGGACCGTTCCACCTGCCGAGTGAGGAGCCGAGCGTGAACCGCACCCGTAACCGCTTCTCGCGCACCGCGTCAGCGCTGGCGGTGGCCGCCGCGCTCGCCGGCGGCTGCTCACGCGCCTCGTCCAGCCCGGATCCCACCCCCGACCCCGTGCGGTCGGCGAGCACCTGCCCCGGTGTCCTGAACGCGGCCAAGCAGGCCGTCGCGCGGGCCGAGGGCATCGACGCCTGGGACGGCCCCACGAGCGGGCCCAGCGCGGTCCGGGGCAAGAGCATCGTGTTCGTCGCGGAGACCATGATCAATCCCGGTGTCGCAGGGGTGGCCAAAGGGGTGGAGGAAGCCGGGCGGTCCGTCGGCTGGAACGTCCGGGTGATCGACGGTCAGGGCACTCCCACCGGCGTACGGGCGGCCTTCGGCCAGGCCATCGCCCTGCGCCCTGCGGGGATCGTCATCGGCGGCTTCGACCCCAACTCCACGGCCGAGCAGGTCGAGCAGGCCAATGACGCGCGCATCCCGCTGATCGGGTGGCATGCGACGAGCCGGCCCGGGCCCAGCCGGAACCCGAAACTCTTCACCAACATCACCACCCGGGTGGAGGACGTGGCGCGGATCAGCGCGTACTGGATCATCGCCCGGTCGAACGGGACCGCCGGAGTCGTCATCTTCACCGACTCCTCGATCCCCTTCGCGGAGAACAAGTCACAACTGATCAAGAAGACTCTGCTGAGCTGTTCCAGTGTCAAGCTGCTCTCGTACCAGAACATCCCGCTTCCTGACACGGGCAGCCGCACGCCTCAGGCGGTCTCCGCGCTCGTGTCGCGCTTGGGTGATCGATGGACCTACTCGGCCGCCATCAACGACCTCTATTTCGCCGACGCGGCGGCGGCCCTGCGCGCCGCGGGCAAGGCGGGCGACGGGGCCCCCTTCTCGATCGGCGCGGGTGACGGCGACCCGTCGGCGTTCCAGCGCATCCGGGACCGGCAGTTCCAGGCGGCGACCGTTCCCGAGCCGTTGAACGCGCAGGGCAGCCAGATCGTCGACGAGTTCAACCGCGCGTTCGCCGGTCAGCCCCCGAGCGGCTACGTCGCGCCCGTGCACCTGACCACGACACAGAACGTCGACGACACCGCGTCGTGGGACCCCCCGGGCTATCGCGCCGCCTACGAACGGATCTGGAACGGCTGAGGCCGGCCTGCCTGGGTAGGGGAACGCGCATGGCAACCCTCATGGATCGGGTGCGCGCGTACCTGCGCAGCCCCAAAGGCCGGCAGAACATCGAGAAGGCCAAGCGCATGGCCAGTGACCCGAACAACCAGCGCAAGGCCCGCCAGTTCCTGGACCGGTTGCGCTCGAAGCGGCACTGAGGCCCGGTCAGCGGGTGAAGCCGATGTCCTGGTAGCGGAGGTCGTAGAAGCCGCGGGCCCCCACGTTGGCCAGCGTCGCCCGAGCCGCCACGTTCTGCGGCCGCTGGTACAACGGCAGCACGTTGACCTCCTGCCAGATCAGCTTGTCGGCCGCGTTCGTGTCCGCGTGGGCCTGCTTCAGGTCCAGGTTCTGGCCGGCTCTGTTCATCGCCGCGTCGATCTCGGGCGACCCCACGCGGCCGAAATTGGCGTTCCAGGTCTGCCCGTTCGGCGAATTCGCGTAGATCCCATAACTACTCGAAACTGGAAAAGGCGTGCCAATGTACGCGAACGGGGTGATGTCAAAGTTCCCCGGGATGACGTACTTGGTGAAGAAGTCGTCGCTGGGCACGGCCTGAATGGTGAGCTTGACGCCGATCTGCGTGAGCATGTTCTGGGCCAGTTCGCCCTCCGACTTGCTGATCTGTATGCCCGACGGGACCACGAAGCGCAGGTCGAGCGGCTTGCCGTCCTTCTGGCGGATGCCGCCGGCCGCCACCCGCCAGCCCGCCGCGTCGAGCAGTCGCTTGGCCTGGGCGGGGTCGTAGGCGCCCGCGGCGCCGGCGTTGTCCTGGTAGCCCTCCTGGGTGTTCATGAAGAAGTGGTTGTTCAGCAGCGTGATCGGCCAGTCGAGGCCCTGCAGGTCGGACTGGGCGATCGCCTGGCGGTTGATGCCGAGCTGGATGGCCTGCCTGACCCGCTGGTCCTTCAGCAGGTCGCTGGAGCCGTTGAAGGTGAAGTGGCGGAAGTCGGGGCCCGCCGCCTGGCGTACGGCCGCGCCCGGGGTGGACTTGGCGCGCGCGTAGTCGGGCGCCGACGGGCCGACGTCGGTGATGTCGAGTTCGCCGTTGCTGAACGCGCCGACCAGCGAGTCCTGCTCGGAGGCGCGGTAGATGATCTGGTCGAGCTTGGGCCGGTCGCCCCACCAGCTGTCGTCGCGGACGATCGTGATCGTCTTCGCCGTCTGGTCGAAGGCCTTGAACTTGAACGGCCCCGCGGTCACCGGGATCTTGTTCAGCCAGGCGGTGTTGTAGGCCTCGGGCGTCCCGTTGGTGGAGGCCGGCAGCAGCGGGCCGAACAGCGACTTCCAGTCGCCGAAGGGCCGGGAGAAGGTCACCACGACCGAATAGTCGTCGCGGCCCCGCCGTACGTCGGAGATGTCCTGGTAGCCGGTGGACGAGACGATGTGGAAGGCGGGATTCGTCCCGTTGAGCGCCTTCCACTGGGCCTGGTAGTCGACCCAGGTGATCGGCTTGCCGTCGGACCACTTGGCCTTGGGGTTGAGCGTGTAGGTGACGACCTGCTGCGGGTCGCGATCGGTGACCTCGGCGCCGAGCAGGTAGTTGGGGTCGGGGGTGATGTCCGCCTTCTCGTCGGACCTGAACGGCGCGGGCAGCAGCGCGTTGCTGACCAGCGCGGCCACCGCGAGGTTGCCGTCGACGTGGTTGCGGTTCCACTGGGTGGGGAACTCGTTGATGCCCCAGCGCAGCGTGCCGCCGTCCTTGACCTTGTCACGCGGTTGCGGGTTGATGTCGTACGCCTTGAAGCCCATCTCGTCCCCCCGCGAGCCGCCGGCGCCGCCGCCGTAGCCCCCGGGACCGCCGCCGCAGCCCGCCACGCACAGCGACCCGGCCAGGGCGGCGGCCGTGATCAGACGTGATGCTTTCATCGAGCGAATCCTCCCGCTTAAGTGACTTCGAGCTTTTCGGCGTAGTGACAGGCCGCGCCCTGGTCCGCATCGAGCAGGCGCACCGAGGGCTCGACGGTCACGCACAAGACGCGTTCGTCGTCCGTCAGCGCGGCCCTGAACTTCGGGCACCGGGTACGGAAGCGGCAGCCCGACGGGGGATGGGCCGGGCTGGGGAGATCGCCTTCGAGCAGGATCCGCCGGCGTGAGCGCTCGCGGACCGGGTCGGGCAGCGGGATCGCCGAGAGCAGCGCCTGCGTGTACGGGTGCGCGGGGGCACCGTAGACGGCGTCGACCTGCCCGATCTCGGCGATCCTGCCGAGGTACATGACGGCCACCCGGTCGGCGATGTAGCGCACCACGGCCAGGTCGTGCGCGACGAACAGGTAGGACAGCCCGAGCTCGGTCTTCAGCGCGTCGAGCAGGTTGATCACGCCTGCCTGGATCGACACGTCGAGCGCGGAGACCGGCTCGTCGAGCGCCAGGAGCCTGGGTTCGAGCGCGAGCGCGCGGGCGATGCCGATGCGCTGCCGCTGCCCGCCGGAGAAGTCCTGGGGGTAGCGGGCGGCGTGGGTGGCGTCGAGCCCGACCAGGTCGAGCAGCTCGGCCACCCGCATGCCCGGATTGCCCCTGCTGTGGGCGCGCAGCGGCTCGGCCAGGATGTCGTAGACGGTCATGCGCGGGTCGAGGGAGGCGAGCGGGTCCTGGAAGACGACCTGCATGTCGCGTCTGATCGCCATCCGCTCCGAGCCGCCGAGCCGCGCGGTGTCGTGCCCGAGCACGACGATGCGGCCTTCCTGCGGCTCGGCCAACTCCAGGATCTCCATCAGCGTCGTGGTCTTGCCGCAGCCCGACTCGCCGACGAGCCCGAGCGTCTCGCCCTCACGTATGTCGAAGCTGACGCCCGCCACCGCGTGGACGGTGCCGACCCTGCGCTTGAACACCGATCCCCGCAGCAGTGGGTACTGCTTGACCAGCCCGTCGACCTCCAGCACCGTCTGCCGGTCCTGGCGCGGCCGGCTCTCGCCGGGGTGGACGGGGACCGCGTGCTTGGCCGCGGTGCGTGGGCGTACCTCTTCCCAGCGGATGCACGCGGCCCGGTGCGCCGGCCCGACGTCGAACAGCGGCGGCTCGGCCGCGTCGCAGGCGTCGAGGCGCATCGGGCAGCGCGGCGCGAACGGGCAGCCCGGCGGCAGCGCGGCGGGCGACGGCGGCGCGCCCTCGATGGGCACGAGCGGCTGCCGTCCGTCCCTGTCGACGCGCGGGATCGAGCTGAGCAGCCCCACGGTGTAGGGCATGCGCGGCGCGTAGTAGATGTCGTCCACGTCGCCCACCTCGACCGGTCGGCCCGCGTACATCACCAGCACCCGGTCGGCGAACCCGGCCACCACCCCGAGATCGTGCGTGATCATGACGATCGCGGCGCCGGTCTCCCGCTGCGCCTTCTTCAGCACTTCGAGCACCTGCGCCTGGATGGTGACGTCGAGCGCGGTGGTGGGCTCGTCGCAGATGATCACGTCGGGGTCGTTGGCGATGGCCATCGCGATCACCGCGCGCTGCCGCATGCCGCCGGAGAACTCGTGCGGGAAGGCCAGGGCCCGCTCCGCCGGGTTGGGGATGCCGACCAGGTCGAGGAGTTCGACGGCCTTGACCGCGGCCTGCTCCTTGGTCACCTTCTGGTGGATGCGCACGGCCTCGGCGATCTGGTCGCCCACCCGGTAGACGGGGGTCAGCGCGGACAGCGGGTCCTGGAAGACCATCGACATGGTCTTGCCGCGGAAGGCGGTCAGCTCCCGCTGCCGGGCGCCGATCAGCTCCCTGCCGTGCAGTCGCACCGAGCCGGTGACCTTGGCGCCCGGCGGCAGCAGGCCCATGACCGCGGCCGCGGTGACGGACTTGCCGGAGCCCGACTCGCCGACGATGCCGAGCACCTCGCCCTGGCCTACCGAATAGCCGACACCGCGTACGGCGAGCACGTCGCCGAAGGAGACGTTGAGGTCGGTGACCTCCAGGACGGGGGTCACCGCGGCCTCTGGGAGGCGGGGTCGAACGCGTCACGCAGCGCGTCGCCGATGAGGTTGACCGCGAGCACGGTGATCACCAGCAGCCCGGCGACGAACCAGAACGTCCACGGCGCGTAGATGGCGGTCCTGGAGCCGTCGGCGATGAGCGTGCCGAAGGAGACGTCGGGTGGCTGGATGCCGAAGCCGAAGTAGGACAGGGAGGTCTCGGTGAGGATGGCCGCGCTGACGTTGAGGGTGGCGTCGACGATCAGCAGCGACGACAGGTTGGGGATGATGTGCCGGAAGATGATGCGCACCGGCGAGACGCCCATGAACCGGGCGGCCTGGATGAACTCCCGCTGCTTCAGCGAGATCGTCATCCCTCTGACGATCTTCGAGGTGACCATCCAGAGGAACAGCGCCAGCATGATCACGAACAGCACCCACTGCCCCGCCCCGAACAGCGGCGACATGACGGCCAGGACCAGGAACGCGGGCAGCACCAGGAGCAGGTCGGTGCCCCAGGTGAGCAGCCGGTCGGGCCAGCCGGGGAAGTAACCGGCGAACGCCCCCACGACGGCGGCCAGCGCGGTGGAGATGAGCGCGGCCAGCAGTCCGACGATCAGCGACTTGCGCATGCCGCGCAGCGTCACCGCGTAGACGTCGGCGCCGGTCTGCAGCGTGCCGAACCAGTGCTCGGCCGACGGCGGGCTGAGGAAGGCCGTGAAGTCCTTGTCGGTGTAGGACCACAGGCTGAAGCCCGGCCCGGCGAAGGCCAGCAGGAACAGCAGCACGAGCACGGCGAAGCCGATCCGCCCCTGCGCGGACTGGAAGAACCGCCAGGCGACCACCCGCAGCCGTGAAGGCGCCCTGCTGGCGGTGAGCAGCGTCATCCGGCCCTCACCCGTGGGTCGAGGGCGGCGTGCAGCAGGTCGGCCGCCAGCGACGCGCACAGCACCGCGATGGCGGCGATGCAGGCGATGGCCGCCACGGTGTTGACGTCGTTCGTGAAGATGGAGTTGATCAGTTGCTCGCCCAGCCCGTGCCAGCCGAAGATCTTCTCGGTGAACGTCGCGCCGGTCAGCAGCGCGCCGAACGTGAACGCGAAGTAGGTCGCGACGGGGATCAGCGCGGTGCGCAGGGCGTGGTGGATGAGCGCCTGGCTCCTGCTCAGCCCCTTGGCCATGGCGGTGCGGACGAAGTCGGCGCCGAGCACGTCGAGCATGGTGTTGCGCTGGTAGCGGCTGAAGATCGCGATGAGCCCCAGCGACAATGAGATCGTCGGCAGGATCAGGTGTTTCAGCCGGTCCCCCACCGTCCCCCAGAAACCGGTGTCGAGCCCGTCACTGTATTCGCCGCTGACCAGGAAGAGCCGGTGGCCGAGCCGCTCGTTGACCACGGTGCCGAGCAGGATCAGCACGTTGGCCAGCACGACCACGGGCATCGCGAGCACCAGGAACGACAGCCCGGTCGACAGCCGGTCGAACCACCCGTACTGCTTGACCGCGGCGGCGGCTCCCACGACCACCCCGAGCAGGCTGCCGCAGATGAGCCCGAGCAGCACGAGCCGGAAGGTGACGCCCATGCGCCGTTTGAGGTCCTCGTTGACCGGCGCGCCGGTCACCGTACGGCCGAAGTCGCCCTGCACCACACCGCCCGCCCACGTCGCGTAGCGCTGGATCAGGGGCGTCCGGTCGTTGAGGTTGAGCTCGGTGAGCTGCGCGTCGACGACGGCCGGCGGCGGCTTGGGCGTCCGGTCGGCGTAGTTGGAGCGCGGATCGAGGGCACTCGCCGCGAGCATGTAGGCGAGGCTGGCTGCGACGGCGACTAGCACCAGATAGTTGAGCAGCCTGCGGGCCAGGAACCCCGCCATCGCCCTCCCCTTCGGCGCGCACGATGTGTAGTCATATTGCTACACCATGCGAGCATCGGGGCGCACGGAACTGCCAAACTGGAGTCTGGTTAACGTCCGGAAAGTTCGTCCACGGCCATGCGGACATCGTCGCTGGTGATAGTCGTCAGCTCGGCCGAGCTGGCCGACCCGCCGCCGCCCGCCAGCGCGGCGAGCCGTACGTCACGGCGCATCGCCGCGCGCTCGAACAGCGACCTGGCGAAACGCCCGTTGCCCAGCCCGTCGATCAGCCGCTCGTCGCAGACCCAGGCGAAGACCTCGTCGAGGTCGCGCAGCGCCTCCTCGTCGAAGCGGTCGCCCGATTTGTCGGCCAAAAGCACGGCGATCTCGGACAGCTCCCGCGCGGAGTAGCTCGGGAAGGCGACCCGCTGGCTGAACCGGCTGGCCAGGCCGGGGTTGGTGGACAGGAACGCGTCCATCTCGCGCTGGTAGCCGGCCAGCACGACGACGAGCCGGTCACGGTCGTCCTCGGCGCGTTTGAGCAGCGTCTGCACGGCCTCGGCGCCGAACGCGTCACCGCCGGAGTAGCCGGTGTTGACCAGGCTGTAGGCCTCGTCGATGAACAGCACACCGCCCAGCGCCCGGTCGACCAGCTCGTTGGTCTTGATCGCCGTCGCGCCGAGGTGCTGGCCGACCAGGTCGGCTCGCTGGGCCTCGACCACGTCGGGCCTGGCCAGCAGGCCGAGCGCGGCGAAGATGCGGCCGATGACCCTGGCCACCGTGGTCTTGCCGGTGCCCGGTGGGCCGGCGAACACGAAGTGCCGCATCTGCGGCGGCGTGGGCAGCCCGCGCTCCTGCCGCATCCGGGCGACCTGGAGCTGGGCGGCGATGGCGTGCACCTGCCGCTTGACCGGCTCGAGCCCGGCCATCCTGTCGAGGTCGGCCAGCGCCTCCTCGATCGTGGGGGTGTCCTCGTAACCGCGGAAACGGGCGGTCAGCTCGTCGAACGCCTTGGTCACGTCGGCGGTCGTGGTGGTCACCAGGTCCTCGGTGGTCGGCGTGCCGCCCGCGCCCACGACGCGTACGTCCCGGGCCGTCGCCGCGGCCTCGACGAGGCTGCGGACGAACCGGGCGTTGCCCAGCTCGTCGACGAGCCCGCGCCGCTGGACGTCCTCGAACAGGCCGAGCAGCGCGGCCCGCGCGTCGGGCGCCATCGTGTCTCCCCGGTGCCGCTGGAGCACCTCGGTGATCTCCGCCAGCTCACCGGGCGAGTAGCTCGGGAAGCGCACCCGGGTGGCGAACCTGCTGGCCAGACCGGGGTTGGTGGACAGGAACGAGGTCATCTCCTGCTCGTAGCCGGCCAGGATGATGATCAGCCGGTCACGGTCGTCCTCGGCCCGTTTGAGCAGCGTCTGCACGGCCTCGGCGCCGAACCTGTCGGGCTGGCCGTCGGCGGAGTTGATCAGGCCGTAGGCCTCGTCGATGAACAGCACGCCGCCCAGCGCCCGGTCGACCAGCTCGTTGGTCTTGATCGCGGTCGCGCCGAGGAACTCGCCGACCAGGTCGGCCCGCTGCGCCTCGACCACGTAGGGGGTGTCGAGCAGGCCGAACGCGTAGAAGATCTTCGCCACCGTCCGGGCCACGCTGGTCTTGCCCGTGCCGGGCGGGCCGAGGAAGACGAAGTGCCTGGTCGGGCGCCCCGCCTTGTAGCCGGCCTCGGCCCGCAGCCGGGACGCCTCGATGGAGGCGGCGATCGAGCGGACCTGCTCCTTGACGGGGACGAGCCCGATCATGTTCTCCAGCTCGGCTAGCGCGTCCTCGACCGAGATGTCGGGCAGCCCGCCGGCCTTCTCGGCGGGCGGCTCCGGCCTGCCCTCGCGGGCTCTGACCCGGACCTGCTCCTCGGCTGTCAGCGCGCCCTTGGCCCGGCGGGCGGCGATGAAGCGGTGGACGAGGACCGCGGTGGCGGCGGCGTAGGCGACCCAGACCGCGACGGAGCCGGAGACCGGCGAGACGGCCGCGGCCAGCGCCCCGGCGGGGACGAGCGCCATCAGCACGGTCAGCCACGGCGTCACCCAGCGGATCAGGTGCGCGGCGGCGGCGACGGGCACGGCCAGCAGCGTCAGCAGCGTGGGGGTCATCGAGGGCGGCGGGAAGAGCGCGTAGAACACCGGCAGCAGCGCGCACCAGCCCGCGAGCACCAGCACGGTCGCGGCCGCGCGCGGGAAGCGCAGCGTCAGCGCGAGGAACGCGAGCACCAGCAGGGTGATGAGGAAGGTCTTGAACAGATCCCAGCCGAGCGCGGCGGCCACGCCGACGGTGGCGATGAGCACCACCACGTGCATCACCCGGCGCACCGCCGGAGGAAGCTGGAAATAGCGCAGCCGCACCTGTTCAAACAGATCCCGCGCCGCGGTCCGCCCTGCGGCCTGGGCCCTGCCGGACTCACGCATCACGCCTCCCCGGTCCGCCCCTGGTTATACCGCACCAGACCGACGATTGGGCGGACCTGACACGCTAGGTGGCGGTGACGAACTCCGCGATGTGGCGGCCGAGTTCGCCGCCCGCGTCCTCCTGGAGGAAGTGACCGGCGCCGGTGATCACTGGATGTGATCGTCCCGCCGCACCCGGCATCGACTTGATCAGGATCGGCGCCATACCTCCGGTTATGGGATCTCCGTCGGAGAACGCCACCAGAAAAGGGCGATCGAGCGTGGTGAGGACCTGCCAGGCGGCGCGGTTGTCGGGCGCGGCGGGGTCGTCGGGCGTGATCGGGACGAGCCCCGGCAGCGCCTTCGCGGCGACCTTGTACGACTCGTCCGGGAAGGGGGCGTCATAGGCGGCGCGCACCGCCGCTGGGAGTTCGGTCTTGCAGCCCGCCTGGACGAATCTGGCGATATCCAGCGCGGGAGCATTCATCACCGCGGCTCTGAAGCGATGCCACACGTCGGGCATGGGAATGTCACCGGTCGGCAAGCCCGTGTTGGCCGCGACGATCATGGCGACGCGCTCCGGGTGCTCGGCGGCGATCCGCAGCCCGATCAGGCCTCCCCAGTCCTGCCCGACCATGGTGATGCCGCTCAGCCCGAGCGCGTCGAACAGCAGCGCGCGCGTCCACTCGACCTGCCTTGCGTAGGTGTGGTCGGCCCGTTCGGCCGGTTTGTCGGAGCGGCCGAACCCCACCAGGTCGACGGCGATGGCCCGCAGCCCGGCCGCCGCCAGCTCGCGCATGACGTGGCGGTAGAGGAACGACCAGGTCGGCTCGCCGTGCAGCAGCACCACCGGCGCCCCGTCCGCCCGGCCCGCCTCGACGTAGGCCATGCGCAGGCCGTCCGCCACTTCGGCGTAGCGCGGCTCGTACGGGAAGTCGGGCAGGTCGGCGAAACGCTCTTCGGGGGTACGGAGAGTCCGCATAGAACGATATTCTAGCTAGCGCCGCTGGTGCCGCCCAGGAAATTCCCCCATGAGCACCTGCTTGGGAGTGACCCGCAGCAGGTCCGCATCGGCCACGGCGATGCCGCGCACCTCCACCCAGAACCTCCGCTGCAACGGATCGGCGGCGAACACCGCCACCCGGGGATCCGCCGCGACGGCCGCGCGGGCCTGCGGCTCGGGGACCAGCCGGAGCTCTCCCGACGGGGTGACGGTCGCCGCCGTGCCCACGACGCGCGGGCCGAGGGAGTCGCCGAAGGACAGGACGACGCTTCTGGCGTACGCGAACGCCTGCCGTATCTCCGGAGTGACCGCGACCGACGGCGCGTCACCGGTGGGCAGGTCGCACATGATCAGTGACGCGCGCCAGGGGCCGGGCCCGCCGCGCCACCAGGCGCGCGCGGCACGCAGCGCGAACACCACCACCGCAGCGCAGAGCGCGCCGAGCCCGGCCCGCCACGCCCAGACGAGCCCCAGCAGGCCGCCCGCGGCGCAGGCCACGGACGCCAGCACGACCAGGCCGGTCGCGACCGTCAGCCACGTGTCCTCGCCGTAGCGGGTCCGCCGGTAAGAGGCCAGCATCGGGTACGGCACCGCCACCGCGAGCACGGCGGCCCGCGGCTCCACGGCCAGCGCCCCGCACACCAGGGCCACCAGCACCGACCACGTCCGGCCGAGCACGATCCAGAGCGTGACTCCCCCGTTCCGCCTGGCCGTGCGCTCGGCGGGCACCCGGGCGAACTGGGCCAGGGCCCGCAGCGGACTGCCGCGCCACAACTCGGCCAGCGCGCGGACGGCCGCCGTCACCGGCCAGCCGAGCACCACGATGCCCGCCAGGGCCGCCCACAACGGGTCGAACGCCGACGACATGCCCGGCGGAGCAGCCCAGAACGCCGACGGCATGGCCGGCAGCGCGCCCAGCGTCAGCCAGGCCGCGAACGCGGCCACCGACACGGCCGCCGACGCCAGGGCGGCGCCGAGCCAGGGATCGCGGCCGAGCATGGCGGGCACGTAGGACCACACCCCGACCCGGCGCGCCTGCCTGAGCGTGATCGGGACGAGCAGGACCAGCACCAGGAGGCCGCCGAGCCGGCCCTCGCGACCCCGGTCGAAGGCGAGGGCGGCCACGACGACGGCGATCGTCGCGAGCGCGACCAGCAGGCGGGACTGGCGCGACCAGACCTCCAGCGCCCGCCTGGCCCGCCCGCTCTCGCGCGCGTCGATCGGCCAGGCGGGGTCGCGGTGGGCCGGGAAGCGGTCCCAGCGCAGCAGCGTCAGCCCGAGGTTGACACGGGCCTGCGGATGCGCGGGATCCCGGTCGAGCGCGGTCAGGTAGGCACGCTCTGCGGGGGCGTGCTCGGCGCGGAGCAGCGCCTGGTCGCCGTGCAGCACGTGAGGGTCGGCCTCCTCGGGGGCGTACCTGCGGGCCAGCGCCGCCTGCTCGACGGCCTCGGCCCAGCGGCCGGGGACGCGGCGCAGCGCGGTGCCCAGCCGCAGCCGCGCTGGCCAGGACCCCCGGGCGAGGCTCACCGCGTGCTCCGCGGGGGCGACCGCGTCGGCGTCGCGGCCCTGGCGCTCCAGCGCGAGGCTGATCAGGCGGTAGGCCCACTCGTTGGCCGGCTCCAGGTCGGCGGCCAGTTGAGCGGCCTCCAGCGCGGTGTCGGGATGTCCCGTTCTCAGCCTGGCAACCGCCTCTTCGCACCATTCGCGGGGAGATCTGGCGGTCCTGTCGGCACTTTCCGCGGTCCCCACGATGTCCATGATCGGCGGACCGGACAGAGTTGGATAGGCCGGGACATATGGCTGTGTCTCTCTAGAGAGGTGGCTCAGGCCGTGGATCACCCGATACCGCTGTCCGGATCGCATGGCATGGCCTAAGCTGCCACGCAAGTTCATGTGGGCCTTGCGTGAGATCGGATCGGCCTGCAAGGAGGCCCATGACCGTCACTCAGGCCGCACCGGCTCTCCGGCGTGCGGTTCAGGAACATCGGGACAACCGCTGGTCCATCCTGGTGCTGCTCTGCCTGAGCCTGCTCCTGATCACCGTCGACGCGACCGTCCTGCACATCGCCGTTCCCACGCTGACCGCGGCGCTGGAGCCGACGGCGGTGCAACTGCTCTGGATCATCGACGTCTACTCGCTGGTCGTGGCGCCGCTGCTGGTCCTGTTCGGCACGCTCGGCGACCGCTACGGGCGCAAACGGCTGGTGCTCGCGGGTTTCGTGCTGTTCGGGGTGGCCTCGGCCATCGCCGCCTTCTCCCCCACGGCCCTGGTCCTGATCCTGGCCAGGGCACTGCTCGGGGTGGGCGGCGCGATGATCATGCCGGCCACGCTGTCACTGATCCGCCAGGTCTTCCCCGACCGGCGCGAGCGGGCCATCGCACTGGGCATCTGGAGCGCGGTCGCCGCCGCGGGAGCCGCCGTGGGACCGCTGATCGGCGGGGTGCTCGTCGGCATCTGGTGGGGCGCGGTCTTCCTGATCAACGTGCCCATCCTGCTCGTGCTACTGCCCGCCGCCGCCCGGCTGCTGCCGGAGTCGCGGGAGCGCAGCGGGCAGCCGTGGGACGGTCTCAGCGCCGCGCTCTCCGTGGTGGGCCTCCTGGCGCTGGCGTTCGGGCTGAAGGAGGCCGGGGCGGGCAGCCTGATCCCGTTCGGGGCCTCCGTCCTGGTCTTCCTCGCCGGAGTGGCGCTGCTGGTCTGGTTCGTACGGCGGCAGGCCCGGCTGGCGTCGCCGCTGCTGGAGGTCAGGCTGTTCCGGCGGCGCGAGTTCGCCACCGGCGTCGCCGGAGTGCTCCTGGGCGTGTTCGCGCTGGTGGGGCTCCAGCTCATGCTGGCGCAATACCTGCAGCTCGTGCTCGGCGACAGCCCGCTGCACGCGGCCATCAGGATGCTGCCGCTGGTGATCTCGGCGATCTCCGGCGGGCTGGCCGCGGCGCACATCCTGCCCAAGATCGGCATGCGCGCCACCATGAGCGGCGGGCTCGGCCTCGTCGCGCTCGCGCTCACCCCCACGCTCACCTGGGGCGTCGAGGCGCACCCCGTGCTGCTGGCGATCTGCTTCGTGGGCATCGGGTTCGGCGTGCAGGTGGCGCTGCTCGCCGCGTCCGACACGATCATGTCCTCGGCCCCCGAGTCCCAGGCGGGCGGAGCGGCGGCCATCGAGGAGACCGCCTACGAGCTCGGCGCCGGGCTCGGAGTCGCCGTGCTCGGCACGATCACCACCATCGCGTACGCGCCCGCGCTCCCCGCCGTCCCCGGAGTGTCCGACGGCGGCATGGACGAGGCCAGGCAGTCTCTCGCCAGCGCCGCGCACGTGGCCGACGAGATCGGCGGTGGCGCCGGCGGCGCGCTGCTCGACGCCGCCCGGTGGGCCTTCGTCCATGCCCTGCACACGACCGTCGTCGTGAGCGTCGTCCTGCTCAGCCTGACCGCCGTCGCCGTGGCCACGCTGCTCCGCCGTGATTGAGGTGTGTGATGTCCCGCTTAGGGCAGACAACAACCGTGAAACAGGCCTTTCGTGATCTTGCTTCGCTGGTCGCCCGCCTCGGCGTGGGCGGAATCTTCTTCGCGAACGGCTGGACCAAGCTCGAGGACGGCCTGAACGCCACGGGGGCGAAGTTCCTCGCGCAGGGCGCGCCCGCGCCACGCGCCTGGGCCACGGTCACCATGCTGACCGAGCTGATCGGCGGGGCGTTATTGATCGCCGGGCTGATCGTGTCGGTGATGGGACTGATCCTCTTCGCCGAGGCCCTCGCCGTCTTCCTGATCGCGCCGCCGCTCAATCCGATCAGCACGAACGAGCTGATCCTGCTGGGCGTGGCCGCGCTGCTGCTGGCCGTGGTGGGGGCCGGGCGGATATCGGTGGACCACCTGGTGGTGATCCGCCGCAGGGAATCGGCGGCGGCGAACGAGTTCGCCGCCGAGACGGAGGCCGACGAGGTCATCGCGGCACTGCGCGACCCCGACTCCCCTGGGTTCCGCGCGCCTGCCCGGCCCAAGGGCGGCTCCTCGGGCTCCGCGAGTTCTGGTGGTTCGGGTTCTTCGGGCGGTTCGGGCGGTTCTTCGGGTGGCAAGCCGTCGGGAGGCCGGTCATCGGGCTCGCGCTCCGGCTCGTCCGAGGGTGAGCCGGACGGGCCCGGGCTGGAGGACACGGCCCCGCATGTACGGCCGCGCCGGTCGGGGACAGAGCCGACGGACGAGCCGACCCCCTCGGCCGCACCGGGCGACACGCTGGTGGCCGGGCGCAAGAAGCCACCCGCCCGCGGCCGCCGCACGACCCCCGACGAGTGACCCCTTCCGAGGGATCGCCCCAGCCACCGCCGAGATCGCGGGGTGGCGATCACCCGGGTCACAGCTCGGCTGTCAGCCGGGCGATCACCCGCATCTTGTTCATCGCGTCCAGGGCGGCGACCTTGTAGGACTCGGCGAGCGTCGGATAGTTGAACACGGCGTTGACCAGGTAGTCGACAGTGCCGCCACAGCCCATGACAGTCTGCCCGATGTGGACGAGCTCGGTGGCGCCCGTGCCGAACACGTGGACGCCGAGCAGCCGCCGGTCCTCGGAGGAGACGAGGAGCTTGAGCATCCCGTACGAGTCGCCGATGATCTGTCCCCGGGCCAGTTCGCGGTAACGCGAGATGCCCACCTCGAAGGGGATCTTGTCACGGGTCAGGTCGTCCTCGGACTTACCGACGAAGCTGATCTCCGGGATGGTGTAGATGCCGATCGGCGGCAGTCCCTGCATCTCCGCGACCGGTTCGCCGCACGCGTGCTGGGCGGCCAGCCGGCCCTGCTCCATCGAGGTGGCGGCCAGCGCGGGGAAGCCGATCACGTCGCCGACGGCGTAGATGTGCGGGACGGTCGTGGCGTAGTTCTCGTCCACCGTGATCCGGCCCCGGTCGTCGGCGGCGAGCCCGGCCGCTTCCAGGCACAGCTCGTTCGTCTTCCCCTGACGTCCGGCCGAGTACATGACGCAGTCGGCGGGGATCTTCTTCCCGCTCTCCAGCACGGTCAGCGCCCCGCGGGGGCGCCGCTCGACCGCCGCGACGTTCTCCCCGAACCTGAAGGTGACGGCGAGGTCCCGCAGGTGGTACTTCAGCGCCTCCACGATCTCCAGATCACAGAACTCCAGCATCCGGTCCCGCCGTTCGACCACGGTGACCTTGGTGCCCAGCGCCGCGAACATCGAGGCGTACTCGATGCCGATGACCCCGGCCCCGACGACGACGAGCGTCTCGGGCACCTGGTCTAGGTGCAGGATCGCGTCGGAGTCGATGACCGTCTTGTCGTCGAACTCGACACTGGACGGACGGGCCGGTGAGGTGCCCGTGGCGATCACGATCTTCTCGGCCGTGACCTTCTTCTCCTCCTTCTCCTCGTCGGCGGCGATCCCGATGGTGTGCGGGTCGAGGAAGCGCCCGGTTCCCTGCAGGACCGACACGTGGTTCCGGCCGAGCTGGCTGCGGATCACCTGGATCTCGCGGCCGATCACGTGCTGGGTACGCATGCCGAGGTCGGCGACCGTGATCTCTTCCTTCACCCGGTAGCTCGCCCCGTACAGCTCCCGCTGGTTGAGGCCCGTGAGATAGAGGACCGCTTCGCGCAGCGTCTTGGAGGGGATCGTCCCGGTGTTGATGCACACGCCGCCGAGCATGTGGGTCTTCTCCACGACCGCGACCCGCCGGCCGAGCTTCGCCGCGGCGATCGCCGCCTTCTGCCCGCCGGGACCGCTGCCGAGCACGAGGACATCGAAGTCATACATGAGTGCCGCCGCCCATCAGGTGAGGGCGTGCGAGGACGGCGACCCGGTTGCCGGGCTGTGCGGCCGCGATGGCCGCCTTCTGCCCGCCGGGTCCTGAACCTACGACGAGAACGTCAAAATCGGCCACACATCAAGTGTCCACCTATCCGGACATCCCCGCCATGACACGATCGACGATTCCCTGGGTGCCCTCTTGGCGGGCGCAGTGGGCACAGCAGTACCAGTGCTCGCCCGACTGGACGCCGTGCCCGATCACCTTGGTACCGCAGTGCTCGCAGATCGGCGCCATGGACTGGATCGCGCACTGGAAAGAGTCGAACGTGTGCACCGCGCCCTGGGCGTGCACCTCGAAGGACATGTCGTAATCGTTGCCACACGCTTCGCAGACGGCCATGGCCCGGGGATACCCGGATGCCGGTCCTCGTTGTCTCATGGGACGGCCATTTCCGATGAAAATCCGTCACCCTCATCAGCTGGCAACCCGGGTCAGTCCGGTGAAGGCCGTTCCGCGAGATAGCGGCCCACCAGGGGTACGGCCAGGAGCCCCAGGGCGGCCAGGGCGCCCGGCAGGCCGAGCCGGCTCGTCAGGGCGGCCACGAGCAGCGGGCTGATGACGAAGCCCGTGTAGGAGATCGCGGAGACCGTGGACACCAGCACCCCGCTCGCGTCGTCGGCCGCCGCGCGGCTGAGCACGGCCGGCACCAGCGGTCCGAGTGCGAGCCCGGCCAGTGCGAACCCCGCCATCGACGCCAGGACCGAGCCGCCGAGCCCCGCCAGCGCCATCCCCGCGAGTCCGCCCACCCCGCCCACCAGGTAGAACGTCCGCAGCGTGAGCCGGGGCAGCGCCTGCGCGGCGATCCGCCCCACCGTGAGCGCCGCCATGTAGACGGCCGGGGCCGCGCTCGACACCAACGCCGAGGCCCCGCGGTGGTCTTCGAGGAGCAGTACCGACCACTGTTCGATCGAGTTCTCGATGATCAGCGCGCACGCGGTCAGCGCGCCGATCACGATCGCGGCCGTCCAGCGCCGCCTGCTGCCCGCTCCCCCGGTGGCGGGCAGGCCCCGGCCCAGGCGCAGGGCCGGCAGTGACGCCGACGAGGCGAGCACCAGGGCCGCGGCCACCACCAGCACCGTGCCGGCGCCCACGCCGAGCGAGCGGGCCAGCCCGGTGGCGGGGGCCGCGACGATCACCGCGAAAGGGAAGGCGGCGTGCACCTGCTGGAACAGCCTGCGCTCGTGCTCCCGCTCGGCCCGCCCGGTGGTCATGTTCAGCGCTACGTCGAGCGCGCCGCTGGTCATGCCGACCAGGAGCAGCGTCAGCCCGAGCGCCATCGGCGAGCCCACGGGCGCGATGGCCACGACACTCAGCGCGAAGGCCACGGTGACGGCGATCAACGCCGTACGTTCCCTGCCCCTGGTCAGCCGCCCGGCCACCGCCATGGCCGGAATCGCCCCCACCGGCACCGCGCTCAGCGCCAGCCCCAGCTCGGCGGGGGACGCGCCGAGCTGGTCCTTGATCACCGGCAGCAGCGCCGACCACGAGCCCCAGAACCCGCCCCAGGCCGCGCTGACCGCGATCAGCGGTATGCCGCGTTCCCCCACCAGTCCCCCTTGTCATGCATTACGGTTATGCCCAGTAAAGATCTTTAACGTCCTTAATATCCCCAATCGAAGGAATTCTTGTGCTCACGCGAACGGCCATCGCGGCCGGCTTGGCCGCCGCCGGGATCGCCGCCACCCCCGCCGCCGCCACTGCCACCCCCACCATCGCGACTTCCGCCGCCTCGTCCGTGACGGCCGCGCCCTACACGCCGGAGCGGGTCTGCGGGCCCGGCTTCCGCAGGGTCAGGGACGGTCACCGGGCGATGCGGACGCGCGAGGGCGCGGTGTTCGGGCACGTGTACCTGATGTACAGCAAGCGCTCCGGCAAGAACTGCGTGGCCGCGATCAAGACGGCCTACCTCGGCACCAAGACCATCACGGGTGCCAGCATCGTGGTGCGGGGTGGCGGCCGGTCGGAGGACTCACAGAAGTACCGCTTCTATGCCGAGACCGGGCACGTCGACGGCAGCTGGAAGTGCGTGAAGTTCTGGGGCTGGACCCGCGACCCCAGCGGCCGCGTCGAGGCCGGCGGCGGCCGCAACTCCTGGGGCAACTGCGCCGGCTGACCCGACCAGGCCGCCCGTGCGGACGGGCCGGGAGTACGGACGCCTGTACGTGCGGGCCGGGTGTCTACTGCGGGCAGACGTCGAGATATGGGACGTCCTTGAAAGCGGCGTCCCACTCCGCGGCGGAGAGCGTGCGTCCGGCACGCCGGCACACGGCGGCGGCCACTCGCCCGGGGTCGACGGGGGTCTCGAAGACGGTCCCCTCGATCGCCGCGTACAGCGTGCCGCCGTCGGCGCTGAACCCGAGGTCGCCCACGTTGATGTCGTGCAGGTTGAACGCACCGCCGAGCCGCTGCCTGGCCGCCACGTCCCAGAGCTGGAGCATGCCGTTCGTGGTGTACGTGGCCAGCAACCCGCCGTCAGGGGAGAAGTCGAGCCCGCCGACCTCCCCTGCGGCACGCGGAAGGGCGGGCTGCCGCGCCGTGGACCCGCGAGCGTCCCACAGGGCGATGCGGCCGGTCGTGTCCTCGCTCCTCGCCATCAGCCCCCGGCTGCTGATCACCGCTCCGGCGTTGGTCGCATACGACCAGTCGTACCCGGGACCGACCGGCTTGCCGGTGGCGATGTCGATGAACCGGCCGCCCCTGGCGACCAGTTCCTTCCCGTCCGGTGTGAACGGCCCTCCGTCGCCGAGGGTCGGAAGCAGGTACCGGGTGCGGCCGGTCGCGGTGTCGAAGACGAGCAGCCAGAACGGGCCGGTCTGGCCCGAGGGCGAGAGGGTCACCGCGATGGTCCGGCCGTCGGGACTGAATTCGGCGGCGTATACCGGATTCGTGTCCTTCCGTGGCGCGGGGATGCTCCAGAGCCGCTTGCGCGTCACCAGATCCCAGAGCTGGATCTTGCCGAAGTCTCCCCCCATGAGCAGCCGCGTGCCCGCGCGGTCGAAGGCTCGCACGGTATCGGCGTTGGGATCGGCGGCGAACCGGGCGACCACTCGATGCAGGCGCAGGTCCCAGAGTTCGGTTTGCTTGGCCTCGGAGCCACCGAGCACCGCCCACTGCCCCTCGGGGCTGAACTCGGCATCCCCCTTGACCCGGGTGGAGGCGAGCCGCGGGGCCAGGTCGACGCTGACGACCTGGTCGTCCATCAGGTAGCGCAGGGTCCTGCCGTCGGGGTCGAGCGCGGCATCGGTCAGATCGGCCTCCGCCCGGTAGGTGAGGATCTCCTGGCGGGTGGAGACCTTCCATACACGGATGTCACGGCCCTCGAAGGCCATCAACAGGTCGGCGCCGGGCCCGAAGCGCAGTCGTGTATAGCCCCTGGTACAGATGTCGCAGTCCCAGCCGTCCTCCCGCCGGTCGAACTCGCGCCCCGTCGCCGCGTGTACCAGCACGATGTCGCTGTCGGCGCAGGCCAGCGTCTTCCCGTCAGGGGTGAACGCCGCCGTGGACGGGTGCTTGTGGCACGCCGGGTAACGCCGCTCCGTAGTCCAACCGGGCAGGGCCCGCTCGTCGAACCGCTCGCCGGTCAGCAGCAGGTGCCTGCCCGTGGGGTCGACGAGCGGGGTCTGGGCCAGGTCCATGGTGCCGTACAGGCCTTTGCCGAACATCTTTCCGGTTTTGACGTCCAGCAGGCGGTAGATGTCGTCCGCGAACTTGAGCGTCAGGACGGAGTCGTTCGCGCCGAACACCGGGTACAGGCCGCCGTTGCCGGCCTGGGGCAGCGGCTTCCGTAGCAACTGCCGGCCCGAGGCGAGGTCCCAGACGCCGACCTCGTCACCTGTCGTCTGGGCCAGCAGACTGCCCGACCTGTTCAGCACCGGGTCCTGGAGGATCTCGCCCTTCAGTCCGAGCGGGCTCCAGCCGCCGGTACGCCTGCCGGTGCGCACGTCGAAGACGTTCACACCGGCCTCGCTCACGCTCACCAGCGTGCGCCCGTCGCCGCTCAAGGCGCGGTTGGCGATGCCGATCACCGGTGGGTCGCGGAAGGCGGCCGTCTCCTGCTGCTGCAGCGACGACATCAGGCTCGACCTGGCCGCGGTCCCCGGTGACACCCGCCAGGCCGCCACGCTCAGCAGCATCGCCTTGACCGGGTCGGTGGTGCGCATCCGGTCGGCCCCGCCCGCCACCTGCTCGGCGAGGAGGACGTCCCGCTGCCCCGCCGCCTGCTGGCGCTGGTAGGCGGCCAGGCCGCCCGCCGCGAGCGCCACCGCCAGCAGCGCGGCGAGCGCGACCGTGGTCATCGTCCGGCGTCTGGCCCGCCGCCGGGTCAGCGCGGAGCCCGCGCGCAGGAAGTCGCGCTCGCGCGGGGTGAGCGTCACGTGCCGGCGCCCGGTGGCGGCCCAGCTCAGCGCGCGTTCCAGGCGACTGCCCTGCAGCAGGTCGCCGTCGTGCCTGCCGTTGCCGGCCCAGTGGCCGGCCGCGCTGGTGATCTGGGCCAGTACGGTCAGGCCGTCGCGGTCCGCGTCGAGCCACGTCCGCAGCCTCGGCCAGGCCCGCAGCAGGCCGGGACGCGACAGCGTGACCGCGGTCTCGGTGCTGGTCACCACGTAGGAGAACGCGCGCAGGACGCGCCGGATCGCCTCCACCTCGGGTTCGGGACGGCCGCCGAACAGTTCGTCGTGCGGGACCCACCTGGCGGTCTCGTGGCCGTCGTCGCCGATGGCGACCATCCGCAGGAACAGTTCGGCGGCCAGGTCGCGTTCCTCCGGCGCGAGCGCGCCGTAGGCGTCCTCGGCGATCGTGCCCAGCGCGGGATCGCCCTGGGCGGCGGCCCGCACGCCCAAGGCGGCGCGGCTGCCCGCGGCGAGCAGCCCGCCGGTGTCCGTACCGTTGCCGCTGACCAGGGCGAGGAGCAGGTCACGGGCCGCCGGGCGGGCGGCGGGGTCCTTCTCCATCGCGGCCGACACCAGCGACGCCAGCCGGGACGGCAGGCCGTCCAGGTCGGGGCGGGCGGACAGCACCCGGTGCATCACGCCGCCCAGGTTGTCGGCGGCGAACGGGTCCTGGCCGGTGGCCGCGAACACCATGACCGCGCCCCACGCGAACACGTCGGCGGCCGGCCCGGCCCGCTGCCCCGTGAACACCTCGGGCGCCATGTAGCTGGGCGTCCCCGCCACCTCGCCGGTCTTGGTCAGCGACATGTCGAGCGTACGGGCGATGCCGAAGTCGATCACCCGCGGACCGTCGGGGCCGAGCAGTACGTTGTCGGGCTTGAGGTCGCGGTGGATGACACCCGCGTCGTGGATCGCGGTCAGCGCGGTCGCGACGGCCGTGGCCAGCCGGTGCAGGTCGTCCCCGGCGAACCGGCGGCCGCCCTCGACGGCCTGGCGCAGGCTCTGCCCCGGTACGTACTCCGAGACGATGTACGGCTTGGCGGCTTCGAGATCGGTGGCGAGCACCCGGGCGGTGCAGAACGACGCCACCCGGCCCGCGGCGGTCGCCTCCTTGGCGAACCGGTCGCGTCCGCCCCCTTCACGCGAGGGGTGCAGCACCTTGACCGCCACCCGGTTGCCTTCGGTGTCGTACGCCTCGTAGACGACGCCCTGCCCGCCGGCGCCGAGGCGGCCGGCCAGCCAGTAGTCGCCGATGTGCTGCGGGTCCCCCGCGCTCAGCCCTTCCACAGAGGATGAGATGACAGCTGATCGTCCGAAGTTTTCACCTATCGGCGGCTGGCCACTCACCCGGTAGAAATGCGTGGAACGACCGGACGTCCTCCGGTTAGGTTGTGGCGCATGGCGGCTGCAACTCGCCGCCAAGCCACTGTCAAGCGGTGGCGCGCACAGTACAGGTACAAGAGAGGGGGCAGATCATGAGACGCGTGCGGATCGTCAAGCCGGCGAAGCGGCGACAGGATCGCAACACGGGCCTGGACCTGCGTACCCCATCGGGCCGTCGGCTACCTTACTGAAACGATACTTACATCGAACTTACCGGGGTACCTGTAGATAACATAGGTAACAAGAACGTCACGGGGGGCTCACGATGAAGAGACTAGTGGTGGTGCCGCCACACGTCGCCCGGCACAAGATCCGCGATATCCGGTCGGGAGACCGCCGCAAGCCCGTCGCGCACGACCCCAAGGTCGTCGATCTCCGAGCCTACAGCGGCCGCAACGTGATCCGGTTCCCCGGAGGCCCTACCCCCGCCGCCTGACCGCCCGCAGGTCAGCCGTAGAGCTTCTTGGCGTACGTCTCACCATAGTAGTTCTCGAGTTGCTCGATGGTCTCTTCGACCTTCTGCACGTCCTTGACCAGGGTCGCGTGTGACGGCAGCGAATCCTCGGGCCAGCGGTCGGGCTTCCAGAGCGCGGAACGCAGGAAGGCCTTGGCGCAGTGGAAGAAGATCTGTTCGATCTCCACGACGAGCGCCAGCTGCGGGCGGTGGCCCTTGACGATCATGTCGTCGAAGAACGGCGCCTCGCGGATCAGCCGGGCGCGGCCGTTGAGCCTGAGGGTCTCGTTGCGGCCGGGGATCAAGTAGATCAACCCCACATGCGGATTTTTCAGGATATTGAGGAAACCGTCAGCCCGGCGATTGCCCGGCCGGTCGGGGATGGCGATCGTGGCGTCGTCGATGACGTACGTGAAGCCGGCCGGGTCACCCTTGGGCGAGACGTCGCAGTTGCCGTCGGCGTCGGAGGTGGCGATCAAGCAGAACGGCGAGTTCGCCAGCCATTCCCGGTCGCGCTCGTGCAGCCGCGGCCGGTCCTTGGTGGCCGCTCGCGGCATCACTTCACCCAGTAGTTCGCGTAGTTCCGTCTCCGAGTCGATCTCCGCCCAGCTCATGCCGTCTCCTCTCGGGGGTTACGCGCAATTCTGTCAGGGAATCGGATCGAGCATCCGGTGAGGGGTCCGCAATGCCTCGCTGACCGGATCGTCCCTGGTGCCTGCCAAGCCCGGACCGGGCCGCACCTCCGCCTCCCCGATCGGGACCTGGACGCCGCAGGTGGCACAGCGGGCGGCGCCGTCGATGCGGGTGCCGCAGGTCAGGTGGTGGAAGACGCGGCGCGGTCCGGTGCTGGTCAGATGCCGCTCACCCCACTCGGCCAGGGCCAGGACCGGTAGCCAGAGCTCATGGCCCATCGGGGTCAGGATGTACTCGTCGCGCGGCGGCGCGTCCCGGTAGCGCCGCTTGTCGAGGACCCCCGCCTCGACGAGCGCGGCCAGCCGCTGCGAGAGGACCGCCCGGGGGATGTCGAGGTGGGCGAGGAAGTCGCCGTAGCGCCGTACGCCGTACATCGCGTCGCGTACGACGAGGAGTGTCCAGCGCTCGCCGATCACCTCCAGGGCCTTGGCGAGCGAACAGTCCTGAGCGTCGTAGTTCTTGCCTAGCGCCATGCCACCCCCTTCAGTTCATTCATTGAACCATGGTAGCTTGCGCGGCATGAGTTCAATCACTGAACCGACTCGGCTCCTCGTGCCCGGTCGCCGAACGCTCGCCGTGGCGTCGATGGCGCCCTTGCTCGCGCTGACGAACTACACGGTGCCGATGGTCACGCTGCCCCAGACCGCTCGGGAGCTGGGCGCGGGTCCGACCGGGCCGGTGTGGATTCTGGGCTCGATCGCGCTCGGCCTGTCGGCGCTGCTGCTGGTCTCCGGTGGGCTGGCCGACGACTACGGCCGCAAGCGGGTGCTGGTGGCGGGCACGGCCGTGCTCGCGATCGCCAGCGTGGTGGCCGCGTTGAGCCCGGTTGTGGTGGTGTTCGTGGCGGCCCGGCTGGTGCAGGGCGGCGCGAGCGCGGCGATGCTGGCGGCGAGCCTCGGCATCGTGGGCCATGCCTTCCCCTCCGGGGTCGAGCGGGTGCGGGCCACCGGTCGTTACGGCGCGATGATCGGGCTGGGCACCGCCGTGGGGCCGCTGCTGTCCGGGGTGCTGGCGGAGGTGACCGGCTGGCGGGCGGCGTACTGGCTGATGGCGGTGTGCGCGCTGGCTCTGGCCGTGGTGTCGGCGCGCACGCTGGAGGAGTCGCGCTCGGCCGTGCCCCGGCGGTTCGACGTGCCCGGCGTGGTGCTGCTCAGCCTGGGCGTCGCCGCGCTGCTCGCGGGCGTGACCGAGGGCCGTCTCGGCTGGTCGCGGCCGGTGGTGCTGGTGGCGTTCGCGGCGGCGGTGGTGCTGGTGGCGGCGTTCGTGCTGGTCGAGCGGGGGCGGGCGGAGCCGCTGATCGACCTGGAGCTGTTCCGGCGGCCGGTGTTCCTGGTGGCGACGGGCGGGGCGCTGGTGGTCGGGGCGGCGGTGGTCGGGCTGATGAGTTACCTGCCGACCGTGCTGCAGACGGCGCACGGTCTGACGCCGCTCGCGACGGCGCTGCTGTTCATGCTGTGGTCCGGGCTGTCGTTCCTTTCCGCGCTGCTGTCCCGGCGGCTGCGGCTGGCCACGGCGGCGCGGCTGGCGCTCGGGCTGGCGCTGACCGCGCTGGGCTTCGGCGGACTGCTGGGGCTGGGCGGGACGTTCGTGCCCGTTCTCGTGGTCGGCGGGCTGGCGGTGAGCGGGGCCGGGGCGGGGCTGATCAACTCCTCGATCACGCACCTCGCGATCGAGAGCGTGCCGTCGCATCGGGTCAGCATGGGGTCGGGGGCGAACAACACCGCCCGCTACGTGGGCAGCTCGCTGGGGGCGGCCGGGGTGGCGGGGGTCATCGGGGGGTTCGGGGCGCAGCAGGGGGTGGTGATCGCGGTGGCGGCATGCATCGCACTGACGGGAGCCACGGCCGTGGCCGCCCTCGTCACCAGCCGCTGAGCAGCGGCGCCGTCAGTCGGCGCTGAGCGGCGGTCGCCACCTCTCGCCGAGCCGGGCCCGTCAGCCGTCCTTGAGGCGGGTGCGGTGGAGGCGGACCTTCTCGCGGTTGCCGCATCTGCGCATGGAGCACCACTGGCGCTTGCCCGCGTTGGACCGATCGGTGAAGCGCAGGCCGCAGGTGGGGCTGGCGCACACCCGGAGGTGGTGGCGGTCGTCGCCGCCGAGCAGCGTCACGGCGTCGTAGGCGATGTCGGCCAGCGCCCCGCCCGCCGGATCGAGTGGCGCCACCCGTACGAGGGAGAGGTCGGGAGCGAGCCGCACCACCGGCGCCCGGCGCCGCGCGGCCCAGGCGTTGACCACCTCCAGATCAACCGGATCCACGCCAGCGGCGCCCGCGAGGACGGCGTCCACGCACCGGCTGATCGCGTCCCGCAGGTCGCGAGCCTGGCGCAGGAGTCCCTCGTCCGCCCGCGCGCCCGCGTAGCCCGCCGCGTCGAGCCAGGCCGCCAGATCGGCGGGCTCGCGCAGCATCTCCCGGCCGCCGGTCTTCCTGTCGCGGTACGTGTTGATCAGATCGAGACTCGACCGGCCCCCGTCCCACACCCAGTCCATTCCCTAACTATATGATGCGGTTACCCCTGTAACCTCATCATGGAGTTACCAATGGCTGAATCAAGGATGGCCGAGCTCGACGGGCTCCGGATGCACTACCTGATCGAAGGCGACGGGCCGCTGCTCGTCCTGCTGCACGGCTGGCCCCAGACCAGCCACTGCTGGCGGCGGATCATGCCCGAACTGGCCGAGCGCTACACGGTGGTCGCACCCGACCTGCGCGGATACGGCCGGACGGACAAGCCGACCACCGGCTTCGACAAGCGGACCATGGCCGCCGACATCCGCGCCCTGGTCCGCTCGCTCGGCCACTCGACATTGACGCTGGCCGGCCACGACCGCGGCGCGCGGGTCGCGCACCGCTACGCGCTGGACCACCCCGGCGAGGTCGAGCGGCTGATCGTCATGGACATCATCCCCACCAGGGAGATGTGGCGCCGCTTCGACATGCGGTCGGGGATGGCGCTGGGCACCTGGCACTGGACCTTCCACCTGCAGCCCGACCTGCCGGAGCTGCTCGCGGGGGCGAACGTGGCGGCCTATCTGGGCTATTTCTTCGAGAAGTGGACAGTACGGCGGGCGGAGCTGGAGGTGGACGAGTACGTACGGGCCTTCTCCCAGCCCGGAGCGCTGCGGGCCGGGTTCGACGACTACCGGGCCTCCTTCCCGCACGACGCCGCCCACGACGACGCCGACTGGGACGCGGGCAGGCGTCTGGAGATGCCGGTGCTGGCCCTGTGGGGGTCGGCGGGGCTGCCGAGCCGGGTGCCGGTGCTCGACATCTGGCGTGAGTACGCCCGTGACGTGCGGGGCGCGGAGATCCCGGACTGCGGCCATTTCCTGGCCGAGGAACGCCCCGACATCGTGCTGTCACACCTGCGCGACTTCCTCACGTCCGGCTGACCCCGGCGCACCCGCGGGTGACGGGCTGGGCGGCGCGGATGACCTCCGGCCCGGCTGGTCAGGCGGCGGGCAGCTCGCGGGCGGCCCAGGCGATCGTGGCGACCTACCAGCGCCGGGCCTGGGCCATGACGTCGAGCAGGGCGTCGCGTTCGGCGGCGAAGGCCGGGTCCGCGCCTTCCCGTTCGGCCCGCAGGTGCAGCATGGTCAGCTCGGTCGCAGCCTGCTGGTAGTCGCCCATCGCCCGCCCGAGCCCCACGCCCTTGGCCCATTTGCGCGCGGCCCGGCGGCCGGACAGCGTGCTCAGCATGGTGACGTCCGGCGGGGTGACGTGCCCGGTTGCCTGGTAGGCGGGCAGGTAGCCGCCCATCTTGGCCAGCAGTTGCCTGCGCTCGCGTACGGTCACCAGAACGAGCCCGACGAGCGCCCCCATGATGACCAGATAGGCCAGCCCCAGCCAGCCGATCGACCGGAGCGAGGCGGCGCCGTTCCAGAGCCCGTGCAGGAGGACCGCGCCGAAGTAGCCGAGCGGGATGGCCGCGAACCGCGCGGGGCCGCGGCGGGTGAGCGCGTACGCGACGCCGAGCCCGGTCATCGCGGTGTACACGGGGTGGCCGAGCGGGTCGATCAGCCCTCTGATCACGAACAGTTGCATGGCGCCGCCCACGCCGTCCTCGGTGAACGCGCTCAGGTAGTAGCCGACGTTCTCCACGACCGCGAAGCCCAGTCCGGCCATCGAGCCGTACACGATGCCGTCGGTGAGCCCGTCGATCTCCCGCTTTCTGATCAGGAGCAGCAGCAGGGCCGAGCCCTTGAGCGCCTCCTCGATCACCGGGGCCAGGTAGACCGTGCCCACCTCCTGAACGGTCTGTGTGCCGTAGCCGGCCCTGGCGAACATGGCCTGGCCGGCGATGGTCAGCGCGACGCCCAGCACGATCGCCACGCCGGCGCCCCACGCGAACGCGAAGCTCAAGTGCAGCCGGGGCTCGGGCTCCAGCCGGTCGAGCGAGAGGACCGCCGCGAGCAGCAGGGGCAGGGGCGCCACCGCCAGCAGCATGGACAGGCCGAAACCGAGCGGGCCGCCCGACAGCAGCATGCCGGCCAGCACGAGCACCGCGAGGACGCTCGAGATCACCAGGCCGATCAGGAGCGCCTTGCTGGGCCGCCGCGGCAGCGAGGGAGGCCGGGGCCGTACGGTCATCGCCATACCTCTTTTCGGACAGAGTCCCACTATGGAGCGGACCCGTCGACAGACGCTTGACGATTACTTGACGGCCATGATCAACGCGCTTCCCGGTAGTAGGGGTCGGCCACCCCGCCCTCGTACGAGTACACCTCGCGGCCGTCGACGAAGACCCGCAGCGCCCGGCTCATGATGTCCAGCGGGTCGCCGGACCAGATCACCACGTCGCCGTCGAGTCCCGGACGCAGCGCGCCCACGCGGTCGTCGAGGCCCATGATGTGGGCCGGGTTGACGGTGATGGACCGCAGCGCCACGTCCCGGTCCAGCCCCTCCTTGACCGCCAGCGTCGCCTGGTGGACCAGGAAGTGGATCGGCACCACGGGGTGGTCGGTGGTGATCGCCAGCTCGACCCCGGCCCGCGCGAGGATGCCCGGATTGCGCAGCGAGCGGTGCCGGAGCTCGACCTTGGACCGGCTGGTGAACAGCGGCCCGATGATGACCGGGACACCGCGCTCGGCCAGCACGTCGGCGATCAGGTGCCCCTCCGTGCCATGGTTGATCACCACCCGGTAGCCGAACTCGTCCGCCAGCCGCAGCGCGGTCGCGATGTCGTCGGCCCGGTGCGTGTGCTGGCACCAGGGCAGCTCGCCGTCGAGCACGCGGACGAGGATCTCCTGCGTGGCGTCGCGATCGAACGGCTTGCCCTCGTCGTAGGCGACCGACCGCCTGGCCTTGTAGTCCTGCGCCTTCATGAACGCGTCGCGGATCACCGCCGCCACGCCCTGGCGGGTGGACGGCAGCTTCTTCTGGTCGCCGTAGACGCGCTTGGGGTTCTCGCCGAGGGCGCTCTTCACGCTCACCGGCTCGCGGATCAGCATCTCGTCGACGGTCCGGCCCCAGCACTTGACCGCCACCGTCTGGCCGCCGATGGGGTTGGCGGATCCCGGCTTGATCACCGCGGTGGTGACGCCGCCGGACAGCGCGTCGGCGAAGCCCAGGTCGGCGGGGTTGATGGCGTCGAGGGCGCGCAGGCGGGCCCCGTTGGGGTCGGTCGTCTCGTTGGTGTCCTGGCCGGCCCAACCCTCGGCCTCCTCGTACACGCCCAGATGGCCGTGGGCCTCGACGAAGCCCGGCAGCACCCAGCCGCCGGCCGCGTCGACGACGGGGGTTCCGGGAGGTATCTCGACATCGCGGCCGACCGCGGCGATCTTCCCATCCTGGATCAGCACGGTGCCGCCCTCGATGGGATCGCCGTCGACCGGGACGACATATCCGCTGGTGATCGCAAGATTCATGTCAGCAACCTACATTGGATGATATTTCGGCATAGGGCGGACACGGCGCTTCGCTCCTCCCCCTTCCCTTCGGTAAGGTTCCGACAACAGGGCAAAGGAGGATGAATTGGCCGAGGACCAGGCCGCCTACGGTCCCGGCGCGGGGCTCGGCCCCAGCGGCCTGCCGGACGAGGACCTGTCACACCTGCTCAGCCGCCAACGCTTCGGCGCGCTGGCCACGCGGGGCGGCAACGGCCACCCGCACGTGTCCACCGTCGTGTACGCCTGGGACCCCGCCCAGCGGGTGGTCCGCGTCGCGACGGTCGACGGCCGGCCGAAGGTGCGCCAGTTGCACAAGGATCCACGCGCCGCACTGTACGTGGCCAGCGACGACTTCTGGTCGTACGCCGTGGCCGAGGGCCTGGCCGAGTTGTCACCGGTGAGCGTCGAACCCGGCGACGAGGTCGGCCGGGAGCTGCTGGCCATGCAGTCGGGGGGCTACGCCGACCCGGGCGCCGAGGCCGCGTTCCTGGGCCAGGTGGTCGCGGACAAACGGCTGGTGATCAGGCTCCGGGTGTCCCGGTTGTACGGGACGTCGCTGCCCGCTCCGTCCGCCGGATAGCGCGCCGCCTGTTGTAGTCGACCACCGCGACCACGGCGACGATGAGCGCCAGGTCGATGGCGGCCGACGAGCGTATCGCGCCGACGTGATCGCCGCCCGCCACGGCCGCGAAGTAGACCGCGCCGATCACGGCGACCCCGCCCGAGCCCCCGAACTGCTGGGCCGTACTGAGGAATCCCGAGCCGATGCCCGCCTGGTGCGGCGCGACCTCCACCAGCGCCGCCCCGATGAGCTGCGGGATCACCAGGCCGTTGCCGAGTCCCACGAGCACCAGCGAGGCGATGATCCACGGCAGCCCGGCCGCCGCCGTGCACAGCAGCAGCGTCAGGCCGGACGCGGTCACGGCTCCGCCGATCATCACGACCTTCAGGCCGTACCTCCTGACCAGGCGGGTGCCCAGCAGCGAGCTGATCGTGAACAGCACGCCCATCGGCGCGAACGCCAGCCCGGCCTGGAACGCGGTGAGTCGCAGCCCGCCCTGGAGCAGCAGCGTGAGCGTGAACATGAACGACGCGAAGTACGCCATGAACGCGGTGATCGCGCCGACGCCCGCCAGATAGGAGTGCACCTTCAGCAGGGCCAGGTCCAGCACCGGCTGCCCGCCGCGCCCGCCGAGCACGTACTGCCAGCGACCCGTGAGAACGAGGACGGGCACACTCGCGCCCATGCAGATCCACGTCCACACGGGCCAGCCCGCGCTGTTGCCGAGGCCCAGCGGCACCAGGATCAGCGCCAGACCGACCGCCAGCCCGGCGGCGCCGAGCAGGTCCAGCCGCGACCGCCTGGCCGGCTCGACCCTGGGCAGCAGCCAGGCGGCCAGCGGGACCACGACCAGGCCGACGGGCAGGTTGATCAGGAAGATCACCCGCCAGCCGAGCCCGAACAGGTCGGCCGACAGCAGCAGCCCGCCCAGCACCTGCCCGGCGATCGAACCGAGCCCGCCGGTCGCGCCGTACCAGCCCACGGCGCGGCGCCGCTCCTCCGGCGGGAAGACCGCGGAGATCATGGCGAGCACCTGCGGCACCATCGCCGCGCCGGCCAATCCCTGCAGCAGCCGGGCAGCCACGAGCTGGGCGGGGTTCAGCGCGATCCCGCAGAGTAAGGACGCGATCGTGAACGCGATCACGCCCCCGATGAACATCCGCCGGTAGCCGTACCGGTCGCCGAGCCGCCCGCCGGTGATCATGCCCGCCGCGTAGGTGAAGGCGTAGCCGCCCACGATGAGCTCCAGCGCCGCGGGGCTCGCGTGCAGCTCGCGCTCGAACGACGGAGCCGCCACGTTGACCACGAAGAAGTCGAACTGGGCCATGAACCACGCCGACAGAAGCACCGCCAGCGTCCCGCCGAATCTCATTCTGACCAGGCTAGGCCCTCAGAACCGGCGGCGGCCGAGCGGGGCTGGCAGAGTGAGGGCATGGATCATCTCTCCCACTTCAGCCGCGAGATCCGCGCGTTCGAGGCGGCGGTCCGTACCGCGGGATCCGGTCTGGTGCCGTCCTGCCCGGGCTGGGGCGTGCCCGATCTCGTCATGCATCTGGGCGGTGTGCACCGCTACCTCGCGTGGGTCATCGGCGAGCGTCTCACCGAGCAGCCGGACGCGTCGGACCTGTCCTTCCTCGGCCTGCCGGCCGAGCCGGCCGGCTGGCCGGATCCGGCGCACGCACCGGCGACCGGGCCGCTGCCGGACGGCCTGGTCGACTGGTTCGCGGAGGGGGCCGCCGAGCTGGAATCCCTGTTCGCCGCCACCGATCCGGACGTGCCGGTGTGGACGTGGTCGGGCGAGCAGAGCGTCAGGTTCTGGGTGCGCATGCAGAGCATCGAGGCGGCCGTTCACCGCTGGGACGCCGAGGGCGTGGCGGGGGCGGCCGGGCCGATGGACGCCGAGCTGGCGGCCGACGCGGTGGGGCAGACGTTCGAGGTGATGGCCCCAGCTCGGCGGGCCTGGACCGCGGCGCCGCCCGGAGCGGGCGAGTCGTACGGTTTCCGGCAGACCGACGGGCCGGGACGGTGGACGGTCCGCTTCGACGGACCGGCCGTGAAGGTGACCCAGGAGGCCAAGGAGGACGGCCGCGACGTCGAGATGACCGACGCGGACACCGGCGGCCGTGACGCCGAGGTGGCCGGCGGTTGCGACGTCGAGGTGGCCGGGAGCGCGTCGGATCTCATGCTGTTCCTCTGGCAGCGCGTCCCGGCCGAGCGGCTGGACGTGCGCGGCGACCGGGCCGTGCTCGACCGTTACTTCACCCTCGTCCCGCCTGTCTGACCTGTTAGGCAGGGTCCACGGTGTCGCCCAGCGACTCCAGGAGCTCCCGGAGTTCGTGGGCCAGGGCGGCCTGACGGTTCTCGGAGAGCGCGGCGAGCAGCCGGCGCTCGGTCTCGACGTGGTCGGGCAGCACCCGGTCGATCAGCTCCCGCCCTTCGTCGGTGAGGGCGACGTGCACCACGCGCCCGTCCTTCTCGCTGGGTGTACGGGACACCAGGCCGCGGGCCTGGAGGCGGTCGAGGCGCTGGGTGATGGCCCCCGAGGTGACCATGGCCGACTTCATGAGCTCGGCCGGGGTCAATGATCGTCCATTGCGCCGCAGCGTGGCGAGCACGTCGAACGACGCCGAGTCGAGCCCGTGGGCGCTGAACGTACGGCCCAGCTCCACGCCGATCAGCCGCGACAGGCGGGACAGCCGCCCGATCACCGCCATCGGCGACACCTCGACGTCAGGGCGCTGCGCGGCCCACTGCTCCAGCACGCGGTCAACATGATCTGCCACCCATTCATCTTAGCGGTGAGACAAATACCTTAGCGATGAGATACATTGTCTTAGTGCTAAGAAATCGACTTGCCATGATCCTGGTGACCGCGCTGGCCCCGGCCATCTGGGGGACCACCTACCTCGTCACCACCGAACTCCTGCCACCCGGCCGCCCGCTGCTGGCGGCGGTCGTCCGCGCCCTCCCCGCCGGGCTGCTGCTCGTCGTGCTCACCCGGCGACCGCCGAAGGGGGTGTGGTGGTGGCGCGCCCTCGTGCTCGGCGCGCTCAACATCGGGGTGTTCTTCGCGTTGCTCTTCATCGGCGCCTACCGGCTGCCCGGCGGGGTCGCCGCGACCATCGGCGCGGTGCAGCCCCTGCTGGTCGCCGGTCTGTCCGCCGGCCTGCTCGGCGAGCGTTTCTCCGCGCGTACGGCGATCGCCGCCGTGGCGGGTGTGGCCGGGGTCAGCCTGCTGGTCCTGCGGGCCGACGCCCGGCTGGACGCCATCGGCGTCGCCGCGGCCGCCGGGGGCGCGGTCGTCATGGCCACCGGCGTGGTGCTCAGCAAGCGGTGGACCTCACCCGCGCCCCTGCTCGCGACCACCGGCTGGCAGCTCGTGGCCGGCGGCCTGCTGCTGCTCCCGGTGGCGCTCCTCGTCGAGGGGCCGCCGCCCGCGACGCTGACCTCGGCGAACCTGACCGGGTACGCCTACCTCGCCATCATCGGCTCGGCCATCGCCTATGCCCTGTGGTTCCGCGGCATCCGCGCCCTGTCCCCCACGCACGTCACCTTCCTCGGCCTGCTCAGCCCGCTGGTCGCCACCGCGCTGGGCTGGCTCGCCCTCGGCCAGTCGCTCAGCGTGGCTCAGATCGTGGGCGGCCTCGTCGTCGTGGCGGCCCTCATCACGGCCCAGACCCAGCGCCGCCCGGCCAAGCAGACGCGCCCGCTCGCCGACCGCCTGATCCCCGCCGACCAGCACTGATCCCTCTGTCTCTCAAGGAGAACCCATGCGCATCACCGTGTTCGGAGCGGCGGGCAGCGTCGGCGCTCGTGTGGTCGCCGAGGCGTTGTCCCGCGGCCACGAGGTCACCGCCGTCGTACGCGACCCGGCCCGCTTTCCCGCCCTGCACCCCGGCACCCATCCCCAGGTCGGCGACGCCGCTCAGGTCGAGGACGTGACCAGGCTCAGCACCGGTCAGGACCTCGTGATCAGCGCGACCCGCCCGGCCACCGGCCACGAGCACGACCTGGTCACGACCGCCAAGGCGCTGCTGGCCGGGCTCGCGGGGACCGGCGTCCGGCTGCTACTCGTCGGCGGGGCGGCCGGCCTGACAGTACCCGGCTCCGGTGGCCGTACCGTGCTCGACGACCCGCGCTTCATGTCCGACGCCTACCGCGACATCGCGCTGGCCTGTAACGGCCAGCTCGAAGCCTGCCGCGCGGAGACCGGCGTGGACTGGGCGTACCTCAGCCCGGCCGCGCTGCTGGCGCCGGGCGAGCGTACCGGCGCCTACCGGCTGGGCACCGACGAGCTGCTCGTGGACGCCGGCGGCAACTCGGCGATCTCCCTGGAGGACCTCGCGGTGGTGCTGCTGGACGAGGCGGAACGGCCCAGGCACCACCGGGTCAGGTTCACCGCCGCGTACTGACGTCAGCCGCCCTCGCGGACACGGTCGTAGAACAGGGCCAGGGCGCCGCTCCCCGTGGTCGCGACCTCGCCGGCGAGGCGCCAGCTCGACCCCGGCAGCCCGTCCTCGAACAGGCGCGCACCCCCGCCGACCAGCTCGGGGGCCAGGATGATGCTCAGCCGGTCCAGCTCGTCGGCCCGTAGCAGGTCCTTGATGACGCTGCCGCTGGCGAGCACGACGATGTCGCCGCCCTCCTGCCGACGCAGGTCCTTGACGACCTCGGCAGGGGCGGCGTCGACGATGCGACTGTTCGCCCATGGCGCCTCCTTGAGCGTCGAGGAGAACACCACCTTCTCCACGGCGTTGAGCCACTCGGAGAAGGACCGGTCCCGGGGGTCGGCCGCGTCGTCCTTGGCGACCGCCGGCCAGCAGCCGCCGAATCCCTCGTAGTTCTTGCGTCCGAGCAGGACTGTGGTGGCCGTCGCGGTGATGCGGGCGACGTGCTCCCTGGCGCCTTCGCTGATCGCGTGCGGCACGATCCACCCCATGTCGTACTCGCCCGCCGTGCCCGACAACATCGGCCAGGTGGCCGATCTGCGGCATCAGCGGCGAAGATCCCCGATCAGCCGCGTGGTCTCCTCGTCGGCGGGAAAGTACGCCTCGACGGCGACCCCTTCGAGCGTGATGTCGAACGCCGCGCCGAACGTCGTGATCGTACTGAAGAAGCAGAGCTCGTCCCCCCGGTACGTGATCCGCACGGGCAACGCGATGTCGGCGGGGTCGGGCAGTGGCGCATCCCCGTCGTCTCCATAGGCCAGCAGTTCCTCGTAGAGCGAGCTCAGCTCCGGATCCCCCGTAGCGGCGACCTGCCTGGCGAGGCGCGGCAGCAAGAACGCGCGGACCTGCGCCAGGTTCCGCACACGCGGCGCGAACCCGTCCGGATGCAGCCCCAGCCGCATCATGTTCACCGGCGGCTCCAGGAGGGCCGGGTCCACGTCGTCGAGGAAGACGTTCATGGCGTCGTTGGCCAGCAACAGGTTCCAATGGCGGTCCAGGGCCAGCGCCGGATACGGCTCGTGCCCGCGCAGGATCTGCTGGAGCGCCTGGTACGCCTTGCCCAGGTCGGGATCGTCAAGCGGCCGCTCGGGATAGATGGGCGCGTACCCGGCCTCGATCAGCAGCCGGTTGCGCGCGCGCAGCGGGACGTCGAGCTGCTCGGCCAGCCGCAGCACCATGGACCGGCTGGGAATCGTCCGCCCGGTCTCGACGAAGCTGACGTGCCGCGCGGACACGTCGGCCTGGAGGGCCAGGTCGAGCTGGGTGAGCCCGCGCCGCTGCCGCCAGTCCCGCAGCGACTCCCCGACCGGTTGATCCATGTGCATACGGCCGGTTCTACCTGGTCTGACGGAATAGTTCCATTACCTGGCATGTAAGCGACGAACGGAAGTCAACCGGAGGCGCCAGGCGGCCAGATGCCGACGTCCAGGAGCTTGTGGGCATAGGAGTACGCGACGAGCTGGCTCCGGTTGCTGCAGGCGAATCGGTCGAGGAGCTTGCTGATCCGCTCCGCCACCGTGTATCTGCTGAGGTTCATCTCCCGGGCGATTCTTGTGGTCGTATATCCCCTGGCCAGCAGGACGATCAGCCACGTGTCGCGATCATTTGTCAGATCGCCGACGACAAAATCCATAGCAAGTCCCGGTTCGGATCGCTTTGGCCGGAGACGCCCCTGGTGGAAGCGTCTCTGTGTGCAACCTAGAAGCGTCTGCTTAATCAGCGGTATGGCCGGACCATGCGACCGGTTATGGATCGGCTCTGGCGAGCTGGCCGTGGAAGATCTCCTCATAGAGATTCCTGAGTACGGGGCTGGGGTCGATGCCGAGTTCGGCCACGAGCTGCCGGCGTACGGTCTCGAACTGCGAGAGCGCCTCCGGCGCACGGCCGCAGCCGGCGAGAGCGGTCATCCTCGCCGCCACGAGCCGCTCACGCGCGGGGAAGAAGGGCACCAGGTCGTCGAGCCTGTTCAGCACCTCGATGTGGCTGCCCCGCTCGATCTCGAGTTCCGCCCAGTCCTCATTGACCGTGAGGTACAGATCGGTGAATCTGCCGACCGCCTCATCGACCAGGGCGACACCCGAGAACTCCGCGAGCGGCTGACCGCCCCACAGGCGCAGGGCGTCATCGAGCACGGTCACCGCGGCATCGGGGGCGCCTCTGCGCCGCATGTCCCGGCCGGCGCCGGCCAGCCGGCGGAACTCGAGGAGATCGAGTTCGTCCGGCCCGGCGTCGAGACGGTATCCCCAGCCTTGGTAGGAGATCCGATCTCCGACTCTCCTCCGCAGCACCGAGACATAGACCTGCAGGTTCTTGCGTGCCGTGGGGGGTGGCCGTTCTCCCCACAAGGAATCGATCAGTTGGTCCGTCGGGACCACCTGGTTCGGGCGGGAGAGCAGGATCGCGGCCAGCAGCCGCGCCTTCCTGGCGCTGACGTGCACGATCGTGCCGTCCACCCGCACTTCGAGCGCGCCGAGCACGCGGGCGTCCAAGCGCGGGGTCACGACTTTCGCCCGCTCGATCCGGTCGGTGCCCAGTGCCAGGAATCCGGCCAGATCGATCGTCGCCGACCCCGCCCTGGCCACCTGGCGGTGGAGTGTGCGCACCGTGGACAGCGTGGCGATGGAGACATCGTCGACACCGGCCTTCGTCTCGAACCATCGCCAGTCGCCGTCGCGATTGACCTCGAGGAAGACCGGTCCTTGCCTGGTCAGCAGGAAGTCGAAGGCGCCGTAGCGCAGGCCCCAGATCCCGGCGAGCCGGTGCACCGCCTCCACCACGGCCTCCGGCGCCACCGCCGGGGAGACCGTGACCGACGCCGTGTCGCGCCAGATCGCCTCTGGTGATGGTTTGCCGACACGGAAGGCCCGGATCTCGCCGTCCACGAAGTAGACGCGCAGCTCCGCCCAGTGGTCCACGTACTCCTGGACGATCATGGGCGCGTCCCGCGCGGGCAGGCTTCTGGCCACGACGCCGTCCACGATCTCCGGGAAGATCCCATGCAGGGTGCCCGGTTCGGGCTCGACGAAATGCCGGTCGAGGGCCTTGACGATGATCCGGTCGCTGGCCAGCGCCGCGCTCGCCGCCCCCACGTCGGTCGTGGCGATCGTTCGTGGGGTACGGATCCCTGCCTGTGCCGCGCCGTCGAGCTGAACCAGCCGCCCGAGATCGCTGCCGCCGGGCAGCCGGGCGGCCGACAGCGACGACAGCGACGACAGCTGGTCGATGAAAGCACCCCACGAGTCGGCCCGGAACAGGGACAGCGCCGAGCCGTTCCCTCCCTGCACGGCTCGCGGTGAGAAGTGCCGTACCCAGGTGACGGTGGGGATGATGCGGCGCCCGTTCACCGTCAGCGAGCCGTCGTCGAGCCGGGTGATGATCCGCAGGCCGCTGATCGAGCCGGCGTCGACCCGCACGCTCGGCACGCCGAGCGTGCGCAGCCCGCGCTGGAGCACCGCGAACTCGGCGAGCCCCGCACGATCCACGAGGACCACGCACGGCAGGGCGGCCGCGGGGTCGCTCTCCTCCGGGAGCTGCCAGGTCACGCCGGGACTGCCGGTGGGCATGCGCAGCGTGTACGGATCAGGTGGCTTGGCGTTCACTCGACTACGAAATGCGCGACTGAACCGGTCCATGTGCCGATGGTGATCACACTCGGCGTGATCGCACAACGCGCCCTCTGTCGTTCGGCATAACGTCCCGGCTAGCCCACGTTTGTGGGGTTGTGTCACCTGCTGATCGCCGGTCCATACTCAACCTGCAACACATCTCCAGCGCCAGCAGAAACCGCCGCCTGCACGTTCGGTGGAGCGAGTCGAGGTGAAGGGTGGTGCCGTGTCGAGCGATGTGGTGACGGCCGTGGGGCTGACCAAGCGCTATCGGCGCAGCGTGCGGCCGGCGGTGGACAATGTCTCGTTCGAGATCGCTCGGGGAGAGACCATCGGGCTCCTCGGGCCCAACGGTGCCGGGAAGACGACCCTGATCAAGATGATCTGCGGGGTCACCACTCCCACCTCCGGTCAGGTCCGTGTCTTCGACGCCGATCCGGTGCGTCAGCCGGTCGCCGCCAAGAGCGGCATCGGGGCGATGCACCAGTCAGGCCCGTTCGACATGATGCTGCCGGCGCTCGACAACCTGCGGATCGCGGCCCGGTTCCGCGGTCTGAAGTGGCGTGCCGTGCGGCCGTGGGCGCTCGAACTGGCGGACTTCCTCAGCTTGACGGAGGCCCTGCCGCGATTCTGCTTCCAGCTCTCGGGCGGTCAGCGGCAGCGGTTGCAGCTCGTACGGGCGCTGCTCACCATTCCGCGACTGCTGGTCCTCGACGAGCCTTCCGCGGGACTGGATGTGGTGGGGCGGCGCCACATCGAGCGCTTCGTGACCTGGCTGCGTGAGGAGCACGGCGTGACCGTGCTGTGGACCAGCCACCACATCGACGAACTGGAACGCAACAGCCAGCGTGTCCTGGTCATCGACAAGGGACGGGTGCTGCGCTTCGCCAAACCGCGCGAACTCGTCGAGGAGTTCGGCACCACCCACCTGCTGATAGCCCTCGATGATCCCGCGGCCGGTCTGGTGGTGACGGCTTGGGCGGAGGCGGCCGGGCTCATCGCCTCGGCCGAGGACGCCGGCGTACGGATCCACGGTGCGCGAGCACAGGAGGTGCTGCCGGAGCTGTCGCGGCACTGCCAGGACCACGCGGTCGCGATCTCCGGCGTCTCGACCGTCTCGGACTCGCTGGAGCAGGTGTTCCTCCGGATGACGGAGGCCGAGGACTGACTGGCAAAGGGGATAGATGTGGCCGCCAAGCTGGTATTCGACAACGCTCCTCCGACCGGGATCCCGAAGGCGGCCGACCTGACCGCGGTGCTCTACCGCGAGTACGCGCTGCTCGCCCGCAACCGGGTGTATCTCATCCTCGGACTGGCCCCGATGCTGATCTACCTGCTGCTCGTGAACACCTCGCTGGGCAACCTCCTCAAGGTCGTCGACTACAAGGGCGTCCAGGTGCCGTTCACGATCTTCCTGCTGCCCATGACACTGGCGATGTCGGTCGTCAGCGCGGCGGGAACCTCCGGCATGGCGGTGTTCCAGGAGGAGATGAGCGGCGCGGCCACCCAGTTGTGGTCCTACCCGTTACGCAGGTCGCGGTTCCTGCTCGGCAAGGTGATCGCGGGCGTGTCGCTCGTGCTGGGGCAGGCCCTGCTGGCGCTGGGCGTGGCGGTGTTCGTCTTCGAGTTGCCCTTCGACCTGCAAGCCTGGGCCGGTCTGCTGTCGGTGCTCACGGTGGCCGCCCTGGCCTTCAACGGACTGTATCTGGCGACGGCGATCCTGATCACCGACTACCAGGTCTTCATGCTGCTGTCGAACGTGTCGATCCCCGTTCTCGTCTTCAGTGCCCCGTCGCTCTACCCGATCGACAGCATGCCCACCGTGCTGCAGTGGGTGTCGGTGATCAACCCGCTGACGTACGCGATCGACGGTATGCGGAACGCCGCGTTCTTCGGTTTCGCCGACGCGTGGCAGGACCTCCTGGTGCTGGCCGTCCTGGCGGCCGTCAGCTACACCGTGGGCGGCCGCGCCTTGATCAACCGCGCTCGCAACATCTGATCTCGTCAAGGACAAGGGACGATGCGGACAGACAACTCCTCTCTCTCGTGGCTCCTCTCGCAGTCCGACCAGTCCAAGGTCCGGTTGCCGGGCACGGACCGAGCTCACGACCCGACGGCCACGCGGGAGATGGCCGACCGGGCGGCCCGGATGGTCGGGATCACCAGGGTCGCGGACATCACCCGGCTGGACACCATCGGAATCCCAACATTTCAGGCAATCCGGCCGACTGCCCGGACGCTCGCCGTGTCTCAGGGGAAAGGCATCACCCCCGAGCTGGCGCGGCTGTCCGCGATGATGGAAGCCATTGAGCTCTGGCATGCCGAGCAACCCATGACGCCGGTGACGACGGCGCCTTCTCGCGAGGTCATCGGGCACCTGGGCTATGACGTCCGCGACCTCCCACTCTCCCCACCGAGCCTGCTGCACGACGGGCTGCCGCTGGACTGGGTCGCCGGCCGGTCGCTGACCGACGGCTCGGAGACGCTGGTTCCCAAGGAATCGGTGGGATTCTCCCTCGTACGGAAGACCGGCTGGAACCCGCCGGTGTTCTTCTCGTCGACGAACGGCCTGGCCAGCGGGAACACGGCGACCGAGGCCGTCCTGCACGCGCTGTACGAGGTGATCGAGAGGGACGCCGTGACCACGGCGATGGCCGCCGGCGACAAGGGGGTCCTCGTCGACCCGGGGACTCTGGGGTCGCCGGTCGTCGACGAGTTGTGCGAGACGATGGCGCGGGCTCGGGTCCGTCTCGAGGTCAGGTCCTTGCCGTCGCCCACCGGGTTGCCGTGCTTCCTGGCCCGGATCTTCTGCGACGACTATCCCCCGGCGTTCATGGGATTCGGCTGCCACCTCGGCTCGGAGATAGCGCTCACCCGTGCCGTCACCGAGGCCGCGCAGGCCAGGCTCGGCTACATCTCAGGCGCGAGAGACGACCTCCACGACCTGGGCACGAGGCGTCGGCCCGCGCCCGCGGCGGGCACCGGCGAGGCGATCGCGAGACTGACGGCGCACCAGAGCCTGGTCGATGATCTGGAGGACGTGGTCAAGCGGGCCGCGGTCGCGTTCTCCGCCGCCCCTGTCGTCATCGATCTGACGAGGGACGAGATCGGCGTCCCCGTGGTCAGAGTGGTGGCGCCGGGAAGCCGCGTCACCCCGGAGGTGTTCTAGTGAGCCGCCAGAAGACGGTCGTCTACGCCGGACCGACGATCTCTCACGACGAGGTCCTCGCCGTGCTTCCGGAGGCGCGGACGCGGCCGCCCGTGGCCCGGGGCGATCTCCTCAGGGAGGAGTGGGGCCGCGACGACACCGCCGTCATCATCGACGGGTACTACCGGGAGCGGCTGTCCGTGGGCCACAAGGAGATTCTCTGGCTGCTCAACGAAGGCGTGAACGTCATCGGCGCGGCGAGCATGGGAGCGTTGCGGGCGGCGGAGCTGAGCCCGTACGGCATGCGTGGCGTCGGGTCCGTCTTCCGCATGTACGCCACCGGCGAGGTCGATGGGGATGACGAGGTGGCGGTCCTGCACGGACCCGCGGAACGGGGATACCCCACCGGCACCGTGGCCATGGTCAACCTCCGCTACGGCTGCCAGGAGGGAGCCAGGACCGGCCTCGTTCCGGCGGCGGCGGGCGAGCGGATCGTCGAAGCGGCCAAGTCCAGGCCCTTCGTCCACCGGACCTGGCCCGAGCTGGAAGAGGCCCTGGGCCCGGCGGCCGGCGACGCGCTGAGCACGCTGGAGCGGATGATCGGGACGGGTGAGTGGGATCTGAAGCGGCTGGACGCGGTGGCGGCCCTGAACGCCGTCGGCGGGCACCGAGCCGAAGCGCCCAGCGCGTGGGCGGCCGACGTGGCCCTGACGGGGATCACCCACTACGAGGCGCTGGCCTGGCGGTCGATGCGGGAGTACGCGCCGGGCAGGTGGATGTCCGATCTCGACGTCCTGGACGCGGCGCGGCTGTTCGGCCAGGACTACCCGCGGCTGCACGAGCAGGTTCTGACCGGCCTCCTGACGGACTTCGCCGACGCGCGGGGCCTGAGGCTGGAGGAGTACACGCGGGTCCGGCTCGGGGTCGATGATCGTGCCGACGTACCGCCCAGCCTCGCATCGTGGCTCTCCGAGGCCGAGCGGGCCACCCTGCCGGCCGCCGAGCAACTCCGGCTGGTCATGGTGCGGGTGTGGCCGGTCTGGCAGTCGGAGGATTGGCGGCCGATCATCCTGGAGCGGATCCGCCTGTCGAGCCACTGGCCCGAGTGGTCCGATCTCGTCGCCCGAGCCGATGAGGTCGCGGAACAGACGCGCGGCCGGGTGGTCGTCCCGGCACCGGCGATCTGCGGCAGGATCTTCTCCCGCCACTGGAACGGGCCCGGAACGTCGGCGGAGGTCGAGCTGGCGCGGCGCGGGTTTCTCGGCATGGCGGATCTTGGACAGACCGTCAGCAGGTTCTTCGCGCTGGATGTGCGGAAGGCCAAGGAGGGATGAGCGCGACCGGGCTTGAGCAGTCGTTCGACCCGACCGCCGCGGAGCATCGCCGCGACCCGCACCCGCTCTTCCACCGCATGCGCGAGCGGGCGCCGGTCTACCGCCATGCGAGCTCGGGGTCCTGGTTTCTGACCCGGCACGCCGACGTACAGCGCGCCCTCCATGACCCGGGCCTGGGGCGTCAACTCGACCGGCTGCCCGACGAGCTCGCCGCCTATCACCGCCGGCGGCAGAACGACCCACTGGCGATGGTGCGGCGGAACATGTTCAACCTCGATCCGCCCGACCACACCCGGCTGCGGCGGCTGATGGCGCCCGCGTTCGGCCCCCGGACGGTGGCGGAGCTCGAGCGGCGCGTTCATCAGGTCGTCGGCGAGCTGGTCGACGGCATGGCGGCCGCCGGCGACGGCGTCGACCTGATCGAGGCGCTGGCGCTGCCGCTGCCGATCCTGATCGTCGCCGAGCTGGTCGGCTTCCCGATCGACGACCGGGCCCGGCTCCGCGGGTGGAGCGACGACATGCTGCGCAGCCGGGACGCGGCACTGGTGCGCCGAGCCGGAATCGGGTTCGTCGCCTACGTCAACGAGAAGCTCGACGAGCGGCGGGCCCACCCGGGTGCGGACCTGCTGTCCCGGCTCGTCCGGTCGACGGAGCTCAGCCACGCCGAGCTGGTGTCCAGCGTGTTCCAGTTACTGCTGGCCGGAGACGAGACGACGGTCAACCTCATCGGCAACGGAGTGCTGGAACTCCTGCGCCACCCCGCCCAGCTCGAACGCCTGCGCGCCCGGCCCCGGCTGATCGACTCCGCGGTGGAGGAGGTGCTGCGGTTCAACGGCCCGGTCGGGCACTCCCGGCCACTGTTCGCGCTGGCCGACCTGGACCTCGGGGAATCCGTGATCCCCCGAGGTGACATCGTCGTACCGGTGCTGCTGGCCGCCAACCGCGACCCGGCGGTGTTCCACCAGCCGGATGTCTTCGACATCGGCCGCACCCCGAACCGGCACCTGGGCTTCGGCCACGGAATCCACTTCTGCCTTGGTGCGGCACTGGCCCGGCTGCAGGCCCGGGCGGCCATCGGCGCGCTGGTGCGCCGCTTCCCCGGCTTGGCCCTGGCCGTCGACCCCGCCGACCTGGAATGGACGCCGGACCTGTTCCTGCATGGTGTACGCCGCCTGCCGCTGCTGCTGGGGAAGGGTGCCAGCCTATGATCAAGGGCTACGGAGAGCTGTCCCGGATGGCGTTCGGCTACGCCACCTCGCAGATCCTGTACACGGCCGTCCGCTTGGGCGTTCCCGACGCCCTCGCCGCCGGGGCCGTGCCGGTCGACGAGCTGGCGCGCTCCATCGGGGCCGACCCGCGGGCGCTGGAGCGGCTGTCGCGGGCACTGGTGGTCCTGGGGGTGGTCGATGAGGTGGCGCCGGGACACCTCGCGCTGGCCGCGCTGGGTCAGCCGCTGCGTGCCGACCATCCATGGTCGATGCGCTCCAGCGTGCTGCTGCTCGGCGACCCCGCGACCTGGCAGGCGTGGGGGGCGTTGACCCACAGCGTGCGCACGGGTGAGGCCGCCTTCGATCACGTGCACGGCCAGCCGCTCTTCGACTACCTCGCCGGCCATCACGATCTTTCGAGGACTTTCAACACGGCCATGTGCGAGGGCACCGAGCGCGTCGCGCTCGAAGCCGCCAAGGCCTACGACTTCACCGGTGCCCGCACCGTCGTCGACATCGGGGGCGGCAACGGCACGCTGCTCGCCGCGATACTGGCGGCCACGCCCGGCGCCCGCGGCATCCTGTACGACACCGCCGACGGCGTGGCAGCCGCCGCCGGGACGTTCCAGAAGGCGGAGCTCTCCGATCGGTGTTCCGTCGAGGTGGGCGACTTCTTCGAGGCCGTGCCCGAAGGCGATCTCATGCTGCTGAAAGGCGTCCTGCACGATTGGGACGACCAGCGGTGCACCGCGTTGCTGCGAAACTGCCGCGCTTCGATCGCGACGGGCGGGCGCCTGCTGATTCTGGAACCGGTGCTGCCGTCCAGGCTCGACACGCCGGAGGCGGCCGGCGTCGTCATGAGCGACATCGCCATGCTCGTCTACACCGGTGGCTGGGAACGCGGCAGAGCCGACTTCCACGGCCTGCTCGCGGCCGGTGGGTTCGCCCTGGCCGACGTCACGCCGCCGCTGCGGAGTTCGGCGATCCGGATCCTTGTCGCGGATCCGTCCTGAGCGCCGATTCCGCGGTCGCCGTTCCGACAACCGCGGCCACAGGCAGTCATGGGTACCTCTCACATGCGGGTGGCGGGCTTGAGTAACCCCGCTGCTCTGGCTGTCCCCAGGGCGGACGCGCATAGTGTGCCGGAAGAGCAACCGCGCTCAAACTCGGGTGGTCAGGTGGCACAACCGATGGAGTCCACCCCCGCCGGCGAGCCCATGCCCGCTCTGCGGGTCGTCGTGGGCGAGCCGGACCGGATGGTGCGCGCCCAGCTCAGGAGCGTGCTCCACATGGGCAACGGCATCTACGTGGTAGGCGAGGCCGGCGCCGCCGACCGGCTGGGCGATCTGGTCGTCCGGCATCGGCCGAGGGTGGCGGTCGTGAACGCGGCGCTGCGGCAGGCGGACGGCGTGGCATTCACCCGTGTCGTCGCGGCGCAGGCGAGGAACCGGATGCGCGTGGTGGTGGTCTCAGAAGCGCTGGACGAGGAGCTGCTCGGGCGCGCGTTACTCGGGGGCGCGGGCGGTTTCGTGCACCGGGCGTCGCTGTTCGAGGAGATCGTGCCCGCGATCCGGCTGGTCGCCGCCGGGCACACCTTCATCTCCAGCGCGATGATCACGCGGCTACGTGATCGCATCGCCGCGGTGACCATCGGGGTCGATCACCGGCTCGCCGAACTCACCCGCCGCGAGGCCGAGGTGCTGGTTCTCGTCGCGGCCGGCCTGTCGAACGCCGGCATCGCCGAGAAGCTCGGCATCGGCACCGGAACGGTCCGTTCGCACCTGGCGCGCATCCTCACCAAGCTCTCGGCGGTGAACCGGGCGCACGCGGTCGGCATCGCGTACGAATCCGGCTTCATCACCGTCGGCTCAGCGCACCTCCGGCGCGGACACGGGTAGCCGAATTCCACCATTCGTACAGCGCGGGGTGCTGCTTGACGGCCTCCTCCGTGGTGAGAAGGGGATCCGGCTCCCCCGTCAGCGCCCGGACCACCGCCGAGGCGTCTTTCGGAGCCCGCGTGGACGTCAAGGTCTGCGCACCGAAGAATTCGGCGGCGAGCTGCGGGCTGCTCAGCAAAGCCCGCGTCCTGCGGGTGAGAATCTCGCGCTCGAACGCGGTCGCCTCCCGCCCGGCCGGTCCCCGGTCCTGCGCGACCGCCATCCGCCATGACGTATCCGCCTCCGCCGCCATGGCCGCCTGCAGCTCGAGGCGGGCGGACGGGCCGATCCCGCGCCGCGTCAGCTCCCTGTCCAGCCTGAGCGCGCTCAGCGCGGCGACCGACATCCCGTGCGAGTGGACGGGGTTCACCGCGACGACCGCGTCACCGATCGCGACGAAGCCGCCGGGCAGGCGTACGCGTTCGAAGAACCTTCGCCGGTTCGACGTATCGCGGTACGGCCGGATGCCGCCGAGCGGCGTGGCCGCCGCCATGAGCTCCGCCACGATCGGGTCGCGCAGCGAGCGCGCGAAGTCCGCGAAGCCCCGCTCGTCCACGGGCGGTTCGCCGCCCCGGGTGCCGGTCAGGGTGACGATCCACCGGTCGTCCTCGATCGGGAACAACGTCGCCCCCTGGCCAGGCCGCCCGCTCGCCGGACGCGGGTGGATCATGATGGCCGGAGTGTCGCCGGCGAGTTCGGGGGGCGCCTGATAGACCCGGGTGGAGTAGGCCAACCCGGAGGAGACGGTCACCTCCTCGATCTCCGCCACGCCGAGCTCGGCCAGCCACCGTGGCGCCTTCGATCTCCGCCCTGTCGCGTCGACGACCAGATCCGCCTCGATGGTCTCCGGCGGAGCGCCCTCGCGCCTGACCGCGACCCCGGTGACCCGGCTCGCGTCTCCCACCAGCCCGAGCGCCTGCGTGCCCGGCCAGGTCGAGACGGCGCCCAGCGCCCGCTGCCGCACCACCTGGTCCAGGAGTCCCCGGCTGCATGAGATGAGGTACGCCTCGGTGTCCAGCCGCCGGAACCAGCCGACCGCGGCGAGGATCAGCGCGTCGCCGGGAAGGCGCCGGCGATGCGCGCCGCGGGCGAAGAGCGCCTCAAGGGTCCCGGGAAGCAGCTCCTGCAGCGCCCGCGCGCCACCGGCCACGAGGACGTGGCTGTGACGCGACTGGGGCAGCCCCCGCCGAGCACGGGGATCGGCCGGATAATGATCGTTCTCGATCACGATCACGTCGTCCGCGTGCCTGGCGAGCACGGCGGCGGCCAGCACACCCGCGAAGCCCCCGCCGAGGACGACCGCTCTGGTCATGCAGGCCTCACGCCGGACGCTCTTCGATCAGACCCTGTTCGATCATGCTGCCGAGGAACTCCTGTACGTCCTTCAGGATGCGGATGCTCACCGCGACGTTGTCCCCGGCGAACTCGTGCGACAGCTTCGAGACGATCGGCTCCCGCTCCCCGTCGCTCGCGACGAGCGTCCATATCCGGGAGCCTGTCTCGTTCAAGGTGTGGAAAGCCCCGGTCTCGGCGTGGTAGAGCGAGATGCCCCCCGAGGTCTCCTGCCATATCACAGCGTCACTGATCTGGAGCGACACACTCCACCTCCTCTATACCGGTGTTATGGGAAGCAGCTCTCCGACCTTGACAGCGGCGGCCGAGGGGAGAACGTAGGTCTTCCAGTCGTCGAAGACCGGATGGATGTCGTCGTTGACGAGCAGGCGGGGCGTCTGCATCCCGGCGTCCGCGGCGAGCTCCGCGGGATCGACGCCGGACTCCAGCCAGAGCTGCGTGACGATACCGTGCCGCAGGATCCTGCACTGATGGCGGCTGTTCCGCCGCAGGTCCTTGGACTCGGCCATGTGAGCGGCGCGGCAGCCCCCGCCGCAGGACGACTTGATGTAGCACTTCGCGCAGTCGGCGTGGAAGTCGCCGCCGAACACGGAGCTGGTCCGCATGTCGTACAGGACCGGGCTGCCGAAGATCTCCGCCAGGGATTGCCGTCGCACGTTGCCCGCGAGGTGCGAGCGTCCCGTGACGAGCTTGCACGGGTAGACGTCGCCCAGCGAGTTGATGTAGATCTCGTTCCCGCCCATCCCGCAGTTGGCCTTCACGGCGCACAGCTGCAGGGTCTTGGGCCCGTCCGGCAGCAGCTTGCCGGCGACGGGTGAGGTCCAGGTGAGCTGCTGGATCCTCAGATGGTCCTCCCAGCCGAAGTCGTACTCGTCGCTCTCGCCCCGGCCCAGGTTGTTGTGGTACATCAGCCGGATGCTGTCGACCTCGATGCCCTCCATGAACGAGGCGAAGTCCTCGAGCTCGTCGACGTTCTCCGAGGTGACGATATGGTTGATCATCGGCGTTACGCCCACGTCGTTGAGCAGCCGCAGGGCTCGGTGGGTCTTGGCGAAGGAGCCTTCGCCCCGTGTGCGGTCGTGCGTTTCGGCCGTGCCGCCGTCGACGCTCACCGTGACCGCGTTGAACAGCTCGGCGAACCGCCGCGCCATCGCGGGCGTCCTGATCATGGTGGCGTTGGTGATGATGTTCGACCTCAAGCCGCTCCGATTGGCATGCTCCACGATCTGGAACAGGTCTTTTCTGAGCATGGGCTCGCCGCCGGTGAAGACCAGGGTCGAGGCGCCGATATCGGCGATCTGAGAGACCAGGCCGAGCGACTCCTCGGTGTTGAGCTCACCCGGCAGGCACTTCTCCGAGGACGCGTAGCAGTAGGGGCAGCGAAGGTTGCACCCGTCGGTGATGGCGTAGTAGGCCATGCGGAGCGGCGGCTCTTTCAGCGTGATCCGCGGACGGTTCCCGTTGTAGTAGACGACCCACGCCAGAATGAGCTTGGCGAGGGCCCGATCGGTCTCATCGGTCTCTTCGAGCCGAGCGTAGGGTCGGGCCAAGGTCTGCAGGACGCCGAACTCACGCGAATCGAGGACACACCGACCGCCGGAATGCGGGTTGACGACCAGGTAGGACCCATCGTGCATGAAATAGGTGAGGTCTTCTGGTACGTCGAACAGCGAGTGGTTCCGGGCCAGCTTCCCAGACATCCATTTCCCTTCACGCTCTCTGCGGCAGGCGCGACCCCGGCCCTGTCCGGCGACATGCCACCGGGACCGCACCCGTGAGCCGTCGGATTTAGGTGGCCGGCTTGGACGGCCCGCCGGACCCGGACCCGGACCAGGCTCCGCACAGGCACGACGCCTCGGCCTCGCCCTCGTTGTGCACCTCGACCTCGGGCCGCTCCCACTGCCCACCCGCCATCACCAGCGGCAGTGCGGTGGGAAGCTTGCCCTTGAGCGAGATGAGCAGGTCGGTTTCCTCTTTGGTCAGGGTGGCGAACGCCGCCTCGACTTCCGCGGCGATCGGGTCGTTCAGGACGCCGGCTTCACGCAGAGCTTCCTTCGGATCGAAGGCCATGCCCTCACCTCTCCGTCTTGGGGGGATGCGTTGCAGGTCGAGTATCGGCTGGCGATGCGGAGGTGACACAACCCCACAAACGTGGGCTCACCGCCTTTCACCTGGCAGAGCTACGACCACACGAATGTGGGTGTCCGGAGCTCTTGCGATCGCCGATGAGCCGTTTCAGGCTTGTGGTTCATGAACGGAACCGGATCGGGCGGGTTCGACGCACTGGCCACGCTGCGGGCGGCCGGGCACCCCATCGACCTGCTCGATGAGCGGCAGCGAAGGGTGTTCGCCGAGCTCACGGCGACCGAGGTCGCCGTACTGAACTCGATCAAGAAGCGTCTGGACGACCACGCCGGCGAGGTGGAAGGACAGGAGCTCAAGCTCGTATGAGCGACAGGGACCCGCGACCCACCCGTCGTCACGTCGTGGTCCTGTTCATCGACATCGTCGGGTCGACGGAGCTCGCCGAGCGTCTCGACCCCGAACTGCTCCTGCGGATCCTCGATCGCTACTACGCCGCCTGCAGGACAGAGATCTTCGAGCACGGCGGCGCGGTGGAGAAGTACATAGGCGACGCGATCATGGCGGTGTTCGGCGTCCCGGCCGGCCGGGAGGACGACGCGCTCCGGGCGGTCCTCGCCGCGGACGCGGCGATGTCGGCCGTGCGCCGGCTCAGTGCCGAGATAGCCCCCACCCACGGAGTCCGGCTGGACGCCCACTGCGGCATCGCCTTCGGAGAGGTGATGGTCGCCGACGGATCCGGCTCGAACGTGCGGGTGATCGGTGACGCGGTCAACACCGCGAGCCGGCTGCAGTCCGCGGCGGGAGCCGGCGAGATCCTCCTGGGGGACGACGTGGCCCGCCTGGTCAGGCAGCACGCGCTGCTGGACGGCGTCCCCCCGCTCACGCTTAAGGGCAAGAGAGATCCGGTACGGGCGTGGCGGCTCATCGCCGTGGAGCCCGATCGCGGCGGGCCGGAGACCGACACGATCCCGTTGATCGGCCGGACCGAGGAGCTGCACCAGCTGACGCGCTTCCATGACCGCGCCGCACGCGACCGGCAGTGCTGCATGGCGACTCTGCTCGGCGTTCCGGGCATCGGCAAGTCCCGACTCGTCAGGGAGTTCCTGACGAACCTGCCCGAGGACGTGACCGTGCTCACCGGCCGGTGCCCGTCCTACGGCATCGGCGCCACGTACCGGCCCATCACGGAGATGCTCGAAGCACTCAACGGCGAGTGGCCCGCCATCGCCGAGGCCGTGGGCACGGAAGGCGCGCGGGCGTTGCGCGGGCTGGCGGGCCTCGGTGACGCGGACTACGAGGACACTCCCGGGGTCGCGGAGATCGCGCAGGCCGTACGGTCGCTCTTCGAGGTTCTCGCGCGGGACCGGCCGCTGGTGGTGGTGCTGGACAACCTGCAGTGGGCCGAGCCGACCCTGGTCGACCTGATCGAGGACTGCGCGGCGTGGCTCGCCGACGTGCCCGTGCTCCTCGTCTGCGTCGCCCGGCCCGAGCTCTACGAGGCCCGCCCCTCCTGGGGAGGGGGCATGACCTGCGCCATGTCGCTGGAACTCGGCCCGATGAGCCCGCCGCACATGACCCGGCTCGTCGCCGAGCTCCGCGCCGAGCGGGCGGACGTCGTCGCCCACGACGACGACGGCACGTATCAGCGGGTGATCCACGGTTCGGACGGCAACCCGCTCTTCGCCGAGCTGATGTTGGAGACCCTCGCCGAGGGCGCCGTCGCCCTCCCGCCCACCATCCAGGCGCTGCTCGGGGCCCGGCTGGATCGGCTGGGCGCGGCGGAGCGCCACCTGCTCGAGCGGGCCGCGACCATCGGGCAGTCCTTCACAGTGGAGCAGTTGGAGGCCCTCTTCGACGGCGAGCCTCCCATGACGGCGACTCCGCTGCGGCGGTTACAGCGCGACCGCCTGATCCGGCGCGGTGCGCTCCCGGGATCGTACGAGTTCACCCAGACCCTCACCCGGGAGAGCGTGTACGCGCTGACGAGCAAGGAGGTGCGCGCGGACTGGCACCGAAGGCTGGCCGACTGGTTCGGCGACCGGGCCGCTGCCTCGGACGACGCTCCCTTCGCCGGATCGGCGTCCGGAGACGTCAGCCGGCACCTGCTGGCGGCCTGCCGCCTCACCCGGCAGGTACGCCCCGGCGATCCGCTGCTGCCCGAGCTGACCGACCGGGCCGCGGACCGGCTCATCAGGGACGGCGGTCAGGCGTTGCACCGCAGAGACCTGCCCGCCGCGATCGCGCTGCTGGAGCAGGGACGGGAGATGCTGCCCCCGGGCAGGGACGAGCATCGATCGCTGGCCGTTCGCATCAGCGACGCGGAGCTGGGACGGGGGGAGGCCGGCGCGGCGGCCGCGGCCCTGGACCGCGCGGAGGAACTGCTGCCGGAAGACCCGCGGAACCGGCTCACCTGTGTGATCCAGCGGGAGATCCTCGCCCTCCGCTCGGGCGCCCGCGCGCCGGACCTTGAGTCCCTGCGCGGGCGGCTGGCGCTCGACCCCCGGGACGACTTGAGCTGGTGCCGGTTCCACCAGCTCCAAGCCCTGATCCACATAGAGGACGGCCGTTTCGGCGCCGCCGACCGGGCGCTTCGTGACGGGCTCGAGCGGGCCCGGCCGATGGGCGACCGCTACGAGGAGGACCGGCTGCTCGGCGGGCTGTGCGAGCTGGTGCAATGGTCCTCCACCCCCGTGCGGGAAGGGCTCGCGCTCTGCGCCGGTCTGCTGGCCCGGTTCGCCGGCGACCGCGCCCTGCTGGTGCCGGTGCTCGTCACCAGGGCCCGCCTGCTCGCGCTCTCCGGCGACCTCGGCGGCGCCCGTGAGGCGCTCGACACGGCCGGCCACTACGCGGCGGATCTGCACCTCGGCCTCTCGGCGATCGCGGTCGTCCAGGTGCGGGGGCTGGTGGAATCCCTGGACGGGAACCACGAGGCCGCGAGGGACCTGTTCGGGCGGGCCGCCGCCGCGCTCCGTACGGCGGGGCACGGGGCGTCCGCCGCCACCCTGGAGGTCTACGCGGCGCGTGAGACCCTCCGGCGGGGAGACGTCCGGCAGGCGGCGGAGGAGCTGGCGCGGAGCGAGGCGGGGGTGCCTCAGCTCCGCGGCGAGCTCACGGCCATCGCGATGAGAGGCACGATCGCATCGTTCGACGGTGCGCACACGGACGCGATGAGCGCCGCGGAACGCGCGACCGCGCTGCTCGAATCGACCGATGACCCTTGTCTTCAAGGCGACATCCTTGTGGAGATCGCCCGGATCCAGCGGGCCGCCGGACGCGACCCGGCCGAAGCGGCCCGCCGCGCGCTCGACGCGTACCTGAGCAAGGGCGCGAGCCTGCCGGCGGCGCGAGTCCGTGACTGGATGAGGGGACTGTCATGAGCACGCCGCCCTGGCGCCGGGCCCAGCGGGCGCACTTCCCCGGGGTGCCCGCGTGGGGGCTGGCCACCACCCGGCAGGCCCCGGAGTCCTTCCAGATCAGCCCGCTGGCGGAGGTGACCAGAGAGTGGGCATGGGGCCGGTCCGACGGCACCGGGGTACGCGTGTGCGTCGTCGACACGGGCGTGGCGGGAGACCATCCCAAGATCGGCGGCCTTGAGCGGTCGGTCGAGGTCGTCCGCGGGGACGAGGGCAGGCTGACCGTCGCCGAGTGCGCCCCCGCCGACCCCGCGGGGCACGGCACGGCCTGCGCCGGAGTGATCAGGTCGGTCGCCCCCGGAGCGGCGATCACCTCCGTCCGCGCGCTCACCGACGGGAAGTCCGGCACCGGCGACGCCCTCGTGGCCGGGCTGCGCTGGGCCATCGACGAAGGGTTCGACCTGGTCAACCTCAGTCTCTCCAGCACGAAGTCGGCCCTGCGGGAAGCCCTGCACGAGCTCGCCGACCGCGCGTACTTCCGGCGTTGCCTCCTGGTCGCCGCGGCGCACAACATGCCGGTGCTCAGCTTCCCGTGGACGTTCTCCTCGGTCGTCTCGGTGGCCAGCCACGACGAGGCGGACCCGATGACGTACTACTACAACCCGGCGCCACCCGCGGAGTTCCTCGCGCGCGGGGTCAGGGTGCCGGTCGCCTGGCCCGGCGGCCGGGAGGTCCGCAGCACCGGCAACAGCTTCGCGGCACCGCACATCACCGGCATCTGCGCGCTCATCCTGAGCAAGCACCCGTGGCTGACGCCGTTCCAGCTCAAGACGGTCCTCTACCTGACCGCGGACAACACCACGACGCAGAACGGAGAAGCCCATGTCCTCTGACTTCGCCGACTCTCCCGACTCCCTCGACGGCACCGAACACCGGCTGCTGCAGTCCATCGTCGAGGTGGCCCGCCACATGTTCGGGGCCGCCGCCGCGTCCATCTTCCTCGTGGATCCGGACACCGGTGACCTGGTCTTCGAAGCCGTGTCGGGCGCGGGCGAGAAAGAGCTGGTCGGGAGCCACTTTCCAGCGGGAACCGGGATCGCCGGCTGGGTCGCGGCGAGCGGGCAGCCGATGGTCGCGGACGACGTGTCGGCCGTGACGCAGTTCGCCCAGGACGCCGCGGAATCCACCGGTTACGTGCCCCGGACCATCATGGCCGCACCGCTCATCCGGTTCGAGGAATGCGTGGGCGTCCTGGAGGTGCTGGATCGCACGGCCTCCCGCAGCGATCTGGACGACGTGGAGCTCCTGGGCCTGTTCGCCACGCAGGCCGCCTGCGCCCTGGAACTCCTGCTCCGCGTACGACAGAGCGATGGCCGGGAGCCGGACGGCGACCCGCACGTGCTCCTGCGGCGGATCGGCGAGCGACTGCGGGGGAAGACCCCGTCGTCGGAGGCGGCGGCCGTACGCCTGCTCGCCATCGCCGACGATCTTCTCGCACCGTAGGTCGCCGCACCTTCCAGGATTGACCCTGACGCCACCCCCTTGATAGGCCTCAAGCGGGGGCCGTTGGCGTGGTTGGACGCCGCCACGTCACCTTCCGGCCACGCCTGTTTGAAGGGCGTCAAAGGGGAGAACCCTTCACATGGAGAAGATCAAGGACCTGCTTGAGTTTCAGGTGGAGGGACGCGGCACGAGGATCGCCGCTCGGCTCATCTCCGGTCAGGGCACGACGTCGCAGTGTGACGACATCCGGAAGGGACGACATGGCTGACAGCCATTCGCACGACGCACGCCCCGGGAACTTGTGGCCACTCGTCGGGCGCGCCGCGGCGCTGCGCACGGTCATGGAAGCGGCGACGCAGGCGGACGTCGGCGGTGTGATGATCGTGGGACCACCGGGTGTGGGCAGGACGCGCCTGGCCAAGGAGGCGGTCACCCGGCTGGCCGCGGCGGGCCACCCGACGGCCTGGGCGACCGGGACCCGTGCCGCCGCGGCGATCCCCTTGGGCTCATTGCTGCACCTCGCGGATGTCGCGGGCCCCGTCACGGGGCATATCTTCGGCCAGCTCGTGGAACGGTTCAGCGCTCCCACCGGAAAGCGGCCCGTGTTCGTCGTGGACGACACCCATCTGCTCGACAACGTCTCGGCCGCGCTCGTGTACCAGCTCGCCGTGCACACCAGGACCTTCGTGCTGCTCACGGTACGGCAGGGGCAGACGGCGCCCGACGTGATGACCGCCTTGTGGAAGGAAGGGGTGGCACGCCGCGTCGAGCTGCGGCCGCTGAGCGACAGCGAGATGGACACGCTGCTCGAACGCGGCCTGGGCGGCCCGCTGGACGCCGTCACGCGGCACACGTTCCGTCGCCTGTCCGCCGGCAACCCGCTCGTGCTGCGGGAGCTCGCGCAGTCCGCCCTGGAGGGATCGGCGCTGCTGCGGACCGACGGCCTCTGGCACCTGGGCGGTCACCTGCGGATCACCGGCCGGCTCGGTGATCTGATCGAGGCGCAGATGCAGGTCGACGATCCGGCCGTGCTGGCCGTACTCGAGGTGCTCGCCTGCAAGGAGCCGCTCGGCCAGCCCGTGCTCGAGGACCTCACCGGGCACTCCGCCGTGGTGCAGGCCGAACGGCAGGGGCTGGTGATGGTCGAACCCTCCGGAGCGCGACACCAGACGCGACTCGCGATACCCGCGTACGGGGAGGTCATCCGCGCGCGCATGCCACGCGCCCAGGCGCACGCGATCTGGGCCCGGCTGGCCGAGTCCCTTGCCGCGTCGCCGCGCCGTCGCGCGGACGACCCACTCGACCTGGTCATGTGGCGGCTCACCGCGGGCCTCGACTCCTCCGGGCAGGAACTGCTGGCCGCCGCGGAACGCGCCGCCGAACGGTTGGAGCTCGAGGTCGCCGAGCGGCTGGCGACCGCGTCCGGTGCCGCCGACGGCGGGGTGGACGCGAACCTGACCCTGGCCGAGGTGATGGCGCTGCAGGGCCGCTTCGTCGACGCGGCCGACGTGCTCCCGGCGCCAGAGGAATGCGACAACGACGAACGCGCCGACCGGCGCGCGATACTCAGGGAGAAGATCGAATACTGGCAGTACGAAACCGCACCGGCTCAGGGGAACCCGACCGGCGAGCGGGCGGCGGAGGCGGTGCGAGCCTGGACGATGCTGATCGAGGGACACGTCGCGGGATCCCTCTCCATCGGTACGGCGCTGCTCACCCGGCCGGGTCCGCCGCTGCCGGCGGAGGCGACGGCACGGGCGGCCACGGCGGTCGTGATCGCCGCGGGTCTCATGGGAGACATCCGCCTCATTGAACGCGCGAGCGCCACCGGTCTGGAGGTCGCCTCGGCGCACCGGATCGCCTCGCCGTGGACCCAGGCCCAGGTCGGCGCCGCCAGATGCCTCGCCCTCCTGCTGGCAGGCGCTCTCACCACCGCGGCCAAGGCCGTGGAGCTCGCGTATCGAGAAGCCGTCGAGACGCAGCTGGCGGCACCCATGGTCGGCGTGTGGGCGATCGTGCGTGGCCTGGTGGCGAAGGCTCAGGGACGGGTGAAGCTGGCACAGCAGGCGCTGCGCGAGGCGGTCGTGTTACTCAGCGAGCACGACCCGCTGCGATTACGGGGTGTCTACCTGGCCGAGCTGGCCGGCGCGCACGCGATGGCAGGAGACACCGTCCAGGCGGATGCGTGGCTCAGCCGAATGGACGGCTGCCCACCACCACGGGGTGCGCTCTTCGACGCCTGGATCGAGCGTGACCGCGCCTGGGTCGCCGCCGCGGCGCTCGATCTCTCCAGCGCCGCCGGCCACGCCCTCAGGGCCGCGAAGACCGCGGGCAAGGCCGGAGCGCCGATGCTCGAGGCCCTGGCGTTGTTCGACGCCGCGCGATTCGGCGCCGCGAACGAGGTGTGCGACAGGCTGCACCAGGTCGCCAGGGACACCGCCGCACCCGCGACGGCGGCCTTCGCCACGATGGCCACCGCGCTCGCCACGGACGACGCCCACCTGCTAGGAGAGGCGGCCGAGCGGCTGCATCGCCTCGGCCATCTGCTGCCCGCCGCGGAGGCGGCCGCGACGGCCCATCGGCTGCATGCCGGGGCGCGTCGGCGTACGGCGGCGAAGGCCGCGCTCGTGTTCGCTCGTGAGCTGCTGACCGAGTGCGACGGCGCCCGCACGCCGCTGACGGAGCTGACGGGGAGCGAGGTGTCGTTGACTCCTCGGGAGCTGCAGGTGGCGAAACTGACCGCGGCGGGATTGCCCAGTCGCGCCGTCGCCGACCGCCTCGGCCTCTCGCTCCGAACCGTCAACAACCATCTGGGCCGGGTGTACGCCAAGCTCGGGGTGTCCGGGCGCGACGCCCTCGCGCAGGTGCTGGGCCAGCCGGATGGCGAGGAGCCCCACGCTCAGGAGCTCCTCCGGGGTGATGCCTGCCGAATGCGGCCCAACTAGCCGCATTACATGGCATGTAATCGACACCACCCCTCGGCCGGTGTCAGCGTTCTCTCATGACGAACAGCAAAGAACTGATCATGTCCGGCTTCGCGGAGTTCGCCGCCGGCAACATCGAGGTCCTTGAGACTCTCCTGCGAGAGGACTTCGTCGAGCACAGCCCGGGCAACCCGTCCGGCAGACGCGCCTTCATCGACTTCATCAAGAACTCTCCCCTGGCCAGCTCGCGCCTTGAGCTCAAGCGGGTCGTCGCGGAGGGCGATCTCGTGGTGATGCACTATCACCTGATCCCGCGAGAGGGCGGGCGCGGGCTGGCGGTCGCGGACTTCTGGCGGCTCGAGGGCGGCCTGATCGCCGAGCACTGGGACGTGGTCCAGCCGGTCCCCGAGCCGGAGGAGGTGCCACACGGCATGTTCTGACGGGTTCGCGACGGTACCTCGTTGGTACCAGGTCACAGCCAATACGTGTCGTGTTCGCGGAAGAACTCCGCCCTCTCCTCCTCGCTCTTGCCCGCCAGGGTGAGCAGCCCCTCGAAGTATCCCTCTCGTGGCGCGCCCGGCGCGAAGTGCAGCAGCATCGACGCCGGCGCGCCCGATTCGTTACGGAACGCGTGTACGCCACCCTCCGGGACGTGCACGAAGTCGCCCGGCGTCGTGTCGATCCAGCGCCGCCCGTCGTAGATGCGCACGCTGCCGGACAGGATGTAGAACGACTCAGAGATCGACCGATGGAAGTGCGCCGCGGGACCGCTGGGCTCCGGTCCCATTTCCCAGCGGTACATCCCGAACTGTCCGTTGGTCGACGCACCGGTCGCCAAGTAGTGCACCGTGTTGCCGCTCGGATAGGTCAGCTCCGGCACCGCATCCGGGCGCCGGTATGTCGCGCTCAGCTCGCCGGCGTCACCGTCGTAGGTCGGCGGTGGATAGGTCATGGCTGTCCTGCCTTCGCGTCTCGGATCTTCATCAAGTACCGGACAAGTTACCCTGGTCCTTGATCAGCCTCCTGTTCCCGAAGTGGTCGCGAGGGTGAGGCGGGTGCCGACCGCCGCGGCGGCGAGACTGGCAACGGCGCAGACGAGGTAGACGCGGGTGAAGTCGGACACGCCATCGGCGGGAGTGTGTCCGGCGAACAGGGCCACCAGAACGGCGACGCCAAGCGCGCCTCCCACCTGGCGAGCCGCGATGTTCAAGCCGGTGCCCGCGGCGAAGCTCGGCGGCGGCACCGACAGGGCCGCCGCGCTGGAGACACCGACGCTCACAGCGCCCATCCCCGCACCGCTGATCAGACCCGCCGGCAGCCAGACGCCGAGGAAGTCCGGCTCCGCGGGCAGCCACAGCGCGAGCGCCCCGCTGGTGGCGGCGAGCGCGAGCGCCCCGATCACCGTCAGGGTCCGCGGCGATGGCCGGCGCGCGATGCGGCCGACGACGAGTCCCACGAGGGCCGACGCGATGGCGCCCGGGGTCATGGCCAGACCTGCCTGAAGCTCGGAGTAGTGCCACACCTCGGTAAGGAACAGCACGCACAGCAGCAGCGACGCGTACAGTGCGACGCCGAAGAGCACCGAGACGACGTTCGCGCCGGCATAGGCGCGGACGCGCCAGAGGGTGATCTGGACCGCCGGCTCAGCATGCCGCGAGGAGCGGACGAGTGAGACGCCGACTGCCGTCACGGCGCCCAGGAGGCACGCCAGAGTCCGGCCGTGCGTCCATCCCCAGCTCTGACCCTGGGTGACCCCGAGTACCAGAAGGGCGACCCCGCCGGTCAGCAGCATGGTGCCGATGACGTCGGGCAGACGCTTACGGGTGGTCACACCCGCGGGCATGCGCAGGGCGAGCAACCAGAGGGCGACCCCTGCGGGAACGTTGACGAAGAAGAGCGAGCGCCAGCCGAAGGCGTCCACGAGCACTCCCCCGAGCGCCGGTCCCAGGGCCGCCGCGACCGAGGCGGCGGCGCTCCAGAGGCCGATCGCGCTCGCGCGCCGCGCCACCGGGGTGTCGGCCAGCACGAACGCCAGCGACGCGGGCATCAGCGCCGCCGCCCCCACGGCCTGCGCTCCGCGCGCCACCAGCAACAGCCCGAACGTCGGCGCGAGCGCCGCCAGCAGTGACGCGACCGTGAACACCGCGACCCCCACGGCGTACAGGCGGCGGCGCCCGAGCGCATCGGCCATCCGCCCGGCCGGGGCCAGCAAAGCGGCAAAAATGATCGTATAGAGGGTTACCACCCATGACAGTGACGTCAGCTCGACTCCGCCGAAGTCGACCGCCAAGGCGGGCACCGCGAGGTTGGTGATCGTCACATCGAGGAACGCCAGGAAGGAACCTCCGCAGGCCAGCAACAGAGGGAGCCTGATAAAGGGTTCCGCCTTGGAACGAGAGATGCTCATGGCAAGCAGTCCAGCAGCGGGCGGTCATCGTGGTCTGGCAGGTTTGCGACGACACCGCCGCGCTGGACCGACATCATGGTCATGTCGGATTTCCGCCAGCCCCGATGGTCTGCCCCAGGCGATGCTGGCAGGGTGCATGACGACGTGGAGCAGTGCATTCGGGCGGTCCGATCCAAGGACGCCCGGTTCGACGGCTGGTTCTTCGGGGCGGTGATCACCACCGGGATCTACTGCAGACCGAGCTGCCCGGTGGTGCCGCCCAAGGTGGAGAACATGCGCTTCTATCCCAGCGCCGCCGCGGCGCAGCAGGCCGGGTTCCGGGCGTGCAAGCGCTGCCGTCCCGACGCCAGCCCGGGCTCCCCCGAGTGGAACCAACGCGCCGATGTGGTGGCGCGGACGATGCGCATGATCGCTGACGGCGTCGTCGACCGCGACGGCGTGCCCGGCCTGGCGGCACAGCTCGGCTACAGCACCCGGCAGATCGAACGGCAACTGCTCGCCGAGCTCGGAGCGGGACCGCTCGCACTCGCGCGGGCGCAGCGGGCCCAGACCGCCCGGCTGCTGATCGAGACCACGGCCCTGCCGATGGGCGACGTCGCCTTCGCGGCCGGGTTCGCCAGCATCCGCACGTTCAACGAGACCGTGCGGGAGGTCTTCGCCCTGACGCCGACCCAGCTCCGGGATCGCGTCGCCCGTGGACGCCCGGCCGACACCCCCGGGGTGCTGTCGCTGCGGCTGCCGTTCCGGGCTCCGCTGTGCCCCGGCAACCTGTTCGGCCACCTCGCGGCCACCGCCGTACCAGGGGTGGAGGAGTGGCGCGACGGCGCTTATCGCCGTACCCTGCGGCTGCCCCACGGCCAGGGCATCGCCACCCTGCGCCCGCAACCCGACCACATCGCCTGTCAGCTGTCCCTCACCGACCTGCGGGACCTGTCCACCGCGATCAGCCGGTGCCGGCGTCTCCTCGATCTCGACGCCGACCCGGTCGCCGTCGACGATCTGCTGCGCGGGGACCCGGTGCTGGCTCCCGTCGTGGACAAGGACCCCGGCCGCCGGGTGCCCCGTACCGTCGACGCGTTCGAGTTCGCGGTACGGGCGGTGCTCGGGCAGCAGGTGTCCACCGCGGCCGCCCGTACCCACGCCGCCCGGCTGGTCACCGCCCACGGTGAGCCGATCACCGACCCCGCCGGAGGCCTCACCCACCTGTTCCCCGATCCGTTCGCGCTGGCCGGCCTGGACCCGGCGGCGCTCGCCCTCCCCCAGGCCCGCCGCACCACGCTCACCGGGCTGATCACCGCTCTGGCCGCCAACGAGATCGACCTCAGCGTCGGAGGCGACTGGCACCGGGCGCGGGCACAGCTCTCGGCCTTGCCGGGACTCGGGCCCTGGACCGTCGAGACCATCGCGATGCGCGCCCTCGGCGACCCGGACGCCTTCGTCCCCACGGATCTCGGCATCCGCGTGGCCGCCCGCGAACTCGGGCTACCCGCCACCCCCGCCGCGCTCACCCGCCGCGCCGCGGCGTGGCGGCCATGGCGCGCGTACGCCGTTCAGTACCTGTGGGCCACCGGCGACCACCCCATCAATCACCTGCCCACCGACTCGCGAAAGAACACACCATGACCCACAGGACGCACACGGTGGTGGACAGCCCTGTCGGCCCGCTCACCCTCGTCGCGGACAACGGAACCCTCGCCGGCCTCTTTATGCGAGGCCAGCGACACCGACCTCCGGAGGAGACCTTCGGCGAACCCGACCCGGCACCCTTCACCGAAGTCGCCAACCAGTTGCAGGCGTACTTCGACGGCCGGCGAACGGTCTTCGAGCTGCCCATGGTCTTCGCCGGAACCCCATTCCAGCAACGGGTCTGGGCCGCACTGCGGGACATCCCCTACGGCGAGACGATCACCTACGGTGAGCTGGCCGACCGGATCGGCCAGCCGACAGCGGCCCGTGCCGTGGGCCTGGCCAACGGCAAGAACCCGATCGGCATCATCGTTCCCTGCCACCGCGTCATCGGCTCCACCGGCAACCTCACCGGGTACGGCGGCGGCCTGGCGACGAAGCAGTATCTCCTCGGCTTCGAGGAAGGGGTCAGCGGGGCCTCCCTCTTTTGAACCGGTCGGCACCGGGCGGGGAACGCGACATGCCCGCCCGCCTGACCTCGCTGTCCCGTCGCCGCACCCGAATCTGCTGGTCGTGAGGCGGTGGTGCAACCGCCTCCCGCTCGCCGGTGTTCCTCTCCTGTCGGCTCGATCGCACGCCGACGGCCGGCCGTGAGGTCGGACGCGACAGTCACCGGACGAGAGGGAAGCAATGACCGAACTCGATGCCATCACCGGGGCGCGGGACAGGCCCGCCGACGATCGGATGACGTCCCGGCACCGTCTGATCCTGAGCCTTCTGCTCGGTGCCCAGTTCATGCTCGCGGTCGATTTTTCGGTCCTCAACATCGCCGTGCCCACCATCGGATCCGAGCTCGGCTTCGGGCTGAGCAACCTGCAGTGGATCGTCACCGGATTCATGCTGCCGGCAGCGGGCTTCACGCTGCTGTTCGGCCGCGTCGCCGATCTCTTCGGCCGGCGCAACCTCTTCCTGGTGGGCATACTCGTCCTCGGCGTGACGTCGCTGGTCGGCGGCCTCGCCCAGTCACCGAGCATGCTCCTGGCGGGCCGCATCGGACAAGGGCTCGCCACCGCGCTGGCGACGCCCGCCGCGATGTCGCTGCTGACCACGTCGTTCCCCGAAGGCCCGCTACGCCGACGCGCCCTCGGGCTCAACGGAACCCTGCTCACGGGTGGCTTCGCGCTGGGCTCGGTGCTCGGCGGCGTCCTGACCGAACTGCTGAGCTGGCGCTGGGCATTTCTGATCAACCTGCCGGTCGTCGTCCTCATCCTCGCTCTCGGGTCGCGCGTTCTGAGCGACACCAGCGTCCGGACCCGCAGCCGGCTCGATGTTCCCGGCGCGGTCACGGTCACCGGCGCTCTGCTGAGCCTGGTCTACGGCATCTCCGCGACCGAGCAGAGCGGCTGGGGCGACCCCGCCGTCATCGGCTGCCTGGTTCTGGCCGTGGTGCTGATGGTGGCCTTCTGGTTCATCGAACTGCGCAGCTCCAACCCGCTGGCGCCGGTCAGCGTGCTCAAACGGCCCACCGTGCGCTGGGGCAACTGCGCCGGGCTCTTCGTCATCAGCATGCCCAGTGCGGTGGTCTTCCAGATGACGCTCTATCTCCAGGACGTACTCGGCTACAAACCGCTCACCGCGGGCCTCGCGTTCGGCGGATCCAGCATCGCGGCCATCGTGGGCGGCCTCCTCGCTCCTCGCGTGATCGGCGCGATCGGCAGCAAGCGGACCCTCGTCACCGCCCTGACGGTTCAGGGCCTCGGCATCCTGGCGCTGCTCACCGTGGACGAGGGCGACGCCGGAATCTACCTCGTCCTCACCGCCGTCGCGGTCGCCTTCTTCGGTCACGCCATGGGCCTCGTCTCCTACACGGTCATCGCCACCTCCGGCCTGCCCGACGAAGAGCAGGGTCTGGCCACCGGCCTGAGCACGATGAGCCAGCAGATCGCCCTCACCCTCGGTACTCCGGTGCTGGCCGCCGTCGCGGCCTTCGGCACCCACACGGCCAACGGCGTGGCGGCGACCATCGGCGACACCCTTGACGGCATGCACCGGGCAGTGCTCGCAGCCGCGGTCGCGAGCCTCGTGATCGCGGCCCTGGTGGCCGCCTTCTTCCGCCCCGAAGCCGCGGCCCGCACCAAATGAACCCGCCCCTCCGACCCATCCCCGCCGGCGATTCCCGTCCCGGCACGCCGCCTGCGGACGGCCTCAGGGCGCGCGTTGGGTGATGGCGTGTACGGCCGGGCGGAGTACGTGGCATCGCGAGTTCGGACCTCCCACCGCGTCGTCGGCTCCACCGCCGACCTCACCGGGTACGGCGCTCAGCTTCGAAAGAGGCGCCATCGGAGCCTCCCTCTTTTGAACCGAGGGCCATCGGTTGCGCGGAACCGCGACAACAGCGGGCGCGGATACTGAGGCAGAGCACTTGTTCGATAGGTGCGGTAGCCCGTGATCAACACTGCCAGCTGGAGTTGCGACGGTGTCTCGCGGGATGAACTTCGAGATCATCGAGAGCCTTGGCGGCGAGACGGCCATCGGTCGTGGCATTGACCCATGAGGCTCCCTGAGTAGCACCGCCAGGTATTTCCTGGCGCGCTACTTGAAGCCGGTCGGTCCCGTTGATCGCTGTTGATTCACGGCCGGACCATAGCATCGCGCGGCGAGGCAGGCGCTCCAGTCCCGTCGGGCAATGCCAGCCCACCGAATAGGAGGGGGCCCGGAACGATGTCCGGGTCCCCTCCTCAAACAGGCACCATGGGCCTTAGCCGATCAAGCCGAGTGTCGCATTTGCTGGCCCAAAACTAGCTGCAGCCGCTGGTCGAACCGCAGCCCTCGCAGACGTAGCAGCTGCCCGCCGGGCGCATCTTGGTGCCGCAGGTCATGCAGAGCGGCGCGTCGGCGGTGATGCGCTGGTGGTTCTCCAGCGTGAGCTGCTCCCGCACCGGCTCCTGCTCGGGCTTCGCCTCGATCGGCGCCGACTGGGCCAGCGCCTCACGGTCCACCGTCTCCTGCTGCGCGGCCGGGTCCTCGCCACGCTGCTGCGCGGCGCGCTCGGCCGCCGAGAAGATGCCCAGCGCCGCCCGCTCGTCGTAGGGCAGGTGGTCGAGGGCCAGGCGGCGGAAGATGTAGTCCATCACCGAGGTGGCCATCCGGATATCGGGGTCGTCCGTCATCCCGGCGGGCTCGAAGCGCATGTTGACGAACTTGCTCATGTACGTCTCGAGCGGCACGCCGTACTGGAGCCCTATCGAGATCGCCACCGAGAAGGCGTCCATGACGCCCGCCAGCGTCGAACCCTGCTTGGACATCTTCAGGAAGACCTCGCCGAGCCCGTCGTCGGGGTAGGACGAGGCGGTCATGTAGCCCTTGGCGCCGCCGACCGTGAAGCGGGTGGTCATGCTCGGCCGCTGGTTGGGCATCCGGCGCCTGGTGGGCCGGTTGACCTCGATGACCCGGACCTCCGGCTCGGCGACCTCGGCCGCCTTGTCGACCCTCTCGGCATCCTTCTTCGTGCCGCCGGCCGACAGCGGCTGGCCGACCTTGCAGTTGTCGCGGTAGACCGCCAGCGCCTTGAGGCCGAGCTTCCAGCCCTCCAGGTAGACCTGCTCGATGTCGTCGATCGTGGCCGACTCCGGCAGGTTGACCGTCTTGGAGATCGCGCCCGACAGGAACGGCTGCGCGGCGGCCATCATGCGGACGTGGCCCATCGGGGCGATGGCCCGCTCACCCATCGCGCAGTCGAACACCTCGTAGTGCTCCCTGCGCAGGCCGGGGGCGTCGACGACGTGGCCGTGCTCGGCGATGTACTCGACGATGGCCTCGATCTGCTCCTGCTGGTAGTTGAGCTGCCGGAGCGCGCGCGGGATCGTCTGGTTGACGATCTGCATGGAGCCGCCGCCGACCAGCTTCTTGAACTTGACCAGCGCCAGGTCCGGCTCGATGCCGGTGGTGTCGCAGTCCATCATCAGGCCGATGGTGCCCGTGGGCGCGAGCAGGCTGGCCTGGGCGTTGCGGTAGCCGTACTTCTCGCCGAGCTTGAGGCACTCCGACCACTGGCGGGACGCCTCGGCGTGGATCTTGGCGTCCGTCGTGCCGACCGTGCGCAGGTCGTCGTTGGCGGCGGCGTGCTTGCGCATGACCCGCTTGTGCGGCTCGGCGTTGCGGGCATAGCCGTCGTACGGGCCGACGACCCCGGCCAGCTCGGCGCTGCGCCGGTAGGACACACCGGTCATCAGCGACGTGATCGCCCCGGCGACCGCGCGGCCGCCGTCGGAGTCGTACGCGTGGCCGGTGGCCATGAGCAGCGCGCCCAGGTTCGCGTAGCCGATGCCGAGCTGGCGGTAGGCGCGGGTGGTCTCCCCGATCTTCTCGGTCGGGAAGTCGGCGAACGTGATCGACACGTCCATGGCCGTGATGATCAGCTCGGTCAGCTTGACGAAGTTGGCGACGTCGAAGGTGTCGTCGTCCTTCAGGAACTTCAGCAGGTTGATGCTGGCCAGGTTGCAGGAGGAGTTGTCGAGGTGGACGTACTCGCTGCACGGGTTGCTGGCGGTGATGCGCCCGGTCTCGGGGGTGGTGTGCCAGTCGTTGATCGTGTCGTCGTACTGGACGCCGGGGTCGGCGCACTCCCAGGCGGCCTTGGCCATCTTGCGGAACAGGTCCCGCGCGTCGACCTTCTCGATCACCTCGCCGGTCAGGCGGCCACGCAGGGCGAAGTCGTCACCCTTCTCCACCGCGTGCATGAACTCCTCGGAGACACGCACCGAGTTGTTGGCGTTCTGGTACTGGACCGAGACGATGTCCTTGCCGCCCAGGTCCATGTCGAACCCGGCGTCGCGCAGCGCGCGGACCTTGTCCTCCTCGCGAGCCTTGGTCTCTACGAACTCCACGATGTCGGGGTGGTCGACGTCGAGCACGACCATCTTGGCCGCCCGGCGGGTGGCGCCGCCGGACTTGATGGTGCCCGCGCTCGCGTCGGCGCCGCGCATGAACGAGACCGGGCCGCTGGCAGTGCCGCCGCTGGAGAGGAGCTCCTTCGAGGAGCGGATGCGGGACAGGTTGACCCCCGAGCCCGAACCGCCCTTGAAGATCACACCCTCTTCCTTGTACCAGTCGAGGATCGACTCCATCGTGTCGTCCACGGCCAAGATGAAGCAGGCGCTCACCTGCTGCGGGCTCGCGGTGCCCACGTTGAACCAGACCGGCGAGTTGAACGCGAACACCTGGTGCGTCAACGCGTGCTTCAACTCATGGTCGAAGATCTCGGCGTCCTCGTCGGTGGCGAAGTAGCCGTGCTCGACCGCGGTCTTCGTGTAGACGCCGACGACCCGGTCGACCAGCTGCTTGAGGCTCCACTCGCGCTGCGGCGTGCCCACGGCGCCACGGAAGTATTTGGTCGTGACGATGTTGGCGGCGTTGACCGACCAGAACTCGGGGAACTCGACACCCCGCTGCTCGAAGTTGATCGAGCCGTCGCGCCAATTGGTCATGACGACGTCGCGGCGCTCCCACTTGATGTCGTCATAGGGGTGCACACCGGGCTTAGTGAAGATCCGCTTCATCTTGAGCCCCTTACGCGGACGCTTACCTCCGCGCGTGACTGAACCGCTGGCCGTCTCCGTCATGACTCCCCCTTCTCCGCCTTCAACTGTTCGATCTCGGCTTCGAAGTCCGCCAGGCTCTCGAAACCGCGATATACCGATGCGAACCGCAGGTAGGCCACCTCGTCCAACTCCCGCAACGGGCCCAGGATCGCCAACCCCACCTCGTTGGAGGGGAGCTCGGCGGCACCCTTGGCCCGGATGGCCTCCTCAACACGCTGCCCCAACTGGGCCAGCGAATCCTCGCTCACCGGCCTGCCCTGGCAGGCCCTTCGCACTCCCGCGACGACCTTGTCGCGCGAGAACGGCTCCGTCACTCCGCTGCGCTTGCTCACCATCAGCAGTACGGTCTCCTGCGTGGTGAATCGGCGCCCGCATTCCGGACAGGTACGGCGGCGCCGAATGGCCGCGCCGTCCTCTGTCGAGCGGCTGTCGATGACCCTCGTGTCGGGATGACGACAGAACGGACAATGCACGCTTTCGCCCTCCTCGACCACGTGGCCACCACAGGCGTAAAGCGCTCGTCGGCGTACGCTCGCGCACGCACCACGGCTCGGCATGGTGCGGTCACGGAAACACAATTTGTGGTGAACTACATCGGTGTAACTACTAGATGTTGTGGTCCAACCGTAGAAGCGAGCGACCATGAACGCAAGTTGGGCGCGGCCTTCTCGCCGAAGTCGCTGATCAGCGCAGCCACCTTAGTCCGACCCGGGCGTGTCGTCGTCAACACCGGGCCGGGAGGGCGTGTTCCTGGGCTCGCGCGTCACCTTGGTTCGCCCGTCTCACGTGGGTGAACACAGCTCACAGGCATCTCGTACGGCACATCTGTCCGCACTCGTCGCCGGGGTTTCGGTTGGGGACAGACCATTTCCGGGCCTGTACCGGCACGGCGCTTCGGGGGGTGCGATACGGGCTCCCGACTCGCCGACGCCGCAGCCGGCCCACCCGACAAGGGGCCGCACGCTTGGACGGCGGCGAGCCCGGACCGCCGGCGATCGCCGGGAGGCGACCCGGCTTCGCCGCGACGTACGCCTCCGCCGACGGCCGCCCGTAGGCACCGCGGTGGCCGCCCGTAGGCACCCCGGTGGCCGCCCGCGGACACCGTGGCCCCGCCAACCAGACCGTCCAGGTCGGCCCGGCCATCAGGAAGGCGGCCGAAGCGGTTCTCTGTCCGTGTTTGCCGCTCAGCGCTCGTTTCCCGGCTTACGGTAAGGCGCGGGCGCTCGGGACGTACAGGCGGGTGCCGGGGCGGATGAGCGAGTCGGACAGGCCGTTCAGCCGCTTGATCTCGGTCACGACCGCTCCGGGGTCGTTCTCCTCGGGAGCCACCGCGTCGGCGATCGTCCAGAGCGTGTCCCCCTCGTGGACGGTCACCCAGGGCAGACCCGCGTGACTCGGTACGGCGGGCGCCACGTTCGCCAGGCTGACCGCGCGGGTGCCGAGCCAGAACCCGCCCAGGGAGAGCAGAGCCATGGCCATCACCAGCACGGCCCGCCCCCTCCGCGTGAGCCGTACGGGGGGATTGCGCCTCGGGGCACCGGCACGCCTCCTGGACAGACGGGTCCGATCTGCGGGCAGGCCGCCCTTGCGCCGGGGGCGGCGCGCGTACGAGCCCGGCACCTCACGGGCCCGACCACCGGAACGACCAGCCGCTTCACGGGCCTGGCCACTGGAACGACCAGCCACCTCGCGACCCCGACCACCGGAACGACCAGCCACTTCACGGCCCCGACCACCAACACGCCCACCCGCACCCCGAGACCGCGCACCGTAACGGCCCCCCGCCCCGCGCGACCGCCCCTTGGACCGGACTGCCGCCTCGCGGGACGGATCCTCCGCTCCTTCACGCAGCAGCGCCTCCACGTGGCTATCCCGCGCACGAAGCGACGAGTTCCCAGCCTCGGCCGATCGCCCAGCCTCCGTTGTGCGTCTGGGGACCGCTGAGCGACCAAGTCCTGCCGAGCGCCCGGACTCCGCCGACCGCCCAGCCCCCGCTGAACGTCCGAGGTCCGCTGAGCGACCAAGTCCTGCTGAGAGCCCGGACTCCGCCGACCGCCCAGCCTCCGCTGAACGTCCGAGATCAGCTGAGCGACCAAGTCCTGCTGAGAGCCCGGACTCCGCCGACCGCCCAGCCTCCGCTGAACGTCCGAGATCAGCTGAGCGATCAAGTTCCGCTGAGCGCCCGGGCTCTGCTGAGCGCTCGGTTGCGCCCATAGGCCGTACACCTTCGCCAGGCGGCGGCGTGTCGTCGGCGTCAGGGCGCGGCGCGGGCACGAGCCGCAGGAGCGGCCTTCCCTGTGCCGAAGCCCGACGGCGGACGGGCCCTCCGCCAACAGATCCGCCCCCGGCACGCCCGCCGCCTCCCCTGGGACGGCCTCCGCTGCCGTATTCGGGATGACCTCCGCCCCCACGTTCAGGGTGTCCCCTACCCTCGCTACCGGAACGCCCTCCGCCCCCACCCTCACTGCCGGAACGCCCTGCATCGCCGATTTCGCGAGGACGGCCGCCCCCGCTCCGGAGACGCCCCCCATCCCCGCTTCCGGAACGGGCGCCACCCTCGCCCCCAAGCCGGCCTTCACCCTCAGGACCGGCGGATCTCATACTTGCGGATCCTGGACCGACGGACCTCGAACCAGCGGACCTCAGACGAGCGGGCAGAGGACCGACAGATCCCGGTCTGGCGGACTCTGGACCGACGGACCCCGAACCAGCGGGTTCCGAACCAGTGGGCCCGAGAGCTGACGGCCCCGCATCGGCAGACCCCGAGCTAGTGGGTCCTGAATCTGACAGCCCCGCACCTGCGAACCCCCGACCCGAGGGCCGAAGAGCGGCAGGCTCCGGCTCTCGGCCGCCGGAGCGGTCACTGACATTCGTATGTTCGAAACTTGGCCGGCCGGCGGAATCGCCACCCCGGCGGCCGTCCCCCTGGTCCGCACCCGCTTTTCCGGCCCGCGGCGCCGGTCTCCGGGTGGCGTCTGCCAGAAGGGTGAGGCGCTTGACGTCTTCGCTGGTGGCATCTGTGATGGTGGTCGCTCGCATGTTTGACCTCCCCGCCGTCCCGGCCCGAAAAAAAGACCCAATAAAGATCGGCAAATCGAACACGGTGTCGATCGAACTCCCGTACGATGTTGTACACCACGCTGCCAACAATTTCGAGGAAGACTCGAACAATTGTTTGAAGATGATCTTCAACAGCGATACGGTCGCTGTGTGCGACACGAAGACCACGGACCGGGAGATTCGCCGGTGAGGCGGGCCGCCGGGCGAGGAGGCAGATCATGAGCGATCGGGATGACACCAACGGGGTCAGTGACCTCGCGGTGCGTCGGCGTGACTCCCTGGGCCTGACGCCCAGGCAACGCAAGATCCTCGAGGTGATTCGCGACTCGGTCCAACAGCGCGGATACCCGCCGTCCATGCGCGAAATCGGCGAGGCCGTACAACTGACCAGCACGTCCAGCGTGTCGCACCAGTTGACGGCGTTGCAGCGCAAGGGCTACCTGAGACGTGACCCGCACCGGCCGCGCGCGCTCGAGGTGCGCCTGCCCGGCGAGCCCGTGCTCTGGGTCGACCCCGACGCCGCCGAAACCGACTCTCCGGTGAGCAGGCCCACGGCCGCCTACGTGCCGCTGGTCGGCCGGATCGCCGCCGGTGGTCCGATCCTCGCCGAGGAGAGCGTCGAAGACGTCTTCGCCCTGCCCAAGCAGTTGGTGGGTGAAGGCACCCTCTTCCTCCTGCAGGTCGCGGGTGACTCGATGATCGAGGCCGCCATCGCCGACGGCGACTGGGTCGTCGTACGCCAGCAGCCGGTCGCGGAGAGCGGCGACATCGTGGCGGCCATGATCGATGGCGAGGCCACGGTGAAGACGTTCAAGCGCAAGGACGGCCACGTCTGGCTGGTGCCGCACAACTCCAACTACGACCCGATCCCCGGCGACGAGGCCAGCGTCCTGGGCAAGGTCGTGGCGGTCCTCCGCCGCCTCTAGCACCTGCGGATATTTCAGGCGTACGGCAGGGTGACGGGCCTGCCATACGCCAGCAGCACCGTACGCATACGACAGAGGGCATGGCAGGCAACACGCCTGCCATGCCCTCTGTCCGTGTCGAGTTGCCGGAATTCCCACCCCGAGAAGCTCGCCCGAGCCAGCGATACGGCTGGGACGGCTGGGACGGCGGCCGTTGGATTGTTGCCGCCGCTCGTCGATGTTCGCGACCGCCGCGGCGGAATCCTCCTCGGCCCGCAGCAGCGCCGGCGGCCGGTGCCGGCTTGTCCAACCGGTCAGGCGTCGACGGGCTCGGCGGTCCGCTCCCACAGCGACTTCATCTCGGCATACCCCTGTTCCAGGGTCTCCACCATGGCCTCCCGGGCCCGCTCTCCGTCGCGGCGCTGGATCGCCTGGGCCACGTCGGTGTGCAGCTGCAGCGCGTGCTCGTCCGGATGATGAGGCATCAGGTGGTGGTGGTGCCGGCCGGCGAGCACCTCGGTGACGATCAGTTGCAGTTTCGCGAACATCTCGTTGCCGGAAGCGACCAGCACCCGCCGGTGGAACTCGATGTCCAGGTCGACGAAGCGGGCCACGTCGCCGGCCTTCCCGGCGGCCCACATCTTGGCCGCGAGCCCGACCAACTCGCTCGCCTCGTCGTCGTCGACCCGCTCGGCGGCCAGCCAGGCGGCGTACGGCTCGATAGCGGTCCGCAGCTCGGTGAGCGAGCGCATCTGCGCCATCCGCCCGGCTGAGGCGAGCCGCCAGCGGATCACCTGCGGATCGAAGACGCTCCAGACCCCGGGGGGCTGGATCATGATCCCGACCCGGCGCCGGGTCTCGATGAGCCCCATGGACGCGAGCACCCGCAGCACCTCGCGGATCACCGAGCGGGAGACCTGGTAGCGATCGACCAGGTCTTCGATGCTCAGGACCGAACCAGCGGCCACGTCGCCGCTGCATATGGCGGTGCCGAGGTGGTCGAGGACGCGTGCGTGCAACCCGGCCTCCGCAGGGGCGGGCCGAGCGGGGGCGGTCCCCGGGGCGGACTGATTCACGGGAAAGAGCATATCAGTTGAAGCCTGACTCTTGAATAAGTCTGCTTTTTGGGCCTAGCATCCCGTCATTAAGCAGATGTTAAGAGAGTGTGGCGCTCTTCGCGGGGGATGGCGGCCATGACAGAAAGGTGGAATGACGTGCTACGTCGATCGATATTCGGTACATCTCTGGCCATGGTTGCCGCCATGGGCCTGACCGCCTGTGGCGGTGGCGGCGACAGCGGCGCGTCCAAGACGGTCCGCATCACGCTGACCAACCACGTGTGGACCGAGAACATCAAGCAGGCCCTGCCCGAGTTCGAGAAGCAGACCGGGCTCAAGGCCGAGATCACCCAGCTCGGCGAGGACCAGCTCTCCGACCAGTACAACGTCAAGCTGAACGCCGGCTCGTCCGACATCGACGTGATGATGTACCGCCCTCTTCAGGAGGGCAGGCTCTTCGCCAAGAACAAGTACCTGGCCGACCTGTCGGAGCAGGTGAAGGCCAACAAGGACTGGGACTTCGGCGACTTCCAGGCCGGCCCGGTGGAGGCCACCACGTACGAGGGCAAGCCGGTCGGCGTCCCGATCATCACCGAGCAGGAGGTCCTCTACTACCGCAAGGACCTGCTCGGCAAGGCCGGCCTGAGCGCCCCGCCGAAGACCCTCGACGAGCTCAAGGCCGCCGCCGCCAAGATCAAGGCGGCCGAGCCGGACGTCGCCGGTTTCGTCGCCCGTACCGGCAAGTCGGCGGCGGTCACCCAGTTCTCCAGCTTCCTGTACAGCTTCGGCGGCGACTTCGTCGACGGCAGCGGCAAGGCCGCGGTCAACAGCGAAGCGGCCAAGCAGGCGTACGCCTACTACGGCGGGCTGATCAAGGACTCCGGCCCGGCGAACGTCAGCACCGACATGAGCTGGTCCGAGGCGATGGCCATCTTCACCCAGGGCAAGGCTGCCTTCTACACCGAGGCCAACTCGCTCTACAAGAACGCCACCGACCCGGCCAAATCCAAGGTCTCGGACAAGGTCGGCTTCGCGCCGTTCCCGGCCGGGCCGAGCGGTTCCAAGCCGTACAACATCCCGGCGTGGGCACTGGGCATCAACTCCAACTCGGAGAACACGGGCAACGCCTGGAAGTTCATCGAGTGGGCCACCAGCAAGGCGCAGACGCTCGCCCAGCAGAAGTCCGGCGTGCCGGGCGCCCGCAGCTCCGTCTGGACCAATCCGGAGGGCACCTCGACCTTCCCGAAGGACATGGTGGCGGCCATCGCGGCCAGCACCAAGGACGGGGTGGGTCATGACCGGCCGCGGGTCGTGAAGGTCGCCGAGTCCCGAGAGATCGTGGGCCAGCCGATCGTCGACGCGATCACCGGCAAGGACGCCGCCGCGGCCGCCGACACGGCCAACGCCGCGTTCCAGAAGTTCCTGGACGACGAGGCCAAGTAAGCGGCACCGCCGACCCCTGGAGTCCCCATGGCAACGATCACCACAGCCACCACCGAGTCGCCGCGAGGCGCCCCCGCCGCCCCCGACACGCCCGGCTGGCTGCGCTGGGCCGACGACCACCGCAAATGGCTCTTCGCCGCGCCCGCGATGGTCTTCGTCGCCGCGCTGCTCGTGTTCCCGCTGGCCTGGACCGGCTATCTCAGCCTGACCGACGCCGAGGGATCCGTCCGCGCGGAGAGCGAGTTCGTCGGCTTCCAGAACTACCTCGACGTCCTGTCGGACACCGAACGGTTCTGGCCCGCGGTCGGGCGGACCGCCACGTTCACCGTCGTCGCGCTGCTGTTCGAGGTGGTCCTCGGGATGGCGATCGCGCTGCTGCTCTGGCGGCCGTTCAAAGGGCAGCGGTGGGTCCGGGTCGCCATCCTCATGCCGCTCGTGGCCACCCCGGTGGCGGTCGGCATGATGTGGCGGCTCATCTTCGACCCGAACATCGGCCTGGCCAACCAGCTACTCGGCTGGTTCGGCATCGGGCCGCAGCCGTGGCTCGCCGGACAGCACTCGGCCCTGCCCACCACGATCTTCATCGACGTGTGGCAGTGGACGCCGATGGTGGTGCTGATCCTGCTCGCCGGGCTCACCTCGCTGTCGGAGGAGCCGCAGGAGGCGGCGCGCATCGACGGCGCCAGCACCTGGCAGCGCTTCCGGCACGTCACCCTGCCGCTGCTGATGCCCACGCTGACCGTGGCGGTGCTGCTGCGCGGCATCGACGCGCTGAAGACCTTCGACATCCTCTACGCCACGAAGGGCCGCGGCGGCGGTTCGTTCCACGAGGTGGAGACGCTGAACGTGTACGCGTACGGCCTCAGCTTCGACTACAACGAATACGGCGTCTCCTCCACCGTCCTCATCATCTTCTTCCTCATCATCATCGGGGCGATGTGGGCCCTGACCACCCGGCGCAAGGAGGCGCAGCGATGAAGCCCCGGTCCGCGTACCAGGTGTTCCGGGTGGTGGCGCTCACCATCGTGGTGCTCGCACTGGTCGCGCCGCTGCTCTGGATGATCACCGCGTCGTTCAAGACCAACGTCGACATCTACGACACGGGCAAGGCACTGGCCTTCTCGCCCACCGTGGACAACTACGCCAAGGTGCTCCAGCAGGCGAACTACGTCGAGTTCATCGTCAACAGCCTCTGGGTGGCGTTCGCCGCCACCGTGGCGTCGCTGATCCTCGGCGTGCCGGCCGCGTACTCGATGAGCCGGTTCAACATGCGGAAGTCCGCACTGGTGGTGCTGATGGCCCGGGTCATCCCCGGTGTCTCGCTGCTGGTGCCCTGGTACTACGTCTTCTCCAACCTGAAGATGGTCGGCGGCTTCGGGGTGCTGATCATCAGCCACATGTTCGTCTCGCTGCCGCTGGTGGTCTACATCATGATGGGCTACTTCGACAGCCTGCCCGAGGAGCTGGAGGAGGCGGCGCTGGTCGACGGGCTGACCCACGTCGGCGCGTTCCGCCGCATCACCCTGCCGCTGTCCGTGCCGGGCATCGCCACCGCCGGGATCCTGTCCTTCATCTTCTCCTGGAACAACTTCATGTTCGCGCTCGTGCTCTCCGACGCCGACACCAAGACCCTGCCCGTGGCGATCTTCGACTTCGTCGGCTACGCCAGCATCGACTGGGGCGGCCTGATGGCCGCGGCCACCGTGGTCACCGTGCCGATCATGGTGATCGCCCTGTTCGTGCAGAAGTACGTGGTCTCCGGCCTCACCGCCGGCGCGACGAAGGGCTGACCGGCATGACGACCATCGCGCGCATAGAGACCTTCCTCGTCGCCCCCCGCTGGCTGTTCGTCCGGGTGGAGACCGACTGCGGGATCGTCGGCTGGGGCGAGGCCACCTGCGAGGGGCGCTCCGAGACCGTACGCGCCGCCGTCGACCAGCTCGCGGAGCTGCTGGTCGGCCGGGACGCACTGCGCATCGAGGACCACTGGCAGGTGCTGACCAAGGGCTCGTTCTACCGGGGCGGCCCGATCCTGGCCAGTGCCGTGGCGGGCCTCGACCAGGCGCTCTGGGACATCGCCGGCAAGCACTTCGGCGCCCCGGTGCACCAGCTGCTCGGCGGTCCGGTCCGTGACCGGATCCGGGTGTACGGCTGGGTCGGCGGCGACGAGCCCGGCGAGGTCCGCGACCACGTCGCAGCCCAGGTCGAGGCCGGGCTCACCGCGGTCAAGATGAACGCCTCCGGCAGGATGAGCCCGGTCGCATCGATCGCGGAGCTGGACGGCGTGGTCGCCCGGGTGGCCGCCGCCCGCGAGGTGCTCGGCGACCACCGCGACGTGGCCGTCGACTTTCACGGGCGGTTCACGCTGGCCAACGCCCGCCGGGTGGCGCCGCTGCTGGAGCCGTACCGGCCGCTGTTCCTGGAGGAGCCGGTCGTCCCGGAGAACTCGCACCTCATCGGCGAGTTCGTCCGCTCGACCACCATCCCGGTGTCGACCGGGGAGCGGCTCTACAGCCGGCAGGAGTTCCTGCCCGTCCTGCAGGCCGGCATCGCGGTCGCCCAGCCGGACCTCTCGCACGCCGGCGGCATCACCGAGGTACGCAAGATCGCAGTGCTGGCCGAGGTGTACGACGTGCAGCTCGCCCCGCACTGCCCGCTCGGCCCGATCGCCCTCGCGGCCTGCCTGCAGGTCGGCTTCGCCACGCCGAACTACCTGATCCAGGAGCAGAGCATCGGCATCCACTACAACCGCGGCGCGGAGGTGCTCGACTACTGCCTCGACCAGACCCCGCTGACCTTCGTGGCCGGGCACATCGAGCGGCTCACCGCGCCCGGCCTGGGCATCGAGATCGACGAGCAGGCGGTCCGCTCGGCCGGCAAGAGAGGGCACGCCTGGCGCGGCCCCATCTGGCGGCACCCGGACGGCTCCTTCGCGGAATGGTGACCCTGACCCGCGACCTCACCGAAACCCTCGCCACCACCCGGCTCCTGGCGATCATCCGGGCACCGGCACCCGGCGAACTCCTCAGCCGGTGAGCGGTCGGTGAGTCCACGGTGAGCCATCGCCGTCACTGTTGAGCCATCGCCGGATCCACCGAGGGCCCGGCCGCTGAGCGAGGAGCAGAGATGGATGTTCTGGCAGGCAAGACGGCATTGGTGACGGGCGGTTCGCGTGGCATCGGCCGGGCGGTGGCGCTGCGACTGGCCGCCGAGGGCGCGCTGGTCGCCGTCCACTACGGCAGCGACGAGGGCGCGGCCAAGGAGACCGTGGGGTGGATCGAGGAGGCAGGCGGCCGGGCGTTCGCCGTTCGGGCCCGGTTCGGTGACGACGGCGCGGTGGATCAGCTGTTCGAGGGCCTGACCGCAGGGCTGGCGGGACGCGGGCTGGACATCCTGGTCAACAACGCGGGTATCAGCTCGGGCAACCCGATCTCACAGGTCACACCGGAGGAGTTCAGCAGGCTGCTCGCGATCAACGTCGCCACCCCGTTCTTCGTGATCCAGCGCGCGCTGCCGCTGCTGAACGACGGCGGCCGCGTCATCAACATGGGCTCGACGGCCAGCCGGTTCGCGGTCTCCACGCAGATCGGCTACACCATCAGTAAGGCAGCGCTGGAGTCGATGGCTCCGTCGCTGGCCAACGAGCTCGGCGGGCGGGGCATCACGGTCAACACGGTCGCGCCCGGCGCGGTGCGGACCGACCTGACCGCGGGCTATACCTCCATCCCCGAGGTGGTCGCCGGGCTGGAGTCGATCACCGCGCTCGGCCGGCTCGGCGAGCCCGAGGACGTCGCCGACGTCATCGGCTTCCTGGCGGGGCCGCAAGGCCGGTGGGTGACCGGTCAGACCATCGACGTCTCGGGGGGCACCTACCTCGGCCCGATCGCCCCCCGCGCGTGACCATCCCCACATGGGATGGGCTGGCAGAACCAGAGGTGGTTTCTAGAATGACCGCGTGACCGACATAAAGCGGGCAGAAGACATCAAGGCAACGCATGACGGATTCAAGTGGGCCAAAGCCGCCCCCGGCGTAATCCCCGCCTGGATAGCCGACATGGATCTCCCCACCGCTCCCGAAGTCGTCAGCGCGCTCCAGCGTCGGGCCGAGGGGGATCTCGGCTACCCCACCTGGCTTGACAGCCCTCAGTGCGGGCCCCTGGCCGAAGCGTTCGCCGAGCGCATGGCTGGGCGGTACGGCTGGCGGGCGGATTCCGAGCATGTGCGTAGCTACAGCGACATCAATCAGGCGCTCCAGGTGCTGCTCCACGTGTGGACGCGGCCCGGTGACGGGGTGGCCGTACACACGCCCACCTACCCGCCCTTCCTCGGGACGCTGGAGGGCATGGAACGCCCCCTGCATCCCATCCAGCTACGCCCCGATGGGCCCAGCGGGGGGTCGTGGCGGTTTGAGGTGCCTGATCTGTCTGGGTGCAAGGTTCTGTTGCTGGTCAATCCCCACAATCCCACCGGCCGGGTCTTCACGCGTGAAGAGTTGACCGAGCTGGCTGAGCATGTCGAGCGGCACGATCTTCTCGTCATCTCCGATGAGATCCACGCCGACCTCGTCTATGCCCCGCATCAGCACATCCCGTTCGCCACCATCCTGCCCGAGCGCACCGTCACCCTGACCTCCGCCACCAAGGCGTTCAACCTGGGCGGGATCCGCTGCTCGGTCGCTCACATCGGCTCGCCGGACATGCGGAAGGTCCTCGCCGCGCAGCCGCCCTTCGTGTTCGGGTCGGCGAACCTGTTCGGGGTGGAGGCCACGGTGGTGGCCTGGCGGCATGGCGACGCCTGGCTTCAGGAGACGCTCGCCCTGCTGGACAGGAATCGCCGCACGATCGCCGAACTCCTGCCCGAAGAGGCTTCCTACCGCATGCCGGAGGCCACCTACCTGGCCTGGCTCGACTACGGGCGCCCGGGTGTGCAGGAGGTGCTCGAACGCGAGGCCAAGGTCATGCTGAGCGACGGCGCGACGTTCGGGCCCGGTGGCGCGAACTACGTCCGGCTGAACTTCGCCACCACCGAGCCGATCTTGGCCGAGATCCTGCACCGGATGCGGGGCTGAGGCCGATGACACAAAAGAAAAGCTAGAAACGAGGGAAGTCCGTCTCTTCCACCCCCGACGGCCCAGCGCCCACCGAGTCCTTCTTCATGGACTCTGCCACCAGATACTCCAGCCGCCCAGTTATGGCCCCCTGAATCAAGATAAGGGCCATGGACAACCGCCATCCCACCTTGATGCTCCCCAGCAGGGAAGCCGGGTTGACGGACGCGGCCAGGCGCAGCGCCATGATCAATCCCAGCTCGCTCACAGTCGTCCAGAACGCGAGTGTGTGCAGCAGGTTCAGCTGCCGCACCGCGTCCTGCAGCCCGACGGCCCGGCCTGCGGCGTAGTCGGCGAGCTGGATACCCGCGGTGACGAAGTCGCGTAACTTCTGGTCGGCCACGTCCTTGGCGCCGCCGTGCCACGCGGCCGCCAGCGCCTCCAGCTTCATCGGGTCCCCGGCCCCGAAGGTCTGACCCAGGGTGTTGGCGGCGTGCCGCCAGGCCGCGATGGCCTCGTCGACCTTCTCGTCGTGCCAGGTCACGGTGACCAGCCAGAGCATGAGACCGGTTAGGGCCGTGGCCGACATCGTGGCGGCGACCTTGAGCATGGACAGCGTGCGCTGGCTCAGGTTCGCCATCTTCGCCGCCTCGGCCGGCAGGTTCGCGATCCCGGCGGCCGAGCCGCGCTGGAAGTAGGAGGACGCCTCCGCCAGCCGGACGAGGGTCACACCCGAGGTGCCGAGCGACATGAGGCCCTGTACCACACCGTTCCGGACCTCCGGCTCAGGCGAAGGCGCGTCCCCGCGTACGAGAGGCTGCTGGTGGTGGCTGACGGCAAGGACCGCGCGCATGACGTCGTTGGAGGCCCGCACGTACCCGTCGGCGGTGAGCTTCAGGTTGCGCGAGATGCCCTCGGCCGACTCCACGCCTCGTTTCGCCCGGCTGTTGAACTCGTTACTGGCCTGGTTGTGGCGGTCTCTCGCCGTGGCACCGGCCATGCCGAACGTCCCCAAGGGGAGCTCTGGAACGGCGAGCCCTTCAAGGGCCTTGCGGATGTCCTGGGCATTGAGTCCGGTTTCCCGGATACCGCTCTGACGAAAGCCGAGAGGTTCCACCGCCTTATGCCTGAGGGGAGAAGGTGGGCGGGAGCCAGGGGCGAGACGCTAAGGGCTTCATGGGGTCAACCCTGCCGACGGGACCCGCTCCGATCATCATCGGAGCGAATCCCGTGATGAATCCGTTATGTCGTGAGAGGCGGCAGGTCTGGAGGTGTGGCCGCCGGATGCTCGGCCAAGGCGGCGAGTGCGAGTTCGACCGCCTTCTCCAGCTGCGGATCGCGACCGGCCACCCGGTCCTGCGGCGTGATGATCACCTCGATGTCGGGGTCGACGCCGTAGTTCTCCACGCCCCAGCCCTGGCCCGCCAGCCAGAACGAGTAGCGAGGCTGGGTCACCACGGTGCCGTCCACCAGCGAATACCGCGAGTCGATGCCGATCACCCCGCCCCACGTCCGGGTGCCCACCAGCGGACCGAGCCCCCGGTTCTTGATGCCCGCGCTGACGATGTCGCCGTCCGAGCCCGCGAACTCGTCGGTGACGGCCACGATCGGGCCACGCGGCGAGTCCTCGGGGTAGCGCATCGGCTCGTAGCCGCGCGCGTGCGCCCAGCCGGAGACCCGGCGGGACAGCTTCTCCAGGACGAGCTCGGAGGTGTGCCCGCCGCCGTTCTCGCGTACGTCCACGACCAGCCCCTCGCGGGCCATCTCCGTACGCAGGTCACGGTGGAACTGCGCCCACCCGGAGGCCACCATGTCGGGTACGTGCAGGTAGCCGAGCCGCCCGTCCGACGCCTCCCTGACGTAGGCCCGGCGGCCCTCCACCCAGTCGTGGTAGCGCAGCTGCGTCTCGTCCGAGATCGGGGTGACCACCACCCGGCGCGTCTCGCCGCCCGACGCCGGTCGTACGGTCAGCTCGATGGGCTGGCCGGCCGTGCCGGACAGGGCGGCCAGCGGGCCGCGTACGGGATCGACGGGCCGGCCGCCCACCGCCACGATCGCGTCGCCCGCGCGCACGGCGACGCCCGGCGCGAGCAGCGGTGAGCGCGCGTCATGGTCGGACGACTCGCCGGGCAGGATCCGCTCGACGCGCCAGACGCCTTCCGGGTCGCGGGTGAGGTCGGCGCCGAGAAGGCCCTGGCGGCGGCGCGGGTCGTAGGATCCGCCGCTGGCGCGGGCGTAGGCGTGCGAGGTGCCCAGTTCGCCCTGTACCTCCCAGAGCAGGTCGATGAGCTCCGAGTAGGCGCCGATCCGTTCGACCAGCGGCGCGTAGCGGTCGAGCGCGCCCTGCCAGTCGACGCCGTTCATGTCCGCGCGCCAGAAGTGGTCGCGCATCAGCCGCCCGGCTTCGGCGTAGCCCTGCCGCCACTCGGCGATCGGGTCGATCTGGACCGTGATCCGGTCGAGATCGATGGTGACGACCTCGTCGCCCTCGCCGCTGGCGCGGGTCTGCAGGCCGTTCTTGCCATTGAGTACGAGTCTGGTGCCGTCGCCGCTCACCTCGAAGGCGCGCATTTCCCTGCCGAGCTCGGACTTGGCGCGCTTCTTGAGGTCGTAGCGTTCGAGGACGGTCTCGGCCGCCGAGTCGGTGCCGTCGCCGAGCTGCCCGGCGACGGGGTGGCGCAGCCAGAGCAGGGCGTCCTTGGCGGTGCGCAGGTTGCGGTAGTTCGCGGCGGGGACGGGCACGGGCACCACCCGCGAGGCCAGCCCCTCGGCGTCCACCTCGGTGCGCGGCGGCTCGGCGTCCTTCTTGTCCGAACCCTTCTTCTCCTCCGAGGCCGAGGCGGGCTTGTCGTCCTCGCCGTTGAACCCGCGCCCCTGCAGGCTCGGGTCGAACGGTGAGGGCGTCGTCGCCTGCAAGGGCACGATGTACGGCCGGCAGCCGGCCGGGAACGACAGGTCGAACACATGCGCGTCGTAAATCGGATCGAACGTCCGCACCGACAGGAACGCCAGATGCTTCCCGTCCCTGGTGAACACCGGGTCATAGTCGGCGAACCGCAGCGGCGTCACGTCGATGACGGAGGTCCCGTCGAGGCGGCCCATCCTGATCTGCGACAGCCGCTCGTCGTGCGGATGCACCCAGGCCAGCCAGGACGAGTCCGGCGAGAACGTCAGCCCACTGACGTCGCCCTGCGTGGTGCGATCCAATTCACGGACATTTCCGGATTCGAGGTCGACGACCAGCAGCCGCCCGTCGTGCGTGGCCGCGGCCGCGTGCTTGCCGTCGGGCGAGGCGGCCAACTGGAGCACCCGGCCCAGCTCTCCCGCCGCCAGCGTACGGATCTCACCGCCGGGCGTGCCGATCTCCAGGCCGTCCTCGCCGGTGGCGTCCGACACCCAGACCGCCCGGCCGTCGGCGTCGAGCACGCGCGGCAGCCGTACCCGGACCCCGGGCTCCACCCGCAACGCGCCCGCGGGCCCGTCGCGGTGGGTCACCCAGTGGGCGGTGCCGCGGATCTCGACCGCGCTCGCCCGGCCGGTTTCGTCCGGCGAGAACCCGCCGACGCGGGCCGGCGCCGGTCGCCGCGCGCGAGCCGGGCGCGGCCCGCCGAGCTTGACCTCCAGCTTGTACGGCTCGGCGTCGAGGCTGTCCAGCACCCACAGGTCACCGGCATGGCTGTAGACCACCCGCTCCCCGTCGGTCGAGGCGTGGCGGGCGTAGAACTCGTCGTGCCCGGTGTGCTTGCGCAGGCCGGAGCCGTCGGGCAGGGCCGAGTACACGTTGCCGGTGCCCTCGATGTCGGCCAGGAAGGCGACGCGGTCCCCCACCCACATGGCCGACCAGTACTGCGCGCCGCTGTCGGCGAACAGCCGGGCGAACTCACCGCTCCCGTCGGCGTCGACCCAGAGCTTGCCCGCCGTACCACCCCGGTAGCGCTTCCACTGTGACGGCTCGCGCCAGATCGAGGACACGGTCGCGACCCGGTCGCCACTGACGGCGGCCTCGCTCACCCACCCGTACGGCAGGCGCACCGCCTGGCCCCCGTCGAGCGGCACCGCGTACGCCCAGGTCCTGGTGCGCCCGCCCTCGCCCGCCGCGCTGACCGCGAGCACATCCCCGCCGGCGGTCCAGCCGCGCGCGCCGGTCGTCGAGCTGCCCCAGTGGGTCAGCCGCTCGCCCTCGGCCCCGTCGAGCTCGGCGGCGAACACTTCGGGCTGTCCCTCACGATGGCTGGTCCACGCGATGCGGGCGCCGTCGGGCGAGAACCTGGGGAACGACACGGGCGTGCGGTCGGCGGTGAACCGCCATGCCCGTCCGCCCGTGACGGGTGCCAGCCAGACATCGTCGTCGGCGACGAAGGTGACCAGGTCACCGTGCAGATGTGGATATCTCAGGTATGCGCCAGTTGTCACAGCAGCACACTAGTGCGCGTCCGGCCGTGGAGGCTGCCCTTGAAGTCTTGGTCAAGGCCGGTCGCCGGGCGCGTGTGTTGGATGCTAGGGGGCACGACCCGAACGCGACGTCGGTTTCGGGAGGAATCATGAAGATCTTCGCCCGCGCCTACCAGTGGCCGCCTCGTGTGGCCGCAGGGGCGTACATCCTGAACTCCGGGCTGTCCAAGGCCCAAGCCGATCGGGACACCGCGACCGGCGTGCACGGCATGGCGGCCACGGCCTTCCCGTTCCTGGGCGAGCAGGACCCCGAGACGTTCGTGGGGCTGTTCTCGAAGGCGGAGATCGCCGTGGGGGCGGCGCTGCTGCTCCCGACAGTGCCGTCGCTGGTCGCGGGGGCGGCGCTGACCGCGTTCGCCGGCGGCCTGCTCGGCTTCTACCTCAAGATGCCGGGACTGCGCGAAGAGGGCAGTCTGCGCCCGTCGCAGCAGGGGATCGGCATCGCCAAGGACATCTGGCTGCTGGGCATCGGGCTGGGCCTGGTGCTGGACGAGCTGACCCGACGTTAACGCCCGCAAGCCCGGGTAGGCGGCACACCATGGCAGAAATCGGATACACCCTGATGTGCGAGCAGACTCCGGCCCGCCAACTCGTGGACGACGCTGCCGCGGCCGAGCGAACCGGATTCGACTACGCGGTCATCTCCGACCACTATTTCCCCTGGCTCGAGGAGCAGGGTCACGCGGCCTACGCCTGGTCGGTGCTGGGCGCCGTGGCGAACGCCACCGAGCGGCTGCCCCTCATGACCTATGTGACGTGCCCGATCATGCGTTACCACCCGGCTGTGGTCGCCCAGCAGGCCGCCACGATGGGCGTGCTCAGCCAGGGCCGGTTCACACTGGGGCTGGGCTCCGGCGAGAACCTGAACGAGCACGTGATCGGCGAGGGCTGGCCACCGGTCAACACCCGGCACCGGATGTTCCGCGAGGCCGTCCAGATCATCAAGGAGCTGTTCTCCGGCGACTACGTCACCTACCAGGGCGAGTTCTTCGACGTGGACTCGGCCAAGCTCTACGACCTGCCCGAGCGCCCGGTACCGATCGGCATCGCGGCCTCCGGCGGACAGTCGGCGGACCTCGCCGCCGAGCTCGGCGACCTGTTGATCATCAATGAGCCGATGCCGGGGGCGGTGGATCAGTTCAACGCGCTCGGCGGATCGGGCAAGCCGGTGTACGGGCAGCTCGCCATCGCCTACGACACCGACGCGGAGGCGGCCAAGGAGCGGGCCCACCGGCTGTGGCGCTGGTCGGCGGCCGGATGGAAGGTCATGGCCGAACTGCCGGGGCCGGTCAACTTCGCCGCCTACGCCGACTATGTACGGCCCGAGGACGTCGCCGCCAGTGTGCCGTGCGGCGACGACGTGGACGCGGTGGTCGAGGCGGTCAAGAAGTACACCGACGCCGGCTTCACGCACGTCGCGCTCGTACAGATCGGCCACGACCAGCAGCAGCCCTTCTTCGACTGGGCCGAGAAGGAACTGCTGCCGGCGCTACGCCGCCTCTGAGCGGAGCTCGTCAGGGGACGATGTTGACCAGCTTCGGCGCCCGTACGATCACCTTGCGCGGCTCACCCGTCAGGTGGGAGCGGACCTTCTCCGACCCCAGGGCCAGCGCCCTCAGGTCGGCCTCCGAGATGCCGGGCGACACCTCCAGGCGGTCACGCACCTTGCCGGCCACCTGGACGACGGCGGTCACCGACTCCTGCACCAGCAGCGCGGGGTCGGCGGTGGGCCAGCCGGCCCGGCCGACGCCGGTGCCGCCCACGTGGCCCAGGCGCTCCCAGCCCTCCTCGGCGGTGTAGGGGGCCACCAGCGACAGCATGACGGCCAGCGTCTCGGCCGCCTCGCGGACCGCGGGGTCGGCGGCACCGGGACCCGAGTCGATGGCCTTGCGGGCCGCCGACGTCAGCTCCATCATGCGCGCGATCGCCACGTTGAAACGCTGGGACTCGACCAGCCTGGTGACCTCGTCGATCGTGTGGTGGGTGACCTTGCGCAGCTCGACGTCGCCGCCCTCGAACGGCACCCCGGGCTCACTGGCCACCTCGGTCATCACGCGGAAGGCGCGGGCCAGGAACTTCTGCGACGCGGCCGGCGACATGTCGGCCCAGTCGATGTCCTCCTCGGGCGGCCCGGCGAACAGCATGGTCAGGCGGACCGCGTCGACGCCGAAGTCATCGATCTGCTTGCCCAGGTCCACGCCGTTGCCCAGGGTCTTCGACATGGCCTTGCCGCCGTTGATCACCTGGCCCTGGTTCAGCATGCGCAGGAACGGCTCGGTGAAGTCGAGCATGCCCATGTCGTGCAGCACCTTGGTGAAGAACCGCGAGTAGAGCAGGTGCAGCACCGCGTGCTCGATGCCGCCGACGTACTGGTCGATCGGGCCCCACTTGCGGACCTGCTCGACGTCGAACGGGCCCTCGGTGTAGCCGGGCGAGGTGTAGCGCAGGTAGTACCAGGACGAGTCGACGAAGGTGTCCATCGTGTCGGTGTCACGCTGGGCGGGACCGCCGCACTTGGGGCACTCGACGTTGACCCAGTCGGTGGCGCTGGCCAGCGGGGACACACCCTTCGGCGCCAGGGCCTCGCCACGCAGGTCGGGCAGCGTGAGCGGCAGCTGATCGTCGGGGACGGGCACCTCACCGCAGTCGACGCAGTGGATGATCGGGATCGGCGTGCCCCAGTAGCGCTGCCGGGACAGCAGCCAGTCGCGCAGCCGGAAGTTGATCGCGCCCGTGCCCCTGCCGTCGGTCTCCAGCACTTCGATGATCTTGGAGATGGCTTCGGTCTTGGTCAGCCCGTCCAGCGGGCCGGAGTTGACCAGCTTGCCCTCGCCCGGCGTGGCCTCGCCGGTCTCGCCCGGGTCGGCCAGGCCGGTGTGCACGACGACCTTCACCGGCAGCCCGAACTTCAGCGCGAAGTCCAGGTCGCGCTGGTCGTGGGCGGGGACGGCCATGATGGCGCCGTGGCCGTAGTCGGACAGCACGTAGTCGGCCGCCCAGACCTGGATGCGCTCGCCGTTGACCGGGTTGATCGCGTAGCGGCCCAGGAAGACGCCGCTCTTGTCCTTGTCGGTGGACAGCCGCTCGATGTCGCTCAGCTTGGCCGACTCGGCCCGGTAGGCCTCGAACGCCGCGCGCTGCTCGTCCGTGACGATCTCGTCGGCCAGCGGCGCGTCGACGGCCACCACGAAGAACGTCGCGCCGAACAGCGTGTCGGGCCGCGTGGTGTAGACGTGGACCGGCTCCTCGCGGCCCTCGATCTCGAACAGCACGTCGGCGCCCTCGGAGCGGCCGATCCAGTTGCGCTGCATGGTCAGCAGGCGCTCCGGCCAGCCCTCCAGCTGCTCCATGTCGTCCAGCAGCCGCTGCGCGTAGTCAGTGATCTTGAAGTACCACTGGGTCAGCTCGCGGCGGATCACGTCGGCGCCGCAGCGCTCGCACTTGCCCGCCACGACCTGCTCGTTGGCCAGCACGGTCTGGTCGTTGGGGCACCAGTTGACCAGGCCGCCCTTGCGGTAGGCCAGGCCGCGCTCGAAGAAGCGGATGAACAGCCACTGGTTCCAGCGGTAGTAGTCGGGGTCGCTGGTGTGCAGGCGGCGCGACCAGTCGAAGGAGATGCCGTAGCGCTTGAACGAGCCGGCCTGCGTCTCGATGTTGGCGTAAGTCCATTCGGCGGGGTGCGCGTTCCGCTTGATGGCGGCGTTCTCGGCCGGCAGGCCGAAGGAGTCCCAGCCGATCGGGTGCAGGACGTTGTAGCCCTGCTGGAACCAGAAGCGCGCGACCACGTCGCCGATCGCGAACACCTCGGCGTGGCCCATGTGGAGGTCACCGGAAGGGTAGGGGAACATGTCCAGCATGTAGCGCCGCTCACGCGTGTCGGCGGCGTCCTCGCTGGCCCGGAACGGGTCCTGCTCCTCCCATCGCTGCTGCCACTTGGCCTGCAGCGCCTGCGGGTTGTACTCACTCACGGCGGTTGTCCTTTTGGATTGTGTCGGACCCATAAGAAAACCCCTCGTGCGCACAACGAGGGGCCAGCCGCGACGGCGAGATGTCAGAGCCGTCGCGGCCCGCTAAGAAGCAGGGTCGCGGAACGCATAGGTCAAGCCTAGCGCACCTCTTCGGCTGAATGCGGGCCATCGATCCGGCCTAGTGGGCACAATGGAACCTTCTGGTCTGGTGAGACCCGATGGTGATCTATCCGTTGTGACCTCTAATGTCCCATTAGAATACTGTCGTCGCCGTGGTGTACCTAGTTGAGCCAGAACATCCAGAAGGTGGCCTGCCCATGCAGGACCCACCGACGGATCCGCACGGCTTCGCGCGTTTTACTGCGAAACCCCTGGTCTCGCGTGAGATCATGCCGGATGCGTCAAATCCGGACATAACCTCGGGAGGTACGGCAGCAATGGCAACGGAGAATTCCGGAGCACCCCATCTGCCACCGTCCTGGCCCGAGGCGCCACAGCCGGAGGTGCCGACATCCTGGCCCGAGGCGCCTCGGCAGGACTCGTCATGGCCCGACTCCTCACGGAGCGGCGCCGGTCAGTCACCATGGCCGGACCCGGCACAGTCACAGCCTTCGTGGCCCGACCCCGCGCAATCCGCACCGTCGTGGCCGGACCCCGCGCAGTCGGCGCCGAACTGGCCCGACCCATCGCAGTCGGCGCCTTCTTGGCCTGACCCGTCGCAGTCGGCACCGAACTGGCCCGACCCATCGCAATCCGGGTCCTCCTGGCCCGACCCCTCGCGGCACGGCGCCCCGCCGCCGCAGGGGGCGCAGCAGTCCCGCCCGGATGCCGCCTGGTCCGAGGCTCCGCCCGCGTCGAACGCCTGGTCGAACCTCGGCCATCCCGACTCCCGGCCCCAGCCGCGTCCCGGCGACCCGCTGGGGCACCCGGCATCCCCGGACAACCAGCCCACGGCGTACCACCAGTTCCCGAATCCTCTCGGTGAGCGCGCGTACCCGCCCCAGGACGACCGGGGGGCGCCACGCGGCGACTTCGACCAGCGCGGCGGGCCGCGCCCCGGCTTCGACGACCCGGGGGCACCCCGGTCCGACTTCGACCACCGCGGCGGGCCACAGCCCGGCTTCGACCAGCGCGGCGGGCCGCAGCCTGGCTTCGACGACCGCGGCGCGCCCCGCTCCGGCTCCCCGCTGGACGGCCCACGGGGTAACGTCACTCCGCTGGACGGCCCGCGCGGCAACGTCACTCCGCTGGACAGCCGGCGTGGTGGCACTCCCCTGGACGAGCGTGCGGTGCCGCGTTCCGCGCCCTCTCCGGACGACCGCCTGGTCGCGTACGGTCAGGCGCCGGGCCAGGCCCCGCCCCAGGCGCCGGGCGCCGAGCACCACCAGGGCGAGCACCACCAAGCCGAGCACGGCAGGCCGGGCGGCAACCTGAGCCGCGACCCGTCCGACCCGGAGAACAGGTTCGTGACGGCCGGCCAGATCAGCGGCTCCCGCACCCCGCCGCCCGAGCGCCAGCAGGAGCTCTGGGACAACGTCTTCGGCGACGACTACCAGGCGATGGGCGAACCGGATTCGCTGGACAACCCCGGCAAGCCCATCTGGATCTACGCCCTGGCGGGCTCGGTGGCCCTCGCCTTGGTCGGCGCCGTCCTCTGGGCGTTCCTCGCCGGCCCTCTGGCGGCCGACAAGCCGACCGCCAGCAGCAGCGCGGCCGCCAACGCCAAGTCCAGCGCGTCGCCCAGCTCCACCCCCGCCAAGACGACCAACTCGATCCCCCGCCTGCCGCGGTGGTCCGGCAAGGCCGCCCCCGTGCTGGGCACCGTCGCCAACCCCACGGCCGGCATCACGATCCCGCGCCTCGGCGGCACCTGGCAGCAGGACCAGCGCACCACCGTCAAGACCACGTACGGCTTCGACACCCGCCAGTACGTCGTGACGGGCAACAACACCTCCGCCCAGATCCTCACGGGCCCGCTTCCGGCCAAGCTGGCGTCCTCGTTCACCAGTGAGGACGACCTGGAGCCGGTGATCAAGCAGGTGGTGCTGAACGCCCGCAAGCGCTTCTTCCCCACGGGCAACACGGTCCGCAAGATCGCCCAGCAGCCGATCAAGGTCGGCCAGTCCTCGGGCCGTGTCATCGCCTACGCCCTCACCTCGGGCACCGAGAAAGCCACCATCGTCACGGCCGCGATCAACACGGGCAAGGACGTACCGGCGATCGTCTACATGTCGATCCCGTCGACCAGCAAGCAGCTCCTGCCCGACGTCAACACGATCATCAAGCAGATGAAGGTCACCACGTCCTGACCCCCGGGTCCCGGGGGCCAGAACGTTCCTAGAAGGTGCACTCCAGGCGCTTGATGCCGTTGATGAAGCTGGAGTGCAGGCGGTCCGGCTTGCCCGCCTCGATGCCCGGCACCCGGCGGAGCAGCTCGCGGTACATCACCGTGATCTCCCGCCGGGCCAGGTGCGCCCCCAGGCAGAAGTGCGGCCCCGGCCCGCCGAATCCCACGTGCGGGTTGGGCGAGCGGGTGATGTCGAACCGCTCGGGGTCCTCGAAGACGGCCTCGTCGCGGTTGGCCGCCCAGTAGAACAGCACCGCCTTCTCCCCCTCCCGGTACAGCTGCCCGTTCATCTCGAAGTCCCTGGTCACCTTGCGGCGCATGAAGTTCACCGGCGACCCGAGCCGGACGATCTCCTCCACGGCCCCCGCCGCCCGGCTCTCGACGTCCTCCAGCCAGAGCGCCCGCTGGTCGGGGTTGTTGGTGAGCAGGCGCAGGCCGTACGAGATGGCGTTGCGGGTGGTCTCGTTGCCCGCCACCACCAGCAGGATGAAGAACGACCCGAGCTCCTGCAACGTCAGCCGCTCACCGTCGATGTTGGCGTTGACCAGGGAGGACGTCAGGTCGTTCGTGGGGTGGTCGGCGCGGTAGGAGGCCAGGTCCTGGACGAGTTGCTGGAGCTCCGCGCCGGCGTTGAGCAGGAGCGGGACCACCTGGCTGACGTCGCCGCCGGTGTATTCGGGGTCGAAGCCGCCCAGGATGAGGTTCGAGCGGTCGTAGACGAACTGGTAGTCACGCTCGGCGATACCCATCATGTCGCAGATGATCTTCAGGGGCAGGCGGGCGGCGACCTGGGTGACGAAGTCGCAGCCGGGACCCGTGTCCAGCAGGTCGTCCACGATCTTGGTGGCCGCGGTGTTCACGTCCGCCTCGAACTGCTTGATCATCTTGGGGGTGAAGGCCCGGGAGACGATCCGGCGGAGGCGGGCGTGCCGGGGGTCGTCCATGTTGATCATCGAGCCGAAGTACTCGGCGAACTCGGCGGGCATGTCGGGGATGTTCGTGGCGCCGCCGCTGCCCGAGGAGAAGATCTCCGGATTGCGGCTGGCCTCCAGGATGTCGGCATGCTTGACCAGCGCGTAGTAGCCGGGGCCCGGCTGTGCGAAGTCGACCACGGGCTCGGCGAAGAAGGCCGGTGTATCTCGCGCCCGCAGCCGGTCGAAGGCCTCCCTCCGCTCCGCCATCGGCTTGGCCCAGAACTCACGATCCGACAGGTCGAAGTCAAGCACGTCCATGAAACACCATCATTCGATTAGCGGCCTATGCACGTCAACGTGATCGAAGTACACCGTACGTCCGCGTGGGCGGGCGCGCGCGGAAAATCGGTGGCCTCGGCAGGCGGTTGATCTATAGCGTGGGCCCATGACGTTCTTCTTCTTCCTGCGTTAGCGACCCGCCGGCGGGGCGTGGATGACCCACCGCCGGTGATGCGGGACGGTCTGCCGCCGTCCCGGGTCGCGACGTGGGAGAAGGACACGTGCATACGCTTGCCGTGGCCAGGGCGGTGCGTGGCATCGAGCCCCTGGTGGCCGCGGAGATCCGACGTGCCGGGCTCGGGGTGGTGCGCGGGATGCGCCACCGTGAGGTGTGGTTCGAGCCGGCCGAGCCGGGGCCTGAGCTGCTGGGGCTGCGGATGGCCGACGACCTGCTGCTGGTGGCGGCCGTCGTGGAGGGGATCGGGCCCGACAGGGAGTCCCTTGCGCGCCTGACGCGGGCCGCTCGCGAGATCGACACCGAGAGCCTGACGAAACGCGCCGAGCAGATCACCGGCCGAGCCGCCAGAAGCCCGTGCGGGGCACTGGACGGCAGGCTGTGGGATGGCGGGCTGTGGGATGGCGGGCTGTGGGATGGCGGGGCGCCGGACGGCGGGGTGGAGGTGTCGGCGTCGTTCGTCGGGCGGCGGAACTACAGCCGGTTCGACCTTGAGGACGCCGTCGGGGCCGAGCTCGCCCGGCCGCCGGGCCTGACGTACCACTCGCGCCGCGACGGCCGGGTACCGCCCGAGGGGTCGATGGCCTGGAGGGTCACGGTGGAGGGCGAGCAGGCGGTCATCGCGCTGCGGGTGCCCCCGAGGCCGCTGCACCGCAGGCCGTACAAGACGGAGTCGATCCCGGGGACGCTGCATCCACCGGTGGCCGCCGCCATGGCCGGGCTGGCGCGGCTCGACCGCGCCGCCACGGTGCTCGACCCCTGCTGCGGAGCCGGTACGACGCTCATCGAGGCCCGCGCGCTCGCCCCGCACACCCGCCTCCTCGGCCTCGACCACGACCCGCACGCCGTTCACGTCGCCGCCGCCAACGCCGCCCGCGACGCGACGGACGGGATGAACGTCCGAGACACGGCTCGCGGCTTGGCTACCCCGGACGCGACAGGCAGCGTCTGCAGCGCCCCAGGCGCGACAGGCGGCATTTGCGGCGTCCCGGACGCGGCGGGCGGCGTTTGCGGCGTCCCGGACGCGGCGGGCGGCATCGCCTGGGGGGTGGCCGACGCGGGGCGGATTCCCCTGCCGGGGGGCAGCGTGGACCGGGTTCTGGTGAACCCGCCCTGGGACCGTCAGGTGGCCCCGACCGGCCGCCTCCGCCGCGACCCCGCCCGACTGTGGCGCGAGATCCACCGTGTCCTGACCGTCGGCGGCATCGTCGTGGCGCTCCTTCCGAAGCCCTGGCAGCCGCCCGGATTCAAGGTGAACAGGATGGTTCACCTCACCCTTTCAGGGCGTCATCCAGTCATCGCGGTCCTCAGGAGGTCACCCAGTCGAGGATGAGCCGGTTGACCTCCGCCGGCTGTTCGAGGTGCAGGAAGTGACCCGCGCCGGCCACCAGCTCGGTCCGCGACCCCTCGGGCAGGTGGCTCTGCGCGTCCTTGACCAGGTCGGCCGCGAGGCAGCCGTCCCGCGACCCGTGCAGGTAGAGGATCGGCCCGGTGGTCGCGGGCTCCGGTGCCGGGTGGCGCCCGGTGGGCGGGGTGGTGCCGAGCATCGCCCGGTAGTAGCCGATGGCCGCCGCCAGGTTCGCCGGTGCGCCGATGCTCTGGCGGACGAACTCCAGGTCCTGCTGGGCGTCGTAGCCGGGAGACCAGTCGCGCCAGAGCCCTTCCAGGAAGCCGGGGGCGGCGGCGGCCGTCTCGGCCAGGCCGGTCTGGAAGAGGAAGACGTAGAACGAGCGCTTGAGCTGCTCGTACTCCAGGAACCCGGCCATCATCGCGGCCGTCGGCGGCACCGCCATGGCCACGGACCTGCGGAAGCGGTCGGCGGTCGCGTAGACGGGGAACGCGCCCCAGTCGTGGCCGACGAGCACCGCGGCGGAGTCGCCGCCGAGTTCCTCGTGCAGAGCCCGTACGTCGGCGACGAGCGCGCCGCCCTCGTAGGCGCCGTCGGCGGGGATCTCGGTCGGTGCGTAACCGCGCATGAACGGCGCGACCGCGCGGTAGCCACGCTCGGCCAGCGCCGGAAGGAGGTGGCGCCAGGTGTGGGCCGTGTCGGGGAAGCCGTGCAGGCAGAGGGCCAGTGGCCCTTCCCCTACGGTCAGATACGCGAACTCCACCCCATTGGCGTGGACAGTCCTGATCTCCATGACTGCGAAACCTAGCATTCGGCTCCCGGTTGGAGTACCACTTCGCTTATGCGACGAGGTTGGGTGTTAGCACTCGCTTCTCTCACGATCGTGCTCGTGGTCGTCGACCTGACGGCTGTGACGATCGCCCTGCCCGCCATCCGCTCCGATCTGGGGGCGAGCCTGCCCGAGGTGCAGTGGGTGGTCGACGCCTACGCGCTCACGCTGGCCGCCGTCCTGCTGCCGGCCGGAGTCCTGGCGGACCGGTACGGCCGACGCAGGCTGCTGGCGATCGGCGTGACCATCTTCACCCTGGCCTCCCTGGCGTGCGCCCTGGCCCCGAACGCGCCACTGCTCGACCTGGCCAGGGGCGTGCAGGGCCTGGGCGCTTCGGCCCTCTACGGCACGACGACGCCGCTGATCGCCTCCGTCTATCCGAAGGGCCCGGAACGCGGCAAGGCGCTCGGCATCTTCAGCGCGGTGTCGGGGCTGGCGATGACGCTGGGCCCGGTCGTGGGCGGCGCGCTGACGGCGGGGTTCGGCTGGCGGGCCATCTTCTTGATCAACCTGCCCATCGGCGTGTTCGTGCTGGTCGCGTTACGGCAGCGGGTGGAGGAGTCGCGGGGCGCGGGGCATCTCGATCCGCTGGGCATCGTGCTGATCAGCGCGGCGCTGTTCGCGATCATCCCGGCGCTCATCCACGACCTGCCGTGGCTGCTGGTGGCGGGGCTGGTGCTGCTGGCCGCGTTCGTGCTCGTGGAGTTGCGGCGGCGCAATCCGATGGTCGACTTCGGGCTCTTCAGGGACCGGGTGTTCGCGGTCGGGTCGGGCACGACACTGCTCATGCTGGCCGCGCTGCTCGGCGCGTTCACCTATCTCACGCTGTACGTCCAGGGGCCGCTCGAGGCGACGCCCGTCGAGGCGGGGGTGCGGTTCCTGGCCTTCAGCGCGGCAGCCGTCATCGGGCCGGTGGCGATCGGCCGGGTGCTGCACCGCTGGCCGATGGGCGTGCTCATCGCGGTCGGCCCGGCGCTGATCGCGGGCGCGCTGCTCGTGATGGCGATACCGGCCGCGAACCGGTGGACGCCGATCATGTTCGGGCTGTTCCTCGGCGGTCTCGGCCTGGGCGCCGGGAACGTGGTGGCCAACCAGGTCGGCCTCACCGCGCCCATGGACCGGGTCGGCATGGCCACGGGCATCGTCAACACGCTCAAGCAGGTCGGCACCGCCGTCGGCGTGGCCGTGCTGGCGGCGCCGTACAGCTCGGGGATCGGCACGATGCTGCTCGTGGCGGCCGGGCTGGCCCTGGCCGGCGCGCTGCTGCCGGTGGCTCTGGCCGGCCCGCTGATCAGCCGGTCTCCTCGACCCCCCGCAGCAGACAGCGCAGCCCGAACTCGAACTGATCGGTGAAGTCCAGGTCGTCGGCCTCCACCACACTCCTGGCGAACTCCGGATAGTCACCGCTCGCGACGACCTCCCGGATGTACGGGGCGACGCTCGCCCGCCACTCCTGCTCGGTCATCCCCGTACGGCGGCTCGCCTCCTGCTCGGCGAGCTCCCTGGCCACGGCCCCCAGCACATAGTCGCCGATCAGCGCCATGACCGCGGAGGCCCGCGTGATGTCGGGGGTCAGAGCGACGGCGGCCTTCAGCGCCGCGTCGAAGCGGCGTAGCGAGTTGGGGCCGAGCGAGGGCCTGCTCGCCAGCAGCGCGCCGAGCCAGCCGTGGCGCAGCAGCGTCGACCGCTGCCGGCGCGCCACCTCGGCCAGATCGGCCCGCCAGTCACCGCTGACCTCCTGAGGCGGGTCCTCGCCCCAGACCGCGTCGGCCATCAGGTCGAGCAGCTCGTCGCGGTTCGCCACGTAGCGGTAGAGGGAAGTGGTGCCCGACTTCAGCTCGGCCGCCACCCTGCGCATCGACAGGGCGTCGAGGCCCTCCGCGTCGGCGATCCCGATCGCGGCGCGCACGACGCGCTCGACGCTCATCGCCTGCCGCTTGGGCGAGTACGGCTCGCGATTCCACACCAGAGACATCCGGCCACCCCCTCTGGACGCCATCGTACGACAGTGGTTACAGTGTTCCCACAAACGGGAACACTGTTCCCACAACCGGAAGGGGAAGCGCCATGCACGACGTCATCATCGCCGGAGGCGGCACGGTGGGCCTGAGCGCGGCGGTGTTCCTCGCGCACCACGGCGTCCGGGCGCTGGTGGTCGAGCGCCGGCCGGGGCCGCAGATCCATCCGCGCGCCACCGGCCTGGGCATGCGCACCGCCGAACTGCTGCGCGAGGTCGGCCTGGAGGAGGCCGTCAACGAGGTGGCGGTCAACATGACCGGCATGACCCTCGGCAAGATCACCGTTGACACGCTGGCGGGGGCCGACCTGGCCGCCCTGGCCAAGACCGTCCCCACCCGCGCCCAGACCGTCGCGAAGATGGACTACACGCCGGCCCGGATCCGCGGCACCTGCCCGCAGAACCGGCTGGACGCGGTGCTCCTCGACAAGGCCCGCGACCTGGGCGTGACCGTCCGCTACGGGGCCGACGTGGTCTCGGTCGAGCAGGACGGCGAGGGGGTGACCACACAGCTGTCCGACGGGACCGCGCTGCGGGCCCGCTACCTGGTCGCCGCCGACGGCGCGCGCAGCAAGGTGCGCTCGGAGCTCGGCATCGGCCTGTCGGGCCCCGGCGTGCTCGGCCCCTCCATGAACAACATCCTGTTCCGCGCCGATCTGAGCGGGCTCACCGGCGAGTACACCTTCGGCCTCTGCGAGATCACCAACCCGGCGGCGCCCGGCATGATCATCACGATCGACGGCGAGAGCGAGTGGGTGTTCCACACCGGCCTGGAGCCCACCGCCGACCTGATCAGGACCGCGATCGGCGACCCCGGCCTGGACGTCGAGATCCTCAGCGTGCTGTCCTGGCGGGGCCGCGCCCAGGTGGCGGACCGGCTGTCGCTGGGCCGGGTGTTCCTGGTCGGGGACGCGGCGCACGCCGTACCACCCACGGGGGCCTTCGGCCTCAACACCGGCGTCGCGGACGCCCACAACCTGGCGTGGAAGCTCGCCTGGGTACTGTCGGGCAGGGCCGCGCCCGGCCTGCTCGACACCTACCACGACGAGCGGCGCCCGGTGGCGGTGCTGGCGATGGAGCAGTCGCTGCTGCGGATGCGCGACCTGAGGCTCCACTTCGACGGCGGCCCGGACGCGCCCCGGCTGCGTGCCGAGGCGGGCGCGGTGAACGCGCCCATCGTCCACCTGGGCTACCGCTACGGCGCCACGATCAGCGAGCTGCCCTCGACCGAGGACGTGGCGCTCACGCTGGACGGCTCGCCCGGCTCGCGGCTGCCGCACGTCTGGGTCGGCGACCGCTCCACGCTCGACCTGGTCGGCTCGGCGTTCTGCGTGTTCGCCGCGGCGCCGGTGACCGGGCTCGACGTGCCGGTGCACGTGGTCGACGGCTGGCCGTACGGGACTCTGCTCGTACGACCGGACGGGTTCGTGGCCTGGCGCGGCGAGGAAGGGCTCGCCGAGGCACTCAGAAGGTGTACTTCAGGTGCTTGATCCCGTTGATGAAGTTGGACAGCAGGAAGTCGGGCTCCCCCTCCGCCCTGATGCCCGGCAGGCGGGTGAACAGCTCGCGGAACATCACGGTCATCTCCCTGCGCGCCAGGTGGGCGCCCAGGCAGTAGTGCGGGCCCGGGCCGCCGAAGCCGACGTGCGGGTTCGGATCGCGGGTGATGTCGAACGCGTCGGGGTTCTGGAACACCGTCTCGTCGCGGTTGGCCGAGTTGTAGAAGAGCAGAACCTTGTCGCCCTTCTTGTAGTGCGTGCCGTTCATCTCGTGGTCCTGGGTGAGCGTGCGGCGGAACTGGATCACCGGCGTGGAGTAGCGCACGATCTCGTCGCACGCCTTGGTGACGCGGCCGTCGAAGTCGGCAAGGAGCAACTCCCGCTGGTCCGGGTGGTCGGTGAAGAGCTTGAGCCCGTACGCGATCGCGTTGCGGGTCGTCTCGCTGCCGGCCACCACCAGCAGGATGAAGAACGAGCCCAGCTCCTGCGAGGTGAGCCGCTCCTCGCCGTTGACCAGCAGGCTGACCAGGTCGCCCGTGGGATGCTTGCGCCGCTCGTCGCCCAGGCGGGCGGCGAGGCGGTTGAGAGAGAAGCCCGCGTGCAGCAGCTTGGCCAGGCCCCGGGCCACGTTGACGCGGCTGAACTCGGGGTCGATGCCGGTGTACTCGGGGTCGGCGTTGCCGAGGATCACGTTGGTCCGGCGAAGCACCATGTCATGAAATGTCGCCGGAATCCCCATCATGTCGCAGATAACGCGGACGGGGAGCCGGGCGGCGATCTGCGCCACGAAGTCGCCCGGCCCCTCCTTGATCGCCTGGTCCACGATCTCGGCGGCGGCCGTGGCCAGGTCCTCTTCCATCTTGGACAGGATGCGCGGGGTGAAGGCCCTGGACACGATCCTGCGCAGCCGCGCGTGCCGCGGGTCGTCCATGTTGATCATCGACCCGAAGTACACGGCCAGCCAGCGCGGCATGTCGGGCACGCTGTTCGAGCACGGCTCGCTGCTGAACACCGCCGCGTTCCTGCTGGCCTCGGAGACGTCCGCGTGGCGCACGAGGGCGTAGTAGCCGGGGCCGCCCTTGATGAACGGCACAGCCTGCTCCGTCAGGAACACCGGCTGGTCGAGCTGCCGCAACCGGCGGAAGGCCGCCATGCGCTCGGCCTGGGGCAGCCCCCAGAACACGAGCTGCGAGATGTCCAGGTCACTGGAGATCGTCATGAACCAAGCCTTCTGCAAGCGCTCACTTACGTCAAGAGCGCTCGGCGATGAGCTCGGCCCCCTTCTCGCCGATCATGATGGCCGGGGCATGCGTGTGCCCACGGTTGAGGGTCGGCATGATCGACACGTCCACGACCCTGAGCCCGTCGAGGCCGCGTACCTTGAGCGACGGGTCGACGACCGACTCGGCGTCGGTGCCCATGCGGCAGGTGCCGACCGGGTGGTAGAGGGTCTCGCCGCGCTCGCGGATCCACTGGGCGAGCTCGGCGTCGCTCTCCGGCCCCGCGTACGGGGCCATCGGCCCGCCCGCGTACGCCTTCATCGCGGCGGTGGCGAAGACCTGTTTGGCCGTCTTCAGCCCGGCGACGAGCCGCTTGACGTCGGCCTCCTGGGTCAGGTAGCCGGGGTCGATCACCACCTCGCGGCCGTTCAGCCCGATCCTGCCGCGGCTCTCCGGCTGCAGCAGCACCACGCCGACGGTCAGCCCGTGGCCGGTCGGCGGCGTGAGGCCGTGGTCGATGAACGGGCCGGGCGCGAAGATCAGCTCGATGTCGGGGGCGGGCTCCTCCGGCGAGGTCCTGATGAACGCCACCGCCTCGCCGACGTTCGTGGTGAGCATGCCGGAGCGCAGCACGATGTAGCGGAGCAGGTTGCCGATCGACTCCGCCTTGGTCAGCGTGACCGGCTGCTTGGACTGCACGTACACACCCGTCGACAGATGGTCCTGCAGGTTCTTGCCGACTTCCGGCAGGTCCCGCACGATCGTCACGTCCGCGTCGCGCAGCTCGTCGGCCGCGCCGACGCCCGAGCGCATGAGCAGGTACGGCGAGCCGATCGCGCCCGCCGACAGGATGACCTCCCGCTTGGCCCTGACCTGCGCGCCGCCGCCGTGCTCGATGCCGACGGCCCGCGTGCCCTCGAAGACCACCCGGTCCACGGTCGCGCCGGTGATCACCGTCAGGTTGGGCCGCTTCAGCGCCGGGCGCAGGTAGGCGTCGGCGGCGCTCCACCTCCGGCCGCGGTGCTGCGTGACGGGCGTAGGACTGTAGCCCTCGTTGGAGCGGCCGTTGAGCTCGTCGAGCCGCTCTAATCCGAGCTCGCCGCAGGCTTTGAGGAAGGCCGCGGTGGTGACGTTGGGGCTGCGCAGCTCGGAGATGAACAGCGGGCCCGCCGTGCCGTACGCGCCGCCGCCGTTGCTGCCTACGCGGTGCTCGGCCTTGGTGAAGTACGGCAGGACGTCTTCGTAGGTCCAGCCGGGGATCCCCCACTGGTCGTAGTCGCGCTGGCAGCCGCGCACCCACATCTGCGCGTTGAGCGACGAGGAGCCGCCGATCACCCGGCCCCTGGGCCAGTAGAGCTCCCGGCCGGACATCTCGCTCTGCTTGGCGGTCGAGTAGTTCCAGTCGTAGTCGGTCTTGAACAGCTTGGCGAAGCCCGCGGGCATGCGGATCTCCAGCTTGTCGTCCTGCCCGCCCGACTCGACCAGCGCCACGGACACCCCTGGATCGGCCGACAGCCGGTTGGCCAGGACGCACCCCGCCGACCCCGCCCCGACGATCACGTAGTCGTACTCCATCGCGCCCCTCCCAGGGGTAAGTAATCTGGTACTTGCTTACTCCAGGCGGACTACGGCGTCCATACACCTATCTGCCCCCAGTGTTACCCATGGTGGGCCGCGTCCAGCGGAGTTCGGCAGGTTATGGAGTTTGCACCTACCGGTCGGTATGTCCTTGCTGCGATGATGGCGCCGCAAGCCGCATACAGGGAGGAAGGCGCTCATGCTCAACCTGTCGATCGTCCTGGAGGACAGCGCCAGGAACACCCCCGACGGCACCGCCATCGTCTTCGGTGACATGCGGCTGCCGTACTCGATGATCGACACAGTGGCGAACCAGGTGGCGAACCTGCTCGTCTCTCGTGGCATCGCCAAGGGCGACAAGGTCGCGCTCGCCTGCCCGAACCTGCCGTACTTCCCCTTCGTCTACTACGGCATCCTCAAGGCGGGGGCGACGGTGGTGCCGCTCAACGTGCTGCTGCAGTCGCGCGAGATCGCCTACCACCTCGACGACAGCGACGCCAAGGCGCTGTTCTGCTTCGAGGGCACGCCCGAGCTGCCGCTGGGCGAGCGGGGCAAGGCCGGGTTCGAGGGGGCCGAGGGCTGCGAGCACCTGTTCGTGCTGCCCGCCACGCCGCTGGCGACCGAGTCGGAGTACGGCGAGTCGATCTGGGCGGCGCTCGGCGGCATGCCCGGCGAGTTCGAGACCGTGCAGACGGCGCCCGACGACACCGCCGTGATCCTCTACACCTCCGGCACCACCGGCCAGCCCAAGGGCGCCGAACTCAGCCACCAGAACATGCTGCTGAACGCCATGGCCAGCGACAAGATGTTCCCGCGCGGCGACGGGGGCGACACCTATCTGGCGGTGCTGCCGCTGTTCCACTCCTTCGGCCAGACCGTCGTCATGAACACCGGCTTCCTGCGCGGCGCCACCGTCGTGCTGATGCCCCGCTTCGAGCCGGGCGAGGCGGTCGCCCTCATGCGCAAGGAGGGCGTCACGTTCTTCGCCGGGGTGCCGACGATGTACTGGGGCATGCTCACCTCGATCCACGCCGAGGGGGCCGACGTGCCCACCACGCTGCGGATCGCCGTCGCGGGCGGGGCGTCCTCCCCCGTCGAGGTGCTGAAGGACTTCCAGCAGACGTTCGGCCTCGGCATCCTGGAGGGCTACGGCCTGTCGGAGACCTCCCCGGTGGCCAGCTTCAACCAGCTCGGCCGGCCCACCAAGCCGGGCACGGTCGGCACCCCGATCTGGGGCGTCGAGATGAAGCTGATCGACGGCGACTGGAAGACCGTCGAGGGCGAGGGGCCCGGCGAGATCGCGATCCGCGGCCACAACATCATGAAGGGCTACTACGGGCGCCCCGAGGCGACGGCCGACGTGCTGCGGGACGGCTGGTTCCGTACGGGCGACATCGCCACCCGCGACGCCGACGGCTACTACTCGATCATCGACCGCTCCAAGGACATGATCATCCGCGGCGGGTTCAACGTGTACCCGCGCGAGCTCGAAGAGGTCCTCATGACACACGAGGCGGTCTCGCTGGCGGCCGTCGTGGGCGTGCCGCACGAGTCGCACGGCGAGGAGATCAAGGCGTACGTGATCCGCACCCCCGGCTCGACCACGACCGAGGAGGAGCTGATCGCCTGGGCCAAGGAGAACATGGCGGCCTACAAGTACCCGCGCGTCGTGGAGTTCCGCGACGCGCTGCCGATGACCGCCACAGGCAAGATCCTCAAGCGCGAGCTCAGGTAGCCCTGTTCTCCAGCCTGGTTCCCGCCTATCGGGACCGCTGCGCGGCGACGGCCCGGCCCATCGCCGGGTCGTCGCAGAACGCGCCGTCCACGCCCAGGTCGAGCAGCCTGGTCAGCCAGCCCATCACGTCGCCGGTGGCGCGCGGGAAGGCGGGGCTGGCCGGGTTACCCAGCCGGTAGTCGAGGGGGAGCTGGGAGTTCTCGTTGCGGATGGTCCAGACGTGCACGTCCAGCCGCCTGCGGTGGGCGTCCGCGACGAGCGTGGTGGGCTCCGTCAGCTTGCCGTCCGCGCCCACCGGCACGACGCGGCGGGTGTCCACACCGATCCCGTTCGCGTACGAGGCCACCTCGCGCAGCCCTTCGGGCTTCACCATGTCGTCATAAGTGCGCGGATCGCCGGCCGCGACCCAGTCGTACGGCGCCCCGCCGAACGTGATGAGCTGGATCAGCGGCAGCCTGGTCTTCTTGCGCAGCTCCCGCAGGTTCGCGGTCTCGAACGACTGGATGTACGCCTTGCGCACGTGGTTGGCGTTCAGGATGTCGAGCAGCGGCTCCTCCAGCGACAGGCCGATGGAGTCGAAGTACGTCGGATGCTTGGTCTCGGGATAGACGCCCACCCCGTGGCGCTGCGCGAGCCGCACGACCTCCTCGAACGTCGGGATCTCCGCCACCCCGTCGAAGGCCGTGTTGTCGGGCCGCAGGTCGGGCACGCGTTCCTTGGCCCGCAGCGTCTTCAGCTCGGCCAGTGTGAAGTCCTCGGTGAACCAGCCGGTGATCGGCCGCCCGTCGACCGTCTTGGTGGTGCGCCGGTCGGCGAACTCCGGATGCGCCGCCACGTCGGTGGTGCCGGTGATGTCGTTCTCGTGCCTGGCCACCAGGATGTGGTCCTTGGTGGAGACCAGGTCGGGCTCGATGTAGTCGGCGCCCATCGCGATGGCCGCCTCGTACGAGAGCAGCGTGTGCTCGGGACGGTGGGCGCTGGCGCCGCGGTGACCGATGACGACGGGAGCCTGGGCGCGGCGCTCGGCCGTGGCGGCGTGGGGCTGGAGCAGCACGACGGCGACCGTACCACCGGTCAGGACGGCCAGGGCACTCGCGAATAATCTGCGCGTCAGCATGCCGGGAACGATAAACCGGCAAAGTGGCCGGTGAGTGACGACCGGGCACACAGCCGTTGATCTCATGACCGGCGCGGCGCGGCGGCCGGGGTGACCTTGAACGTGATGCCCTCCATCAGCCGGTTGCGCTTGGTGTTCTGGAAGGCGGCGATGCGCCACCGGCCGTCGGCGTCGCGGACCAGCGTGTACGTCTGCACCTTGGGCAGCTTGCCCGGCCGCTTCTTGGCCACGTCGCCCCGGCCGAGCACGACGGCCGTGTCAGTGCCGTAGAGGCGGACCTCGACGATCTCGTTGAACATCCTGGTGCCCTTGAGCACGCTGTCGAACAGCGCCTGGTGCCCGCCCGCGATGTCGGCGCGGCCACGGTAGACGGCGCCGAAGAACGCCGTGTAGCTCGCGTCCTCGGTGAAGCAGGCGGCGTAGGCGTCGCCGTCGCCCCGGTTCCAGGCGTCCTCCATGGCCGTGAACAGCTCCCGGATGGCCTGCTGGGCGTCGCGCGTGGTGTTCATCCTCTACCCCTCTGATAGCTTACTCAATGCAGTGTCTGCATTTAATGTTTATCTGCTTGATTGCAGATATTAGATTAGAGAAGAGGGTTCGCAGTGTCAACAGACCCGAGCGCGGTCTTCCGCCGCTACCTGAGCGCGATGGTGCTCAACAGCCTGGCGAGCGCCGAGGCGGCCGGCCTGAACGCGACCGACTACTACGCGCTCAATCTGCTCGACCTGGCGGGCCCGCTCACTTCGGGCGAACTGGCCGCCCAGACGGGCCTCACCACGGGCGCCACCACCCGCTTGATCGACCGCCTGGAAAAGGGAGGCCATGTCCGCCGGGTCCCGGATCCGGCGGACCGGCGCAAGGTCATCGTGGAGGCCGCCGGCCAACCGGAGTCCCTGGACGAGGTCCTGGCCGGCACTCGGCGACGGCTCGGCGAGCTGCTGAGTGGCTATTCTGAGGAGGAGTCAGCGATCTTGTTCGACTTCTTCCATCGGGCCGCGGCCGCCTATCAGGAGGCGACGGACGAGCTCGTCAACAGCAGAAAGGGCTGAGCCGTGCTGGCGCTCTTCGACCTGGACAACACCCTGATCGACCGCCTCGACGCCTTCCGTCGCTGGGCCGCCGAGTTCGCCGCCGACAGGGGGCTGGGCTCGGAGGACGTGGCCTGGATGATCGAGCTGGACGCCGACGGCTCCTTACCGATGAGCACCTTCTTCACCCACGTCCGCGAGCGGTTCGCGCTCGCCGAGTCGGCGGACTCGCTGTGGCGCGGCTACCGGGAACGCCTGCCACAGCTCGTCACCTGCCGGCCGGCCGTACTGGAGTCCCTCGATCGGCTGCGCCTGTCCGGCTGGATGGTGGGCATCGTGACGAACGGCATGACCGACAACCAGTCCGGCAAGATCCACCACAGCGGCCTGGTGGACCGGGTGGACGGCTGGGCCATCTCCGACGCCGAGGGCGTCAGGAAGCCGGCGGCCGAACTGTTCGAGATCGCCGCCCAGCGCTGCGGCACCACGCTGGCGGACGGCGACTGGATGGTGGGCGACGACGTCGAGAAGGACGTGGCGGGCGGGCGGAGCGCGGGCCTCCGTACGATCTGGATCGACCGCGGCTTGTCCCCCGGACTGTCCCCGGGGGCCGACCACGAGGTGACCGACGTACTGGACGCGATCGCCCTGCTCGACGTCGTCCCTTAGAGGGGCTTCAGGCTGGGAGGTTGCCGAGCAGGGCGTTGAGCGCGCCGGGCTCGGCAGCGCCGCCTGCCGCCAGGACGACGCCCTGCCGGTCCGTCAGCACCGCGTACGGCGGCCAGGGGATGCCGTGACGGTCGAACACCCCCGGATCGATCACCAGCGGCAATGAGACCTCGTGCGCGGCCAGGTAGTCGCGGACCTGCCCCTCCTCCGCGGCGCTCACCAGGACGACGTCCACCCGCTCCGCCGCGACGAAGGCGGGCAGCATGGCGCTGCAGACACCACACGTCGGCGCGATCAGGGCGTACAGGACGCCGAGCTTTTCCGAGGTAAGGGCCGCGGGCTGTGGGGTCACGTCCCAGTGGGTGCCGGGGCGGGGGCCGACGCGGCCGCGCTCCGCTGCTCCGATCAGCCGGCCCGGCAAGAAGGTCAGCGCCAGGTACGCCGCTCCCACCAGCAGGTGGACGAAGCTGAACGGAGAAGCTCCCGCGACGGCGGCCATGACCGCCAGCGCCGCGAGCAGGCCGGTACGGGTCACGGTGGCGGGGCCGACGAGATCGCGGTCGCCGAAGCAGCCGCAACCGACGCTCAGCCCGCGCCGCAGCACGGACGCCATCGCGGCGAGGAAGGCGGCGAACAGCACCGCCGCGAGGAGTGCGCCCCAGCGCCGGGTGGGTGGCGCGGTGAGCAGCCCGGCCGCCGCCAGCTCCGCACCCACCACCACGACGGCGGCGGCGACCGTGAGCCGCTGCGGGATCAGCTGGTAACCCGCGATATCGGCGGCGAATCCTGACAGGTCACGAGCCTTGCTCACAGCCGCGTACAGCAGCACCGCGATCAGAGCCGCATAGGCCGACGTCAGAATGATCACCGGACCGCCCCGGAGCGTCTCACGGGAGCATCGCGCCAAGCGGTCATGTGACCGCCTCCCGGTAGGCCTGGGCCTGGAGGGTGTACATGTCGGCGTAGGAGCCGCCCTTCTCCATCAGCTCGGCATGCGTGCCCTGCTGGGCCACCCGCCCGTGGTCGAGGACGTAGATGCGGTCGGCGTACCGGACGCTGGCGAGCCGGTGCGTGATGAGGACGATGGAGCGGCCGTCGGCGTGCTTGCGGATGCGCTCGAACAGGGCGTGTTCGGCGCGCGCGTCCAGCGCGGAGGTCGGCTCGTCGAAGATCACCAGGGCGGCGTCGCGATAGAAGCCACGGGCCACGGCGATCCGCTGCCACTGCCCGCCCGACAGGTCGTGGCCACCTCGGAAGCGCTGGTCGAGCAGCGAGTCGTACCCTTGTGCCAGCCCCGCCACCACCTCGTCGGCCCCGGCGGCGGCCGCGGCGGCGGCCAGGCGCTCTTCGTCCAGCGGGCGGCCCATGAGGATGTTCTCGCGGAGGGTCAGCGGCCATCGGGTGTGGTCCTGGGCGATCACCGAGATGAGCCCGCGCGTGTCGAGGTCGGCCAGGTCGGCGCCGTCCCAGCGGATCGTCCCCGAGTCCGGCCGGTACAGCCCGGCCAGCAGCTTGGCCAGCGTGGTCTTGCCGGAGCCGTTCTCGCCGACCAGCGCGATGACCTCGCCGAACCCCACCGAGACGCTGATCCCGGTGAGCGCGGGGCCGCTCGCCCCCGGGTAGCTGAACGTCACCTGGTCGGCGGTCAGCCGCCCGGACGGTTCCGGCGCCGCCGTACCGGATGGCTGTCGCACGCGCGAGGCGGCCAGCGCGCGGAACGACAGGTAGTCGCCGAAGTAGAGGCCCGCCTCGTACAGCCGGTTCATCATCTGCACCAGCGCGGCAAGTGACATCTGGCCGGCGCGGATGGCCAGCACGGCCGCGCCCGCCACCGCGAGCGGGATGACGCCGAGGGCCAGCAGCCCGGCGAGCGCGGCGTAGACGGCGACGGTCGCGGCGCCGGTCAGCAGGTCGCCGGCGGCCTTGGTGACGGCGCGGCGGCGCGCGACGTCGAGTTGCACATCCTGTTCGAGGTCGGCGACGTTCCCGTACTCGCCGAGCAGGAAGTCGCGCAGCGCGAACGCGCGCACCTCGGCGGCGGGCAGCCGCTCGGCCATCAGGTCCGACAGCATGAACTTGCGCCGCCGCGCGGCCGACAGCCGGTAGTACGCCTGGTACTGCAGGCGTGCCGCCCGTATCGCGGCCCAGCCCGCGGGCACGACCGTGACCAGCAACAGCGGTGTCAGGAGCGGGTGCATGAGGCCAAGCGCCACGGCCGAGGCCAGCACACCGATGGCTCCGCCGATCACGGCGACCGTCACCTCGACCACGCCCGCGGCGTCGGGCACGCCGCTGTCGCGGGCCCTGCGCATCGCGTTGTGGAACTCGTCGTCGTCGAACGCGGTCAGCTCTACCTGGGTGGTCAGCTCGAAGAGCCGCGTCTCGGCCAGCCGTTCGACCTGTACTTTCAGCCGCGCCTGGGCCCAGGTGGCGGCGGTCAGCAGCGTGCCGCGCAGCCCGGCGGCGGCAGCGACGAGCGCCAGCGAGGGCAGCGCCGCCCGGATGCGCTCGGGCGTCGGCCCGCCGGCGAACAGCGAGGCGAGCACGTCGGAGGTCGCGACCAGGCCGTAGACGGTGAAGACGCCGGCCACCAGGTTTCCGGCCAGCGCGATGATCGTGTCGCGGCGGTGGGCCTCCCATGCCATCCGCAACGCGGACATCACCAGGTACGGCAGGCGGCGCGCGATCTTCGACAGGCTCGCCGTCAGGAGTTCGTCGTCGTGGCTCTCCCAGTAGGCGACCGCCAGTCCCGACCTGTCCGCCGGAACGTCCGGGGTTCGCTTCTTCCAGAACGACTTCATGCGGGTGACCAGATCACCTAGCCAATCTAGGTGACCAATGTGTCAGCGTAAAGCCCTGTTGTAAATGATTTGTTCCGGAGGCGGTGCGACCTGGCACTTGTTGAGTGGCGTCTGGACATGGTTGGTGAAATATGCACATAATGCGTCCGTTTGGCCGCGACAGGCGATTCCTATCGCGGTCAGGGCGCGGGTAACGGCACCTACCCAGTGCCGTCCCGAGGCTCGAATCCACCGTCGGCCACCTACCGGTGGCCAAGGAAGGAGCCCTCATGTCCGTTCTTACGCTTGAGCCCCGCGACGCGGGCGTTCTGGAGTACGAGGACCTCGCCATCGACTTCGAAGGCGAGCTCACCGCACTGCTCCACGGCCCGCAGGCTTGCGTCAACACCTGCAAGCGCACCGTGTGCTCGACATTCCCCTGCTGCCCTTCGATCGTGTAATCGCGCGGTAACGCGTTCGGCGTCCACGGCGACGCACGACTTGTTCCGTAACGCGGCGGAAAGGCCATCGGCGCACTTCCGGTGGCCTTTCTTGGAGCATCCGGCCGCCCCGGCGCAGAAGGGTTATCCCGTTGACAGTAAATGTGGTTGTCACCCTTACCCATTTTGCCGATTCGAATAATAGGGAAATCTACGAGGGCGACACCTGGGTCAGTGTTCACGACCCGCGTGCGACGACGCCCAACCAGGGCTGGAAGCTGCACGTCTCCGCCCGTCCCGGCACCCTGGCCGCCACGCTCGACCGGGTCCTGCCCGTCCTGGCCGACGTGTCGTGCGACTTCAAGGTCGCCTGCTCGCCCGGCAAGCTCGCTGAACTCAACTCCGGAGACCTCGACCCAGGCGCGGTCGGCAAGGCCATCACCATCTACCCGCAGCCGGACGAGGTCGTCCCCCTCGGCCACCGGCTGGCCGAGGCACTGGCGGGGCTGACCGCGCCGCGCATCGTCAGCGATCGCAGAGTGCGCCCCGACGCACCGGTCTATTACCGGTACGCCCCCTTCGCCCCGCAGTACCGCGTAGACGAGAACGGTGACTTCGAGCTGATCATCGTCGCTCCCGACGGCGAGCACCTGCCGGGCGCGGCAGGACCCGAGTTCTCCTGCCCGCCGTGGGCGACCGACCCGTTCCGCCCGCAGGGCGGCGTCCCGGGCCCGTCCCGGGAGAGCGTTGACAGGCCTGAAGCGCCCGCCAAGCTGATAGGCAACCGGTACCGCCTCACGTCCGGCGTCATGCGCGGCCCGCGCGGCAACGTCTACCGGGCCGAGGACGCCGACGGCCGGCCGGTCGTGGTCAAGGAGTCCCGCGCCTACGTGGGCGAGAACGCCGAAGGCTGGGACCTGCGCATGTACCTGCGCAACGAGCTGCGCATCCTCAAGGCCCTGGACGGCGTCGCGGGCGTCCCCACGCCGATCGACCACTTCCGGCACGGCGACGACGAGTTCCTGGTCATGACCGACGCCGGCAGCCTGGACCTCAACCGGTTCGTCGGCGAGCGGGGCCGTTTCACCGAGGACGGCGACCCCACCGAGGACAGCGGCGGCAGGAACCTCGCCGCGCTGGCGGGCCGGTTGCTGGAGGTGCTGGACACCGTGCACGCGCGCGGCGTCGTCGTCAGGGACTTCTCCCCCAAGAACGTGGTGCTCGGCGAGGACGGCGGCTGCACGCTGATCGACTTCGGCAACAGCAGGTACGAGGGGCTGCAGCTTCCCGGGTGGAGCCGTGGCTACAGCGTGCCCGGACAGCAGGCGGATCACCCCTCCGAACCCGCCGACGACTACTTCTCGCTCGGGGCGACGCTGTTCTTCGCGGCGACCGGGATGAACCCCATCATGATCGACTCCGACCAGGCCCGGAACGTCGAACGGACGTTGATGTGCTTGGCGCGGATGTTCCCCGGCGTCACGACGGGCGTCATCGGGCTGCTGCCACGCCTGCTGAGCCTCGACGCCGGGGAGCGTGTGTCGGCCGCGGCCGACATGAGGGCCGGAGCCGGGCCGTCGGGCCGTACGGTGTCGCGATCCGACGGGGTGCGGTTCACCGGTGATCTGCTGTCGCGGGTCCTGGACCACACCACCCGCGCATGCGTACGGTTCGCCGAGGGCCTGATGGACGGCCCGGCGGACCGCACGTCGAGCCCGCCGGTGACGAACGTCTACGGTGGGTCGGCCGGCGTCGGCATGGAGTTGCTGCACCACCCCGAGGCCAAGGCCGTCGCCGCCGACCTGGCTCGCTGGACGGCCCGCGTCATGCCGCCCACCGCGCTCCCCCCGGCGCTCTACTTCGGCCGAACCGGAACGGCGCTGTTCCTCGCCGCCGCGCGGCTGACCGCCGTCCCCGAACTGCCGGATCCTGGGCCGATCGTCTTGGAGGGCGAGCAGCGCGCGGACCAGGCGCACGGCGTCGCCGGGATCGGCGCGGGACACCTCTCGCTGGCCGCGCTGGAACAGGATCCCCGCCACCTGGAAGTGGCCGCCGAATGCGCCAGGCTGCTCGTCTCCGGTGAGGTGACGGACTCCAAGGACGCGGTGGCACCGGCCCAGGCCGGTTCGGGGGTGAACGTGGAGATGGCTTTCGCCCACGGCGCCGCCGGCTGCGCGGAGTTCCTGCTCTCCTACCACGAGGCCACCGGCGACCACGACGCCGGGCAGGCGGCCAGGGAGCGCTTCGAGTCGCTGGCCACCGCCACCGAGGCCATGCTCGGCGAGCTCACCGGACCGGACGCCAAGGCCATGGGCGCGTCCTGGTGCCAGGGCATCTCCGGCATCCTCGGCCCGCTGGCGCACGCGGCGACCGCGTACGGCGAGGACCGCTACCTCGATCTGGCGGAGCGTGGCGCCCGCGCGAGCCTGGCCATCGCACCGCAGGCGTGGGTCGTGTCCCAGTGCTGTGGCCTGGCGGGCATCGGCGAGGCGCTGATCGACCTGGCGATGGCCACCGGCGACGACGGCTACTGGCAGGGCGCCGAGGAGGTCGTCGAGCTGATGCTGATGCGCGCGGGCGGCGAGGTCTCCACACCGGTCTTCACCGGCAACGACCTCGACAAGCCCGGCTACACCTGGGCGACCGGCGCGTCCGGCGTCCTGTCGTTCCTCCGCCGCCTCGACCGCCGCACCGGCCCTCGCCTGTGGACGGCGAACTGGCGCCTCCCCTGATGGACGACAGCACTGAGCTCACGAGGACGTGGCGGTGGGCATCCGGGTGAAGCTCGCGCGATAGGCGCTGGGAGTGAGCCCGACCCGGCCGACCATGTGCTTGCGCAGGGAGTCCGCGCTGCCCAGGCCGCTCTTCTCCGCCACCTGATCCATGGGCAGCTCGGTGGTCTCCAGCAGCTCTCTGGCCCGGTCGATGCGCCGGTGCAGCAGCCACTGGAGCGGGCTCAGCCCGGTCTCCGCGTGGAAGCGCCTGGTCAGGGTACGCACGCTTGCCTTGGCGTGACCGGCCAGGTCGGCCAGGGTGAGCGGGCGATCGAGGTGCGCGAGCGCCCAGGCCCGGGTGAGGGCGAGTGAGGTGCCGCGCTCGGGAGGCAGCGGGGTCTCGATGAACTGGGCCTGGCCGCCCGGCCGTACGGGAGGGACGACCGCGAGCCGCGCGGCCGCGTTGGCGACCGCCGCGCCGTAGTCCACCCTGACCAGATGCAGGCACAGGTCGATGGCGGCGGCGGCGCCGGCCGAGGTGAAGATGCCGCCGTCCTCGACGAAGAGGAGGTCGGGCTGGACCTCGACCGAGGGGAAGCGGGTGGCCAGGTCGGCGGCCAGCCCCCAGTGGGTGGTGGCGCGGCGCCCGTCGAGCAGGCCGGCCTGGGCCAGTACGAACGCACCCGTACACAGGGAGGCGATTCGTGCGCCACGGTCCGCGGCCTTCCTCAAGGCGTCGAGGGTCTCCATGGGAGCCTGCTCGCCGCCACTGCCGACGGCGATCACCGTGTCGGCGCCCTCCACCGTGTCCAGGCCATCCGTCACCACGATGTCAGGGCCCCCGACTGTCGGCATCGGGCCGGGCCGCGCCGTACAGACGCGCACGTCATAGTGGGGAACGCTGTTGAACACCATGAGAGGGATCGAGACGTCGAAACCCAGCACGGGGGGCACGACGACTGCGGCGACACGGTGCATGGCCAGATCCTCCGGATAGTCGGCATTCCGGCCACTATGCTACGAGGCCGCAAGTCGGCACCGTTGTCATCATGAAATTTCACGTGATCGTGGGTCGCGGGGCCGCCGCGTCGAAGACCGCTCTGCTGCTGGCCGAGGACGGCGAGCGGGTACGAATGATCAGCCGGACCGGCGGCGGGCCCGAGCACCCGCTCATCGAAAAGGTCGCCGCGGACGCGACCGACACGGATCGGCTCACCCAGCTGACGGAGGGGGCGACCACGCTGTTCACCACCGCCGCCCCGCCGTACCACACCTGGCCCGAACAGTTTCCGATCATCTCGGCGTCGCTGCTCACCGCGGTGCGGCGGACGGGCGTCGCCTACGTCATGCTCGGCAACCTCTACGCCTACGGGCCGGTGGACGGGCCGATCAGGCCGGACTTCCCGCTGGCCGCGACCGGGCCCAAGGGGCGGGCCAGGGCGCTTGTCTGGGAGGAAGCCGCCGCCTCGGGGGTGAAGGTCACCGAGGTGCGGGCCGGTCAGTTCTACGGCGCCGGCGCGTTCTCGGTGTTCAGCCTCATGGTGCAGCGGCAGGTTCTCGACGGCAGGCTCGCCCTGGTGCCGCAGGAACTCGACCTGCCCCACAGTTACTCGGCGATCGGCGACACCGCACGCACACTGGTCGCCGCCGGCCGCGACGAGCAGGCGTACGGCCGGGCCTGGCACGCGCCCACCTCGACCCTGTCGGTGCGGGAACTGGCCGGGCGGCTCGCCGAGCTGGCGGGGGCGCCGAAGCCCCGGATGGAAGAGATGACCGAACGCGATCTGGTCCTGCTCGCGTTCACTGAGCCGTTCTGGGCGGAACTGCACGAAGTGCTCACCAAGCCCGGCCACCCGTTCGTCGTCGACTACTCCGAGACCGAGAAGATTCTCGGCGTGGGCGCCACACCGGTCGACGACGTGCTCCAGGAAATGATCTGAGTCAGTCGATGGCGTCGGCGAGCCGGGCGGTGAGGTCTCGGATGTGGGCGATCAGTTCGGGTGGCTGGTGTATCCGGAAGCGGAAGCCGAACAGCGCGACGTAGATGGCGAGTTCGTCGAGTGAGTTGGATCCGGTATGGAGCAGGCAGCTGTCCAGGTCGACGGCCTCGATGACGCCGACGGTGGGCGGGATCCGTTCGGCGGCGGTCTCGGCCGAGGCGTACAGGGTGATCCGGGCCTGGTAGCGGTAAGGGGCGGTGGAGACGCCGAGCGCGAGGTAGCCGGCGAGGTCGACGTCGGGTGCCTGCCGGGGCGTGAAGCGAGGACCGGTGGGGATGCGGGGACGGATCCGGTCGACCCGGTAGGTCCGCCAGTCGCCCCGGTCGGTGTCCCAGCCCACCAGGTACCAGCGCCGGCCCGTGTGGACCAGCCGGTGCGGTTCGGTTTCGCGTACCGAGTCGGTGCCGTCGTGGCTCCGGTAGTCGAAGCGGAGTCGTTCGTGCTCCCGGCAGGCGGCGGCGACGCCGGTCAGCACGTCCGGGTCCACGGTGGGGCCGCCGGTGGGGAGCGTCACGGTGACCGAGTGCAGCAGGTTGACCCGGTGTCGCACCCGCGACGGCAGCACCTGTTCGAGCTTGGCCAGTGCGCGTAGCGAGGTCTCCTCGATGCCGTTGACCGTACCGCTGGCGGCGGTGCGCAGCCCGATGGCGACGGCCACGGCCTCCTCGTCGTCGAGCAGCAGCGGCGGGAGCTTCGTTCCGGCGCCGAGCCGGTAGCCGGCCGCGCCAGGGGTTGCGTGCACCGGGTAGCCGAGGTCGCGCAGCTTCTGGATGTCGCGGCGCACGGTCCGTACGTCGACCTCGAGGCGCTGCGCCAGGTCGGCGCCGGTCCAATCGCGCGGGGTCTGCAGCAGCGAGAGCAGTTGCAGCAACCGGGCAGACGTTTCCAACATGTTCCGCAGATTACTGCTCCTAGGACAGAAGTCGTCCTAGCTTGCTCGTAGCGTGTGCGACATGAGCGAAGAGATCACCGCATTTGAGATCAAGATTCCCCAGGATCGCCTCGACGACCTGCACCATCGGCTCGACCAAACCCGCTGGCCGGACGGACTGCCCGGCGCCGGCTGGGAGGCCGGGGTGCCGCTGGGCTACCTGAAGGATCTGGCCGCCTACTGGCGTACCGGTTACGACTGGCGCGCCCATGAGGCGCGACTGAACGAGTTTCCGCAGTTCACCACCGACATCGACGGACAGAGCGTGCACTTCCTGCACGTCCGTTCGCCGGAGCCGGAAGCGCTGCCGCTCGTCATCACCCATGGCTGGCCCGGCTCGGTCGTGGAGTTCATGAAGATCATCGGCCCGCTGACCGACCCGGCGAGCCATGGCGGAGACCCCGCCGACGCCTTCCACCTGGTGGCCCCGTCGCTGCCGGGCTTCGGCTTCTCCAGCCCGCTCGCCGCCCCGGGCTGGGACACCAGCCGGGTGGCCCGCGCCTGGGCCGAGCTGATGGAACGCCTCGGCTACCACCGCTACGGCGCGCAGGGCGGGGACACCGGGGCGATCGTCTCCCCCGAACTGGGTCGCATCGACCCCGATCACGTGATCGGCGTGCACGTCAACAACCTGGGCACCTTCCCCTCCGGGGATCCGGCCGAGCTGGCCGGCCTCACCGAGGCCGACCAGGCCCGCCTCGGGCTCATGTCGACCTGGAGCCATGACATGGCCGGGTACGCCATCGTCCAGTCGACCCGGCCGCAGACGATCTCCTACGCCCTCACCGACTCACCCGTGGGCCAGCTCGCGTGGATCGTCGAGAAGTTCAAGGAGTGGACCGATCCGAGCGCCGACCTGCCCGAAGACGCCATCGACCGCGACCTGATCCTCACCGACGTCTCGGTGTACTGGCTGACCGGCACGGCCGGATCCGCGGCCCGCATCTACTACGAAGGTGCCCGCAGCTGGGGTCAGGCCCAGACGCGGTCATCGGTGCCGACCGCGGTGGCGGTGTTCCCCAACGACCTCACCCTTCGGCCCCTCGCCGAACGCGACCACAACGTCGTGCGCTGGACCGAGTTCAGCCGCGGCGGGCACTTCGCCGCCATGGAGGCACCCGACCTTCTGGTCGACGATGTACGGGAGTTCTTCCGCCGGTTCCGCTGACGGCCGAGCTCGCCTGGTACGCGAGCTTGAGACCACCGTCCGGACCTACGCCGAGCGCTCCTGGCGATGGCGGGTCAGTGTGAATGAACCGCTTCGTGAGCCTCTTCGAGAGAAGCTCCCGCCAAATGCGCCGCGATCCCGCCGACGAAGTTAGGGCACTCGAAGATGTCCTTGTGCGGGCAGGCCAGGCCATGGGCGATGGCAGTGCGCGCCACCTGCGCCTGGGCAATCCGTTGATCCAGCTCGGTGAGTTTGCGTTGGTACAGCTCCCGCCAGCCGTCGCCGGTCGGCGAACGAGACGCGATGAACGCTTTGATCTCCCGCAGCGTGAAACCGACATCTCGCAGCATCACCACCACACCCACCAGCCCGACCGCCGATGGCGGATAACGCCGTTGGCCGGAGACGCGGGCCGGCGCCGGGAGCAGGCCGAGCTCCTCCCAGTAGCGCAGGGCGGAGGTGGCGACACCGGTGCGGTTCGCCAGCTCACCAATCGTCAGCTGTTCATCCATTGACTTCAAGCGTACTTGAAGCCGTTGACTGCGATCATGCGATCTCTCAAGCAACGCGTGATCAGATACCTGGTGGGCCAGGCCCATCACCCCCGGGGCATCGTCGGGTGGGCGAACGGCTGGATGTTCGCCCATCGCCCGTCCAACCGGCAGCGCAACATCTGGGCGGTGTCGTTGCTGGACGTACGGCCCACCGACCGGGTGCTCGAGATCGGCTTCGGTCCCGGCGTCGCCATCGCCGAGTTCGCCGGCCGCGCCACCCGGGGCCACGTCTACGGCATCGACCACTCACGGGCCATGGTCCGGCGGGCCACCCGCCGCAACGCCGCCGCCGTCCGCGCCCACCGCGTGCACCTCACGCACGCCTCCGTGGAGCGGTTGCCGAGCTTCGGCGATCCGCTCGACGCCATCCTCGCCGTCAACTCCGCGGGGTTCTGGCCCGACCCGGTGGAACGGCTCCGCGAGCTACGCCGCCTGCTCCGCCCCGCAGGACGCGTCGCGCTCGTCAGCCAGCCCCGCTGCCCCGGTGCCACCCGGGACACCACAGCCCGAGCCGCCCGAGAACTCCAGAACCTGCTCACCCAGGCCGGCTTCACCCATCTCCGGGTCGAGACCCTTGAGCTCGACCCGCCCGTCGCCTGTGTGCTCGCCAACAATCCGACCGGTATGCCGTCATGACCGCGGACAACACACCGGCCGGCTTCCCCGCCGACGTCCTGCGGAAGTGGACCGCTGATGATCTACCGGGATTGTCGGCGCCGTCCGGCATGCTGGGCTCTGCCGCCAAGAGTTCGGAAGGGATGTCCTCGTGCCGATCCGGATCGCCAGCCGTCGTCGTTCGGCGGCCTCGCTCGCCAAGGCCTTTCCCGGAGCTCAGATCATTGACGTCACCTCCAAGGCGGCTGAGCCATGGGTGCGGTTGAGCCCGTTCTATCCGCACGGCGGCATCCCGGTGCCGCAGACGCCCGGCGTCACCGGTCAGTCGGTCGAAGGAATCTGGCAGGCACTCAAGGTCTTCGAAACCACGGACGTCGACCTCACCAAGCTGGACATCACCACCATGGTCGGCCTCAAGCGCACCGTCCGCAGATACGGCCAAGTGCGAGGCCACCGCGATGGCTTACGTGGGGAGCGGTTGCTGGGATACGAGACGGCAAGACGTCGCATCTACTTGCCCGCTTACCGGTGGGTCCTGGAGAACAAGACCACCGACCTGATCGAACGCCTCCGCGGCCTCGCCGACGAGCAGGAGGTTCTGCTGCTCGACTACACCACCAACGGCGAGGTCACGGATCCCGGGACGCCGCTGTCCCACGCCGCGCTCGTACGCCTCTACCTCCAGAACGAATGGCCTGACGAGGACGATCAATCGGTACGGCTGGATCGCACTGCCTGCAATTCGCTGGTCGTCCCCTGAGCGGCACGACCTGAGTCTCCAACTCGGTATCCCGGTGGTCTATCTCGCCCTGGCCGACACATCTAGCCGGTCCGGCGAAGCGTTCAGGACGAGCGTCCGAGCGGAGCGAGGTCCTTCAGGGGGCGGGCGTCAGCCCGCCTGGGAGAACGTCCGGAGCGAAGCGCAGGCCCTTTAGGACGGGCACAGGTGTGAGGGGCCCGCCAGACCCCTCACACCGGAAAGCTCTAGGGCCAGTCGATCGACGGTCGCAGCGGGACCCCGGAGCGTCCCTCCGAGTCGAGTTTGACGCCCAGCACCTGGTGCAGCTGCACCTTGTTGCGTTCGAAGCCCACGATGCAGCCCGCCATGTACAGCGCCCAGACGCGGGCAGTGCCCATGCCCACCTCCTGCACCGCATCGGCCCAGTTGGCGTCGAGGTTGTCGCACCAGTGCCGGAGCGTCTTGGCGTAGTGCTCGCGGAGGTTCTCCTCGTGGCGGATCTCGAAGCCGAGGTCCTCCATCTGCCTGACCAGGTAGCCGACCGACTCCAGCTCGCCGTCGGGGAAGACGTAGCGGTTGATGAAGCCGCCCTTGTTGAACGTCTTCTCGGTGCCGGTCGGCCGGGTGATGCAGTGGTTGAGCAGGCGGCCGCCCGCCTTGAGCTTGCTGTTCAGGAACGAGAAGTAGGACGGGAGGTTGTGCTTGCCGATGTGTTCGGTGAGACCGATGGAGCTGACCGCGTCGAAGCCCGTCTCGACCACGTCGCGGTAGTCCATGAAGCGGACCTCGGCCAGATCCTGGAGCCCGGCGTCGATGATCGCTTTCTGGGCCCATTCGGCCTGCTGCTTGCTGAGGGTGACGCCGAGGGCCTTGACGCCGTAGTGCTTGGCGGCGTGCATGACCATGCCGCCCCAGCCGCAGCCGACGTCGAGCAGTCGCATGCCGGGCTCGAGGCCGAGCTTGCGGGCCACCAGGTCGAACTTGGCGTATTGCGCTTCCTCCAGCGTCGACTCCTCCGAGGGGAAGACGGCGCAGGTGTAGGCCATGGACGGGCCCAGGACCCACTCGTAGAAGCGGTTGGAGACGTCGTAGTGGTGGTGGATCGCCTCGGCGTCACGCTGCTTGGCGTGCCGGGAGCCGAGCTTGGCCAGGGTGCTCGAGCGGATCTCCTGCGGCGGCGCCGGGACGCGCATCAGGAGCGGCTTCAGCCCCAGCGAACGGACGGCCGCGAGCTTCTCCGAGGCCGTCAGGTCGTTGGTGGTGATGTTCCACATGCGGTCGAGCAGGGTGTACATGTCGCCGTGGATGTCGATGTGGCCGGAGATGTAGGCCCTGGCCAGGCCGAGCTCTCCGGGCGCCTGGGCGAGGTAGGCGACCGCTATCGGGGACTTGACCTCCAGGGCGAGGTCCGCGCCGTCGGGTCCCGCCTTGCTGCCGTCGTAGGCCATGAACGCGATGTTGGCTTCCGAGCCAACGATCTTCTCAAAGATGGATGCGAGAGCCATCTGCTCACCTTCCCCGTACACACTTGTCGTACAGGTCAAGCATTCGGCCGTTCGGGTCGTATTCCTGCTTGACCGGCCAGTAAGCATCGCCGTTGTACAGCTGCCAGAACTGCTCACGAGCGTAGAAAGAGGTCGAGTAAAGCGACTTGTGCCCGTCGAGTTCGTGCACCGAGTTTTCGATGAGACGGTTGTAGTAACCGTCGAACTGCCCCCGAGGCAGCGGCACCATTCCCCAGAAGCCGAAGTTGATGTACAGCTTGCCGGGCTCCATCGGGTAGATCGGCCAGCGGGACGAGGCCCGCAGCGGGCACATCCACACCGGCGTCATGCCGACCTTGTCGTGGAAGAACTCCAGGAACTCCGCGCCCCGCTCGACCGGGATCTCGACGTCCTGGATGACCGATTCCTGAACGGGCTGGCCGCGCCATCGGTCGACGCGCGCGACCACGCCGTATTTCCGGTCGAGCGCGACCAGCCGCCGGTAGACGTCGGAACGCATCCAGCGGCGCGGCATCAGCGAGCGGACCACCGACTGCTGGACGCCGAAGGCACGCGAGCACCAGAACCAGTCGGTGTCCCAGCGCCAGAGGTAGTCGCGGATCGTCAGCCAGTCGCGGTTGCGCTGCCTGATCGACTGGTAGTAGATGCGCATGCCGGTGTAGTCGGAGGTGTAGGGGGCGCGCTCGGCGAAGCGGCCGACCGTGATGTAGAGCTCCCCCGGCTCGAAGAAGACGCCGTCGACGAAGTCGACGGGCTCCCCGTCATGCTCCATGCTGTCGCAGATCTCCTGCAGGGCCAGCATGCACTTGTCGGCGTCGGTGAACTTGACGTGCGTCAGCTTGACGTACGGCTCGACCTTCCTGAGCTTGATCTTGATGCGCAGGGCGTAGCCGAGCGTGCCGTAGGAGTTGGGGAAGGTCCGGAACAGGTCGCGGTGCTCGTTGTCGTCGCGGGCGATGACGACGCGACCGTCGCCGGTCAGGATCTCCAGCTCCTCGACCGACTCGTGCGGCAGGCCGTCCCTGAAGCTGGTCGACTCGATCCCGAGCCCCGTCACCGCGCCGCCCAGCGTGATCGTCTTGAGCTGGGGCACCACGTACGGCATGAGCCCGTGCGGCAGTGTGGCATCGACCAGGTGCTCGTAGGTCGTCATGCCCTGGACCTCGGCCGTCATCGTCACCGGGTCGACGCTGATGACCTCGTCGAGCTCCCTGGCGGAGAGCTTGGCGGTCTTGCCCGAGTCGCGGAATCGGAAGAGGTTGGACGTGGCCTTGGACAACCGTGGTGAAGCGTCCCCCGGGAGCTCCGCGTACGACTGCCTGATGTGCTCTACTGCCCGTTGGTGTGTCGACATCGACGTCGTCACTGAAGCACCCCCTTGAGCTGGTAGAGATCGTCCTGAAGAAGGTATCTCCCTGGACTGACATCGACCAGACCGGGGTCGTTAAAGACACGAAAACTGTTTATCGTGCCAGGTCGTATGCCTACGCGGTGGGCGAACCCTTAAACTTCCGGCGGATGATCGGAGATATACCGTTTATCACATTCTCTACCTCGCGCCCGTCCAGCGCCGCCGTGAGGTTCGCCATAGTGGCCGTGAGCAGGCGTCCTGTGGACTCCGGCGTCACTCCGGCGACATGTGGCGACAGCAGCACCCCGTCGAGCTCGCGCAGCGGGTCGCCGTCGGGCAGCGGCTCGATGTGGAACACGTCGAGCGCGGCGCCGCCGAGATGACCCCCGGTGAGCGCACCGACCAGCGCCGCCTGGTCGACGACCCCGCCCCTGGCCGCGTTGACCAGTAACGCGCCCTGCTTCAGCCGCCGGGGATCGATGAGGCCGCGGGTCTCGTCGGACAGCGCGATCACCACGACGACCACGTCGGAGGTGGACAGCAGCGGCTCCAGCTCCTGGTAGCCGGGCTCCTCGCGGGGCGTGCGGGTCCAGTAGGACACCTGGCAGCCGAACGCCCGGAACAGCCGGGCGCAGGCCGCGCCGATCGGGCCGAAGCCGACGATGCCGACCTGCCGGCCGTGCAACTCGCGGGGCTGGAGGCTCTGCTGCGGCCAGTGGCCCGCGCGGACGGCGGCGTCGGCTTCGGCGAGCTTGCGGGACAGGGACAGGGCGGCGGCCAGGCACCACTCGGACACCGCGACGGCGCTGACGCCCGCCGTGTTGGCCAGCGGCACACCCGCGGCGGCCAGGGCGCTCAGGTCGTGGCCGTCGACGCCGACCGAGGGCTGCTGGACGAAGGCCAGGCGGGGCGCGGCGGCCACCGCCTCCGCGTCGAGCGCCATCAGCGCCGTCCAGTCGCCGAGCACGATCTCCGCCTCGGCCAGCGAGGCGAGGAGCGCGGCGCGGTCGCGGGCCGGCGGCACCCGCACGGTCACCCGGTCGCCGAGTGGCGCGAGCAGCCGCCGCAGCGGCTCCTCGGGGAGCGGCGGCAGCGCGAGGAGATCCCAGGGCGACATTGCACTCATGCGGCCACCGTAAAGCTGGCGATCACCTGCCGCATCAACCCCTGGTCTCGTTTCCACTGGGCCTCGGTGGCCGTCCACGACAGGATGTAGGCGGTGTCACCGATCGCCACCGCCCGCTGCATCTCGTGATACTTCGTGCCCTGCGTGCTCCACGGCGCGTCGCCGGTCGCCCCCGCCGTGTAGGTGAACTCCCATTCCACGGCCTTGGTCCCCTGGTGCGTGACGGCCCTGCGGCGCAGGGTCTGGAGGTCCGTGGCGTTCTGCTTGAAGGTCTCCTGCGAGTCGCGGACGAGCTGGTTCGGGTCGAGGTTGACGTAGACGGCCTCGACGCCCAGGTGCGCGGCCCGGTCCCGGCGGGTCCACTCGGTGTACGCCTCCTTGCGCGCGCCCTTCCAGCCGACGGGCCGCATGATCGACCAGCCGTCGGGCGACGTCCAGGCCCGTACCGTCGGCACGACCCTGGTGCGGGTGGGCGTCGGCGTGGGAGTGGGCGTCTCGCTGGCCTCGGCGCTGGGCGACGCCGTGCTCGGCGCGGCGCTGACCGCCACCGCGCTCTGCGTGACGACCGGCGCCCCTTCGGCCGCCCCGCTCAGCTTGAAGAAGGCGAACCCGCCGCCCGCGACCACCAGCGCCGCCGCAGCGGCGGCCGCGACAAGGGTACGACCGCCGCGGCGCTGCTTCGGCTCGACCACGACCCGGTCGTTGTTCGGCTGCTTGGCGGCGACGACGGCGGCCAGCAGCGCGTCGGCCTGCTCGGCGTTGACCCGTTCGTGCGGCTCCTTGCGCAGCAGCCCTTGCAGGGCCGGGTGCATGATCGGCGGGATCCGGCGGTAGTCCGGCTCGTCGCTCAGCAGCGCGTTCAGCGTGGCCATGGGATCGCCGCGCTCGAACGGCGACCGCCCGACCAGCGTGGCGTAGAGCGTGGCGCCGAGCGACCACAGGTCGGAGGCGGGCCCGGACTCGGCCGCGCGCACCCGCTCGGGGGCCAGGAAGCTCGGCGAGCCGGTCACCATCCCGGTCTGGGTGAGCGACGCGTCGCCCTCGGCGGTGGCGATGCCGAAGTCGGTGAGCACGGCCCGGCCGTCGTCGGTGAGCAGGATGTTGCTCGGCTTGACGTCGCGGTGCAGGATCCCCTCCGCGTGCGCGGCCCGCAGCGCCGACAGGACCTGCCGGCCCACGTCGGCCGCCTGCCGCACCGGAAGGGCTCCGGACGTGGCGACGACCTCCTCCACGGACGGGTACCGCACCAGCTCCATGATGATCCACGGCCTGCCGTCCTCCTCGACCACGTCGTAGATCGAGACGACCGACGGGTGGTTCAACCGCGCCGCCACGCGTGCCTCGCGGGCGGTGCGGAGGAGCTGCCGTTCCTGGTCCGCCCGAGGCAGTCCCGGGGGGAGGAGCACTTCCTTCACGGCGATCTGCCGGTTGAGCAGTGTGTCGCGGCCCTCCCAGACCACGCCCATACCGCCCCGCCCCAGTTCGCGCAGTAACTGGTAGCGCTTGGCGACCAGCCGGTTGCTATCCGAAACCATGTCCAACCCTTATAGACCCACCCGAACAGTGGGCAAGTTTCCCATACCTCGCGTATGTCTGCCTGAAGGTCGGGAAGGCGTCTTGCCACAGGTCACCGAATGTTGTTCTACTGGGGCCAGCCGAGTCGTAGGAGATGCCGATGTCTGAAGGCCGTCAGGGCCCGCTCTCCGGGGTCCGGGTGCTGGAGCTCGCGGGGCTCGCGCCAGGGCCGTTCGCCGGGATGATGCTCGCCGACCACGGCGCTGACGTGCTGCGCGTCGATCGCGTGGCCGCCGTGTCCGACGAGCCGCGCAAGGACGTCATGGACCGCGGCAAGCACACCATCGGCCTGGACCTGAAGTCGCCCGAGGGCGTCGCCGCGTTCAAGGAGCTGGCCGGGCACGCCGATGTGGTGATCGAGGTGTTCCGGCCCGGGGTGGCGGAACGGCTCGGCATCGGACCCGACGACCTCCACGCGGTGAACGAGCGGCTGATCTACGGCCGGATGACCGGCTGGGGACAGGACGGCCCGCTGGCCACCACCGCGGGCCACGACATCGACTACATCGCGATCTCCGGCATCCTGTCGATGCTCGGCCGTGAGGGCGGCAAGCCGACGCCGCCGATCAACATCCTGGGCGACTTCGCCGGCGGCGGCCTCATGCTCGCGTACGGCGTACTGCTCGCCCTGTTCGAGCGGGAACGCACCGGCAAGGGCCGGGTGATCGACGCGGCCATGGTCGACGGCGCCTCGATCCTGTTCGCGATGTTCTACCACGGCGTGCAGAGCGGCTTCTGGGGCGCGCGCGGCACGAACCTGCTGGACACGGGCGCGCCCCAGTACGACACCTATGAGACGGCCGACGGGGAGTTCCTGGCGGTCGGCTCGCTGGAGCCGCAGTTCTGGGAGGCGATGGTGACGCGGATGGGGCTGTCGGACCTGCCGGACCGCGGCGACAGGAAGCAGTGGCCCGCGCTCAGGACCCGGCTGGCCGAGGAGTTCAGGTCACGGACGCGGGCGGAGTGGGAGGCGGTGTTCGAGGGCTCCGACGCGTGCGTGTCGCCGGTCCTGTCCATGGCGGAGGCGGTACGGCATCCGCACAACGTGGCCAGGGGCGCCTTCGCCGACGTCGGCGGGCTCAGCCAGCCGGTCCCCGCCCCGCGCCTGCTCGGCGTGCCGGGCCAGGACCTCTCGCCCGCCACCCGGCTCACCGACCTGTCCGCCTGGGGTCTGAGCGCCGAGGCGGCGGAGAAACTGCGCTCCCAGGGAGTGCTGGCCTGACCTGAACCCCGACCTGAGGGAGTCCCGGCCCGACATGAACCCCGACCTGCTCGACGGCGCCCTGTACGCGGGCGACCCCGCACCCGTCTACGCCTGGCTGCGCGCCCACTCCCCCGTCCACCACGACGCCGCGAACGGGCTCTGGGGCATCTCCCGGCACGCCGACATCTCGGCCATCGAACGCGATCCCGGGCTGTGGACCAGCACCGGCGGCTACCGCCCCCAACTGCCGTCCGACCCGTCGATGATCGGCATGGACGACCCCGAGCACGCCGAGCACCGCCGCCTCGTCTACCGCCGCTTCACCCCGCGCCACGTCCACGAGCGCTACGCCGGCCGCGTCCGCGAGGTCGTCACCGAGCTGATCGACCAGGCCCTGGAGGCCGGCACCGTGGACGCGGTGCCGACCCTGGCCGCGCCGCTGCCCGCCCGCATGATCGGCTGGCTGCTCGGCTTCCCCGACGCGGACTGGCCGCGGCTCAAGCACTGGTCGGAGACCACGATCGTGGCGGGCGGCGGCCTTCGTTACGTCACCCACGAGGCCGCGGTGGCCGCGGGCGAGTTCGGCGAGGCCGTGCTGGCCCTGGCCGAGGAGCGCCGCAAGTGCCCGGCCGACGACCTGGTGACCCTCTGGTCCGGCCGGGCCGGCTACGACGACGACCACCTGGCGAACGAGGCGCTGCTGCTGCTCGACGGCGGCGCGGAGACCACCCGCACGGTCATCGCGACCGCGATCGACGCGCTGATCCGCCATCCGGACCAGTGGCGGCTGCTGCGCGAGGACCCGGGCCGGATCGAGAACGCGGTCGAGGAGTTCATCCGCTGGACCACGCCGATCCTCAACATGTGCCGCTCGGCCACCCGCGACACCGACCTGCACGGGCAGCGCATCGGCCGCGGCCAGCAGGTCCTGCTCATGTACGGCTCGGCGAACCGGGACGAGACGGTGTTCGAACGCCCGGACGTCTTCGACGTGACGCGGAAGGCGGGCGGGCACATCGCGTTCGGCCTGGGCACCCACTTCTGCCTGGGCGCGGCCCTGGCCCGGCTGGAGTTACGGATCTTCTTCGAGGAGTGGATCGACCGGGTGGGCTCGGCCGCCTGGGCCGACGACGCCGGTCCGCGCATCCTGCCCAACGCGTTCGTCCGCGGCGTCACGTCGTTTCCCGTCGTCCTCTCGCCGCGCGGGTGAACTGGTCGTCGAAGCGACGGGGGAACGGCACCATCCGGTGCTTGTGCCGGTACGGCGCGGCCTGCCGTACCACGTTGAAACCGGCCGCGGACACGATGCGGCCGGCCGTGGCGAACAGCGGCCAGGCCGGACGGACGGCGAGATGCGCGACCTCGGCCGGCAGGCCGGGCGGCGCGGCGGGCGAGACGAGCACGAGGCGCGGGCTGAGCCCTTCCAGGGCGGCGCTCTCCCGCGCGTACGCCACCAGCTCCAGGATCTCTTCGGGCGGCCCGGAATGCACGATCAGCCAGTCCCCGGGAGCCGTCGCCGCCAATGGGCCCGGCGGATCCCGGAGCGTCAGCGGGGCGATCCGATCCGAGACCGAGCGCAGGTACGCCAGGTGCGGCTCGCTCACCGGCTCGGCCAGCCACGTCTGGGCGAAGCGGAGCGGCCGGTCGGGGATCAGCGGCCGGTAGGCGTCCCAGCGCAGCAGCCTGGCCAGGTGCACGACCGGCACCCCCGGCGGCACCCCCGCCGCGTCCAGCTCGCCGTCGAGCCCGGCGGGGAAGGCGTCCACCACGATCTCGTCGGCCCGCGAGAGCGCGGCCGGATCGCCCGGCCATTCGGTGAGGATCGTGGCCGCAGCGCCCGGATGGACGGTGTGCAGATAGGCACCGACCCGGGTGAGATGGCCGAGCCCACCGCCCCTGGCATAGCAGACGATCACGCGCTGTCGGGTGGAGCAGACGAGCCTGCGTTGTTGGACAAAGCGGACGAGCCTGCGCTCTCGCTGAACACCCGCAGGTAGCCCTCCGTCTCGGCGGCCACCGTGAAGTCCCTGCGTACCCGCTCGGCCGCCGCCGTGCCCAGCTTGGCGAGCTGCTCGTCCGTGGCCCGCGCGGCCCGGTCGACCGCCGCCCGGCACTCGTGCGGGTCTCCGGCGGCGAAGCGGAAGCCGATCTCGTCGTCGACCAGGTCGGCCAGCCCGCCCGCGTCGGAGACGAGCAGCGGGACGCCGAGCGCCGCGGCCTCCAGGGCCACGTTCGGCAGCCCGTCGTAGAAGGACGGCAGCGCGACCAGGTCGCAGGCGGCGTAGAGCGCGGGCAGCTCGTAGCGGTCGAGGAACGGCAGCCGCGTGTGCCCGGCGGGCACGGCCAGGTGCTCCTCCAACTCCCCGACGAGCAGCAGGTGGAACAGGTCGGCGTGCCCCGAGGCGGCCAGCGCGTCGAGCAGGAAGCCGACACCCTTCTTGTTCTTGAGCTGCCCGATGAGCCCGATCGTGCGCCGGCCCGCGGCGGCCCGCCTGGCCAGGCCCGCCGCGCGTTCGGAGGGCAGGATCTGCCAGCTCGACGTGTCGATGCCGTTGGCCACCCACCGCACCCGCGCTTCCGGAACGAGCGCCGACACCAGCGGGGCGTGCCCGGAGGCCACCACGCACACCGTCGCCGAGGCGCGTAAGGCGTCGAGCAGGGCGCCCCTGCGGCGCAGCGAGAACACCCCGGTGTCGAAGTCGTTGCCACGCAGCAGCGTCACCAGCGGGGCACCGAGCCAGGCGGCCAGGATCGGGGCGCCGAGCATCGCGTACGTGCCCCCGAACGCCACCACGTGCGTGTACGACTCGCCGCGCAGCGTCGTCCACAACCGGCGCAGAGCGTGCTCGGGATTGTCCTCCAGCGGCACGGTGAGCAGCCGCCCGCCCCGCTCGCCGCCGATCTGCCACGGCCGGTCCCGCCTGGTCAGATGCGCGACGTCGATCTCCGCGCCCGCCTCACGCAGGCCCCTGACGATGCGGTCGCAGGACTCGGCCATGCCGCCCCTGCTTGGCGGGTAGTGCTCGGTGAGCCACAGCAGCCGCATCAGCTGTCCACGAAGTCGCGGTCGTCGCCGTCGCCGAAGTCGCCGAAGTCGCCCTGGTCCTCGGGGTCGAAGGCGCCTCTGTCGTAGTCGTCGAACGAGCCGTACCAGCCGGGGTCCGAGTACGTGGACGAGGTGCTGTAGTAGTGGTGGCGGCGGAAGCCGCTGGTCCACAGCGGGTCGTACGGGGAGCTGTACCCCTGGGCGGCCGCGCACTCGGGGCAGACGCCGCCGGGACCGGCATGCCGGTCGCAGATCGGCCTGCCGCACCACCCGCAGGCGGCCACCGGCGCCCGGCCACAGCGGCCGAGCACGAAGAATCCGGTGCTCACCATGCACGGGGTCACGCGGCCCGCCTCCTCTGCGTCCATCTGAACGGCTCGGTCGCCGCCGTCATGATCACCCCGAGCTGGTCGCGGTCGGCGGGCAGCGGCACCTTGGCGGCGGCCCTGATCACGGTCTTGACGCCCGGACGGACCTTCACCTGGATCCACCACGGCGGCGGGCTGCCCGGGCGCATGGGCGTCTGGCCCTTGGCCAGCGAGCGGCTGGTCTGGATCCGCTGGACGCCCTTCGTCTTGGTCTTGCTCTTGCGCTTGCCACGCGGGTTGACCTTGACGATGTGGCGGTACCTGACGACGTCGGTGACGGCGAGCGTCAGCACGCTGCCGTCTCGCAGCTCCGAGCGGGCGCTGAGCCACGCGTCGGTCACCCACCACTGTTCGGCCCGGCGCACCGGCCGTACGGCGGGCAGGGCCTGGCGCGGCCCGGTCTTGCCGGGGACGCCGTGGCCGCGCAGGTCGGCGGTGATGCCGACCATGCCGCGTCCGACGTCTTCGCAGAGCACCCTGATCAGCGGTACCAGCACGCTCTCCGTCCGTGTGGGCAGCCGCCACTTGCGCCTGCGGACGAGCGCGTCATGCCGGGCGAGGCTGTTCAGCAGCGCCGCCCACTCCGCCCTGGGCATCGTGGCCGACAGCGTGTGCTCCCAGATGAGGGCCTGGTGCAGCGGGTGGAACCCGGCGATAGCCGCTCGCGTCTTCCGCCAGAACATGGTGCGAAGCATTACACACGGTTGTAGACCTCGGCGAGCTTTGCCCGGGAATCGGCCCAGGTGGGCACCCTGCCACTGGCCCGCGCCGCCATCGCCCGCGCTTGTCCGGGGTACTCCAGGAGGATCCGGATCGCGCGGGCCAGCTCGGCGGGCCGGTCGGGCGCGACCAACCGGCCGTCCTCCCCCAGGATCTCCCGTACGGCCGGCAGGTCGGAGGCGACGACCGGCGTGCCGGCGGCCATCGACTCCAGGATCTTGAGCGGGGCGCAGCCCTGGTCGAGGTTGCGCGGGCAGGCGGTGAGCGGGGCGGCGGACACCGCCGCGCCGGCCAGCCAGCCGGCCACCTCGTCGTGGGGCAGCGTGAACCGCCACATGATCCGCTCGGCCACGCCCAGGCGGTCGGCGAGGCGTTGGAGGGGTTTGGCGCGGCGTTCCGGGACGGAGGAGCAGACGACCAGGCGCAGGTCGGTCAGGTCGGCGAGCCTGGCGAAGGCACGCAGCAGCACGTCCACGCCCTGCCAGCGCTGGAGGGCGCCCACATAGATGATGTAGTGCTCCGGCGCGCCAGGCGGCCTGGCGCGCGGCACCGACGACGCACCGGCGACAGGGTCGGCGGCGTTCGGTACGAGGAACACCTTTTCCGGATTTATCCCCATTGTGCGGATGGCGTCGCCGATGACGCTCGATGGCACGACAACGGCGTCCGCCTGTTCCAGGCAGTGCGCCTCCAGCCGCCGCAACTTGGCCACCGTGGCGGGGGCCGTCTGTGGCCAGGTGTGCGCCAACTCGATGGACGGCAGCCCGTTCACCTCGTACACCACCTTGTGCCGGTGCCCGAGCACCGGCAGCGCGCTCCACGGGTCACGCACGTGGACCAGCTCCAGCGTGTCCAGGTGCGGCGCGAGATGGCGGGCGACCCAGTGCGAGTACGCCTCTGCCCGGTCGATCAGGTTGGGGATCTGCTCATCGAACCTGGCGATCTCGACGTCACCCTCTCGCTGGTAGCGCGGCAGCCCGCCCCCGCCCAGCACCCCCAGCAGCCCGCCGCCGAACCGGTCGAACAGTTCGGCCGCCATCTGCCCGATGTGCACCGCCGACCCCTTGCTCGAAGGGAACCGGTCGAAGGCGAAATAGGCGGCACGCACGGCGCGCAGTCTATTCGTGGCTTCCCGCCGGATATCTACTGGCGCACGCTCTCGTACGCCGAGTAGTCCTTCAACGCGATCGAGTCGTGCAGCCGTATGCCCTTGCTGCCGAGCTTGGCCGCGGCCTTGCTCACCGCGACCGGCACGTGGCCGATCAGCCGCGCCGCCTGGGTGAGGGCCCACAGGTCGAACCGGGTGCCGGGCACGATCCGCTTGGCCGCCCCGACCGCGAACGCGCGGCTGCGCCGTACGTACTCGCCGATCTCGGCCTCGTAGGCGGGGAAGGCGCGCTCGTGGTCACCGTGCGCGGCGGCCAGCTCGCCGGCCAGGATGTACGCCCCGACGACGGCCAGGCTGGTGCTGCCGCCCACGGCCGGCCCCGGGCAGTAGCCCGCGTCGCCGACCAGCGTCACCCGGCCGCGCGACCAGGTGTCCAGGCGGAGCTGGGTGATGGAGTCGAAGTAGAAGGCCGGGGTGCGGTCGAGCTCCGCCATGAGCCGGGGGACCTCCCAGCCCACGCCCGCGAACCGCTCGCGCAGCAGCTCCTTCTGCCGGGCGACGTCGCGGTGGTGGTACTGGAGCTGCTCCGGCGTCCTGAACAGGAACAACGCCCGCGCGTCTGCCAGGTGCGCCGCGCCGTACATCCCGGCCACCCGCCCGAGGCCGGACAGTCCCTCCATGCGGCCGTCGAGGCCGAGGTAGTTGGGCACCGAGAAGACGGCCAGGTAGGCGCCGATCCAGGTGGCGAAGCCTGATTCCGGGCCGAAGACCAGGCCGCGCACGTTCGAGTGCAGCCCGTCGGCGCCGACGACCAGGTCGAACCGCCGGTCCGCGCCGCGCTCGAACGTCACCGTGCCGTCCTCGCCGATGGCGGTGATGGAGTCGTCGAAGACGTACTCGACGTCGTCGCGGGTGGCGTCGTAGAAGATCTCGCTGAGGTCGTCGCGCATGATCTCGACGTGCCGGTCCGACACGGCCGTGAACACCCGCCGCAGGTCGACCTCCACGGCCCCCTCCGCGCCCTCCCGGTACATGGTGAGCCAGTTCGTGCCGGTCTTCCTGGCCATGATCGGGTCGATCAGGCCCATCTTCTCGACGATGTCCATCGCGGGCCTGAACAGGTCGATCGCGTGCCCGCCCGTCTTGCGGAGCGACGGGGCGCGCTCCACGACGGTGACGTCGAAGCCGTACCTGTTGAGCCAGTACGCCAGGGCAGGTCCGGCGACGCTCGCGCCGGAGATCAGGATCTGCATGGTGGCACCTCCTTACTTAACGGATGGTAAGCCAGCGCAACGACAGCCGCAAGGGCTTACTTAACGATAGGTAAGGGATAGGCTTGGACCATGGCGAGGCCCAGTGACACCAAGGCGCGCATCCAGGCGGTGGCGCGCGAGTTGTTCGTCGAGCAGGGAGTGCAGAACACCAGCCTGCGGCAGATCTCCGACCGGCTGGGCATCACCAAGCCCGCCCTCTACTACCACTTCGCCTCACGCGACGAGCTGGTCAGCAGCATCATCCAGCCGCTGGTCGAGGACATGGAGCGGTTCGTGGCCACGCGCGAGTCCGGTGACGCGCGCGAGCTGCTCGAGGACTACTTCGACATGATCTGGCGGCACCGCGACATCACCGTCATGATCGTGCGGGAGATGTCCATGCTGGGCTATCTCGACCTGGGTCAGCGCATGTTCGACTGGCGGCGGCGGCTCATCACGCTGCTGCTCGGCCCGGACCCCGCCCCCGCCCGGCACATCCACGCGACCGTGGCGATCGGCGGGATGTCCGACTGTTCGGTGGAGTACGCCCACCTGCCCCTCGACGAGGTCAAACCGGCGGCGGTCGAAGCCGCCGCGGCCGCGCTCGGCCTGTGAGCCCATGACCCGAGCCCGATCGGGCTCGGGCTCGGGAAACGGCTAGTAAACGGCGACATAGAGGTCGGCGCCACCGGGGTGGTGCACCTCAAGGTCCGTCGTGAACGCCCGTGGGGGCGTACCGCCCGACTCGCTGTGCTTCCACACCTGCTGCCAGGCCTCGACGATCGCCTGCGGCATCTGGCCGCGCGCCTCCACTCGCAGGGCCGTGCCCGCGGGCACGCGTACGGCGACCATGCCCTCGGGCAGTCTGGGCACCGTCCGGACGCCGATGCCGACGATCTGCGTGTAGGCGCCGTGCTGGTCGCTCTCGTAATCGGTCAGGACCGCATAAAGGTTCTCGTCGACGCGTCCCGGGACGTGCGCGAACGCCCCGGGGGCGCCCGCTCGTTGCCACAGCACGGGCAGCTTCGCCCTGGCGGGGTCGATCTCGTCGGCGTTCGACGTGCGTACGGCGATACCGACGACGGTCAGCTCGTTTCTCTCAGTGACCTCCACAGGCCCTCCACCCCCTAAGTTTCCTGGCCGATCATATGGCCACGAGACAGGGGAAACCCCTCGTTAGGGAGTCAGCGCATAAGATGGACGAACGTGAAGTTCCTTAACGGCCTCGCGCCGCAATACGACTTGACGTACAGCGACGTGTTCATGGTCCCGTCGCGTTCCTCGGTCGGCTCCCGGCTCGCGGTCGACCTCTCGACCAACGACGGCACGGGCACCACCATCCCCATCGTCGTGGCCAACATGACCGCGGTCGCCGGCCGGCGCATGGCCGAGACCATCGCCCGCCGAGGCGGCATCACGGTGATCCCGCAGGACATTCCCATCGACGTCGTGGCGGAAGTCGTCGACTGGGTCAAGAAGCGCGACCTGGTCCACGACACGCCGCTCACGCTGACCCCGCACGACACCGTCGGCGAGGCCATGCAGCTGCTGCCCAAGCGCGCCCACGGCGCGGTCATCGTCGTCGACTGGGACAACCAGCCGGTCGGCGTGGTGACCGAGGCCGACTGCCAGGGCGTCGACATGTACACGCAGCTGTCGCAGGTGATGTCGAGCGAGCTGCTGACGCTGCCGGCCGGGCTGGAGCCGCGCGCGGCCTTCGACCGGCTGCACGGGGGCCGCCACCGCCTGGCGCCCATCGTCGACGCCGAGGGCCGCCTGGTCGGCATCCTGACCCGCACGGGCGCCCTGCGCGCCACGCTCTACCAGCCCGCGCTCGACGCCGCCGGCCGGCTGCGCATCGCGGCCGCCGTCGGCGTGAACGGCGACGTCGCGGCCAAGGCCAAGGAGCTGCTCGATGCCGGGATCGACTGCCTGGTGGTCGACACCGCGCACGGGCACCAGGAGAAGATGGTCTCCGCCCTGCGCGCGGTCCGGGCGCTCGACCCGGGCGTGCCGGTGGCGGCGGGCAACGTGGTGACCGCCGAGGGCGTGCGCGACCTGGTGGACGCGGGCGCGGACATCCTCAAGGTGGGCGTCGGCCCCGGCGCCATGTGCACGACGCGGATGATGACCGGGGTGGGGCGGCCGCAGTTCTCGGCCGTGCTCGAATGCTCGGCGGAGGCGCGCCGGCTCGGCCGGCACGTGTGGGCCGACGGTGGCGTCCGGCACCCGCGTGACGTGGCTCTCGCCCTGGCGGCGGGCGCGGCGAACGTGATGATCGGCTCCTGGTTCGCCGGGACGTACGAGTCTCCCGGCGACGCGCGCACCGACGCCGACGGGCGCAGGTACAAGGAGAACTTCGGCATGGCGTCGGCGCGGGCCGTGCGGCTGCGCACGGCGGAGGACAGCGCGTTCGACCGGGCCAGGAAGTCGCTGTTCGAGGAGGGGATCTCGACCTCGCGCATGTACCTGGATCCGCGGCGGCCGAGCGTGGAGGACCAGATCGACGCGATCGTGGCCGGGTTGCGGTCGTCGTGCACGTACGCGGGGGCGACGAACCTGGAGGAGCTCCACGAGCGCGCCGTGGTCGGCATCCAGAGCGCCTCCGGCTACACCGAGGGCATGCCGCTCCACCAGAGCTGGTAGCGCGAAGCCTCAGGTGCGTAGCGCGGAGCCTCAGGTGCGGCGCCAGCCGCCCGCCGCGTGGATCCCGCCGTCGACGTGCACCGTCGTGCCGGTCACGAACCTGGCCAGATCGCTGGCCAGGAACACCGCCGCGCCCGCCGCGTCGGCCGGCTCCCCGAGGTGCCCGAGCGGCGGCAGCCGTACCGGCTCGAACGGCCCGTCCACCATCCGCTCCCGCACCTCGGCCTCGCCGTCGGTGGGCAGCCCGTCGGGCGCGATCGCGTTCACCCTGATGCCCAGGGGCGCGAACTCCAGCGCGAGCGACTTCGTCAGGCTCTCCACCCCCGCCTTCATCGCGGCGTAGACCGCGAACCCCGGCGCCGCCTGATGCGCTTCGCTGGAGGTCACGTTGATGATCGACGCCCCGGCTCCCATCATCGGCAGCAGCCGCCGGATCATGCCGGTGACCTGCGTGAAGTTCTCCTCGATCAGGGTCCGCTCGCCGCGGACCGTCGTGTCGGCGAACGCGGCGTGGAACGTCCCGCCCGCGTTGTTCACCAGCACGTCCACCCGCCCCCACCGCTCCCGCACGGCCTGGGCGAACACCTCGACGGCGACCGGATCCCGCACGTCCAGCGTCATGGCGAACTCGCCGCCGTATGGGGGCTGGTCCCGGTCGCAGATCGCGACCAGAGCCCCGAATGCCGCGAACGTCTCCGCGATCGCCCGCCCGATCCCCCGGGCCGCCCCGGTGATCACGGCGACGCGCCCGGTGAGCAGGATCGCATCAGGAGAAAGGGCGGCCATGAACGCTGACCTTATCCCGACCGCATAGAGTCGTCGGGTTCATTCCTGATCGCCAATTCTCAACAGGAGTAATTCGTGGCACTCGAGAAGCCGGAAATCGACTTCCCCGGGGGCAACCCGCCCGCCGACCTGGAGATCACCGACATCGTCGTGGGTGACGGCCCCGAGGCCAAGCCCGGCCAGAGCGTCAGCGTCCACTACGTGGGCGTCGCGTTCTCGACCGGCGAGGAGTTCGACGCGTCGTGGAACAGCGGCAACGCGTTCGAGTTCCCGCTCGGTGGCGGGCGCGTCATCGCCGGCTGGGACCAGGGCGTGGCCGGCATGAAGGTGGGCGGCCGCCGCAAGCTGGTCATCCCGCCGCACCTCGGCTATGGCAGCCGCGGCGCCGGCGCCCGCATCAAGCCGAATGAGACGCTCATCTTCGTGGTCGACCTCCTGGCCGTCCGTTAACACGCCGGGGCGGGCCCCAGGCCCGCCCCGCCCCTTCGGGGGCCCAACACCGGACAAAATGCTGGTCTAAGCGCGGCGGAATTGTCGGCGAAGTACGGCAACATAGGGCATGTGCTGTTGATCGACGTGGTGCGGGTTTCTGAGGCGGTGACACGCACGTCGGCCCGGCTCGGCAAGATCGGCCATCTGGCGGAGCTGCTCGGCAGGGTCGGCGCCGATGAGGCGGAGATCGCCATCTCCTACCTGTCGGGTGAGCTGCCGCAGCGCCAGGTGGGCGTGGGCTGGCGGACCCTTCAGGACCTGCCCCCCGCCAAGCTGGCCGCCACCGCCACCCTCACCGACGTCGACGCGCTGCTGTCGAGGATCAAGTCGGTCTCCGGCCAGGGTTCGCAGGCGGCGCGCAAGACGCTGGTCACCCAGCTGTTCGCCGGGCTGACCACCCAGGAGCAGGCGTTCATGCTCAGGCTGCTCGGCGGCGAGCTGCGTCAGGGCGCCCTCGACGGGGTGATGATCGAGGCGATCGCCAAGGCGTCGGGCGCGCCGTCCGCCGACGTGCGGCGGGCGCTGACGCTGCGCGGCTGGCTGCCGGCCGTGGGCGCGGCGGCGCTGGCCGGCGGGGTTGAGGCTCTGCGCGCGGTCAAGCTGGAGGTGGGCCGGGCGGTCTCGCCGATGCTCGCCGGCAGCGCGCCCAACGTCGCCGCCGCGCTGGAGAAGGCGGGCGCACCGGCCGCGCTGGAGTGGAAGCTCGACGGCGTACGCGTGCAGGCGCACCGCTCCGGCGACCAGGTCCGGGTGTTCACCCGCACGCTCGACGACATCACCGCCCAGGTGCCCGAGCTCGTGGAGGCCGTGCTCGGCCTGGCCTCCGACGACCTCGTGCTCGACGGCGAGGTGATCGCGCTGCGGCCCGACGGGCGGCCGCACCCGTTCCAGGTGACGGCGAGCCGGGCGACGAGCAAGACCGACGTGCCGCGGCTGCGGGAGCGGACGCCGCTGAGCGTGTTCTTCTTCGACGCGCTGCGGGTGAACGGGACCGACCTGCTCGACCTGCCCTACTCCCTGCGCCAGGAGCTCCTCGCCGAGACCGTCACACCCGGTCTGCTCACGCCGCGGATCGTCACGGGTGACGTCTCGGAGGCGGAGAAGTACTTCACCGACGTGATCAAGGCCGGCCACGAGGGTCTGGTCGTCAAGTCGCTGACCTCCCCCTACGCGGCCGGCCGCCGGGGGGCTGGGTGGATCAAGGTCAAGCCGCGTCACACGCTCGATCTCGTCGTGCTCGCGGCCGAATGGGGCCACGGCCGCCGCGAAGGCAAGCTGTCCAACCTGCACCTCGGCGCCCGTGACCCGGAGAGCGGCGGGTTCGTGATGCTGGGCAAGACGTTCAAGGGCCTGACCGACGAGCTGCTCGCCTGGCAGACCGAACGCTTCCTTGAGCTGGCCGAGGGGCCCGCCGACGAGTGGACGGTCAAGCTCCGTCCCGAGCTGGTCGTGGAGATCGCGTTCGACGGGGTGCAGCGGTCGCCGCGCTACCCCGGGGGGATGGCGCTGCGGTTCGCGCGGGTGCTGCGCTACCGGCCCGACAAGCGGGCGGCGGACGCCGACACGGTGGAGACGGTCCGCTCGCTCATGTTCTGAGCACGGCTTCTGGCACGACCGGTCAGTTCGGCATGCCCCAAAGTGCCGTCAACCTACCCCCAAGGTGACACAGTCCGCGTTCTCCGGATGTCCCAAGATCCCCGGCGTACGCTCAGCGTCCTGGCAAACTTGTGACCAAAGTGAGATATGTCACTGAACGTCCCATTAAGTTGTCTTTACTCGCTGTTTGTCGCATATGTTCGTCCACGTTCGCGGGGCACCCGCCCTGCGTGTGGGATTGGCCGACGCGCACCCCCGATCAGCCCCCGACCTGGCCTTTCCCTGTCCTGTCCCCTAGCTAGGACTGTGGTTACCTTGGGCCAGCACTCCGCCAAGCCGAGCCGTCCGAACCCGGAGCGTCAGGCTCCGACCAAGCGCCGTTGGGTCACCGTCGCGGCCGGCGCGGCCGTCGTAGCCGCCGCCTCGACCACCGCCTGGGCCGCCGTCGCCAACGACGACGCCCCCAAGACCACCGCGGCACTCGATGTCGCGCCGTCCCCCACGTACACGAGGTCCGACACCCCGTCGAAGACCCCCCAGCCGAACAAGCTCAGCACCAAGTCGGCGACCCCCAAGCCGTCCGAACCCAAAACCACTGCCCTCCCCAAGGCCGCAGCGGCCCAGCCGAAGACCAAGCCGGCCGACGAGGCGAAGACCGTGCCGGTCCGCAAGGCGAAGACCGAGGCCGCCAAGCCGAAGACCCGCGTGATCAGTTCGGGCACCTGCGGCGCCTCCTACTACGACGAAGGGCAGATGACCGCCAGCGGCGAACGCTTCGACCCGTCCGCCATGACCGCCGCGCACAAGACGCTCCCGCTGGGCAGCAGGGTCCGCGTCACCAACCCGGCGAACGGCGATTCGGTCACGGTCCGCATCAACGACCGCGGCCCTTACGTGGGCGGTCGCTGCCTCGACCTCTCGTCAGCCGCCTTCTCCGCCATCGGCAACACGGGCGCCGGTGTCATGCGGGTCAAGTACGAGGTCCTGGGCCGCTCCTGACGCCGAGACCCGCGGTGCGTTAACCTCCACCCATGCAACACCTGTGTGACTGATCAGCAGCCGCCCGGCGCTCGACCCGCCGGGCATCCCGCGAAGCGATCCCCCTTCGCCCGTCCGGCCTTCCCGGTCGGACGGCTCGGCTGCTTGGAGTCACCAGGTGTCATCCGTTCCTTCCCGCCTGCCCGGAGTCGCGCTGCTCGACCTGCTGCGCGGCAACCCCGACTTCCGCCGGCTCTTCCTCGCCTCGGCCCTCAGCCTGACCGGCGACTGGTTCACCTTCGTCGCCCTGAACGCCTTCGTCTACCACCGCACCGGCTCGGCCGCGCTGACGGCTCTGCTGTTCGCCGTCGAATCGCTGCCCGGCATCCTGCTGATGCCGCTCATCGGCTCGCTGACCGACCGCCTGGACCGCCGCCGCCTGCGCATCGCCTGCGACCTCGCCGCCATCGTCCCCCTGGCGGGTCTGCTCGCCGCCTTCCACCTGGGATCGGTCCCCTTGGCGCTGGTCTCGCTGGCCGTGCTGTCGGTGTCGGCCGCGGTGTCGAGCCCGATCCCCGAGGTCGTCCTCCCCAACCTCGTCGCCCCCGACCGGCTGCCCATCGCCCAGGCCACGCTCGGCAGCCTCTACTCCTCCAGCCTGCTGCTCGGCGCGGGGCTCGGCGGCCTGGTCACGGCCGCCTGGGGCAGCACGGCCACCCTGCTGATCGACGCCGCCTCCTTCGCCGCGTCCGCCGTCCTCATCGCCCGCATCCGCCGCCCGTTCTCCACCGCCCCGGTGACCCGCCGCATGCGCGTACGTACCGACACTTCCGAGCTGTGGCGCTTCATCCGTGACACCCCCACCGTGTCGGCCCTGCTCTGGCTGACGGCGGCGCTGCGCCTGTGTTACGGCATCGTCGGTCTCCTGCCCGTCTACGCACTCGAACGGTTCGGCGCCACCGACGCCGGAATCGGCGTCCTCTACCTGGCGCAGGGCATCGGCTCCGTGCTCGGGCCGTTCCTGGGCCGGCGACTGATCGGCACGTCGCCGCCGCCCATCGACACGTCACCGCTGACCGGCACGTCGCCGCTGACCGGGCCGTCGTCGCGGCGACGGCTGCTCGTGCCGGGCGGCGCTCTCGCCGTGTTCGGGCTGGGCTACCTCGCCCTGGCCCAGGCCGGCAGCCTGTGGTCGGGCATACCCGCCGCCATGGCCGGTCATCTCGGGGTGGGCGCGTGCGCGATCCTGGCCATCAACGGGCTGCAACTGGCCAGCCCCGACCACATCCGCGGGCGCGTGATGGTCACGGCGTTCGGGCTGTCGTCGGGGTTGCAAGGGGTGTCGTCACTGGCGGTGGCTCCGCTGACCGTCGCGTTGGGCATGACGGGGGCCACGCGCCTGCTCGGCGTACTCGCCGTCGGCTTCGCCCTGGTGTGGCTCCTGTACGCACTCCGCCTGCCCAAACCACCTGGCGAATCCGATCGGTGAGGCCCGCTATAGGGTGGCGTACGGGCGTACCTGTGACGCCCGTCGCCGCCCCGAGGAGTCCCCGGGACTCGTCGCCGACGCCAAGGGAGCATCCTGACCAGGTCTGATGCGTCAGTGACGATCCCGCAGGCGCTCGCGGGCGGGTTCGAGTAGCCGTGCCCGCGAACGGCGTCGTGCGGATTCTGCTCGCGGAGGACATGCACATCCTTCGCGAAGCGCTGGTCGAGCTGCTGTCGCTCGAGACCGACCTCATGGTGGTCGCGGGGGTCGCCTCGGGCCTGGAGATCGTGCCTGCCGCGCTGGAGCACCGGCCCGACGTGGCCGTGATCGACATCGACCTGCCGGGGTTGGATGGCATCTCGGCGGCTGCCGAGCTACGCGAGCTGCTGCCCGACTGCCGCGTCCTGATCTTGACGGCGCTGGCCAAGCCGGGCACCCTGCGCAGGGCACTCGGTGTGCAGGTCGCTGGGTTCGTCCCGAAAGACATCCGTCCGGCCGAGCTGGCCGCGGCGATCAGGACCGTCGCCGCCGGTGGACGGGTGGTGGACCCGGCTCTGGCCCTGGGGGCGTTGGAGGCGCCGGAGAGCCCGCTCTCTCAGCGGGAGACCGAGGTGCTGCGCCTGTCGGCGAGCGGGGCCCAGCCCGCCGAGATCGCCGAGCGGCTCTTCCTGACCTACGGCACGATCCGTAACTACCTCGCCTCAGCCGTCACCAAGCTGGGAGCCCGCAACCGGGTGGACGCCATCCGGATCGCCACCGAGTCCGGCTGGATCTGAACCGAACTCGGCGACCACCTCGAACCTTCCGCCGGGGTGACGCACCGCCGCCAACCGCCCGCCGGTGCGCTGCGCGAGACTGCCGAGCCCGGACCCGTGCCGGCCCGCCTCCGTGGGCGATCCGGACATGGCGCCGTCGTTGACGACGCGCAACCGTACGAGCTCGTCAGTGCCGGAGATGGTCATCTCGCAGGTACGGGCCTGGCTGTGCCGCAGGACGTTGGTGATGGTCTCGCGGAGCGCGGTGGCCACCGCCGTATCGACCTCGGCCGGCAGAGGGCCCGTCTCGACCTGTGCCGCCGCCTCGATCCCGGCGGCCGTCAGCACCTCAAGCGCCGTGTCGAGCTCGGCCGCGAGCCGCAGTTCGACCCGGTCGCCGGCGATGGACTCCAGCTCCACCAGCGCCCGTTCGACCAGCGCCACGAGCGCGGCGAGCTCGGTCCTGGCCCGGTCGGGGTCCGTCTCCAACAGCCGTTCGGCCAGCTCGCCCTTGAGCGCGACCGCCGACAGGCTGAAACCGAGTACGTCGTGCAGGTCGCGCGCGACCCGGGTCCGTTCTCGCCGGACCGCGGCCTGGGCGAGCTCGTGCCGGGCCCGGTCCAGTACGGTGATCAGCCCGGTGAGGCGCCCCAGGCTGTACACCAGCCACGCGAGCATGACATGACCACCGAAGGTGGCCAGCACGTTCGAGAGGGGATAGCCGCGCGTGGCGGCCTCGTACAGGAGCCAGGCCAGGTGCCCGGCCAGGACGACACCGGCGATCCCCCACGATCGAGGCGGTCGTACGGTGAGCAGGACCTTGCCGGTGAAGAAGCTCAGCACACGATCCCAGGAGCCGGGGATGACCGCGAGCGGAAGCAGGAACAGCAGGGCCTGCACCACGAACGCGGCCCGGTTCTGCGGCAGGACCTGCAGGATCACGATCCCGATGAGCCCGAGCAGCGCCCAGGCCAGCGTCGTCGGACCGGCCTCGTCCACGTAGTAGAGGTTGATCATCACGAGCACGCACTGGATGAGCAGTACCGCGAGCAGGACGAACCGCGCCAACCGTGGTGAGTCGATCCGCGCAGGGGGCTCGGCGATCGTGGTGGCACGGTAGGCGCCGGCGGTCGCGCGCACCTCCGCCAAGGTCCGCCGGGCGAGCCCGACGCCCTCGCGGATGTCGTGCCGGGCGTCCACCGGCTCTTCCCGGACCGCTTTCCGCATCCGGAACGCGATCGCCCGCAGTTTCCCGCCCAGGACGTTCCGCAGCTCGCCGTCCAGCCGCAGGCGTTCCCTGACCAGCGCCAGCCGGGCCAGTTCTCCCCGGGTGTCGTGCAGCCGGCGCGCCGTCCCGACGAGCGCGGCCAGGCTGAACACGATGAGACCGTCGTCCGCCGTGACGATCATGAACCAGATCGAGTCGTAGACCCCGTACCCGAGCAGGGCGGCCGCCGCGCCGGTGGCGGCCAGGACAAGGACGAACAGCGGCCACGCCGGCCGCGCCGGGAGCACGCACAGCACGCCGGCCGCCACCGTCCACGGCATCCAGTCCCACTCCGGCCCGACCACGAGGAAGGGCAGCAGGTAGAGCAGCACCAGCGCCGACAGCAGCCCATACCGGACGGCCGGGCGCCAGCGCCGCGCCAGGATCGCGATCAGCGGCGGATACGACGCCATCGTCAGCAGCAACGCGAGCGGGGCGACCTCGCGCCACACCCCGCTCATCGTGCGGATGTAGAACAGGATGCCGAACGACGCCCACAACATGCCGCCGGCGAGCCGCAGCGGGAGGTCGTCAGCGGTCCGCGCCACTCAGCTCTCCCAATGAACCGTGCAAAATGCATATCCGCCTGGTTACAGGGACACTATCGGCGCCTTCCCGGCCACTGTCACCCTTTGCCTGGGAAAGCACCCAGGCCATACAAAAGTAGGGAATCCAAGCTGATGGCACCCACCGAGATTCTGCCGGTCATCGCGATCGTGTCGCTGGTCACGGTCGAGTTCGGCGGGCATGCGCTGCTGCGCTTCATCACCACCGATCACGAGAAGCTGGGCGAGTTCCGCGAGCGGTTCTTCCGGGCCGGCCACGCGCACGCCGGGGTGTTGCTGCTGCTGTCCCTGGTCTACCTGCTCTACCTGCCCCGCGCCGGTTTCTCCATCGGTCTGGAGTGGCTGGCCGGCGGGGTCCTGCTGGCGGGGGTGCTGGCGCAGTCCGGTGGGTTCTTCCTGCATCTGGCCGTCGGCGAGCAGGGCGCCCGCTCATCCGGCACGATGCTCACACGCGTCGGGGGCCTGCTCCTCGGCGTCGCGCTGATCACCCTGGCCCTCGGCCTCATCGGTGCCGCATAGATTTCGCGAGTTGATGGGAGACATGATGATCTTAGTGACCGGTGCCACCGGCAATATCGGCTCGTCCTTGGTGACCGCTCTGACCCAGTCCGGGCAGCAGGTACGCGCGCTGCTACGCGACCCGCAGGCCGCCACACTGCCCGCCGGCGTTGAGCCCGTCACCGGCGACCTGAACCAGCCCGACAGCCTGGCCGATGCCCTGGTCGGCGTGCGGGGCGTGTTCCTGCTGCCGGGATATGCGGACATGCCCGGACTGCTGGCCTACATACGCCGGGCCGGAGTGCAGCGGGTCGTGCTGCTGACGAGCGGCTCGGCCGCGCAAGCGGACATGAACAATGCGATCTCCCGCTTCATGGCCCTGTCCGAGCGCGCCGCGCGGGAGTCGGGTGTGCCCTGGACGTTCCTGCGGCCCCGGGCGTTCATGTCCAACGCGCTGCGCTGGCTGCCGCAACTCCGGGCCGGTGATCTGGTACGCGTACCGTTCGCCGGGGTGGCGGCCGCCGCCATCGACCCCGCCGACATCGCGGCCGTCGCGGCCCTGGCGCTGACCGGCGACGGGCATGAGGGCCGGATCTACGAGCTGACCGGCCCGGACTCGCTGCTGCCCGCGGACCAGATCGCCGTGCTGGCCAAGGTGCTGGGCAGGGACCTGCGCTGCGAGGCGCTCCCGAATGAGGAGGCCCGTGCTCAGATGGAGGCGAGCATGCCGGTCGAGTACGTCGACGCCTTCTTCAGCTTCTACGCCGACGGCACGCTCGATGAGTCACAGGTCCTGCCGACCGTGCGAGAGGTGACCGGACACCCACCCCGCACCTTCGAACAGTGGGCCGAGGCACACGCCGAGGCCTTCCGCTGAAGACGGGTGGAAAGGAGCGGTCGGCGAAAGGAGCGGTCGGCGAAAGGAGCGGGCATGGAGGCGGAGAGCCGTGACGCGGGACCGTCGGCGCCGCTCATGTCGGCGATCGTGACCGAGCACTTCGTGCTGCAGTCGGCGGCCAGTACGACGGTCAGCGAGGCGCTCGGGCGTTCGTCGCTGTACCTGTCGGCGTTGTCCAGCAGTCTGATCGCGCTGGGGTTCGCCTCGCAGACGCCCGGTCTGCTGCTGCCGTTCGCCGCCGCCGCGTTGCCGACGGTCTTCGTGCTGGGCGTGTTCACCACGGCACGGCTCGTCGACACCGGGGTGCAGAACGTGTCGTACCTGAGCAGCATCGCTCGCATCCGCGGCTACTACCGCAAGCTCGACCCTGAGGCGGCGCGTTCCGGCGTCTGCCTCGCCCTGCTGACCTACTACCTCATGACGGACCACCACCTGCCGGCCGCCCTGGCCGTCGGGCTCCTCACCGCCGCCGCCGGCCTGACCGCGTTCTTCCGCTACCAGCACCAGCGCTACCTGAGGGTGCAGCGCTTCGGCGGTCAGTCCCGTTCGGGCACGGTCATCTCGCCAAGGAGGGACCAGTCGTCCTGAGGCACGATCGCGTTCACGATGCGCGGCGTCTCGGCGAGGTACTGAGGAAGGATCTGCTGGGCCTTCCTGAAGTGCTCCGACTGGACGTGCGCCGCCCCGGCCTCGCCATCGCGGAACGCCTCGACCAGCACGTACTCGGTCGCATCCGCCAGACTGCGCGACCAGTCGAACCACAGGCAGCCAGGCTCGTCGCGGGTCGCCTGGGTGAATTCGGCCGCGATCTCGGGGAACCGGTCGGCGTGCTCGGACAGGACGCGGAACTTCGCGGTGATGAAGATCATGAGGCCATTCTTCCGGTGGGCCGCCTTCAGGTCGAGGCCAACCTCAGTCGGCTGATGTCAAGCATGCTTTGACATCAGCCGACGGCTTATGCGTCACTTCACCAGGCGCACCGTCATCGGATAGCGGAATGGATTCTCCGAGAGCGCCGAAATACCACCGGCGATGGACAGAACAACCGCCGCCACCCAGATGACCGGGATGAGCACCACCCCGATCAGGGTGAACGGCAACAGGAATGTCGCCCCCACCACGGTGAGCTGGAAGTTCAGCGCCTCCATCGCGTGCCGTCGGATGTACGGTGAGGTCTTGCCGCCCGTCAGCAGCAGGATCAACGGCCCGACGATCGGGAACCCCACCAGCGTCAGCAGATGAGCCGCCGAAGCCCCGAGCCGTTCGTTGCTCTCCGTCGGCGCCTCGCGCCGAACCGGCGCGGGCATCGGCCGGATCCGGGGGACGGCGCTCACGCCGTACAGCTCCGCCATGATGGGCATCAGATCACCGTGCGTGCGCGCCGTCATCGCGCGCTCCAACCGGTCGTCGAACTCAAACTTGTCGAACCGGCCCTCCGCGTACGCGGCCTGGACGTGCTCGACCACGTGCTCACGGTCCTGGTTGGTGACGCGCAGATGAGCGGGCGGCACCTGTCCCGGGCCCGGGGGTGTGGGTACCCCAGCCATAACAGCCATGCCTCTCCTTAGAATCGGGCAGTCACCCTCCATACTGAAGGGCCCCACGTCATCGTGGCCATCCGGAGAATCCCCGATGTGTCCCCTAGATCACCCCGACGCGCGCGGCCGTTTGACGGTATAAAAAGGACTCATGAGATGGCGAGACCGCTACGGCATTCGGCGGCTGCGCGGTTCCAAAATCGCGAAGTTCGACCGGGAAGCCACTGACGCCGATATCGAAGCGCTCATCGCCTTCGCCAAATCCCGGCGAGGCGTCGAGTTCTTCGTCGAGCCGGAGACCTTCGCGACGGACACCACGGCCGTCGCCGTGGCCGACGACGGCGAGTGGACCCGCCGCCGGGTCGGCTCCCCCGCCGTGATCCACAAGGTCGCCCGAGACCTTGCCCTGCCGGTGTACGACGTCCAGATCATGGGCTACCCGCCACGGATGCGGGCTTACAACGAACGACGGCGACGCGAGGAGAATCTGTAACCGTCGCCGACGTCATCGCGTCTCCACCCGCTCAGCGCCGGCCAGCACGTCCCGCACCGAGGTCCATCCGGCGAGAGCGTTCCGGACGTCCGCCCGGGTCTCCTCCTGCACCGCCTGCGCGTGGGCCCGCTCGAGCACGTCGTCCAGGCGCTCGGGCCGGCCGCTCGTCGCGGACCGCACCGCCGTCTCCACCATCGCCAGGCTCATCACGTTCTCGTGCACCTCGCCGGACGGCGGCTCCCCGGTCCGGAGCGCCCGCACGAACACCTGCAGAGCGCCGGCGATCCCGGAGTACGGCGAGCCGGCCGGTTCACCGGCCGGCACCTCGGCGTCGAGGACCGGCTCGTGGTCGCCGTCCCAGAGCGCGGTGCCCTTCTCGCCGCTGATCCGCCAGGTCCCGTTCCACGAGGTGATGTCGCCGGGACTGCACCAGCTGCCGTTGTAGACGTACCGGGTGCCGCCCTCCATCTCGAACACCACGGTCGCGTTGGCGTCCCCCGCGTACCAGCTCCAGGGCGGGTTGTACGACTGGCAGTACGCCGTCACCGGCTCGGCCCCGAGCAGGAAACGCGCCGAGTCGAAGGCGTGGATCGCCATGTCGACGAGCAGCGGATACGCCATCAGATCGCGAAACCCACCGAACCGCTCGGACCGGAAGAACGCCGTGCTCACCGTCCCGATCGCGCCGAGCCGCTCGGTCATCCCCCGCAGCGTGGCGAGCTGCGGGTTCCAGCGGCGGGACTGGCTGACCATGAACAGTTCGCCGGTGACCTCGGCCGCGGCGGCCATGGACAGGGCCCGGCTCACGTTCTCCGCGACCGGTTTCTCGCCGAGCACCGGCAGGCCGGCGAACAACGCCGCGGTGGTCACCGGGTGGTGCGCCTCGGGGATGGTCACGTTGATCAGCGCCTGGGCGCCGGTCTGCCGGGCGAGGGCGACGGCGTCGGTGCCGACCGGGAGATCCGGCAGGCCGGCGTCGTCGGCCGACGCGCGGGCCAGCGCCACGTCCAGGTCGGCGATGCCGCTGAGCGCCACCTCGGGCGAGTCGGCGACGGTGGCCAGCCAGGCCCGGCCCATGCTGCCGGCGCCGGCGATGACCACCCGGAGCGGATCCGCCGGGCTGGAGGGGATCGTCCGGAAGCTCACTGGAGCGGCCCCGTGTAGCCCTGGCCCTGGAAGAACTCCCCGGTCGCGTACCGCAGGAGCACGGGATGGCTCCGTTCCGGCCGGTCGGTGCGGGCCCAGGCGACGCCGTTCGCGATGACCCGGCGCACGTCCTTGTGATGGTAGGTGGGGTACGCCTGGTCCCCCGGCCGGAAGTAGAAGATCTTGCCGTGGCCGCGGCGGAACGTACAGCCGCTGCGGAACACCTCCCCGCCGGTGAACGAGCTGACGAACACGAGCTCGTCCGGTGCCGGGATGTCGAAGAACTCCCCGTACATCTCGTCCTCTTCGATGATCAGCGGGTGCGGCACGCCCTTGGCGATGGGATGTGTGGGGTCGACCGTCCAGATGAGCTCACGGTCGTGCTCGTCGCGCCAGCGCAAGGTGCAACTCGTACCCATCAGCTTGGTGAAGATCTTCGACCAGTGCCCGGAGTGCAGCACGACGAGTCCCATCCCGGACAGCACATGCCGGTGGACGCGCTCGACGACCTCGTCGGCGACCTCGTCGTGCGCCGCGTGACCCCACCAGGTGAGCACGTCGGTGCCGGCCAGCACCTCCTCGGTCAGGCCGTGCTCCGGGTCGTCGAGGGTCGCCGTCCGGACGACGCAGTCGTCACCGAGGTTCTCCTCGATGCCCTCCGCGATCGTCGTGTGCATGCCGTTCGGATAGATCTTCGCCACGTGCTCCTCGATCTGCTCGTGGCGGTTCTCACCCCACACCGTCACACGCAGCGGGCCGGCAGTTCCGTTTGTCATGTCGAACCTTTTCTGCAGGGGGTTGCTGGATTCACTTGACGGCGCCGGCCGTCGTGCCCGCGGCGACGTATCGCTGGGCGACGACGAGCAGGACGATGGCCGGGACGGAGGCGAGCACGGCGGTGGCCATGACCGAGCTCCAGTCGTTCACGTACGTCCCGATGTAGGTGTAGAGCCCGAGCGTCACCGGGCGCACGTCCTCGGTCGTGGTGAGCGTGAGGGCGAACAGGAAGTCCGCCCATGAGAAGAGAAAGGTGAACAGGGCCGCGGTGATGAGCGCGTTGCGGCTCATCGGCAGCACGATGGAGATGAACGTCCGGACGTGGCCGGCCCCGTCGACCCGGCCGGCCTCCAGGACTGCCGGCGGGATATTGATCATGAACGCGCGGACGATCAGGATCGCGAACGGGATGCCCGCGGTCGAGTCGGCGAGGATCAGGCCCGGGATCGAGTTGAGCAGTCCCAGGTCGTTGTAGGCGGTGTAGAGCGCGTTCGCGATGACGATTCCCGGGATCATCTGCGAGATCAGGATCCCGAAGAGGAACGCGCCCGCGAAGCGGACCTTGAACTTCGCCAGGGCGTACGCCGCCGGCATCGCGATCACCAGGCTGAACACGACCGAACCGAGGGCGACGACCAGGCTCGTGACCAGGTTGCGGCCCTGCTGGCCGAGCGCGGTGGCGTAGCCGTCGAAGCTGAAGTCCAACGGCAGCCACGGGGTGCCGACCGCCGAGCCGCCCGGCTGCAGCGAGACGTTGACCATCCAGTAGATCGGGAACAGCAGCACGGCGAGGATGACGATCCCGACGACGGTGCTGCCCCAGCCGGCCCGGGTGCGCCTTGTGGTGGTGGTCATGACGGCCTCACTCGTCCACGGCACGCCGGTTGGCGCGCAGGTAGAAGATGGCGAACACCAGGGAGATCGCGATCAGGATGTTGCCGAGCGCGGCACCCTGACCGAAGTCGAACTGCTGGAACGACAGGTGGTACGACTGCGTCGCGATGGTCTGGCTGGCATTGGCCGGGCCGCCGCCGGTCAGCGCCAGGATCACGTCCAGCACCTTGATCGTGTAGACCACGCCGAGCACCAGCACGACGCTCACGACCGGGCGCAGCAACGGCCAGGTCACATACCGGAAGCGCTGCCAGCCGCCCGCCCCGTCCAGCGCGGCCGCCTCGTACAGGTCCTCCGGGATGTCCTGGAGCCCGCCGTACAGGATGGTCAGGTTGAACGGGATGCCGATCCAGATGTTCACCATGATCACCGCCACCAGGGCCAGTGAGGTGCTGGTCAGCCAGCCGGGGTGGTCGCTGGCCACCCCGACGGCGGCCAGGAACCGGTTGAGCGCGCCGTTGTCCTTGTCGAGGATCCACCGCCAGACCGCGCCGGAGGCGATCAGCGGGATCAGCCACGGCAGCAGCAGCAACGACCGGAGCACACCGTTGAGCGGGAAGCGGCGCCGGAAGAACATCGCCAGGGCCAGCCCGATGACGAACTGCGCGGCGATAGAGCCGGCGGTGAACAGGACGGTGTTCAGCATGGCCTTGCCGAACACCGGGGACGACACCACCGCGGCGTAGTTGGCGAACCCGACCCACGGCGCCTCGCCGGTGTAGAAGGTGCTCGTCGAGTACTCCTGGAAGGCCATCACGAAGTTCTTGACGATCGGGTAGCCGAAGAACGCCACCATGTAGATCACGGCCGGAGCCAGGAACAGCACCTGCGCGGCACGGTTCTGGAAGCGGTGCGACTGCCAGAAGCGGGGTCCGGCTACCGCCACGGTCGCCGGCGGTGGACTTGTCTGACGTACCATCGTGGACTGTTGTGGGGGCTCAACCATTCTGGGCCGTTTCCAGGGCCTTTTCCGGTGTGGCCTGGCCGGTCAACGCGGACTGGAAGGCGGTGTAGATCTTCGTGGCCGCCTTCGGCCAGTCCGCGCCGAGTTCGCCGGTGCGCGCCCGCGCGGTCGGGATCTGGTCCACGAAACCGGCCATGTTCGGGTTGCTCGAACTGAACTTCTCCAGCAGCGCCGTCTTGGTGGGGATGGTCTGGGTGCCCTTGGCGAGGCTGAGCTGGTTGTCGTCCGAGTTGAGACAGGCGACGACCTTGGCGGCCTTGGCCTGCCTGTCCTTGTTCCCGGTCTGCGGGACGGCCCACGTCTCACCGCCGAGCGGCGCGACGATCGGTTTGCCCGCGACCGGTGCCGGGATCTGCGCCACCTCGTACTTGACACTCTTGTCCTCGTCCAACGCGGGGAACTGCCACGGCCCGTTGATCGCCATCGCGGCCTTGCCTGCCCGGAACTGGTCGTTGACGTCCGCCTGGGTCCAGTTGAGAGCGGACTTCGACACCGAGCCGTCGTTCATCAGGTCGACCCACAACTGCACCGCCTGCGCGGTCTGCGGCGTCGCGATGTTCTTCTCGTCGCCACCGTTGGACCACATGAACGGCAGGAACTGCCACGTGCCCTCGTAGTTCGCGGGTGCCGAGAACGCCAGCCCGTACGTGCCGCCGGAGGTCAGCTTCTTGGCCGTCGTCCTCAGCTCCGCCCAGGTCGTCGGCGGCTTCACGCCGGCCTTGTCGAGCAGGTCCTTGTTGTAGAACAGCCCGATGGTGTTGGTGATCGGCTGCAGGCCGTAGAGCTTGCCCTTGTACGTCGAGGCGCTGACCACGCCTTCCACGTACCCGTCGGCCTTGAGCCCGAGGTCGTTCAGCGGGGTGAGGGCACCGCTCTGGGCGATCTGCTGCAGATCGGGGTTGTCCAGCATCAGGACGTCCGGAAGGGTCCGCGAGGACGCCTGCTGGAGCACCTTCTGGATCAGGGTCGCGCCGGGCACCGCCTCGCGCTGGATGGTGACACCGGCCTGCTTGCCACAGGCGTCGATGGCCTTCTGCCAGACCGTCTTGCTCGGCTCGTTGTTGTAGTAGTCGAGCACCCGCAGGGTCGAGGAGTCGCCGCCGCTGTTCGAGCCGCCACCGTTCGAGCCGCCACCGCAGGCGGTGAGTGCGAGGGGCAGGGTGAGCATCGAGGCGAGCGCGGCCTGGGCTCGGCGGGAGCGGGGGGAGCGGATCATGTCGTGTCCTTTCGGATACGGAAGGTTTCCGGGCTGGATCAGGTCCGTGTCGATACGTATCGACTGCGGTCATATGGGGATCCGTCGATGCGCATCGACGATGCGTATCGCGGGCTCGTGGCCGACGGTGATCAGTTGGAGGGAGTAGGCATCACGGTCGTACGACGGGTGAGTCGTGGCGCGACCAGGTCAATTGCGGGACGTTCCACCCCGGAACTTGGATCGAGTAACCAGAACAGCGTCTCCATCGCGCGCCGCGAGACGTCGCGCGGTTCCCCGGAGACGTTCGTGTACGGCGGATCGGACTGCTCGGCCTCACGGTCGGTACTGAGTCCGATGAGGGAGAGGTCACGGCCCGGCACGACGTCCCGCTTCCGCAGCGCGTTCAGCAGCGGCACGATCGTGTCGCTGTGCGGCACCACCACTCCGAGCCGCCGACGCCCGCCGGTCCATCGGGCGAGGAGCTGGTCGGCCGCGGCGGCCTCCTGTCCACGTTCGACCGGTTCGATCACCGTCAGCGGAAGGCCGCGCACCTGCGCCTGCCGCCGCGCCGATCGCAGAACGCGACCGACGAAGTTCAGGCCACGCTCGATCGACGAGGACGGATAACCCATCACGACGATCTCGTCATGCCCGGTGCCGGCCAGCTCGTCGACGGCCATCCGGGCCGCCTCCTCGAAGTCGAGGTCGACGCAGTGCAGCCCGGCCGGGTCGGCCGGCACACCGATGAGCACCACCGGAACGGACAGCGCGGCGGCCACCGGAACCCGCTCGTCCTGCTCCTCGATGTCCATCATGATGATCGCGTCGCACAGGGCCCGTCCGGCGAGGCGCCGCAGACCCGCGGAGCCCTCGTCCGCGGTCACGAGCAGAACGTCGTGATCGTGGGCGCGGGCGGAGCTGGTGATGGTCTCGATGAACGGCAGCAACCCGAAGGTATCGCCCCCGATCCCGAACCGCACGACCAGACCGACCACGCGGGTACGACGCCCCGCGAGAGCCCGGGCACCGGAGTGCGGCTCGTAGGTGAGCTGTTCCATCGCGTCAAGGACCCGCCGCCGCGTGCGCTCGGAGATGGGCCGCTTGCCGGTCATCACATAGGACACGGTGCTCTGCGAGACACCGGCGACACGCGCGACGTCCTTGCTGGTGAACGCCGCCATGACACCTCCCTGGAGGACATCGTCGATGCGTATCAATCGCCAGTGCCGATACGCTACGACGGGTGACGTCCGGGTCACAAGACATCTCCCCGCAATATTTCTGGAATCCCGGCGAATCGACAGGGTGGGCGGGAATCGTGGTGGCGAGAGGGCATGTGCCCTGGATCGACGAAGAGTAGACGATCTAGACCTTTGATCCTTGCACCTCGTATGGTCGCCGCATGACGACGGTGCTCTGCGTACCACAGTGGCAAGGTTCGGCATCCAGCAAGGCGCCACAGCTGATGGCCGGTGCTCGCCGCGCCGCCGAACTCGTTCCCGCCGATGCCGTGGCGACCGTGCCGGTGCTTGAGACCGGAGGGGACAAGACGGCCGGGATCCGCGCGTTCGACGTGCTTGTAGAGAACCAGCGACTGACGCGGAAGGCACTGGCCGCCATCGACGACCGAGTGATCACCATCGGCGGCGACTGCGCGGTCGACATCCCGCCTATCGCCACTGCCCACGCCCGCTATGGGAGCGCCTTGACGGTGCTGTGGATCGACGCGCACCCGGACGTCTACAGCCCGCAGACCCTGCCATCTGGCGCCTTCCACGGGATGGTGGTGCGCGCACTGCTCGGAGATGGACCAGCCGCCCTCACACCGGAGCACCCGCTGAGGCCCGAGCAGGTGATCATCGCCGGAGAGCGGGCGGGCGACGTATCCGAGCACGAATACCTCGCGAAGACCGGCCTGCGCAGGTACGGCGTCGACGACCTGGAGCGCGCGTTCGACGGCCTGCGCGGCCCCGTGTACGTACACATCGACCTGGACGTCCTGGAACCGACCGCCTTCAGCGCGACCTGCTACCCGGAGCCGAACGGCGTACAGCCGCAGCGCCTGATCGACCTCGTCTCCCAGGTGGACGACATCATCGGAGCAGCCATCACCGAACACGCGCCATCCAGCGACGACGTCAACCCCGGCGAGGCCGACGTGATCCGCCGACTGGGAGCTGCGCTCACGCACTGACGAGTCGACATGTCCTCGGCCTGCCGGTGTATGCCGTCCAGATCTTGGACCATCCGCCTCGGATGCGTGCGTACAACGAACGGCTGCGTCGCGAGGAGAACCAGTAAGTACGGCTCAACGAGGGACGACCTGCGCCCTGACACCAGGAAGATCGTCAAACGCGGCGGACGAGTCCATCGTGATCACCGTTCTCGCGGCCGTCGCAGCGGTCAGCAGATCGTACGCTCCCCGCTCTCCCCTCTCGCCGGACATGCACCATCAGACGAGCATGAACCCAGGCGATGCCCCTATCCACTCGCGAACGCCTGCACCGTCACCAACGCGTCCTGCTTGCCAGCGACTTCTTTGCTCGCTCCAAAACTTGCGGGTCGTCTTCAAAATATGCAGCATCAAAAGGACTTATGGCCAAGTAGGCATGTGGTTGATTCGCAGAATCCAGTCCCACTAGCGTCGGCCGATTGTCCGCAGAGATATTCCACCCGCGACGCGCTAGAATCTTCACAGCTTCATCAAGCGCATTTCCTTTCTTTGTGGTAGCGACATGGACTACTTGCGTGTTGGTGACTTCGATGTCTCCGCCTGCGTCGCCTTCACTTGTAGTCTCAGCAACCACCTTACCAATGCTGCGCACGTCATCAAGAACCCTCGAATCGACTTGGAATCTCGTGGACCCACATCCCGACAAGAGAAGACAGGAACTTAAAAGAATAAGTGTCAGCACACTGCGCACTCCACCGTTCCATCTGTTTCGAGTTAGTATCATTCTCCGAGCATCCCTTTTTAATTGCACATCCGGCGGTTCGACCTGACGCATGTCCAGCACCTGACAGCCACCCCTCCGAACACCCAGGCATCCTCGAGATAATCTTGTCGAGCTATCGCAATATTCGCATTTGTTGTTTCGAGGGTCCCGCCTCGCATCCACGCTTGGTATTTTCTGGGGCTCAGCGAGGGAAGCTTTCCCTCCGCCGATTCCGCACCTTCACCGTCGCCGGCATCCCGCCGGTCAGCGGGAAGCTGACCTACGCGGTCCACTGGGACGGCGGCGGGAACTTCCGCTGGAGCACGACCTCGGCGACGGTGGCGGTCAAGTACCCGGTTTCGCTAACGCTGACAGGTCCGGCCAGCGCATCCACCGGCACAAGGCTGACATTCAACGGGATAGTGCAGTCGGGTGGCCTGGACTATTCGAGGATCCCCCTCCTGGTAGAGCGGACCGTGACCAACGGCAGCGTCACCACCAAGTTGCCGCGGGTGATCCCTCGCGTCGACGGGTCGTACAGCTTCACCGACAGACCAGTCGGGGTCGGCGACTACTCATACACCGTCCAGTGGGTCGGAAACGACACGAACATCCCCGCGAAGGCGAGCCACAACGTGCGAGTCCAGGGATAGCCCACACCAACGACCGCGACCAACGCCGCTCAGCTTCATCTCCGAGCGGCCTGCGACTCGGTGGTTCGGTGGCGGAAGGAGTGCAGTGGGCCGGGACCTGCACTCGAAGACTCTATCCGCCACCACCGTCACCGAGCCCCTCGACTCCGGCATTCCCGGCTAGTGACAGAGCCGTAGCCGGACCGGCAGACTGTGCCGGTCCATTCCCGATCATGATGAGAGCGCCCATGAAACGCTGGATCACCCTGGTGGCCGTGACCCTGGTCTCCGCCGTGCTGGTCACTCCGCCCGCCCAGGCCGCCGTCGACCCGGTCGCCTCGCTGAAGAAGCAGATCGCCAAGGGTCAGGCGGTGCGGGTGGTGGAGTCGGGCGGCCTGTACCTCGGCCGCGACCAGGACATCTTCCGAGTGGAAAGCCGCGGCGTCCTGATGCTCGGCGGGACGGGTGTGGGCTCGGCCGACATGACCCGTACCCTCCGCCCCGGTTTCCGGATGCGCGACCAGATGAAGACGGGCGCCTGGGACGCGGCGAAGGTGGGGACGGAGTCCAAGCCCAACCGCTCGATCGTGGTGAACGGACAGCTCTATCGGTCAGGCCCGCTGTACGCGCCCGTGCTGCCCGAGGGCAGGACGTGGGCGGCGGGAGGCCGCAGGAGTGCCACCGCAGCGGCGTACGGGGACCAGTTGATCAACGTCTTCGAGCCTGCCACGTTGAAGACGCTGCTGGCCACGGCTTCCAGCAAGCGCCCCCAAACGTACGGATCCGCCCTGAAGGCCACCATGTACCGGGGCACGATCACCTTCCGTCAACTGCACGCGGTCTCTCCCACCTTCCGCGCCCTGATCGGCACCCGGTCCCTGGCCCGGGTCGCCGCAACGAAGATCAGCTGGATGCTGCACATCGACGATGGCCAAGGCCGGGCCCTCACCCTGAGCACCGGCTGGCCCGTCTCCGGCGGTCGCCGGGCGGGGGTCTTCTCCCAGTACCCCGGCCGGGATCACCCGAGAACTCTGGGCATGCGCGTCTCGACGCCGCGTCCCGCACAGGTGGCGCCGGAATCGTCGCTGACGGGGACGCTGCCCCGTCCCAGTGCCCTGCTCGACTTGACCTTCTCTTCGGGCGCGTAGGCAGCGGGCCGAGCCTGCGGCGCACCCCTTTTCACCACTGACGCCGGCATCCGCGTGATCACAGCGCTCACGCCAGCTCCAGCCGCGAGCGTGGTACAGACGATTTCGATCCTCGCTGTCGCCGCCTCTTAAGCGGCGGCAGTACCAGAAATCGAGGCAACCATGAGGAAGGCAACGGGCGTGTTCCTGGCGCTCATCACCCTCTGCTCTTGCGGTAGCCAGGGTGAGTACACCGTGGATACGCCTGTTGACCAGGTGAGCCTTTCCCAGGAAGGCACCGTTCTGACTGCGGAGGTCATGGGTGTGGCAGGGGATCCGGGGGGCACTCCCTGCACGAAAGTCGGTCGGGCCGAAGCGGTGGAGACACCAACCACCGTTACTGTTCGAGTTGATCTGACGCACTGCGCTGACGGCCCTGCGGGCACCCCCATAGCGGGTGCCGGCTGGAGCCACACGGTAGATATCCCGCTCAAGTCCGCGCTCGGAAAGAGGACCGTCCAAAACACGAAGGGCCACCGTCTCAGGGTCAAACGCCCGAAGTGACGGATTCTCGCCGGACAATCCGGGCGGTCGGCGAGACCCCTGACGCACCGTTGTCAGTTCTACAGCCCCAAAATCGGGGCTGGTCAGGAGCCGCACCAGGCTGGCTGGTCTGGTCCGGTCGGTGGCCATCTGGCCAGTCAGTGGTCAGGCCCGGCAGGTGGCCGGGCTGGCGGGGGCCCGTTGGTGGTCGGAGCAGGTGGGAGCGGTTGGGCGTGGGGCTGCGGGATGAGGTGCGCAGATCAGGCCGCTGTTTCATGGTCTTCGTCGAGGATGTTGATCAGGGGGATCAGCCAGCCCGCGTGGACAGGGCCCATCGCGGTGTCCAGTTCGGCTGGGGTGGGGAGGCGGTCGAGCAGGGTGGCCGGGGACAGGAGTTGCTGGAGGGCGTGCATGAGGAGATTGGCCATCGAGTAGGTCGGGTCGGTGGTCAGGGCGCGTTCGAGGGCGATGGTGGCCAGGACGCTGTCGCCGGTGCGCCAGGAGGCCATGGCGAGCAACGACGCCACCGGTGGGATGAAGCGTGGTTCCAGGCGGCGGGTGAGGTCTCTCCAGAGGGTTGCGTGGGTATCACCGGCGAGGGTCCACGCTTCGTCGCGGATTCTGATCACCGCCAGGTCCAGGCCGAGTCTCGCCGCTTCCACGTCGTCCAGGCGGCCGCCGGCGGCGTGGGTGGCCAGGGCGGCGCGGACTCTGATGATGCCCCGGGCGACGAACTGCTGGGCGAACGCGTTCACGTCCGTGGTCTCCATCAGTCTGGTGCGCAGGTCGGCGACGGCCTCCGCTGTGGCGCGGCGTATCGCGACCCGGACGGGGCCGGTGATGGGGGCGATGGTGCGTTCCAGGCTCTGGCGGTTGGGGAGGGCTACCAGGCCGTGGACGGTCGCCTCGGCGGCGATCTGGGTGGTCGTGGGGTCATACGGGGTGCCCTCGGGTGGGCAGCAGTGCGGGGTGTCGCAGATGTAGGACCAGTAGCGGCCGTCTTCTGCTCGTAGTGCCTCGTCCACGCCGACGCCTGACCTGGCGGCCAGGTGGCGAGCCTCGTCCACGGCGGGAGTGACCCGGTCTCCGGGGCCGTAGCCGATCACGATGATGCGGGTGATGGCCTCCCGCTCGAACAGCGCGGCCAGCGGGTCGAGCGTGCCCGGTGGGAAGGGCAGGGGCCAGCGGGTCGCCACCTTGGCCTGGCCGTGGGCGAGGCCGAGCACGATCAGGCTGTCAACCGGGTGGAAGCCCACGAGATAGGGCACGGCGGCCAGGACGTCGGTGGGGCTGGTCAGGGTCAGGCAGGGCTCGGAGGCGTTGGTCGTCATGAGGCATGAGGGTGCCTGGGCGGAGGGGGTCCGGGACGCGCCGAACCGCGTTCTGGGGATGGCGGGGTGAAGGTGAAGCAGGGTTGTGGATAACCATCGGCTCGGAACGACAGGTCAGGCAGTGGTCGTCGGGACCAGGCGGTTGCGGACGAGCAAGGCCGCCCCCGCCACCGCCGCCGGCATCGCGATGACCGCCACGAACGGCACCAGGAACAGCAGGAACACCACCACCCCGAACCCCAACGCCCCCGCCTTGTTCCCCCGCAACAGCGCGAACCGCTCCTTCCGCGCCATCCCCCGCCGCTCCAACGCCAGCGTCGTCAGCTCCACCGTCAGGAAGAACCCGGAGACCATGGCCCCCAGCACCGGCGCCACCGTCTGCCCGACCACCGGCACGAACCCCAGGAAGAACAGCGGCACGGTGAAGAGCAGCACATACCCCAACGTCACCAGACTGTCCCGCAGAGACCGGGGCAAGGTCCGCCACCACGGCTGCTCCTCCGCCCCCGGCAGCGGATCCACCATGGCGGACAGCTTCTCGTAGAACGGCTCCCCGACCGCCAGCGTGAGCGCCGTGAAGGTCAGCACCGCCAGCGCCAACCCGCCGAGGACCAGCGCGATCGCGATCAGCGTCCGGAAGAGGTCCCGCCACCCCCACGTGTCGGCGAATGGCGTAAGAAATTCCGCCATATCCGTGGCGTTCGTGCCGAGGAAGATCAGCGCCACCACATAAACCGCGAAAGCCAGCAGCGCCGGGATCAGCCCGAACAGCCACCACCGGCCATGCTTGGCGACCCAGCCCACACCCTGCAGGAAGAAGCCAACACCCGCCACGAAGTCGCGCACTGATCGCATGCCCGGCAGGCTAGCGCCAGAATGCGGTCACCGCGTAGCCCAGTTCGTCGAACAGGTTGCGGACGAGCGGCAGTGAGATGCCGAGCACGTTGCCGTGGTCGCCCTCGATGCCGTCGACGAACCAGCCGCCCCGCCCCTCGATGCTGAACGCCCCGGCCAGGCCGAGCGGCTCGCCGGTGTCGGCGTAGGCGGCTATCTCCTGGTCGGACGGCATGCCGAAGTGGATCACGGTGGTGGACACCTCGGCCACCTGCCGGCCGGCGGGTACGTCGATGACGCAGTGGCCGGTCACCAGGCGTCCGGTCCGGCCGCGCATGATCCGCCACCGCTCGGCCACCTCCTCGGCCGTGGCCGGCTTGCCGTACGGCCTGCCGTCGAGCTCGAGGATCGAGTCGCAGCCGATGACCAGTCCCTCGTCGAGCCCGCTCGCGACCGCCGACGCCTTGGCCTTGGCGAGCTCGAGGGAGAGCGCCGCGGGCGAGTAGGCGGAGTATGACTCCTCGTCGACACCGCTGACGATTACCTTGGGGTCGAGTCCGGCGCTGCGGAGCAGGGCCAGCCGGGCGGGGGACGCTGAGGCCAGGACGATCACCGCATCAGCTTACCGTTCACCGATCGAGGTTCGGCTGCCCGGGTCTGTCCATGGTGTCGTCGTCGAAGATGGCGGCGAGAAGAGGTCGCAGCTCGTCGGGCAGCGCGGCGTCCTCCTGTTTCAGGGCGTCGGCGACGGCCTCGGTGCCCATTCTCCCGCGGGTCGCCCGTACGGCCAGCAACGACATGATCATGGGTGCGACCAGTGGCAGCAGCCTCATGATCGAGCGGGACTCGACCGCCAGCAACCGGGACAGTCCCTCGGCCGCCTGCTCGGTGCCCTGCCCACCGAGTACGTGCCCCAGGATGCTCAGCCCGTCACGCGACAGCGACGCCACGTCGCCGTTGAACGGGTCCGCGTCCACATGGTCGTCCAGCGCGCCGCGCAGCGCCTCCGCGCCGTCAGGGTGCGCGGCGTTGCGGGCCAGGCCGCCCACGATCGTTCCGGACACCAACGTGAGAGCGCTGTGGGCCGTGGCGATATCCGTACCGAGCAGCCCGGCGACCTCCTCCAGCCCGGCATCGCCGAGCTCTGAGAGAAGCTCGTCGTTGAGTGTCACACCGGAGACGTGCCCGGCGCGGCCTCTAGCTACGTTCCGGCCTTGTCCAAGGTCCCGGAAAGCCCGGCGGCGGCGTAGGCACTGGCCTCGTCGAGCGTCTCGTGCTCCAGCAGGGCGGCGACGATGGCGTCGAGTTTGTCGCGGTTGTCGCCGAGGACACGCAGCGCGCGTTCGTAGCACTCGTCGACGATCCGCCGCGCCTCCTCGTCCACGGTGGCGAGCATGGCGGGCGACGCCTGCGGGGGCTGGCCGTCGTTCGGCAGGATGGTCAGCGGGCCGACCTTCTCCGACATGCCCCAGCGCCCGACCATGCCGCGGGCGATCATCGTGACCTGCTCCAGGTCGTTCTCGGCGCCGGTGGTGATGACGCCGAACACGACCTGCTCGGCCGCCATGCCGCCGAGCGCGCCGGTGATGCGGCCGCGGAGGTACTGCTCGTCGTAGGCGTAACGGTCGGTGTCGGGCGTGGACAGCGTGACGCCGAGCGCCCGCCCGCGCGGGATGATCGAGATCTTCCTGACCGGGTCGGCGCCCGGCTGCAGCATGCCCAGCAGCGCGTGGCCGGCCTCGTGGAAGGCGGTCCTGGTGCGCTCCTCCTCCGGCATGACGATGCTGCGCGCCGCGCCGAGCTGCAGTTTCTCCAGCGCGTCGGCGAAGTCGGCGATGCCGACCTTCTCCTTGCCGCGCTTGGCGGCGAGCAGCGCGGCCTCGTTGACGAGGTTCGCGAGGTCGGCGCCGGTCATGCCGGGCGTGGTCTTGGCGATCTGGTCGAGGCTGACCTCGCCGTCGAGCGGCACGCTCCTGCTGTGGACGGCCAGGATCGCGGTACGGCCGGCGGCGTCGGGCAGCCCCACCTGGACCGTGCGGTCGAACCGCCCCGGCCGCAGCAGAGCCGGGTCGAGGATCTCGGGCCGGTTCGTGGCCCCGATGACGATGACGCCCTCGACCCCGGAGAAGCCGTCCATCTCCGTGAGGATCTGGTTGAGCGTCTGCTCGCGCTCGTCGTGCCCGCCGATGCCACCGGCACCGCCTCTGGACCGGCCGACGGCGTCGATCTCGTCGATGAACACGATCGAGGGGGCGACCTTGCGCGCCTCCTCGAACAGGTCGCGCACCCGTGACGCGCCCACGCCGACGATCATCTCGATGAACTCCGACGCGCTGGCCGAGAAGAACGGCACGTTCGCCTCACCGGCCACGGCGCGGGCCAGCAGCGTCTTGCCGGTGCCGGGAGGCCCGGCGAGGAGTACGCCCTTGGGCAGCTTGGCGCCGAGCCTGCGGTATTTGTCGGGGTCCTTCAGGTAGTCGACGATCTCGACGAGCTCGTTCTCGACCTCGTCGATGCCCGCCACGTCCTCGAACGTGGCCCGCACCTGCCCCGCCTCGACCGGCTTGGCCGCCTTGGACCTGCCGAGGCCGCCCAGCCCGCCGCCGCCCATCATGCTGGCGCCGCGGCGCATGACCCAGATCCAGAGCCCGGCCAGCAGCAGCACGGGGAGCAGGGAGAGCAGCAGGTTGACGAAGAAGCCGCGCCCGCCGTTGATCGGATCGGCCTTGATGTCGACCCCAGAGGTCTCCAGCTGCTGGTAGAGCTGGTCGTTGTTGGCGAAGGCGGGGATCTCCGTCTTGAACTTCGTGTACGACTTGTTGCCGCTGTCGGGGTCCTTGGCCGCGGCCCGCAGATCGCCCTCGACCGAGAGGCCGGTCGCGTAGATGTCCTTGACGTTCTTCGACGTCACCTGCTTGGTGAACTCGGTGTAGGACACGGTCTCGACGGAGCCGGTGTCGAAGAAGGACGAGACCAGGAAGAACGCCGCGTAGACGACGAGCAGCGTGATGACGAAGCGCCACCAGTTGATCTTCGGGCGGCCGCCGCCGGTCGAGCCGGGCAGCCCTTCCGCGCGCCAGGGCGGCTTGGGCTTCTCCCTGTCAGGCGCCTGCGGCTTACCCGAGCGCTTGTCAGGCGCCTTTGGCTGACCTGAGCGTTCCACGGCGTCACTCCCCCATATCGCCGCACCATGATCTTCTAGCCTAGAACACGCACCCCGGAAACCACGCGCGTGATGTCACGCCACCTGGTCCGCTGTGAGTCCGGCACTGTCACGAACGCCAGCCCCGGCTTGGCCATTCCCCCGTCGAGCACCACAACGGCCGCCCGGGAGACGTGCTTGCCGTACCGCACCTGAAAGATGAGCAGCCAGCCGCCCTTGTCCGGCTGGGAGGCCAGCCAGCGGATCCGCGCGCCCTTGGGGTGGTGGTTGAGCGTCCAGCGGGCGGCGAGCAGCGCGGTGTCGCGCACCGACTTCTGCGCCTCGATCGGGAGCGGGCAGGTGACGAGCATGCCCCGCTGGTTCGAGCCGCGCCGCAGCGGGAGCACCTGCTTGCTGGTGAACGGCGCCGCGTGGTGCGCCTTCCACGGCTTGGCGAGCCTGGGCACGGCCAGTCCGGTGCGCCGGTCCTGGACCACCCGCTTGCCGGGCTTGGCCATCGCCACCCGCCTGGCCTTCTTCGGCAGCTTGGGGAGCCTGGGGTCGGCGTACAGGGCCTCCATGGCCGTGTACCCGGGCGCCAGCGACGAGCCGGGAGAGGGCGTCGTCCGGGGAGCGGGCGCCGCGGTCGCGGAATCGATCGTCGCCGACGGTTCGGCCGAGACAGAAGGGGCGGGTCCGGACGAGGCCGGCACGGTCGATGGCGCGGCAACCGGCCGTGTGGCGACCTCGTCCGGCCGCGGCGGGAGCAGCATGACCAGCGTGACAGCGACGACCGCCACCGCGGTCGCCACTGCGAGCCCCCGGTATACATCCCGCATCCGCATATCGCCGATGCGAGAGCGTCTGGGCGGAGAAACGGGGGTTCCCGGTCTGGCAGCAGTTCTCACACGGGAACCTGTGGTCCCATCATCCCCATCGAGCACGATCGGGAGCGTACGACAAATCCCAGCATTCCGCTTATGAAGCTACCGAAGTGTCATCATGGCTTCGTGGAACAGGTGGAGCTCCGATTTGACCCGGCCTCTCAGGCTTCCGAAACGCACACGAACCTCTCCGCGCTACGGCACGACGGCAGCGGCCTGTGGGTGGCCGGTGACGAGACCGCCACCATCGAGCATCTGGCCTGGTCCGGGGCGCACTACGCGGGCCAGCGCACCTTCCGGCTGGCCGACTACGTACCGCTCCCCGCGGGCCCCGAGGACGAGGCGGACATCGAGGGCCTGGCCCGGGCCGACGGCCAGCTGTGGGCCGTCGGCTCGCACAGCCTCAAGCGCCGCCGCGTCAAGTCGAAGGACCCGGCCAAGGCCGCCAAACGGCTGGCGACCGTGATCCGCGAGGAGAACCGCTTCGTCCTGGTACGCCTGCCGCTGGACCCCGCCACCAACGCCCCGCTGCCGGGCGCGATCCTGTCGGGCCGGCACAACCTGGCCGCCCACCTGGAAGACGACCCGCACCTCGCGCCGTTCCTCGCGCTGCCGGGCAAGGACAACGGCTTCGACATCGAGGGCATCGCGGTGCTGGACGAGCGGGTCTACCTGGGCCTGCGCGGCCCGGTGCTGCGCGGCTGGGCGGTGGTCCTGGAGATCAGACCGGTCGAGACCGAGCCGGGCGAACTACGGCTGGGCGCGCCGTACCGCAAGCACTTCCTGGACCTGGGCGGGCTGGGCGTGCGTGACCTGTGCCCGTACGGCCGCGACGTGCTACTGCTCGCCGGCCCGACCATGAACCTCGACGGGCCGGTACGCGTGGTGCGCTGGCGGGTCCACCAGGCCGGCGACGTGGTCCCGGCGGAGGAGCTGGAGACGGTCGTCGAGCTGCCGTACGGCATCGGCTGCGACCATCCCGAGGGGATGGCCCTCATGCCGGACGGCAGACTGATGATCGTCTACGACAGCCCGTCACCCGCACGGATCACCCCGGCGGGCGGCGTCCTGGCCGACGTGTTCACGATCTAGCAACCCGCCCGCACAGCCACGGCGCGTCGGCGACGAACGTACACGAACCCGGCTCGATCTCGGTGAACCCGGCGTCGCGCACCACAGGCAGCCCCGCCGCAACCATCGACGCGAAGTCGGCCGGCGCCGCGGTGCGCACGGTCACGCCCAGCCCGGCCGCCCGCCAGGCGTCGCGCTCGGCCTGGTCGCTGGCCCACCAGGCGAGCTGGGCGGCGTGCCCGGCCTGGGCCATGGCCTTGCCCGCCGACATGGCGAGCCCGGGGTTGGCCCACAGGATCGGCGGCGCCGCGGGCGTGAGTTCGCCGCCGTCGGTCAGCTCGGTGCCCGAGACCTGCAGCCTGGCGAGGTCTCTCGGCCAGTCGTCGAGCGGCACCGGCGGGTGCACGCGCACCTCGGCCGTACGGTGCTCGATGGTACGGCCGGGCAGCGCGACCGCCCTGCGCCACTCGGCGCCCCTGGCCCTGCGCACCACCTTGCGGATCTTGCCGGTGGACTGCCAGGTGTGCAGCTCCTCGCCCCACTCGCCGGGGTCGTCAAGCAGGCTCAGCACCGCCATCGCGGCCGCCTCCAGCGCGTCGGTACGCTCGGGCGGCGTCGCTCTCTCGATCCTGACCACCAGCGGCAGGACCATCAGTTCAGACTCGTTCATCGCCCTCTAGCATGCCCGATCGCCAGGGACATGCCGGCGGCCAGGAGGCAGAGCGCACCCGAGACGTACCAGGCCAGGTCGTAAGCGCCCAGGTGGTCGCGGGTGAGCCCGGCGCCCACGGCGGCGAACGCGGCGCCGATCTGGTGCGCGCCGAACACCCAGCCGAACACCACCGCCCCGTCCGCCCCGTAGATCCGGCGGCACAGCGCCACGGTCGGCGGCACGGTCGCCACCCAGTCCAGCCCGTAGAACACGATGAAGATCAGCATGCTGGGCTCGGTGGTCGCCGCGAACAGGCCGGGCAGCACCATCAGCGACAGGCCGCGCAGCCCGTAGTAGACACCGAGCAGGACCTTCGGATTCACCTTGTCGCTGAGCCAGCCGGAGGCGATCGTGCCCGCGACGTCGAAGATCCCGATGACCGCGAGCAGTCCCGCCGCGACCGGCTCGGCCATGCCATGGTCGTGCGCGGCGGGGATGAAGTGGGTGCCGACCAGGCCGTTCGTGCTGGCCCCGCAGATGGCGAAGCCGCCCGCCAGGAACCAGAACGCCCGGGTCCGCGCCGCCGACCTGAGCACCGTGACCGCTCTGACGGCCGCGTTCACCTGGACGGGCGGGGTACGGACCGTGCCGGGCTCCGCCCCCAGCGCCGTGGTGCCCACGTCCTCCGGATGGTCGCGCAACAGCCACCACACGAACGGCACCACGGCCAGCGCGGCTCCCGCCACGGTCAGCGAGGCCACCCGCCAGCCCGGCCCTTCGGCCAGCTGGGCGAGCAGTGGAAGGAAGACCAGCTGCCCGGTGGCGCCCGCCGCGGTGAGCACGCCGGTGACGAGCCCACGGTGCCTGACGAACCAGCGGTCGGTCACCGTCGCCACGAACACCAGCGCCATGGACCCCGTGCCGAGCCCGACGAACACGCCCCAGAACAGCAGCAGCTGCCAGCTCGCCGTCATCAGCACCGTGAGCCCGCTGCCGGCGGCCACCAGCAGCAGCGCCAAGGACACCACTCGCCGCATCCCGAACCGGTCCATCAGCGCGGCCGCGAAGGGCGCGGTCAGCCCGTAGAGCACCAGGTTCACCGACACCGCGAGCGAGATCGTGCCCTTGGTCCAGCCGAACTCCTCCTGGAGCGGGTTGATCAGCACGCCGGGGGTGGCGCGGAACCCGGCGGCGCCGAGGATGGCCACGAACGCGACGGCCGCGACGAACCAGGCCCGATGCAGCCGCCTGGTACGGGTGGTGGTGCTTATGGTCATCCGCTAATCCTGATTTATCCTCACCTGGTGCCGCGAGTGGCCGGAAAGCCAATATATGCAAGAATCCGGCCATGGCCCATCGCATCGCGGTCCTCGTCCTGAACCACTTCGCCCCGCTCGACCTGGGCGTTCCCGGTCAGGTCTTCTGGTCGGCGGAGTCACCGGCGGGCGAGAAGCTCTACGAGGTCGTCACCTGCTCCCCCGGTCGCGAGCCGGTCCGCTGCACGGCCGGATACAGCGTCCTGCCCGACCACGACCTGGACGTGCTGGACACGGCCGACACCGTTCTGGTCCCCGGCATCCACGCGGGGCGCGCGATGAAGGACGGCACGATCCCGCCCTACCTGCGTGAGGCGCTGCACGGCCACGAGCGGATCATGTCGATCTGCACGGGCGCGTTCGTCCTGGCCGCGGCGGGCCTGCTGGACGGCCGCCCCGCCACCACGCACTGGCGCGAGGCCCCCCGCTTCGCCGAACTGTTCCCCAAGGTCAAGCTGGACCCCTCGGTCCTGTTCATCGACGACGGCGACGTCCTCACCTCGGCGGGCGTGGCGGCCGGCCTGGACCTCTGCCTCCACGTGATCAGGCGCGACCACGGCACCGAGGTGGCCAACCGGGCGGCCCGCCGCTGCGTCATGCCTCCCTGGCGGGAAGGCGGCCAGGCCCAGTACATCGACCGCCCCTTCCCCGGCCCGGCGGGCACCAGTACGGCGCCGACCCGCACGTGGATGCTCGCCCACCTGGACCAGCCGCTCGACCTGGAGGCCCTGGCCGAGCACGCGAGGATGAGCGTCCGCACCTTCACCAGGCGCTTCCGTGAGGAGACCGGCATGAGCCCGTCGCGATGGCTGACGAAACAACGCGTCGACCACGCCAGGCACCTCTTGGAGACCACGGACGCGGGTGTGGAAGAAGTGGCCCGCAGTGCCGGTTTCGGCACCACGGTCTCGCTCCGGCAGCACCTCCACGCCGCGGTCGGGGTCGCCCCGCTGACCTATCGGCACACCTTCCGGCGCTAGGGAAGCCACGGTCAAGTGGACGCACGTAACGGCGGCCGGCCCCGTGCGGGTTCAGCGGCCGTTTTCCTGGAGGCCCTCAGCCACGTGCGGCGGGTGGCGGTGGGGGCGGCTTTGCCGTAACGGAAAGAAGGGGTTTTCCAGAAAGCCCAGCCACGTGGGGCCGGATCACTCGAAGAGATCGGGCTGTTCGCGGGTGATCTGGTCGTGCAGGGGCTGGTAGTTGATCCAGCCGACCAGGTCGTTGCCGATCTGCCGGTGGGTGAGCGCCGCGTTGTCCGGCTCGATGGGCACCACCTGCCCCGCCGCCTGAGCGACGAGCTGCACCTGCGCCGAGCGTTCCATCGTGATGAACCACCACGCCGCCGCGTCCACGCTGTCGCCCACGGTCAGCAGCCCGTGGTTACGCAGGACGACGGCCTTGTTGCCGCCCAGCGCGGCGGCGATGCGCTTACCCTCCTCCAGGTCCGTCACCACACCCGTGTAGTCGTCGAAGAGCGAAACGTCACCGTAGAAGGCACAGGCGTCCTGCGTGATCGGCTCGATGACCCGCCCGAGCGCCGACAGCGCGCGCCCGTACACGGAGTGGCTGTGCGCGGCCGCCACGACGCCGGGCCTGGCCTGGTGCACCTGCGAGTGGATGGCGAAGGCCGCCTCGTTGACGGGGTAGCGGCCCTCGACGACCTTGCCCTCGTGGTTGACGAGGATCAGATCGCTCACCCGGACATGCTTGAACGACATGCCGAACGGGTTCACCCAGAAGTGGTCGGTCAGCTCGGGGTCGCGGGCGGTGATGTGCCCCGCGACGCCCTCCTCGAAGCCGAGCTTGCCGAAGATCCGCAGGGCGGCGGCGAGACGTTCCTTGCGATGCCGCCGCTCCTTCTCGACCGTCTCGAACGTCGGCGGCAGGCGAAAGATCAGGTTCTCCGGCATGAGCCCTCCTAGAGTCCGGATCAGGTTAACCGAACCAGGTTCTGACGGCCTCGTCCAGCGAGTCGTCCGGGGTGCCCGCCCAGGCCACGTACCCGTCCGGGCGGATCAGCAGCGCGTCGGCGGGCGGCGCCACGCACTTGGCCGTGACCACGTCGATCCGGTCGCCCCACGTGTCCGCCCGAAGCGGACCTCCGGCGAGGTCGAGCAGCAGCGGCCGGCCCGTCCGCATGAGCGTGGCGAGGGACACCGGCTCCAGCTCAAGGTCCGGGACGAATCGGCCGGTCAGCGGGTGCGCGTTGGCGGCCGTGGGATAGGCGACATCGGCACCCGACATAAGCGCAGATATCCGGCTACGGGCGCTCTTGTCCTGAAGGAGCTCACCGAACACCTCGCGCAGCGCCGTCACCTCCGGCCCCGGCGACATGAGCGCGAGCTGGGCCTTGCTGTGCATGGTCACCCGTTCGGCGGCCAGGTGGCGCTCCCGCTCGTAGCTGTCGATCAGGCCGGGCGGCGCCGTGCCGCGCACCGTGGCCGCCAGCTTCCAGCCGAGGTTCGCCGCGTCCTGGAGGCCCAGGTTCAGCCCCGGTGCGCCGATCGCCGCGTGCACGTGAGCGGCGTCCCCGGCCAGCAGCACCCGGCCCGCGCGGAAGCGGTCGGCCACCCGGGTGTTGCGCCCGGATTGGCGGCGCAGCAGGTGCGGCCCCGGGCCCGGCGGGGCGGCCATCGGGATGTCGGCCCCCACCACCCTGGCCAGGCTCTCGCGCAGCTCGCCGAGCGTCATCTCGACCTCCTCCCCGGGATCGTCGCCGCCCCATTCGACGGAACTGATCGTCAGAACCTCGGAGCTCATCGGCAGCAGGGCGTACGCGCCACGCTCGGTGCGATGCCAGGCGTAGAGACCCATCGTGCCCACACCGGGCAGGTCGAGCTCGGCACGGTCCATCCGGATCGTCGCGGTCGGTAAGACGACGTGGGCGGCACGCGAGGTGACGGCGGCCGAGTTCACGCCGGGGAAGCCGATGCCCGCCTGCTTCCTGACCGTGCTGTGGGCGCCGTCGCAGCCGACCAGGTAGCGGGTGCGCAGCTGCTCGCCGCCGTCCAGTTCGAGCGTCATGCCCTCCTCGTCCTGGGTGAACGCGGTCAGCTCCCGCCCACGCCTGATCTCGACACCCAGCTCGCGGGCCCGCTCCTCGAACAGCTCCTCCAGGCGGGCCTGCTTGACGCCCATGGCGTACATCGTGTTGCCCTCGATCCCGGCCAGGTCGAGCGGCAGCGCGCCGAACAGGAACATCGGAATCGGCCGTGGCGGCTCCGTGACACCCAGGAAGCGACGGTAGAGGCCGCGCTGGTCGAGCAGCCTGACGACCTGCCCGACGATGCCGTTGGCCTTGGGCGCCTGACTCCGCTCCGGCAGACGCTCCAGCACGATCGGCCGTACTCCGGCCAGGGCCAGCTCACAGGCCAGCATCAGCCCGTTGGGGCCACCACCGGCGATGACAACATCCGCGGTCATTGGGGCTCTCCTTGTCCTTGCGTCGTCGGGTCGGGCTGTGTGGATCGACCGGGCTGTGCGGACGGGTCGGGGAGGCCGGCGGCGAGTTGCCGCAGCGCCTCTTCGATCAGGGGCAGGAGCGGCACGGCGGGCTCGGCGCGCAGCCAGTGGCGGACGGCGGCCTGCGTGGCCACGATCACCGCCGTGGCGACCAGCTGCGGGTAAAAGTCGCGTTCGGGGTCGGTCCCGGTGCGCTCGGCGACGGCCGCGGCCAGCTCGCCGTCGGCGGAGAAGAGCAGCCGCAGCGACTCCCCCTCCATGGCGGGCGCACTGGTCAGCAACCGCAGGGGCTCCCGCACCTCGGGGCCGGGCGGCAGCGTGGTGCGGCCCGCGCCCTCCCACGGCGCCAGCATGGCCCGCGTCAGCGCCTCCCACAGCGGCTCGCCCGGCGGCCTGTCGCGCAGCACCTGTGCCGAATGCCTGGTCCGGTCGGTGTGGCGGGCGGCGAGCGCCTCGTACTTGCTGGAGAAGTAGTTGTTGAACGTCCGCGGTGACACTCCGGCCGCCTCGGCGATGTCCTCGACCCGCACGTTGTCGAGACCACGCTCCAGAGCGAGCTGGAGCGCGGCCGTCATCAGAGCGTCGCGGGTCGCCTGCTTCTTGCGTTCGCGTAGCCCGGTCATGGCTCCCAGGCTACAGAATTTTGCGGACTAGGCAAGTTTTCTGAGTACGCAAAATTTTGGTCGTCGCGGGGGTGCCTGGCACCAGACGGCGTCACGGCGACAGGACCCCTCAAGACGGAGGGTGGCCCGGCGGCTGAGATCAATAGGCAATCTTTCGATCACAAAGAAGCGGGAAAGGGTATTCCCGAACATCAACGTGAATGAAGCTCACCCTCGCCACCCATGTCACACCTGGCACCCCAGAGGACATAACCACCCAGTCGACTTCCTCTCCCGCAAACGCGAAGAGATTACGCGATACATATGCGATCATCGGCTAGGATCAAGCGTCACTTCATTAAACCGTGAAGAATGACGCTTTATAAGCACATGGGCGAACTATGCACACATTACCTTGGTGTCCATTTTGTTCGCATACGCAGATGATCGACAGAATGCCATTCTAGGAGATGGACATACGCCCCACCAAGGGGTGGATTTCCACAAAACGGGACAGGCGCGCTAACCAACTCGGCCGCTTCGGAGTCGGCGCCTGGGGGGCCTGAACAGCCGGTCAGTACCACTACGAAGATCGAAAGGCAGCCTAGTGGCCATCACCTCCCGATGCCTTGGAACGCCAAGGAAAGAGAATCTCGGGCCGACAAAGCTCCACCGCGAGCAACTGGAGCAGCTCGCCAAGATATTCGAGCAGACCGGGGCCTATTCCAGCATCTGGACCGACTCCAACTACGTTGTGTACGAATCCACCTCCTCGGCGGACATCGCCGACCTCGGTTCGAAGATGACCCCGAGCCTGAAGATAGTGAGGATGATCCGGCGCGACCCCGTGACCAAGGACAAGATCATGGACTTGACGCTCTCCTCGGCGACGGCTCTGCTGCTCCGCTACCGAGTGGACGAGACGGCCAACGACGCAGCCCGGATCAGGGAGATCTGCAAGGAGAGAAAGCGCACCTGGGCGCAGTTCGCCCATATCCCCGGCCTGGCCGTCGGAACTGTCGCGGCGATCGTCGGCGCGGCGATCGCGAGCCGCTTCCTCGGCTCGTCCTCGAGCCCGGTGTGGTTGAGCCTGCTCCCGGTCACGATGGCTCCGCTGGCCCTCGGGCTGGGAATCAAGTACCTGTGGAAGCGGCTCGGGGCCGGCCTCACGCAGGCGGTCATCATCAACGTTCCGGAAGGCTCGCAGGGCGGGCTGCTGTCACGGAAGCGCGATGACCTGATCGTCGCGGTGACCATGTTCATGCTCAGCACGGCCACCAACGTGTTATTCACCCTGCTGCTACAGCGCAGGTAGGGTTCGCGGCGAAGGCCACGGGCTCTGCGCTGATCGCAGTTGCGCGGAAACCCCCCGCCCAGGCCCCGTCCTGGGCGGCTGCCACCCTTTCGACGACTTCTCAAGAGAGCTATTCACCTACCGCTCAGGTGACGGAAGAACTGGCGACAGTCGAAACTACTGACTCGGCTCGGACCACCCCCACTGCGGAACCTCCCGAAGCGGGTGAAGCTGGTCGTCGGTTTCGGCGTGAGAGTTCTGCATCGCCACCTTCGACCCGAACTCCACATGGGACCGCAGCGCCTCCCGGAAAGGCACGTCGTCGGGCAGCCCCGCCTGGTCGGCGGCCGCCATGTACAGCTCGACGAACCGCCGACGCTGCGCCTCCGTGATCTTCAGCCCCCGATGCGCATCGATCAGCATCGAAAACCCGCCCATTTCCAGGGAGAAAGTGTCGGGCCCGCCGAAGGTCTCGGCGGTGAAGGCCGTCAGATGCGCCACGTGTTGCGGAAGTCCCTCGCCGAACAATGGCTGGAGTAGTGGGTCGGATAAGAGACTTCCGTAGAAGATGTCGATGAACCTGTGGAGCCCTTCTTGGCCGCCTGCGTGCTCAAAGAGAGTTTCCATGATTACATCATTACACGACCCTTAGCCCAAGCGCTAGATTGGTCTCGGACTTGCGGCGATGCCCCAGAGACTGCCGTACGGAGCAGGCGGTCGAGCCCATCGCCTGCCAGGCGGCCCGCGCTCAGCCCACTTCGTCGAACAAGCCTTGAAGGGTCTGGGTGGTGGCCGCTCGGGCAAGCCACGTTTCGAGTTGGGCAAGGTCCGCGCAGGTGGTGATCCGGTCGCGAATGTCGTCGGGAACGTTGAAGCCACGGGCAGCCAGCACGAGCAGCACCGACCTGCCAGCCTCTTCCGCTTGACCCTCTGCCTTGCCGCGGCCGAAGTGCTCGCGGGCGAAGGGGCTGTAGACCGGCCATTCGGTGGACGCGGACTTCATGATCTCCTCCATCAGACGGCGGATCTCGGGCGCGGACATACTGTAAGCGTATTCGAAGTAATCCGGAGCGTGTTCATCGGTCACGTCCGCCAGCGCGGTGGCGAACGCCTCGACGACCTTACGGTTGTGGCCGTGGACCATGACCGACATGGCCGCGAGCTCCGGGTGGGCGGCGGCCTCGTGAGGGTCGATGATGGCCGGGATGCTATCCGGCCCCAGCACCCAGGGCCGCAGGCGATAGCCGGTCAGCCCGGACTCGACCGGCTGCGCGTAGTAGTCCGCCACTATCCGGCTGGGGCAGATGACCAGGACCGAGACGTCGCAGCCCAGCATCAACCACAGGGCGGCGGCGTAGCGGGCGAACTGCCGGGGTTCCTTGGACTTGTCCTGCTGGATCTCCACGATGATCGCGTGGGCGGGCGGCCGTGGTGGCCCCAGCACGACGACCAGGTCGGCCTCGATATCGTCGGAAGGGCGGGTGTTGAAGGTGCTCTTCTCCACTCGGACCAGCGGGGTGTCGGGCAGGTTCACCCCCAGGAAGTCACGCATGATCTCCACCGCCAGTTGAGGGCGGTAGGAGAACAGCTTGACGAGGGTGTCATGTGGGGGGGATGGCATGACGCTCATTGTTACACTACGAACACGGAAAGTGATGGTCATTCGCATACCTTCGGCCCGGCGCCTGACCGGACATCGAAGCTACCGCAGCGTGGCGACTATCCCCTCGCTGATCAAGCCCCTTCCACCCACTAACGCGAAGCGCTGGGAGGCGAAGCCGATGGTGACCCGACAGACCGCACCCTGATCTCGCCGAGTGTGGCGTGGCTGGCCCGGATGTCGGAGATCAGCACATACGCGACCAGCAACAGCCCAAGACAGAGGGCATCGGCCGCCCACCAGGGGATCTCGGCGAGCAGCAGATAGCCGTCACCGTCGCTCAGCGACCTGATCACCACCGTGACCGCGGCCACCACCACGGTGACCATCAGCCAACTCCGCAGCCGCGGCAGATTCCCGTTGTTCCACAGCCGGATCCGCCAGGTCATGAACACGGTGAGCACACCGAGCAGAGCGCAGAACCCGATCAGCCACCAGGGCAGAGCGAAGGCGGTCTGCTCGGCGATCTGCGCCTGTGTGGTGCGGAGCTCGGCCTCGGCCTTCTGCCTGGCCACCACGGCGGCGTCGAGTTGCTTCTTGAGCTGGGCCACGCTCTTCTCCTGCCGCGCGGGCGGCGAGGCGACGTCCGTCGGCAGCATCCGAGCCACGACGGTCAGCATGATCGCCACGAAGGACAGTGCCAGGACGATGGCCATGAACAGGTCGATGAAGCGCAGGTCGAGCGGCGGTGCGAACGATCGGACGGGTCGCTTCCTCACTTCTCCCTCACCAGGGTGTACTTCTGCGGCCGGCTCTCGGCGGCGCTCAGCCGTTCCACCGCGGTGCGCAGCGCGTCCAGGCCTTTGACGAGCTCTTCGGTCCTGCCTCTGGACTGGGCCAGTTCCTGGGTGAGCCCGTGCATGGCGGGAGCCGCCTGCTTCGCGGGCAGGCGCGCGATATAGATGAGGAACACCTCATCGGCGGCCACCACACTGGCCCGCTCCGCCCGTTCGGTCAGGGCCATCGCACCGAACGCGAGCACGCTCAGGAACAGCGCGATCAGGGTGACGCCGAACGCGGACGCCAGCTCGGGCAGTACGTGCTGCTTGAGCGCGGTGATCAGTACGCCGGGGTCGCCCTGGCTGTCCAGGGCGTTCGAGAACGCGCTGACCATCGCGGCCATCGTCAGGGCGGTGCCGATGAATCCGAACACCGGCAGCGCCCAGATGAGCGCGTGGTCCAGGTGGTGCTTGTTGGCCATCTCACTGTCGTCCAGCGCGGACCGGGCGCTCAGCACCGCCTCGCAGTCGTTCCCGGCCTCGGCCGCCTCCTTGAACAGCTTGAGCCGCCGCCCCACCAGCGTGTCCTCGGTCGGCTTCACCGCCTGGACGTTCGCCACGGCCCGCGCCGTCGCGGCACTCTCCCGCCGGATGTCCGGTACGGCCCTGGCGATCCTGAGCACGGTGGTCACGAACACCGCGAAAATAAGCGTGACCACGAGCTCCGCGGCCGGCGGGGCCGTGGTCGCGCCCACGGACTCCAGCAGGGCTCCCACCACTCCGGCCATCAGCAGCAACGCGGAGAGCAGCAAGCCCACCACAGGCGCGAACACCGTGTGACGCCAACCGTACCTTGACACCCTTTAACCCCACTCCGGCACACAAACTGTCAAAGGTCCACCTAAGCACACGTAGAGCAATTATTGGTTACGGTGAGGTCAGGTTGGCCACCTGTGCTTCGAGCGGTGCGACGATGTGCGGATGCGGGAGCTCAGTGAACTGATCCACGGGGACGATCCGGCGTGGCCGGTGTTGCAGAAGGAGTTCGCAACCACATCCGTGCCGCTGAAGGTGCTTCCCGGCGATCCTGAGCAAGGTCGTTCCTGCTTGTTACAGCTTCAGGTCAGCGTGGAGTCGTATCTCGGTGCGCTGGCTCTGCACTCCGGTGGGTTGATCTTGGACGGAGGATGGCTGCGGGTGTTCGGCGGCTCGACGATGACTGGTGCTGATGCGCTGCCTGGCCTGGCCCAGGTGAATCGTTTTCCTGCCGCCTTTGACCCGGAATGGCGCCCCGCCAACGGACTGATCGTGGGACAGGACGTCCTCGGCGGCGTCTTCGCGCTGAACGGGCACGATGCGGCCGAAGCTGGGCGACCGGGTACTCCTGGGCAAGTGATCTACTTCGCTCCGGAATCCCTGGAGTGGCAGGCACTGGAGATGGGGTACGGCGCGTGGCTGACCTGGCTGTTGACCGGTCGCCTGGAGCAGTTCTATGGCAGCCTGCGCTGGCCCGGGTGGCGAGCCGAGGTTCGCGCGTTGCCCCCGGCTCAAGGGATCGCCTTCTACCCTTTCCTGTGGTCCGACGAGGCCCATGCCAACCTGGCAGCCACCAGTAGAAGGCCGGTCCCAGCGAGGGAACTGCTCCGCATGAGCGCTGACTTCTGTCAGCAACTTGGGCTGAAGAGTCCGGGTTTTCTCGGCAGCGCCTAACCCCAATGGTTGAACGGATTCGGAGCCGCGTCCAAGTGGGTCCCTGAAAGCGATCACGAGTTGCAGACCAGTCAGGGGCCACTCCGTCCTAGCCATCGACCAGGTAATCTGTCAAAGAGTCAGAATATCCTGGCTTTTTGACAGTACTCTACTGAGCGTGATCAGCCTGTCACGCATGCCTCTGACGAAGGACCCAGGCATGCAACAACCACCGCCGTCGATCTTCCCGATCTTCCGGTCTCGGATCACATGTGCTGTGCTGACGCACACATACGTGGGCGATGCGGAGAACTCCGTCGGCGAGCTGGCCGAGGCCGCCGGGACCGACAGCGGCACCATGGCCCGCGAGGTGTCCCGGCTCGAACAAGCCGGCGTCCTCAGTTCGCGTCACGTGGGACGCACCAAACTGGTCCGGGCCAACCAGACGGCCCCCTTCTACGGGCCGCTGCGCGACCTGGTCACCATCATCCTGGGTCCCGCTCAAGTCCTCGCCGAAGAGCTGTCCCACCTCAACGGGATCGAGGAAGCCGCTGTCTTCGGCTCGTGGGCGGCACGCATGCGCGGGGAGCCCGGCCCCGCCCCGGTCGACATCGACCTTCTCGTCATCGGCCGTCCCGATCGCGACGATCTCCACGAGGCCACCGCCCGCGCAAGGTCCAGACTCGCACGCGAGGTCAACACGGTGGTCATCACTCGCGCCCGGTGGGAAGCCAACGAGGACGGGTTCATCCGCGAGCTGCACAACCGCCCGCAGGTGCCTGTACCGATCCCCCCAGGAGATGGCGAATGACGAGTTGGGCGCGCGGGAGAGACGAGATCATCGGCATGCTTCAACGACGCGAACTCACCCAGGTCGTCGCGAATGCCGAACTCGCCGAGCGGATGCTCTCGACCGCCCGGCAGCACCTGGTCAGCGCTGAAGCACTTGCCCGCACAGATCCGTATCTCGCATACGCGGCCCTGCATGACGCGGTCCGCAAGTCCTTGGCGGCGCTTCTCCAGATCCAGGGCCTGCGGGCGACGACAACCGGTGGCCATGTGGCGGTGCAGCATGCCGCCCGTGCGCAGTTCGGCGCTTCCATGGGAGCGATCCTCCGGCCGGTTGATCGCATCCGTACGACCCGACACGAGAGCGAGTATCCGACTACGACGACCTGGATCGACGAGGACAGCGTCCGCGATGACCTCCCGGCCGCGACCGCGGTGGTAGACGCGGCAGACAAGGCACTTCATCACCTGTCCCCGTTCGTCCTGTGAAACCGTTCACCGAGCTATCAATGATCCTCGGTGATTCGTCCGTTGCAGGGCGAAGGTCCCCGTCTGACCCTTGCCGACCAAGAGGCCCTTCACCGATTTCCCCCAGCACTCACACGCTGGGCAACAAACAAGCCACAGAGGTTGCGAAGCGCTGGAATCCCGGGCGGTGAAGTTGTTACAGGCGTTTGGAACCCTTTGCGGACATCCGGAGAAGTACAGTCGCGAGAAGGCGGTTCGCGAGTTAATGTCCCTTTGGTCGCTTGCGCTGCGGGAGGAGAGCTGGTCACGGGCTCGTTGCCGGGCTACGGGCGCGGCTGAGTGAGCAATCCCGGCTCGGTCTCCGCGGGAATGCCGAGGCTGACCAGGCGTTTGAGCTTGGCGCGGGTGTTCTCGATGTTCTCACGCTCCAGGGGCAGGTCCAGGGGCAGGCAGAGGTCACGTGCTCGCGTGGGCTGGCCGATGCCGGTCACGAGGGCGAGAATCTGCTGGTAGACGGGGTGATCAGGGACCACGGGAGCCGATCCGGCACCGGTGCCGGATCGGGCTCGGCGGCAAGGACGCGCAGGGTCTTGCGGGCGATCCGGAGGTGATCGAGATCTTGATCGAGTTCCCGCAGGCGACTGGCCAACTCCTCGATCTAGGCTTGAGTCTGTTCGATCTGGCTGGTCAGGGCCTTCTCGCGGCTTGCCGGAACGGTGAGGCCGCCTCGGGGCGCCCTCACCGTTGCGGATCAGCCGACGGCGTACGCGCGGGTGATCGTCTGGGTCACCCCGTCGCCGGCGGAGTCGGTGACCGTCGCGCGGAGGGAGACGAATCCGGCCGCGGGAGGGTTCGTCAGCATGGCGGTCCAGCCCGAGCCGGTGCGGGTGACTGGGACACCACGCCAGGTGGCGCCGTCGTCGGCGGACATCTCCAGCCGGATCGATTTCACCCCCGCCTTCGGGGAGCCGGGGTTGCGCTCAACCCACACAGGCATGCGGGTCGTGCTGCCCGGCCTGGCACGGTTGAAGTCGTCCAGGCCCTCGGGGCTGTAGCGGACGGCCATCAGGGGCAGCGGCTGTTCCTCGGCCGTGGTAGCGGATGGGAACGTCCAGACCGATTTCACCTCCGTGGAGAGCGTGGCCTGCCGGCGCATCGACGCCGTCAGCGTGTAGGTGCCGGATCCGGCGGGCAGGTTGGCGCGCAGTTCGCAGCTCTGCGGCTGGTGGGCGTCGCAGTTGGCGAGGTCGGCGGTGGCCAGCACCTTGCCGTCCTCGGCGAAAGTGGCAGTGCCGTTGGCGGCGGCGTCCGAGCCGGTCCTGCCCGGCTGCCCGTCGGCGAACATCCCCGTCCCGGCGAAGGTCAGGCTGTCGCCGGTACGGTGGCCGGCCGGCAGCAGGAACGACGGCCCGGTGACGGCGGCGTTCCACACTTCGCTGGTGTGACCTCGCTTCATGAGCTTGCCGCCGTCGGAGGTCAGCGCGGTGCCGACCTCGAGGGCGCTCTCGAAGACCAGACCAGGGGTCCGATAGTGGACGAGCCGGCCGGGCAGCGCGATGCCGCCGACCGACGATACCGGGAAGGCTCCCAGCGAACCGCCGACATGCAGCCCGACCAGGAAAGCGCCCGTGGCAGCCGCTCCGGAGGCCCGGTTGGTCGCGGTGACCTCGGCCAGCTCCTTCTGCTCGGCGTGGTAGGTGGGATCGTCCGGAAGACCGCCGCTGCGCCGGTCGACCAGGGTGTAGACGTACGGGCTGGGCGAGACGTCCTTGCTGAGCCACGTGGTCGCCAGGGTGTAGGTCAGACCTGGTGACACGGCGGGAATGACGAAGACCTGGGAGTTGGCGTCAAGGCCGAACACGTGGGTCCAGAGGCCCCACGCGCCGTGGTCCAGCCCGAGGGAGAGAACGCGCTGGAGTTGGGCGCTCGGATCGTCGATGGTGGTTTTCGTCGGCTTGCCCTGACGCGTGTCCACGGTGAACCGCTGGTCGCTGCCGTCAACCTTCAGCGGGGAGTCGGCGATCGTCAGCACAGGCTGCCCGTCGATCTTCTCGCTGGTGCTGGTATAGAGGTTCCAGTCGCCTTTGGGCAGTCGTACCGTAGCCTTCCCCTCCTGGAAGGACAGCGCGTGGAGGGCCCCGGTCTCGGCGTCGTAGACCTCTCCCTCCTGGGGGTTCACCGGCAGGCCCTGCCTGCCGACGACGGTGATGGTGACGTCGTAGGACTCCTGCTCGACGTACGCGCCGGCCAGCGTGCGGATCACCGTCTCGCCCGACCTGGCGGTGACCGTTCCCGGGTAGTCACCCGGGGCCTGCCTGCTCGCGTCGATGGCGAGCGTGACCGACGCCTCGCCCATGGCCGGGACAGTGACCTGGTCGGACGGCAGTTTCAGCACCTCACTGTCCGCCGACAGCTCGAGGGTGACCGGTGCGTCGCCCGCGTTGGCGTAGGTGATCGTCCTGGTCGCCGTCCGGCCGCCGGTGCCGTTCCAGGGGAAGGCCGCCCACACGTTGGCCTGCTTGGGCACGACCTGCTGCCGCAGCGCGCGTACCAGGTCGATCGTCCCGGCACCCTGCTGATAGAGCGTCGCGTCCTGGACCGGGGCGGCGCTGCCGATCAGCGCCGACTTGATCTGCGCGCCGGTCCAGTCCGGGTGGCGCTGGGCCAGGATCGCCCCCGCTCCCGCCACGTGCGGAGTGGCCATCGAGGTGCCGCTCATCACCCGGTAGCCGCCCCCGACGGCGGCGGCCGTGATGTCGACCCCGGGCGCGGTCACGTCGGGTTTGATCGCGTGGTCGCTCACGCGCGGCCCCTGGCTGGAGAAGCCGGCCATCCGGCCCTGCTTGTCCACCGCGCCCACAGTGAGTGCCGCCTCGGCGCTACCGGGACTGAGCACACTGGCCTCGATGCCGTCGTTTCCCGCCGCCGCGACGAACAGTGTGCCGGTCTGTTCCGACAGCGTGTTGACCGCCTGCTCCAGCGGATCCAGCCCGGGGCCGTCGGGACCGCCGAAGCTCATGTTGACGATCTTGGCCTTCACCTCGACGGCGGCCCACTCCATACCGGCAAGGGCCTCAGATTCGGTCAGGCCCGCAGCTCCGCCCACCTTCCCGATGGCCAGGCTCGCCTCCGGGGCCACGCCCCGGTACTTCTCGCCTCTGCCCGCCACGATCGAGGCGACGTGGGTGCCGTGGCCGTTGTTGTCGCTCATGTCCGGTTCGTCGCTGAAATTCCCCTCCCGTACGACCGCGTCCTTCAGGTCCGGATGGTTGGGATCGTAGCCGGAGTCGAGGACCGCGACCGTGACGCCCTTGCCCGTGAAGCCCTGCTGCCACGCCTGCGGCGCGCCGATCTGCTTGACGCTCTCGTCCAGCGAGAAGCTCCTGCGGCCGTCCAGCCACACCTTGGTACGGCCCGCGGCCAGGGTGCGGGCTCCGGTGAGAGTCCGCCAAGTCTGCGCGGCGTTCGCCTTGGACACACGTGCCGCGCTCATGCCCAGACTGGATAACCGCCGCACCCGCGCGGAACCCAGTGACGTGGTGATGCCCTGTTCGATGACGGGAATGTCGGGGGTGCCGGCGTCGCCGTACCCCCAGGCCAGGAGCTGGGTGACGTCGAACAACCGCTGGTCCAGCACGCCCTGCGCGAGCAACGGCGCGGCGTCCGACGGGATCACATACAGGTGGCCCCTGCGCACCTGGCTGGAGAAGCCGACCTGCCTGCCAGGCCCTGGCTCAACCCGATGCCCCTGACCGGTGACCACCACCCGGTCACCGGTGATCAGGGTCACCCCGTTCACCTGCTGAGATGGAGTCGGTGATGCCGGTGCCTGTAGGGGTGTGACACCGATCGTTCCCGCCAGCCAAGCGGCGAGGAGCGACTTGCCTAAAGTCATGATCTACCTCACGTACGTAGGAGAAGGGCCTTAGCGGGGAAGCTGGTCCGTCCAACCTGTGGTCAGCTTGATGAGGCCGTCCTTCGAACCCGCCACCCCTCCGTCAGCGGTGGGGAGCCGATTGGTACGGATCACCCGGGAAGTCGCGGGATCAACGACCAGCCTGACCTCCCGGCCGCCGTTGATGACCATCAGCTCCTCCCCGCCCTCGACCGTGCCCAGCCGCTGCACGCCCGGGAGTTCGGCGAGCGCGCGGAACGCCGCCGAGCGCACGTCCGCGGGCGCGGGCAACTCCGCGATCAGCGAGAGCAGCGGCAGGAAGGCGATGTCGTAGTCCCCGATGGGACCACCCGTCTGCATCTCGGCGACCTTCTGCCGCAACGCCGCGGGGTCTGTCGGCAACTCCTCGAGATCCTCCATGGAGACCTTGGTATCGCCGTCCGCGGGCCCGAGCCAGAACGCGCCCGAGGGCTCCTTCACCACGCCGGGCCCGCTGCCCAGCATGCCCCTGCTCCACCGCTGCCCGTCGCGCGTGGTCCAGCTCTCGCCCCAGAAATGCCGGCCATCTTCGCTCTCCCGTTTGATGTGCCAGTACGTCCCAGAACCCTGTGGCGCACGCTCCGCGCTGGCGGCGGCCACGAGCAGGATGTTCCTGGCAGAGGTCATCGGCAGGACGTCACCGGCAGAGGGCGGTGGCTTGGCGGGCGCGGCGGCCTGACCCATGGCGATCACGACGGCGACGGCCGCCGCGACCGCGGTAGCGGCAAGGCCCGTGACACGCACGGTCAAAGGCCGCCGGGACCGCCGAGGAGCCGCCGTGCGGGCCATCACGGCCAGCAGTCGCCCCCGCGCGCCGGTCAAGGCGTCCGGGTTGGTTTCCGCCACCTCCGAGCGCAGATGCTTGATCAGCTCAAGGTCGTTCATCGTTCGTCCTCTCTCGTCTCAACCGGATTGACGCCGCCCAGAGCGCGCGCGACCTTGCGGCGGGCGCGTGACAGGCGTGATCGGACCGTGCCGATGGGCACCCGCAGCGCCTGTGCCGTCTCCTCGTACGTCAGATCGCCCCAGGCGATCAGCAGCAGCACGTCCCGCTCACCGCGGCCGAGTCTCGCCAGCGCGGCGGCCAGGTGTTGCCGGGTGGCCGATGCGGAGACCCGCGCGGCCACCCGCTCGTCGAACGCCGCGACAACCGGATCCTCACCCGTGCGGGCCAGGGCCCGGTAACCGCGCATTTCGGCACGCCGGTGCAGGCCGATGACGTTCGTGGTGATGCCGTACAGCCAGGGCAACGCCTCTGTACGGCCGAACTCGTACCGGTGGCGCGTCTCGAAAGCCCTGGTGAACGCCTCGGCCACCACGTCTTCGGCCTGGTCGAGCCCAAGGCGCCGCGCGGCGTAGCGGTGCAACGCGGCGGCATGGCGATCGAAGAGCGCGGCGAAGCACCCCGGTGTGCGCAGCGATGCTTCGATGATGGAGGAGTCGTCCCGGTCGTCCGCCAGCCCCGTTTGTCCGCCTACCGATAGCTGATGGCCACTTGGAAGTGGGGGGTCCGTCAAGACGAGCTCCCGTTCTGAGGTGGTTGTCACGACCGTCTTTATCCGTAGGGCGCCTCAGAGTTCCCGGTAGACGTTCCGAACGGGTCGAGGCCGTCCCCAGGTGCCCGTACCGATCCCCATTGGAGACGGCGAATGACGAGTTGGGCGCGCGCGGGAGAGACGAGATCATCGACATGCTTCACGACGCGAACTCACCCAGGTCGTCGCGGATGCCGAACTCGCCGAGCGGATGCTCTCGACCGCCCGGCAGCACCTGGTCAGCGCTGAAGCACTTGCCCGCAAAGATCCGTATCTCGCATTCGCGCCCCGTAGATGCTCGCCAGGCCAGGGTGCTGCCCCTTGCGCTTGCCGGTGGGGATGATCAGGTCCGGGCGGATGTCCTCCACCGGCTCGCCGTTCGCGGCGGAGCACGGTGTGCAGCATGTCGTCGGTGATTACCGGCGGGCGTCCGCCGTGGTTTCCTTGTGGGTGCGGCATTCAACGGCGGATCGGACAGTGAGGATGTTCGGCGGTGGATCCGGTGAGCTCACCGCCCCCGCGCAGAGCCCGACGGCTCTGGAGGCCATAAGGCTCGCCAAGCGATATCGGGGCACGTGGGCGTTGCGCGACTGCACGTTGTCCGTCCCCGTCGGCCGGGTCGTCGCACTCGTTGGACCGAACGGCGCGGGCAAGTCCACGTTCCTGCACGTGGTCGCCGGACTGATCGCCCCCACCCGGGACAGCGTGCGTGTCTTCGGCGAACCGGTCGGGCAGCGCGCTGCGGCCCTCGCGCGGGTGGCGTTCCTGGCCCAGGACAAACCCCTCTACAACGGCTTTACCGTCGCTGAGATGCTCCGGTTCGGACACCATCTCAATCCGGGGTGGGACGACGCCCCAGCCCGGCAGCGACTGGCGGAACTGGACATCCCGTTGAACCGCAAGGTCGGCAAGCTTTCTGGAGGTCAGCAGGCACAGGTCGCGCTGACCATCGCCGTGGCCAAGCGGCCGGATCTGCTGGTCATGGACGAACCGCTCGCCAACCTCGACCCAGTGGCCCGGCACGACGTCATGCGCTCCCTGATGGCGGCGGTGGCCGAGACTCAGATGACCGTCGTGTTGTCCTCCCATGTGGTGTCCGACCTGACCAACGCCTGCGACTGGCTGGTGGTGCTCAACCGCGGCCAGGTCCAGATCAGCGGCGAGGTCGACGAGCTGCTCGCCACCCACCAGATGCTGTCCGGCCAGGCCGAGCTCGCCGACGGGATGGCGGCCCGGATGCCGGTGATCAGCGACAGCCGCAGCGAACGGCAGGCCGACCTGCTGGCTCGCACCGGCCCGGGAACTCCGTTGCACGACCCGCGATGGAGCGCGTCCGGCGTGAGCCTGGAGGAGCTGGTGCTGGCCTACCTGCGCCGCCCCGACACCACCTCACTGCCGCCCTGACCATTTCCTGATGTCGGCGTACAGGCTCAAGTGCAGAGGCGAGTACGACTAAACGTGCAGAGATGATCTGCGAGTCGGTCGCAATGACGAGTCTTTTGAGCGGGGGGCCTTGCCCGGGGTGGTGCTGAGCACCTCGGAGCGGCTCCGAGGTGCTCGTCCCTGGCGATGCGCCCGTTTACGACTGGGCGGCCGCGCTCGGTGGCCGGGCCCCGAGATGGCGGGCGATCTCCTCCTCCCACGACTGCAGGAAGTCCGGATAGCGCTCGGCGAACTCGTGCAGAGGCCCCTGGCTCTCTGGCGTGAGTGCGGTCAGGGCGTACGTGACCCGTACCGTGCTGCCGCCCTGCCCATCCGCATCCACCTCGACGGTGACGGTCCCGGCCCGGGAACCGGGTGTGACCCTGGCGTACGAGACGCGCCGTTCAGGCTCGCGCTCGACCACCACCCAGATGGTCCGCTCGCTGTGCGCGCCGGTTTCGAAGACCGTGCCAGGGGCGGAGTCGTCATGGGTCTTCACCGGGAAACGGGGCTGCCACCCGGCCACCCACTGCTCCTCGCCGCGCGGCGTGAACAGCGTGAATGCTTCCTCGGGCGGCAGCGCGACCGCCAGCCGACCGGTGAGCGTGTATTGCGCGCCGCTCATCGCTCGGTCAGCCGATGCGCGTCGGCGGATGTCAGCGTCAAGCCGTACACGGCCTTGAGTTGCTCGATTTTGTCGAGGGTTGCGGGCGTGAAGGGCGCCTTGCCGTCGAAGGAGTGCAGCGCGATGCCTTCCACCAAGTCGCCCAGCGAGATGTCGAGGTATTCGGCCAGTCCCTTGAGTACCTTGAGCACGTTCTTCTCGAGCCGCAAGCCTGTCTGTGTGCGTTCGACTGTTACCATGGTAACAATGTACACCTGTCGGCGACGCTACACGGCGCGGCACGCTCCCGTGATCCGCCCGAGGGAGGCCGCGATGCGCTGCAGGTCGTTGCCAAGCACAGTGCTTCTGGCAGCTCTGCACGTTTACTCGTACTCGCCCCTGCACATCAGGCAGTACGCCGACACCTGACCGCTAAGGAGACATAGAAGTGTTGTGGCTTACCTGGCGGCAGCACCGCATGCAGGTGCTCCTCACCACGGCGCTGCTGGCCGTCCTCGGCGTAGTTCTGCTCATCAGCGGTCTGGGCGCGGCCGACTTTGCCGCCCAGAACGCTCCGGCGACCGACTGCGTGACCGACACGCCCGCATGCAGCTCTTACATCGTGGGGATGAACGAGCTCATACGGCCGGTGGGTGAACTTCTCGGATGGCTTCCGCTGCTGGCCCCGGCGATGATCGGCGCCTTTTGGGGCGCTCCGCTCCTGGCCCGGGAGTTCGAGCACGGCACGCACCAACTGACCTGGACCCAGTCGGTGACGCGGCGCCGCTGGTTGGCGGCCAAGATCGTCGGGCTCGGTGTTTCGGTCACGCTCGGCGGGCTGGTGCTGGCTGGCATCGTCACCCCGTGGCTGGCCGCCTTCGACGTCCCCCCTACAACGTTGACCACTTCGACTTGAAATGGTTCCGCGTTGTAGGCATCCTTCCGCCGGCGTGGTGGCTGTCCGCCTTCGTGCTCGGCATGGCCACGGGCGCGCTGTTCCGGCGGAGCCTGCCGGCGATGGCGGTGACCCTGGCGGTGTGCGCGTTAGCATTCTTCGGACTCCTCAGAGCGCCATCCTCCTATGCGACGCCGGAGCGAGTCGTGCAGACCAAGGTCATGGACGAGCCCCCACCAGTCCCTGTACGTGAGCAGCTACTGGATCGACAGAAGCGGCGTGAGGTTCACCTCTCAGGAAAGAGCGCTTGCGCTCGCCAGCCCTTGTGGGACGGACGAGACGACCAAGAAATACGACAAGTGCTCATTCAGCCACGGCTATCGACAGATCACCGAATTTCACCCTGCGAACAGGTTCTGGCAGTTCCAATGGACCGAAGCGGGAATCCTCCTCATCCCCGCTCTCGCATTGGGCGGCGTCGCCGTCAGGCGCACCCTTCGGCCCCGCATCTGAAACCAATCGTCCCCTCATCACGGTGACGGGACGGCCTGGTGCGGGAACCGTCACCGCCTTCTGCAAGGCGGTCCCCCAGAGGGCGAGCAGTGGATCATGCAGGTCCCCGAGAGCAACGAAAGTCGTGCATGGTTGGGGCCCTCGGGTCGAAAGCACCCCCAGGGGGAGAGGAGCTGCGGGTCCGACCCTTGGATCGGTGCCCCTGTGGGAGAGGGAGAACGGAGAGCGAACGTTCGTGGCCATCCCACTAGAGATCGACTGAATCGCCTACCGGGAGGCGGGCGTAGTTGGTCTCCTCCTCAAGCCATGCGTCGAAGTATTCCAGACCGACCTTGCTGAGCTGGATGTCGTGGATCGGGAACGCGCGGGCCGGCCGGACGCCTCGGACGAAGGTGATGGCCTCGCCGATCTTCACCCAGGGGCCGGCCGCCGGGACCAGCAGGGTGTCGACCTCGTCGGTGGGGACGAACAGGGAGTCTCCCGGGTGGTAGAGGCCATCCACGATGAACCCGAGGTTCGGGCAGCCGGGCAGTCCGTCGATGACCTCGGCGTGCACGCCGCCCACGGCCTTCACGGTGAAGCCGGCGGCGGTGAAGGTCTCGCCCGCGGCGACCGCGACCGCTCCCTCGCCGAGCTCGGCGGCCAGTGCCGCATGGGTGTGGACGGTCAGGGCGGGGTTGGCCGCCCGAGCTGCCTTGAGCGCCTCGACGTCGACGTGGTCGGGGTGCTCGTGGGAGACGAGCACGGCCGTGGCTCCGGACAGCGCCGCCTCCGCGTCGGAGAAGGTGCCCGGATCGATCACCAGCACCCGATCGCCGTCCTGGACACGCACACAGGCGTGCCCGAAATGCGTCAGTCTCACCGGATCACTCTATCGGCCGGCCTCGGCGTAGACGCCACCACGATCACCGCCCAGCGGCCCCGGATCGTCTCGTGCCTGCCCCGCTCCTGCTGTCCATCAAGGGGAGAATCCCTTACAGACAAGAAACCGAGGCAGGACAAAACCCGAGACTGCTACGCCCACCGCCGGCGAAGGTTCGTGGTCAGCGCACCAGTCGGCTACCAAGTCCTCAACGTCCCCACACGAGCGGGAACACCGAGTCCCGCACAAAGCAGATCGCACTTCAGCTGCGCCATTCTGCTTGTCGCCGGGACAATCCGTGAGCAGCCCGCCGCCCCCGACCGCTGGCACGGCAAGGCCATCCGGCAACCTGAAGAGCCGTACCAGAGCTATCTGATCGAACCCGCCGAGGAGGAAACCCGATGACCGGCTTCAAGAAGTGGAGCGATGTCCGCGAGGAGCATGTCGCGCGCGCTGGAGGAGAGGAGGAACTGGCCAAGACCCGGCGCATGATCGAGGCGTACGTGCATGCCTGGCATCTGGCCGAACGGCGCAGGAACGGCGGACTCACGCAGTCCGACGTGGCCGAGAAAATGGGCGTGACCAAGATGCGCGTGTCCCAGATAGAGAACGGCGACGCAACCGCGGCCATGTGACCCGGTCAGGTTCTTGAACGCTCCCCAGCTCTCAATACATGCTCGCTGAGGGTGGCCTCACAATCCGCGATCTCGGGGCCCTTGCTGATCAAGCTGCTACCTCGAACGCTCACGCCGGGCGACAAGCAAGCAGATCACTGAGGTGGGACCATAGCGTTTTCCATCACCTCCAGGAGCGCCATGCATGTCCAAAGCTCGTCCGTCACCGTGCGCACCCTCGACGGCCTCCACCTCGCCGGAACGCTGGTAACGCCAGGCGAATCGACCGAATCCGCGGTTGTCCTCGTCCATGGCGGCGGCGTTACTCGCGAGGAGGGTGGCTTCTTCACCCGCCTGGCGGCCGGGCTCGCTGAAGCCGGGCTGGCTTCGCTCCGCTTCGACCTGCGCGGCCACGGTGAGAGTGAAGGCCGCCAGGAGGAGCTGACCCTGGCCACGATCCTTAACGACATTCGGGTGGCGCTGCGCCATGTGCGCGAAGCGACCGAGGCGAACCGGATCAGCCTGCTCGGCGCCAGTTTCGGCGGCGGGATCTGCGGTTACTACGCCGCCCACCGTCCTGAGGAAGTCCAGCGGCTGGTACTGCTCAACCCACAATTCGACTACAAGAAGCGCACCATCGACAGCAGGCCGTACTGGCACGACGACTATCTGAACGAGCAAACCGCCCAGCAGCTCACCGAGCAGGGGTTTATTCCCTTCACGCCCAGCCTGAAGCACGGCCGTCCGCTGCTCAACGAGGTCTTCTGGCTGCAACCGCACACGGTTCTGGGAGAGATCAAGGCGCCGACGCTAATCGTCCACGGCACCGGAGACACGCTGGTGCCCATCGAGTCCTCACGCGCGGCAGTGCCCCAGTTCACCGTCCCCTGCACCCTGGTGGAAATCGAGGGATCACAGCACGGTTTCGCCGTCCACGACGACCCGCAGTATCTCAATCCCCAGAGCCAGGTCTGGCAGGCGTCGGTGATTCAGACGGTGGCGGAGTGGGTGCGCGCCGGAGATTAGGCAGTTCGACCCTCGTGCAGAGCCTCCCGCAGTTCCCGAACGTGCGGCCGGGCACCCCAGCGGCTCAGAGTCTGCATCATGTCCGTCAGCACGATAGTCGTCCGCTTCGAGCGCGTGGCGTGGGCGATCCGCGCTGCCTCCAGACCCAAGATGGCCGCCTGGCCGGGCTTGCCCGCCTCGGTGTAACACGCGGTGCTACGCAGCCGGAGAGTGCTGTCGGTGAAGACCCCACCGAGCATGTCGGCCTCTTCGCCCGTCGAGCGTGCGAGCAGTTGCCGGGCGTCATCCAATTTCTGCTCGACCATGCGCAGCGGTTCGCCTAGCATGGCAAAGCCCAAGGCCTCTTGCTGCAGAACCTCGGCGCGAACTCTGCTCGGAAGCCGGGCGGTGCTCCGCTGCGCCGCTTCGGCCAGGGTGAGCACCCGCAGCGCGTCGCGTCGGTCATAGGCCAGTTGGGATTTCCGAAGCAGCACATAGCCCTGCATGGCGTTGTCGTCGGCTTCCTGCGCCCACTCGATCGCCCGGTCATACCAGTACGTGGCCGTTCTCAGATCGCGGAGGTCGCGGTATAGCCAGCCCACGAACTCCGCGCCATCCGCTCCCACTGTCAGCAACGCCCGCCGGACATCGGGCTTCACCTCTCGGACAGCGTGCTGCATAGCGCCGAGCATCTTTAGCACCTGCGGCAGGACTGCGGCTGGACCAAGTCTGCCGTCGTCGGCCTTGCCTTCATCGAGCTGCTGACGCAGGACCTCCACAACGGGCCCGTCGACATAACGGCGGGCATCGGTCAGGAAAGCTTCATCCGGTGGTAGCTCATCGACACTGAAAACTGCCCGGGCAGCATGGACGATGTTCGAGCGAGCGTGCCCTGTTGCTCCTGGGAAGAACTGCGGTGCGGTCGTCTCCGTCTTCTCCGGCATCTGGAACCACAAGCGAGCAGGCGGCATGCCCAGCAGCCGTGCCCAGGTGATCAGACGTGTGAGGTCCTGGACGGGCGCTCCGGATTCGACGCGGCTGAGCTGGGCCTGGCTGAGACGCAACCACCCAGCCACGCGTTCCTGGGAGAGCGGCCTCCCGTGCGAGGGATGGTGACGGTACGCCCAGATAACCCGCCCGATGTGCCGTGAGGCGAACGCTTGCTGCAAGGCGTTGTCAGCCCAGAAGGCCGGCGGCACGGCTGGCGGCTGCGCGCCGGGTTGATCTCGTCGGCGCTGGCAGGGGCCGCATCGGATACTCCGGTTGTCGCCAGCCAGGCGCGTCCCGCAGGCCTCACAAGATCGGGGACTCTGCCGTGTCGTCATGCTTGTCCCCTCGTGTGGAGCCTGGCCCGAGAACCTGCCCAATACACCCAGTCAAGCGGTAATTTATCCAATTCGGATTAGGGCGAAACGGAATAAGCTGGCAAATGGACGCTTGGACAGGTATTACGGCCAATTGTAAACCACCCTCATACGCTTCGTAAGCGGCTATGCATGGGATGCATAAGCGCCTCATGCGGGAAGTGGCATAGCCCTCTTGACCAGGTTCAGGGCAAAGTCACGTGGCGGGGATTTCCCGGTCCCCGACAAACCGGAGCGCAGAACGACCCTCTCGCTTTCTGCGTGCCGGTCTGACCTCTCACGGACCGCACGACTGGCGGGCGTAAACAACAGCAGCAAAGGAAGCGTCGGCCAGTCGTGCACCAGCAGTTGCGAGGCATTATGGCCGAGACTCCCCAAGATCAGTTCGTAAGCTGCATCCCACTTCCCGCGATGGCCTCGTCCATAGCCACGGCGCGGATGCACACCAGGCTCCTGATGAACAAATGGCACCTGTTGTCGGTAGTCGATGATGCTGAACTGGTCGTCAGCGAGATAGTGACAAACGCAATCAAGGCCACCAACATCATTCCACCTCAGGCGCGCTACCCGGATTTGTACGACCGCATGGAGGTCGTCTGCCTGTGCTTCTACCGGCACGCTACTGAACTGGTAATCGAAGTGTGGGATCCCAAACGGGAGCCGCCACAGCGCCGCGACGTGACCCTTGACGATGAAGGCGGCCGTGGCCTCTTTCTGGTCGAAGCGTTATCTAAGCGGTGGGGCACCAGGTGGCCACCGACTGGCGGTAAATTTGTTTGGGCTTTGCTTTCGCTCGATATCGCGTGAACGACCTCATATGCCGTGCCGCAGAAACGCGGCTACACAGGTTGAATTCGTAGGGTCGGTTATGGGTTTGCCGAGGTGTCAAGGGTGAGGCCAGTCTGGAACGGGCATTCGGCGAGCAAGCGGGGCCGGTACTGGATCTTCTTCAGCTTGCGTTTGACGATCCGGACGAGCCCGGTCAGGTCGGTGACGACGAAGTTGGCCAGAGTCAGCCGGACCAGCGACCAGACACCCTCAACGGGATTCGACTCAGGCGCGTAAGTCGGTAACTGGACAAGACAACCAGTCGGTGTGCTCGGCGGCGAAATCGGCGAACTGACCGGACAGGTCATTCAAGTTGTCCCAGCACCACACTAGCGGTGCGCCCAGGTGCTGACGGGTAGCCACGATCAGATCCCGCTAGTCCGTCCAAGAGAAGGACTTGAGCTCCCCCGCGCGTCTCGAGCCCCACACCACCAGCCGTCCATGTTGTGGGAGAAAAAACCCACTTAGTGAATACCCGATGCACCGAACCCAACGAGCCCGCTGGGACATTTTCAATGTCCGCCAAATGACCCGTCACTGTCCTGGACCGATGTGATCGAATGCTGAAGCATCGTAAGCATCATCGCACCACCATTCGGACGACCCACGGAGGTTCCCTTGGAAACGATATCGAGACACCGTCGCCCTGTCCGTCGGCGCGTAATGGGTGTGACACTCAGCGTTCTCTTCGCCGGCATTCTCACGGCCGCTGTCGCGTCACCCGCTTCGGCTGGCAGAAACGGCAACATGTGGATCGGCGTGAATACCGACCCGGCCGGCACCGCCCGGGTCGACGTCCAGCAAGTCGCCGGAGTCAGTGGTACCTACCACATAGACATCTGGTACGCGGCGACCGGGGCGCGGTACGGCGGAACCGGTGACTACAACTACAACGGCGGCACCAGGGAATTCCTGAAGGGCAGGAAATCGGACGTCGCCGGTAAGCGGCTCTGCGCCCAACTCTGGTACCACAAGCCCGGCGGCGGCTATGAGTCGCAAGGCCTTCCCTGCCACGATTACTGATATCGGCAACATTGAACAGCCCGCCGGAGATGCACGCCGGCGGGCTGTTCAATGTCTAGTCCATCATTATCTGGGGTTGTCAAGCGAACTACGTAAACCTCGATGACCTCGAACGTCTGGCTCGACGGGTGAGTATTCACCCCTCCACGCTGGAGCATGGGCGACGCGACTGCGGCCAGGTGACCCGGTTAATGCTTCCCAGCTCTCCATACATGCTCACTGGGTGGTCTCACAACCCGCGATCTCGTGCCCCCTACTGATCAAGAGGCTCTTCCAGCGACTCCGAATACTTACGCCGCCGGGTGACAGGCAAGCCATTCAGGAAGGGCTATTGCAGCATGCGCAGGCGAAGCCTGCGCCCAGATAAGGACGTCCGAGCGAAGCGAGGCCCTCCAGGGGTCGGGACTGGGCCCGACTGGAAGCAACGACTGAGCCTCCGCAAGCGCGAAGCGCCCAAGGCGAAGGCCTTTGTGGACGGGTGGGCGTCAAACGGCTAACCACCCAGACGGGCAACGGGTGGGTGGCCCCAGGAAGAACGCCCGGAGCGAAGCGAAGGTCCTCCAGGGGTCGGGCCCTTGGCCCGACTGGAAGAAACGTCTGAGGCCCCTTGAGCGCGAAGCGCCCCGATGAAGGCCTTTGTTGTGTGGAGCTATGGGGATTCGAACCCCAGACCTCCTCCATGCCATGGAGGCGCGCTACCAACTGCGCCATAGCCCCTCGAACCGTCCACAAGTCTATCCGACTCCAGACCCACCCACGTCCCAGCCAACCGCCCACAGGCATTGGGCCGCTTCCGAAGAAGCGACCCGGCCTGCGGAGAGCACCCCAGCCAGAAGAGCGGCCCAGCGAGAAGAGCGATCCAGCCGAGAGCGGCTACCCGACCGAGCGGGCCTTGTCGATGAGTCCCGCCAGTTCCGTCACCATCGGGTCCTCCGCCGCACCCGCCAGCCGTCTGGCCTGGTCCCCCAGTGTCGGCAGGTCCATCCCGAACGCCTTCCGGTCCCGCATGTAGACCGCGAAGGCCGCCGCCACCACGTCCACCTGCAGTCGCATCGGTGCCTTCTCCCACACCGACGCGTTCAGCGCGCCCACGTCCACCGCCTTGCTCGTCTCGGAGGGGTTCCTGGTGTCGGGGTCCTGCCAGCGTACGGTCGCCTGGGCCAGTTGTCCCGTAGCGCCGGACTTGAGGCGTACCGCGTAGAGAGCCGTGACCGAGTGGCCGGGGCCGACCTCGCCGCCGTCGTGGCTGTCGTCGCGGAACTCCTCGGTGGTCAGGGCCCGGTTCTCGTACCCGATGAGCTGGTATCCCTCCACGACCGACGGGTTGAACACGACCTGTGCCTTGGCGTCGCGCGCCCGCAGTTCGATCGTGGCCGGGAGCTGGGCGGCGAAGACCTTGTCCGCGTCCTCCTGCGTGCTGACGTAGACGGCGGCGCCGTCGCCGTTGTCGGCCAGCTGTTCCATGAGCTCGTCGCCGTAGTCCCGGCCGACGCCCACGGTCAGCAGGGTGACCTGCCGCCCCGCGTACTCCTTGACCCGGTCCAGGATGGAACGCCACTCGGTGCTGCCCTGGTTGGCCAGGCCGTCAGAGAGGAGGATGACCCGGTTGGTGGCCGCGGGGCGGAACGCCTTGGCCGCCTCCTCATAGCCGGTGACCAGCCCGGACTCCAGGTTGGTGCTGCCGGCCACGGCCAGCTGGTCGACCGCCGCGTGCAGCTCGGCACGTGCGGCCAGCGGCGTCATCGAGGCCAGGAGCTTGGCCTCGTCGCTGAAGGAGACGATCGACACCTGGTCGCCCGGCGCGAGCTGGTCGATCAGCGTGTGCAGGGACTGCTTCACCAGGTCGAGCCGGCCGGGCTCGGCCATCGAACCCGACACGTCGACCACGAACGTGAGGTTGGCGGGCCGCCGCGCCGCCGCGTCGGAGCCGCGCGTCTGCAGCCCGACGCGCAGGACGGCCTGGTTGCGTGACGGCATCCTGGCGCCGTCGACGTGGACGGTGAACCCATCGTCGGCCGGCTGCGCGTAGTCCTGCCGGAACGCGTTGACGAACTCCTCCGGCCGGATCTGCCCCGGTTCGGGCCAGCGTCCTTCCTGGAGGGTACGGCGGGCATAGGTGTACGAAGCGGTATCCACGTCCAGGGCGAACGTCGAGATCTGCGCCGCGGACGTGTCCTCCTGAGTCTCCGGAGAGGCAGACGTCCGAGGCTCAGGCAGAGGCTTGCCATCCGCGGGCGATTTGGCCCCGGACGTAGCCGACGCTCTTGGTGCTGCGGGACCGGTAGCGGGCGCCCGCGCGGCGGACTCCTGGTGGGATCCCCCCGAGCCGCCACAGGCGGCCAAAGTCAGGAGCCCAACGACCCCGACGCTGGCTACTAAAGGACGAAATTTCATCGCAACCACCTCCGGCCCTATGACGGCTTCCGGAAATGGCGTGGCCGGGCCGGTGACGCAAGCGAGCGCAAACCGCGATCAACACGTGATCCGCTCAGCCGGCCAGCGCCGCCTCCTCCACCCGGACCCGGACCGCGAGCAACACCCCGTTCACCAGCGTGAACACCAGCGCCGTGAGCCAAGCGGTGTGTACGAGCGGCAGCGCCACCCCTTCCGCCACCACGGCCACGTAGTTCGGATGACGCGACCATCTGTACGGCCCACCACTGACCAGCGGCATCCCGGGCACCACGACGACCCGTGTGTTCCACCGCCGCCCCAGGGCGGCGATGCACGACCAGCGCAGCCCCTGGGCCACCAGCACGATCGCCAGCATCGGCCAGCCGAGCGCCGGGATGAAGGGCCGGTCGAACAGCCACACCTCGGCCGGACAGGCCAGCAACAGACCGGTATGGGTCAGGACGATCCAGCGATAGTGCCGCCTGCCGTACTCGATGCCGCCCTTCGACCTGGCCCAGGCCAGGTTGCGGCGGGCCACGGCGAGTTCGGCCAGCCGTTCGGCGGCGACCAGCCCGATCAGGATCGTGTAGGGACTCACCAGTGCAGCAGGAGAAGTTCGGCCGAGAAACCGGGTCCGAGGGCGAGGAGCACGGCCGGCTGGCCGGGACGGCCGCGTGTCTCCTGCAGGACGTGCAGGACGGAGACCGACGACATGTTCCCGTGCTCACGAAGAGACCGCCGCGTGACCTCCAGAGCCGACGGTTCCAGGCCCAGCCGCTCCACGATCTTGTCGATCACCTTCGGGCCGCCGGGGTGGCAGATCCAGGTGCCGACCTGCTCCGGGGTGAGCCCGTTGTCGGCGAGGAAGGTCCTGATGTCGCCCGCGAGCACCTTCTCCACGAAGCCGGTGAGCTCGGCGTCCAGGATGAGGTGGAAGCCTCTCTCGCTCACCTGCCAGCCCATGAGGTGCTCGGTGCCGGAGTACAACCTGCTGCGCGTGGCCACCACCTCCGGGCCCTGGCCGCGTCCCATCGCGACGACGGCCGCCGCGCCGTCGCCGAACAGGCCGCTGGCGACCAGGTTCGCGATCGAGGTGTCGTCGCGCTGGATGGTCAGCGAGCACAGTTCCACGCAGACCAGCGCCGCGACCTGTTCGGGCCAGCCGCGCAGGTAGTCGTTCAGCCGCGACAGACCAGACGCTCCCGCCGCACAGCCCAATCCGAACATCGGCACCCGCTTGACGTCCGGCCGCAGCCCCACCCGCTGCAGCAGCCGCGCGTCCATGGACGGCGTGGCCAGGCCGGTTGTCGAGCAGAACACCAGGTGATCCACCCGCCGCGGGGATACGCCCGCCTTGTCCAGCGCGCCACGGAGTGCCCGTTCGCCCAGGTCGAGCGCTATCTCGAGGTAGATGTCGTTGGCGCGGCCGAAGGAGTCGAGCTTGGCGTAGTCGGCCAGCGGGAGCGCCAGGTTCCGGCTGTGGACGCCGGTGGCCTCGTGGAAGCGTTCGAGCTGGTCGTGGTCGGCCTCGGTCAACCGGGAGAATGCCTCGGTGATCTCCGCCTGCGCGTAGCGGTAATCGGGCAAAACGGTCTGTACCCCCGAAATGTGCATATATCTCTTCTGCCGCTGAGAGCGGCGGGCTAACATGCGGCCATGCTCATGCCCGTACGCGCTGGACTGCCGAGTGTCGCCGTGCTCGCGTTCGATGGGATGTCGCCGTTCGAGCTGGGGTGTGTGGTGGAGATCTTCGGGCTCCCCCGGCCCGAACTCGGCGTGCCCTGGTATGACCTCAAGGTCTGCGCCGAGACGCCCCAGCCGCTCCGGGCGGTCGGCGGGTTCACGCTGCAGGCGGCGCACGGGCTCGACGTGCTGGTCTCGGCCGACACCGTGATCGTCCCCGGCGTGGCCGACGTACGCGGGCAGGTCTCCGGCGAGCTCGTCGCGGCGCTGCGGCTGGCGCACGAGCGGGGCGCGCGCATGGTGTCGATCTGTTCGGGGGCGTTCGCGCTGGCCGCCGCCGGGCTGCTCGACGGGCGCGAGGCGACCACCCACTGGAAATACGCCGACCTGCTCCAGGAGCGCTTCCCCAAGGTGTCCGTCAACGCCTCGGTGCTGTACGTGGACGACGGCGACGTCCTGACCAGCGCGGGCAGCGCCGCCGGGCTCGACCTGCTGATCCACCTGATCCGCGGCGACCACGGCCCGAACGTCGCCAACGCGGTGGCCCGCCGCCTGGTCATCGCGCCGCATCGGGAGGGCGGGCAGGCGCAGTTCATCCAGGCCGCGGTGACGCCGGTCGAGGACGACGACGCGGTGGCCAGGGCGATGGCCTGGGCCATGGACCACCTGGCACAGCCGATCAGCGTCGGCGACCTGGCCGGAGTGGCGCACATGTCGGAACGCTCGTTCATCAGGCACTTCAAGCGGCAGACCGGCACGAGCCCGCTGCGCTGGGTGATCTCCCAGCGGGTGGCGGCCAGCCTGCCGATGCTGGAGGGCACGGCCGCGCCGGTGGAGGAGATCGGGGCCGCCGTGGGGTTCGAGAGCCCCGTGACGTTCCGGCACCACTTCACCCGCGCGATGCGTACGTCTCCTTCAGCCTACCGGCGCGCGTTCAGCGACACTTAAAGCGCAAGCCGCCACAGGGACGTCACCTCGGCGGCCCGCGCGGCGCTGAGCGGATCAGTGCTCTCCGACGCGCGCCGATGACGTGGCCGGGTATCGAGCCGGTCCACGACCCGCAGCCCCGCCGCCTCGAAGGCGGCCATCAGGTCGGCACGGGAGCGCAGCCCCAGGTGCTCGGCCAGATCCGACAGCACCAGCCAGCCCTCGCCACCCGGCTCCAGGTGCTCGGCCAGGCCGTCGAGGAAGCCTTGGAGCATGCGCCCGCCGGGGTCGTACACGGCCTGGTCGAGCAGTGACGACGGCTTGGCGGGCAGCCAGGGCGGGTTGCACACGACCAGCGGCGCGCGGCCCGGCGGGAACAGGTCGGCCGCCACCACCTCGACCCGATCGGCCAGGTCCAGCCGGGCCAGGTTGTCGCGGGCGCAGGCCACCGCGCGCGGGTCGAGATCGGTGGCCACGACCCGCTCGACGCCCCGCTTGGCCAGCACCGCCGCCAGAACACCGGTGCCCGTGCCGAGCTCGAAGGCCAGCCGCTTGTCGGGCAGGGGCGCCTGAGCCACCAGATCAACGTATTCGCCGCGAATCGGGGAGAACACCCCGTAGTGCGGATGGATCCGGGCACCCAGCGCCGGGACCTCGACGCCCTTCTTCCGCCATTCGTGCGCCCCGATCAGGCCGAGCAGCTCGCGCAGCTGGCCCACCGCCGGGCCCGCCGCCGGGCCCGCCGCCGGGCCGTAGACCTCCTCGCACGCCTGCCGTACGTCGGGAGCGCGGGCGAGCGGGATGCGGTGGCCTTCGTCGTACGGGATCAGCAGCATGCCGAGCGTGCGCGCCCGCTGGCCCTGGGCCTGGCGGTACTGGTAGAACGTGGCGCCGGGATCGGCCGGCCGGCACCGGCGGCCCATCGCCTGGAGCAGCTGGCGGGCGTTCTGGAAGTCGCCGCGCCACAGCAGGGCGGTGCCCTCGCAGGCCAGGCGGTAGGCGGTGTCGGCCTTCATCCGGTCGTCGGCGATCACCACGCGCGTGGGTGGCGGCGCGCCCAGCGCGGAGCGCCACGGCGCCGAACGTTCCTCGCCCGCCTCAGTCCATCGGATCATCAGACCCCGACCGTTTCATGAACGGCCGTCCGTGGCGAATCGGTTTGTCAGGAGCCCCGCGACGAGCGCACGCAGGCCCTCACCATAGGTGTCGCGCGCGGTGAGCTCCTCCCACCGATCTCCCACCGCCGCGAGGCGCGGCAACGCCTCGGCGTCGAGGTCGGCGAACACCCGCCGCCGATAGGTCGGCCCGCCCTCCTCCCGTCTGCGCCGCGCGGCCGCCCGCGCGGTGATCTCCCCCGCCGTGTAGTGCCAGATGATCCGGTACGCGTCCACGGCCCGTTCCAGGGTCAGCCCGGCGCGTACGGCCGCGTCGATGATCGTCTCCGGGTACCACAGCGCGTGGACCGAGAGCAGGTCGTCCGCCCTGAGGACGTCCACGACCCACGGGCGGCCCGCCAGCGCGTCGTGCAGGGCGACGGCCGCCGCCGCCATCCGCTCGGCCGGTTCGTCCGGGAACTCGGGCCGGGGCGTCGCCGCCGCGTAGTCGTCGAGCAGCAGCAGCAGGAGTTCTTCCTTGTCGTGCACGTGGTGGTAGAGGGCCATGGGCGTGGTGCCGACCTCACGGGCCAGCCTGCGCATCGTCAGACTCTCCGTCCCTTCGGCCTCGATGATCCGGTGGGCGGCGGACACGATGTCCGCTCTGGAGATCTTGGGTGGTCGTCCTGTGCGCGCGGGCATTCTGCCATGCTACTTTCTATACGCGTATAGAAACTTGCTCGGAGGGAGCGACATGACCGCCGAACGACTCATCGCCATGGGTGACGAGCTGGTGAAGCTGCACGACGGGTTCCGGCGGGAGCTCACGGAGCTGCGGCGGGCATCCGGCTCGCGGCCTCAGCTACGGGAGCACTGCCTGACGTTCTGCGACGCGCTGCACGCCCATCACACCGGCGAGGACGACGTCCTGTTCCCGCATCTGGCGGGCGCGCATCCCGAGCTGGCGGAGGTGCTGGCCCGGCTGCGCGCCGAGCACCAGGTGGTGGCGCGGCTGCTCGCTCAGATCCGCGAACTGCCGGATGGGGGCCACGGCGCCGAGCTCGATCGGCTCTCCCGCGAGCTCGAGGCGCACCTCGACTACGAGGAGGAGCAGCTCGTGCCGTTGCTCAACGCGATGACCGAATTCCCCGAGGGACTCTAGCCCGCCTTCAGGGCATCGAGCATCAGCGTGAAGTGGCGCCGCCACTGGCCCGGCGCGGCCTCCGCCACGCGTGAGTTGGCCATCATGAAGAACACCAGGTCGAGCGGGCCGACATCGGCCCGCAGCGCCCCGGCCCCCTGCGCCCGCTCCACGAGCCGATGGATCAGCCCATTGATCTCGGCCCCGTCGTCCTGATGGGACAGGCAGGCCAGCTCGGTGAACGCCCGGTCGGCGGCCTGCAGCTCGCACGTACGCTCCAGGAACCCCGCCAGCCCCCGCCACGGATCGTCGGCGGCGAGCGACTCGCGAGCCAGGTCGGCCCAGGCCCGCGTCTTCTCGTCGAGTAGCGCGTCGACCAGGTCGCCGCGCTCGGGAAAGTGCCGGTAGAGGGTGCCGATCGCGACGCCCGCCCGCCGGGCCACGGCCTCCAGTGGCGCGTCCACCCCCCGCTCGGCCAGCACCTCACGGGCGGCCGCGACCAAGGCCTCACGGTTGCGCTGGGCGTCGCGGCGAATCACCCGCCCATCCTACCGAAGTCGAGGCATGCCCTCATGTTTCTGTTAACCTGAGGATCACCCTCGACTTAAGGAGTCCGACATGAAGCTCGCGATCATCGGCGCGGGGCCGGACATCGGCCTGGCGGTGGCCCGCAGGTTCGGCCGGGAAGGGTTCGACGTGGCGCTGACCGCCCGGGACTCCGGGCACCTGGCCACGCTGACCAGCGAGCTCGCCCGTGACGGCGTCGCGACGTCGGCGCATCCCGCCGATCTGACCGATTTCGCCTCCCTGACGGCGGCCCTCGACCGCGTCGGCCCGGTCGACGTGCTCGTCTACAACGGCGCCGGCGTCGCCGGCTCCCTCACCTCCGCGCTGGAGGTGACGCGGGAGAGCGCGCAGGACGCCTTCGACGGGGCAGTGCTGGGCGCGGTCACCGCCGTCCGCGCGGTGCTGCCCGGGATGCTCGAACGCGGCTCCGGCACGCTGCTGTTCACCTCGGGCATCTCGGCCGTCCACCCGATCGACTTCCTGGGCAACGTCGGCATCGCCGTGGCGGGGCTGCGCAACTATGTCCTCGCCCTGGCGCAGGCGGTGTCGGACCGTGGCGTCCATGTGGGCCACGTCCCCATCGGCGCCGCCATCGCCCCGGGCTCACCGGCCGCCCCCGAGGCGGTGGCCGAGACCCACTGGCGCCTGCACACCGACCGGGACCGCAACGAGGTGATCCTGGGTGACCTGGCGACGGTCCAGGCCGCGATCAACGGGCTGAAAGCCTCGTAGGACGGTTGTCATCCATCCGGCCGCTGTTCAGAGCCGGTAGTCGAAGACGTACGAGTGCGAGCCGTCGGGGGCGATGAGGATGTCCAGCTCGCCCCTGAGGCCGCTCAGCTCGCCGGTCCCGGAGTCCGGTACGACCGCGACGCGCAGCGACTGCTCGCCCCGGTCATCCACCGCGAAGTGCTGGAGCACGAAGCTGCCCGACCTGCCGTCCAGGCTGCCCACGACCCGTTCCATCGCCACGTACGCCCGCGAGGTCTCCACCGGGGTCCCCGCCACGATCAGATGGACCACGCTGGTGCCGGTCAGGTCGCCATGGAAGGTCTTGCCCATGGTGACGTGGCCGAGCGAGACGCCGTCGGCCTCCTCGTACGGGGGCTGGGCGTTCCAGTCGGCGGTGTCGAAGGTTCCTTTTGCTGCCATGCGTCCTATCGTGCCGGGCATACCTGTCAGGAACGGTCAGGTACCGCTGAGCCTGGCCACAACGGGGGCGAAGTCGTCCATGGATCGCGCGTCCACTGTCACGTACGAGATGCCGAGCTTGTCCCTGCGCTCGCGCAAGGTGGCGGCCATCTGGTCCGGGGTTCCCGTGAGCACCCCGGCGCCCGTGTACGGGCTCTCTCCCACGGCGGCCACGCGCATGCTGAGCTCCAGGTGGTCGTAGCGGTCACCGGCCAGCTCGTAGAGCTCGTCCAGCATCGCCGCCACCTGCGTCTCGGCGCACCATGGCGGCAGCCGGAGATCCACCGTGTCGGCCTTCTCGGCGGCCACCCTGAGCACTCCACTGCAGGACGCGGCGATCAGGATCGGCACATCGCGTACGGCGTCGGCGGTCCTCGCCAGTCGTCTGACCTGCTCGGCGGGCGTGTCGCCCGTCACCGGCGGGGCCGCGCCCAGGCCCAGCTCGAACCGGCCGCCGCTGAACGCGCGTAACCCGGCCACCTCCCGCGCCACGCTCTCCGGCGTCCACGAAGGAACGTCCACGACGTACGTCCCGACGCGCAGGGTGGTCGTGGCGGCGACGACGACAACCGCGGCGGCGAACGGAGACTGCACACCCGACACATGGTCGGGCACCAGCAGGGTGGTGAAGCCGCGGCCCTCCGCACGGCGGCCCAGCTCGCCCCAGCCGTCGGGAGGGAGATCGTGACCGGCGACGGCGCCGAATCTGAACGGGTGCGTGGTCATGCTCCCACGATCGGCCACCGGCCCCCGCGAGACATCGTCCCCGAGACCGGTGATCCACTACCCCGCCGGGCGCACGCCCGCACGGCCCGCCTACTCCCCCAGCAGTATCCGCACGAAGTCGTTGCGGAACTTGCCCGCCGGGTCGTAGCGCCCCACCAGGTCACGGAAGCGCTCCGGGCACGACGGCCACCGGGTGAACAGTTTGCCCCAGTGCGGCCGGGGATCGAACGGCGCCAGCCGCTCCTCGACCAGCTCGATCACCGGCAGCACCGCCGCCGTGTCCTTGATCCAGGTGAAGTGCAGGCCCACCGTGTCGCGGCCGTTGTAGGGGCTGAGCCACAGGTCGTCCGCGGCGATCGTGCGTACCTCGGAGATCTGCAGCACCGGCCTGACGCGGTCGCCGATGGCCCGCAGCTCGCGCAGCGCCTCGGCCGCGCGCGCCCTGGGGAGCAGGAACTCCGACTGCAGCTCGTCGCCCGCGCTGCTCGGCGGCGAGTCGGCCCGGAAGTGCGGCAGCCTGTCGTACCACGGACCGGGCACGCCGAGCTGCTCGGTGCAGCTCTCGGCCGGCATGCCCGGCACCGGATGGCGGGGGCCGTCGGCCGCGCGGGTGCCGTGCCAGTCGCCGGCGGGCAGCTCGGTGCGGCGCTTGAGCCACACGCGGGTGGACAGCCAGTCGGTGAACAGGCTGACGCTGTATCCGGCGGACATGACGGCCTCGAAGTCGAAGTCGTCGGGCAGGTCCTCCCGGACGTACTGGCGCAGTTCGAAGGCGGGGACGAGGTCGAGCGTGACCGAGGTGACGACCCCGAGCGCGCCGAGCGCCACGACCGCGCCGGGGAAGTCGGCCTCACCCCGCCGGAGGGTGATCAGGGAGCCGTCGGCGGTGACGAGGTCCAGTGCCGCCACGGCCGCCGACAGGCTCTGGTTGCCGCCGCCGGAGCCGTGCGTGCCGGTCGCGCACGAGCCCGCCACCGAGATGTGCGGGAGCGACGCCAGGTTGCCGAGCGCGAACCCGTTCGCGTGCAGGACGGGCGCGAGCTCCGCGTACGTCGTCCGCGCGCCGACCCGCACCCGCGCCGCGGCGCTGTCGATCTCCACCTCGGACGGCAGGCGGTCCAGGGTGACGAGGTCGCCCGTCGTGTCGGCGACGTCGTTGAAGGAGTGGCCGCTGCCTAATGCCCGGATGTTGGCCGTGTCGGCGACCAGGTTCTGGAGCTCGTCGAGGGTGGAGGGATGGTGGACGGTTTTCCCCTGAAAGGCGATATTTCCCGCCCAATTCTTCAGCGTCACCGCTTTACCCTTCCATACCTCTTGTCGGCGCCGCGAGCGGGCGCTAGTTTCGAGTGCCGCGACGAAAGCGCCGACGACCAAGGCGCTCCTGACGAGGGCGTCGCCAAGGAGAATTCCGTGCTCTACCTGTCCGAGGCTCTCGGCCTGGCCACGATGGTGCTCTGGCTGTACTGCCTGTTCGACGCGATCACCACGCCGGAAGAGGCGTGCCGTAACCTGCCGAAGATCCTCTGGGTGCTCGTCGTGCTGCTGTTCCCGCTGGTCGGATCCGTGATCTGGCTGGTGGCCGGGCGGCCGCAGGCGGTCCAGGCGGCGCGGCCGACCGGGTTCCCCGAGTACGACCGGCCGGGGCGCGCGACCGCGACCAACCCCGACGACGACGAGGAGTTCCTGCGCCGCCTCCGCGAGCGAGCCGAGGAACAGCGCAAGAACGCCCCGAAACCACCCGAAGAAGACGCCTAGAAGCCCTGCGCCAGCCGGTAGTACGCCTGGTTCCAGCGCAGTTCCTTGGCGAAGCTCCGGGCCGTCGTGTCCGCGTCGATGATCAGCAGTTCGACGCCGAGCATGTCGGCCAGGTCCGTCAGCTCCTCGGCGCCCACGGCCGTCGAGAGCACCGTGTGGTGCGGCGCGCCCGCGGTCAGCCAGGACTCGGCGGAGGTACGCAGGTTCGGGCGGGGCCGCCAGACCGCGCGCGCCACCGGCAGCTTGGGCAGCGGGTGCGGCGGCGCGACGATGTCGATCTCGTTGGCCACCAGGCGGAACCGGTCCCCCATGTCGGCGAGCCCGATGACGATGCCGGGCCCCGGCTCGGCGTCGAACACCAGCCGCACCGGGTCCTCCCGGCCGCCGATGCCCAGGGGGTGGATCTCGCACGTCGGAGTGCCCGTGGCGATCGACGGACAGACCTCCAGCATGTGCGCGCCGAGGATGAGCTCCTCGCCCGGCGTCAGGTTGTAGGTGTAGTCCTCCATGAACGAGGTGCCGCCCGGCGCCATGGCCTTGAGCGTGCGCAGCAGCACCGAGGTCTTCCAGTCGCCCTCGCCGCCGAAGCCGTACCCGTCGGCCATCAGCCGCTGCACGGCCAGCCCGGGGAGCTGGCGCAGGCCGCCGAGGTCCTCGAAGTTCGTGGTGAACGCGCGGAAGCCGCCCGCCTCCAGGAAGCCGCGCAGGCCCAGCTCGATCCGGGCGGCGTAGCGCAGCGACTCGTGCCGCTCGCCCAGCAGCTCCGGCGCCACGCGGTAGAGCTCCGCGTACTCCTTGACCAGCGCCGTCACGTCCGCGTCGGAGGCCGCGTCCACGACCTCGACCAGCTCGTTGACGCCGTAGGTGTTGACCGAGACGCCGAAGCGGAGCTGCGCCTCGACCTTGTCGCCCTCGGTGACGGCGACGTCGCGCATGTTGTCGCCGAACCTGGCGAGCTTGAGCGTACGCACCTCCGCCAGGCCCGCCGCCGCCCGCGACCAGGCGAGCACGCGGTCGGCCACGAACGGGTCGCTGACGTGCCCGGCCACGGTCTTGCGCGGCACGCCCAGCCGGGTCTGGATGTGGCCGAACTCACGGTCGCCGTGCGCGGCCTGGTTGAGGTTCATGAAGTCCATGTCGATGGAGCTCCACGGCAGTTCGACGTTGGCCTGCGTGTGCAGGTGCAGCAGCGGCTTGCGCAGCGCGTCGAGCCCGGCGATCCACATCTTGGCCGGGGAGAAGGTGTGCATCCAGGCGATCACGCCGGCGCACGAGTCGTCCGCGTTGGCCTCCAGCATCACGCGCCTGATCGCGGCCGCGTCGGTGAGCACGGGCTTCCACTCGACGGTCACCGGGAGTGCGGCGGCGATCCGCTGCGACTGCTCGGCGACCTGGCGCAGCGTGTCCTCGCCGTACAGCCCCTGGCTGCCGGTCAGAAACCAGATGTTCAACGCGGGCTCCTCTGTCCGTAGACGTTCTGATAGCGGTCGTACAGGCGGTCGATGTCGTCCTGGGGGATGGCCAGCGGCTGGCCGAGCTGCCGCGCCACGTGCACGGTGCGGGCGACGTCCTCGCACATCACCGCCGCCTTCACCGCCGCCTTGGGGGTGGGGCCGATGGTGAAGACGCCGTGGTTCTGCATCAGCACGGCCGGCGAGCGGTGTCCCTTGAGCGTCTTGACGATGCCCTGGCCGATGGAGTCGTCACCGATCAGCGCGAACGGCCCGACCGGGATCTCGCCGCCGAACTCGTCGGCCATGGCGGTCAGCACGCACGGAATGGCTTCACCGCGCGACGCCCAGGCGGTGGCGTAGGTGGAGTGGGTGTGCACCACCCCGCCGACCTCCGGCATGGCTCGGTAGACGTAGGCGTGCGCGGCGGTGTCGCTGGACGGCGCGTGCTCGCCCGCGACCAGGTTGCCGTCGAGGTCGCAGACGACCATGTTCTCCGGGGACAGCTCGTCGTAGGAGACCCCGGAGGGCTTGATGACGAACAGGTCCTCACCGGGGATGCGCCCGGAGACGTTCCCGGCGGTCCACGCGACGAGGTTGTTGCGCACCAGTTCGGCGTGCAGGTCGCAGACCGTCTTTCTCATGCGCTCGCCTCGTTCCTGATCGCGCGCAGCTTGTGCAGCATCCGTCCGTCCCCGAAGTAGTCGTGCAGTGTGCGGTATTCGGCGTAGAGCCGGTCGTAGGCGTCGGCCCGCTCCGCGTCGGGCACGTAGGCGTTCTCCTGCCGTGCGCCCATCGCGGCCGCGGCCTGCTCGATGTCGTCGTACGCGCCCGCCGCGACGGCCGCGTGGATCGCCGAGCCGAGCGCGGGGCCCTGCTCCGAGACGATGACCGAGAGCGGCCTGCGCAGCACGTCGGCGTAGACCTGCATGAGGAAGCGGTTCTTCAGCAGGCCGCCGGCCACCACGAACTCCGCCACCGGCACGCCCGACGCCTCGAACGTCTCGACGATCACCCGGGCGCCGAACGCGGTGGCCTCGATGAGCGCGCGGTAGACGTCCTCGGGCCTGGTGGCCAGGGTCTGACCGACGATCACGCCGGACAGGTCGTGGTCGACCAGCACCGAGCGGTTGCCGTTGTGCCAGTCGAGCGCGACCAGGCCGTGCTGCCCGACCCGCTGCGCGGCGGCCAGCTCGGTCAGGTAGTCGTGCACCGACTGGCCCCGCTCCTCGGCGAGCCGCGCGTACGAGGCGGGCACGGCGTTGTCGACGAACCAGGCGAAGATGTCGCCCACGCCCGACTGTCCCGCCTCATATCCCCACAGCCCCGGCACGATCCCGTCGCGGACCACGCCGCACATGCCGGGCACCTCGGCGAGCTGGTCGGACGGCATCACGTGGCAGGTGGAGGTGCCCATGATCGCGACCATCTGGCCGGGCCGGACCGCGTCGGCCGACGCGGAGGTGACGTGCGCGTCGACGTTGCCGACCGCGACCGCGATGCCCTCTGGCAGCTTGGTCCACTCGGCGGCCTGAGCGGTCAGCCGCCCGGCGAGCCCGCCCAGCGGCGACAGCTCCTGCCCCAATTTGCCGACAAATCCAGAAAAGTCAGGGTTGAGCGCGGCCAGGAAGTCTTCGGAGGGGTAGCTCCCGTCCTGAAATATCCCTTTGTATCCGGCGGTGCAGACGTTGCGCGTCTCGACCCCGGTGAGCTGCCAGATGATCCAGTCGGCCGCCTCGACCCAGCGCTCGGTCCGGGCGTACGTCTCCGGGTCCTCCTCAAGCAGCTGCAGGCCCTTGGCGAACTCCCACTCCGAGGAGATCTTGCCACCGTAGCGCGGCAGCCAGCTCTCCCCGCGCCGGGCGGCCAGCTCGTTGATGCGATCGGCGTGCGCCTGCGCCGCGTGATGCTTCCACAGCTTGGGCCAGGCATGCGGCCGCTCGGGCGTCTGGAAGCAGAGCGGCGTGCCGTCGCGGGTGGTCGGCAACACCGTGCACGCGGTGAAGTCGGTGCCGAGGCCGACCACCTGCGCGGGGTCGATCCCCGCGGCGGCCACGGCCTCCGGCACGGCGGTGCGCAGCACGTCCAGCCAGTCCTGCGGGGACTGCAGCGCCCAGTCGGGTCCCAGCCGGATCTCGGAGCCGGGCAATCGCTCCTCGATGACGCGGTGCGTGTACTCGTGCACGGCGGTGCCGACCTCGGCGCCGTCGCCCACTCGCACCACCACGGCGCGGCCGGACAGCGTCCCGAAGTCGACTCCGATCACGTAGGTGTTGTTAGCGTTCACATAATCTCCCTTGAATCCGCCACGACGGGGTCGCCCCGGAGGTCAGGCTCGGCGTGCCGAGAATAGGCGCTGAAGCAGGATGAAGACGAACAGCAGGAGGCCGATGAAGATCTTGGTCCACCAGGAGCTCAGCGTGCCCTCGAAGCTGATGACCGTCTGAATCAGGCCAAGCACCAGCACGCCCAGCACGGTACCAAGCAGGAATCCTGAGCCACCGGTCAGGAGGGTACCTCCGATGACGACCGCCGCGATCGCGTCGAGCTCCATGCCGACGGCGTGCAGGCCGTACCCGGAGAGCATGTAGAACGACAACAGCACCCCGCCGAGCGCCGAGCAGAACCCGCTGATCGTGTAGACCGTGATCTTCGTCCGGGCCACGGGCAGGCCCATCAGCAACGCGGACTGCTCGCTGCCCCCGGTGGCGTAGACGGAGCGGCCCAGGCGCGTGTAGTGCAGCACGTACGCCGCCACCAGCACCACCACCGCGGCGATGATCACGCTCGGCGAGATCCACAGATCGGCGAACAGGTCGATCCTGGTCTGCGCGAACGCCGTGAACGTCGGGTCCTCGATCGGGATCGAGTCGGTGCCGATCGTGTAGCACAGCCCCCTGGCCAGGAACATCCCGGCCAGCGTGACGATGAACGGCTGGATCTCGAAGGTGTGGATGATGTACCCCATCACCATCCCCAGCGCGGAGCCGATGAGCAGCACCAGCGGGATCACCAGGTACGGCGGCCACCCGGGCCCCTTCATCAGGCTCGCCGAGATCATCGTGGACAGCGCGACCACCGAGCCGACCGACAGGTCGATGCCCCCGGTGAGGATCACGAACGTCATGCCGACGGCCACGACCAGCAGGAAGGCGTTGTCGATGAAGACGTTGAGTATCACCTGCCCGCTGGCGAAGCCCTCGTAGCGGATGCCGCCCGCGACGAACATCGCCACGAACAGGCAGCCGGTCACCAGGACGGGCACGTACTTGGCCGGGATCGTCCTGAGGCCGTTGAGCGTCACGGTCGTCATGCCGTCACCCGGACCTTCTCCTCCGCCGCCGGGCTGGGCGGCACGGCTCGGCGGCGTCGGCCGAACACCTTCTCGCGGAACGACTTCGACTGGATGAGGCAGACCGCGGTCACCACGAGCGCCTTGAACAGCAGCGTGGTCTCCGGCGGCACGCCGATCGAGTAGATGGTGGTGGTCAGCGTCTGGATGATCAGCGCGCCGAGCACGGTGCCGCCGAGCGAGAACCGCCCGCCCGACAGCGAGGTGCCGCCGATCACCACGGCCAGGATGGCGTCGAGCTCGACCCAGAGGCCGGCGTTGTTGCCGTCGGCGCTGGACACGTTCGAGCTGATCATCAGCCCGGCGACGCCTGCGCAGAGCGCGGCGAACGCGTAGACCATGATGATGATGCCGCGCGACCGGATGCCGGCCAGCCTGCTGGCCTCGGCGTTGCCGCCGACCGACTCGATCAGCATCCCGAGGGCCAGCCTGCGGGTGAGGAACACGGTGATCGCCAGGACCACCGCGACCAGCAGGATGCCGAAGGGCACGGTCAGCCAGTAGCCGCCACCGATGATCTTGTACGAGGGGCTGTTGATGGTGATGATCTGCCCGCCGGTGATCAGCTGGGCCAGGCCGCGCCCGGCGACCATGAGGATCAGCGTGGCGATGATCGGCTGAATGCCGACCACCGCGACGAGCAGGCCGTTCCACGCCCCGAGCAGCACCGACAGGCCGAGCGCCAGCACCACGGCGGTGAAGACGCCGGCGTCCTGGCTGATCTGCAGGCAGGCCAGCGCCCCCGAGATCGCCACCACCGAGCCGACCGACAGGTCGATGCCGCCGGTCGCGATGACCAGCGTCATCCCGAGCGACACCAGGATCAGCGGGGCGCCGAACCGCAGGATGTCGATCAGGCTGCCGTAGAGGTGGCCGTCGCGCATCTGGATCGAGAAGAAGTTCGCGGTGAAGAACACGTTGACGATGAGCAGCAGGGCCAGGATGACGGCCGGCCAGAGCAGGCGTCTCATTCCGCGCGGCCTCCGCTCGCGATGGTCTCCATGAGCACGTCCATGGTGAGGTCGTCGTCGTTGGGCAGCTCGGCGACCAGCCTGCGGTCACGCAGGACGCCGACCTTGTGGCTGAGCCGCAGCACCTCCTCCAGCTCGGCGGAGATGAACAGCACCGCCATACCGCCGTCGGAGAGCTGGGCGACCAGGCGCTGGATCTCGGTCTTCGCGCCGATGTCGATGCCGCGGGTGGGCTCGTCGAGGATGAGCAGCCGGGGCTCCAGGATCAGCCATCTGGCCAGCAGGACCTTCTGCTGGTTGCCGCCGCTGAGGTCGCGTACGAGGTGCTCGGGGTTGGGCGGGCTGATCTTCAGCGCGGTGATGTACTTGCCGACCAGCTCGTCCTGCTGCTCGCGCGGGACCGGCCTGGTCCAGCCCCTGGTGGCCTGCAGGGCCAGGATGATGTTCTCCCGGAGCGTGAGGTCGGGGATCAGCCCGTCCGACTTGCGGTTCTCCGAGCAGAACGCGATCCGGTTGTTCATCGCGATGCGCGGCGTGCGCAACGAGACGGCCGTGCCGTCCACGGTCACGTCACCGGCGCTCGCATGGTCGGCGCCGAACAGCAGCCGCGCGACCTCGGTACGGCCCGAGCCCAGCAGCCCGGCCAGCCCCACGACCTCACCCTCGTGGATGCTCAGCGTGAACGGCTCGATCGCCCCGGCCCGGCCGAGCCCGCGCGCTTCGAGGAGCGGCCGGTCGAACACCTTGGCCTCGCCGTGCAGCTTCTCCAGCGCGGCGAGCTCCTGGCCGATCATCTTGGCGACCAGCTCGATCTGGCTGAGCTCCTTGGTGAGGTACTCGCCCACCAGCCTGCCGTTGCGCAGGATCGTCATCCGGTCGGAGATCTCGTAGACCTGGTCGAGGAAGTGCGACACGAACAGGATCGCGATGCCCTCCTCCTTGAGGCTGCGCATCACCTTGAAGAGCTGCTCGACCTCGATCGCGTCGAGACTGGAGGTCGGCTCGTCGAGGATCAGCACCCGGGCCTCGATGTCGATGGCCCGCGCGATGGCGACCATCTGCTGGATGGCCGGCGAGTACGTCGACAGGGGCGCCGAGACGTCGAGGTCGAGCTCCAGCCGGGCCAGCAGCTCCGCGGCCCGGGCCCGCATCCGGGGCCAGTCGATCCGGCCCCAGCGGCGCGGCTCGCGGCCGACGAAGATGTTCTCGGCGACCGAGAGGTTCGCGCAGAGGTTGACCTCCTGGTAGACCGTGCTGATGCCGGCCCCCTGCGCCGCCAGCGGGCTGCCGAAGGCGACGTGCTCGCCGAGCAGTTCGATGGTGCCGGCGTCGATGGGGTGGACGCCGGTCAGCACCTTGATCAGGGTGGACTTGCCCGCGCCGTTCTCGCCCATGAGCGCGTGCACCTCACCCGGCAGCAGTCGCAGGTCCACGCCGTCGAGAGCCTGCACGCCGGGGAACTGTTTGCCGATTCCGCTCATCCGCAGAACCGGCGCGGGTACCGCCATCTCGGCGCCCCTCTCCTCCTCTTGAGAGTGGGCCGGCCCCGCGGGCCGGCCCCGTCAACGATCAGTACTGGCGGTTGGGCAGCGCGGCCTTGGCCTGCTCCTGGTTGAACACCGTCTCCTCCGTGATCACCCGGGTCGGTACGGTCTCGTTCTTGACGACCTTCTTGGCCAGGTCCATCAGCTGCGGGCCGAGGAGCGGGGAGCACTCGACGATGTAGTTGATCTTTCCGTCGGCGAGCGCCTGCATGCCGTCCTTGACGGCGTCGACCGTGATGATCTTGATGTCCTTGCCGGGCACCTTGCCCGCGCCCTCGATGGCCTCGATCGCACCCAGCCCCATGTCGTCATTGTGCGCGTAAAGGACGTCGATGTCCGGAGTGGACTTCAGGAAGGCCTCCATGACCTCCTTGCCCTTGGCCCTGGTGAAGTCGCCGGTCTGCGAAGCGACAATCTTGAACTTGGGATCGGCCCCGATGACCTCCTGGAAGCCCGACTTGCGGTCGTTGGCGGGGGCCGAGCCGGTGGTGCCCTGCAGCTCGACGATGTTCACCGGGTCCTTGCTGTCCTTGTACTCATCCACCAGCCACTTGCCGGCCTTCTTGCCCTCCTCCACGAAGTCCGAGCCGAGGAAGGTCTTGTAGAGCGTGGTGTCCTTGGAGTCCACGGCCCGGTCGGTGAGGATCACCGGGATCTTGGCGTTCTTGGCCTCTTTGAGCACCGTGTCCCAGCCTGACTCCACCACCGGCGAGAAGGCGATGACGTCCACCTTCTGCTGGATGTAGGAGCGGATCGCCTTGATCTGGTTCTCCTGCTTCTGCTGGGCGTCCGAGAACTTCAGGGTGATGCCCGCGGATTTGGCCGAGTCCTGCACGGACTTGGTGTTCGCGGTGCGCCACCCACTCTCCGCGCCGACCTGGGAGAAGCCCATGGTGATCGCGCCACCGCCGGACGCGGCACCGCCGCCGCCACTGCTACCGCATCCGCCCACCGCCATCGCGGTGAGCCCGGCGAGCATCAATGCCGAGATCCTCTTCAACACGTGGGGTCCCTTCTGGTGTGAGCGCTAACATCGAACCGCGTCGTGTCAGCGCCGCCCTGTCTCTCGTGTACGGGCTACCGCCGGGCCGTACTGGCCCGGCAAATGAGCGAGGGCGGGACCACGAGACGTTCGCGCTCGTGGGAGCCTTCGCCCTCGATCTGCCGAAGGAGCACCTCGATGCTGTGCCTGCCCACCGCGCCGAAGTCCTGCCTGATGGTGGTGAGCGGCGGCGAGAAGAACTCCGACTCGGGGATGTCGTCGAAACCGACGACACTCACCTGATCGGGCACTCTCACCCCCTGCTCGGTGAACGCCCGCAGCACGCCCAACGCCATCTGATCGTTGGCGACGAACACCGCTGTGACGTCCTTCATGCTCGCCAGGCTGCGCCCCGCCTCGTATCCCGAGCGTGGGCTCCAGTCTCCGGCGAGCGGCTCCGGGGCCGGACGGCCCGCCTGCTCCAGCGCGGCCCGCCACCCGGCCACGCGTCCCTCGGCCTCCAGCCAGTCGGAGGGGCCGCGGATCTGCCAGACCGTCTCGTGTCCCAGGGAGAGCAGGTGCTCGGTGGCCAGCCTGCCCCCCTCGACCTGGTCGACGCAGACGACCGAGGCCTCGCCGGCCTCGCCACCCTCGACGGCGACCGTGGGCACCCCGAACGGGAGCTCGGCCAGCGCCTGGGCGGCCGACCGCTGCGGCGCGACCACGACGATGCCGTCGACGCCCTGATCCGTCAGGTAGTCGAGGGCGTCGTTGACGCCGAGCTTGTCGATGGACTTGAGACTCACGATGCTGACGAAGTAGCCGGCCGCCCGGGCCGCCTGCTCGATGCCGTAGACCGTGCTGGCCGGGCCGTACAGCGTGGTGTCGAAGCTGACGACGCCGAGCGTCCTGGAGTGCTTGGTGACCAGAGCGCGAGCGACGAGATTGCGGCGGTAGCCGAGCTTGTCGATCGCCTCCTGCACCCGCGCGCGGGTCTCGCTGCGCACGTTGGGATGCTCGTTGAGCACGCGTGAGACCGTCTGGTGCGACACCCCGGCCTCTTTGGCCACGTCGGCCATGACCGGCGGTCTACGCCCCTGGGTCGATCCCACTGCGTGCTCCCTTCCTGGCTTGGCATGACTGTGAACGTTAACAACAGGTTCCGTCAAGAGGTCGCTCGATTACGGTCGCGTCACACGAGGTCTCTTGACGTCGCGGCGCGTTCCTCTTAACTTGGCGACCATCCTGGTGGTGAACATTCACCTAAAATGTTAACGCTAACAGAGCTGAGGTGCCTCCGGCCATGTCACGAACGGTGTTATCCCCGCTGTTCAGGGGCCCGCCGGCGACGACCTTGTGAAAGGCCCGTGCCCGGGCGGGGACCTGCCCTTCCCGCCCGGGCACGTTCACGACGACGACGCCGTGGAGTCGCGGATCACCAACTGGCAGGGCATGCGGTGGACGCCCGGCGTCGCCCGCCCGTCGATGGCCGCGAACAGGTGCTGGGCTGCCGTCCTGCCGAGGAGCTCCAGGTTCATGTCCACGGTCGTCAGGGCCGGGCGCGTCTCGGTGGACAGCACCTCCCAGTTGTCGTAGCCGATCACCGCGATGTCGTCGGGCACCCGCCGCCCCCGCTCGCGGGCGCCCTCGACGAAGCCGGCCGCGATCTGGTCGCTGCCGCAGAACACCGCGTCGATCTCCGGCTGTGACATCAGCAGCATCTCCGCCGCGTGCCGCCCCCACCGCTGCGACCACGCTCCCCAGAGCGTCTCCCCCGCCTGCGTGAGACCCGCCTCACCCAGCGCCAGCTCAACCCCTTCGACACGGTCGCGCGCCGCCTTGTAGTGGGCGGGCCCGGTGACGTGCGCGATCCTGCGCCGGCCCAGCGCCACCAGATGCTGTACGGCCATCGCCGCCCCGCCCACGTCGTCCGGCACGAACGACACGTCCTCGGGATCGTCGGAAGGCCCGTAGGCGTACACCACGGGAACCGGCAGGTCCCTGCTGACCGAGGACCGCGGGTTGGTGCTCTCGCCCACCACGATCAACCCGTCGACGCGGCGCGACAGCAGCGCGCGCAGGTGGTGCTGCTCCCGGATGGCGTCGCCGCGGGCGTCGCAGAGCAGCACCGCCATCTCCCCGGCGCCGAACGCGTCCTCCGCCCCGAGCAGCACCGGTATGCCGAACCGGCCCGCGCTGTCGGAGGTGAGCAGTCCGACCGTGCGCGTCTGCCCGGACAGCAGCCCCCTGGCCAGCGCGTTCGGCTGGAAGGAGAGCTCCTCCGCCGCGGCGAGCACGCGCTGCCGGGTCGAGGCCCGCACGTCCTGCCGTCCATTGAGCGCCTTGGAGGCCGTGGCGATCGACACCCCCGCCAGGGAGGCCACGTCGTTGATGGTCGCGCGCCTACCCGCCATATTTTCGAAACCCTTTTCAGTAACCGATATCTGGGTCAAACCCTAACACCCATTGACAGGCCCGGATGTTTCTTCTACGTTTCCGAAAACCTTTCAGTTCACGGGGGTCCCGAAGGAGACAACCATGAGACTACGGCTGGCTGGGATCGCCTTCCTCGGATTGTTAGCGCTCACAGCCGCCGCCTGCGGCAGCGGTGGGAGCGATAAGCAGCCACAGGCGGCAGGCCCGGTCACGATCACCATGTGGACCCGCGCGGCGACGCAGGCCCAGAGCGAGCGGCTGGTGAAGGCCTACAACAGCAATCACAAGAACCAAGTGAAGCTGACCGTCATCCCGACGGACAACTACCAGCCGCGCATCGCGGCCGCGGCGGGGGCGAAACAACTGCCGGACGTGTTCGCGGCCGACGTGATCTTCGTCCCGAACTACACCTCGCAGGGCCTGTTCATGGACATCACCGACAAGGTCGGCGCCCTGCCGTACAAGGACAGTCTCGCGCCCTCCCACATGAAGCTCGGCACGCTGGACGGCAAGTTCTACACCCTCCCGCACACGCTGGACCTGTCGGTCTGGTTCTGGAACAAGGACCTGTACGCCAAGGCCGGGCTCGACCCGGAGAAGGGGCCCAAGACGCTGAAGGAGTTCGCCCAGCAGGCCACCACGATCCAGCAGAAGCTGGGCAAGGACGGCAAGGTGCACGGCACGTTCTTCGGCGGTAACTGCGGCGGCTGCTACGTCTTCACCTTCTGGCCCTCGGTCTGGGCGGCCGGCGCCCAGGTCATGAACCCCGAGGGCACCACCTCGCTCAACGACCAGCCCGCGATGACCGAGGTGTTCAAGACCTACCGTGACCTGTACGAGAAGAAGGTCACCGGCCCGACGGCCAAGGAGGAGCAGGGCCCGACCTGGACCGGCTTCTTCCCCAAGGGCGAGATCGGCGTCATGCCCATGCCGTCGACCACGCTCGGCACGATGCCCGCGGACATGAAGATCGGCGTCACGCCCATCGCCGGTCCCGACGGCGGCGAGTCGACCTTCGTGGGCGGCGACTCGATCGGCATCTCCTCGACCTCCAAGAACGCCGACGCGGCCTGGGAGTTCCTGTCGTGGACCGTGTCCGATGAGGCGCAGGTCGAGGTCATGGCGAAGAACAAGGACGTGCTCGCGCGTACCGACCTGTCCAGCAACAAGTACTCGGCCGAGGACCCGCGGGTGGTTCTGATCAACTCGCTGGTCGCCAAGGGGCAGACACCGTTCGCGCTGCGCTTCGGCCAGACGTTCAACGACCCGCAGGGCCCCTGGCTGCGGTTGGCCCGTGAGGCGGTGTTCGGCGACGCATCGAAGGTCCCCCAACTGAACGCCGAGATCACAAAGTCCCTCCAGCAATGACGTTGACCCTCGGCAAGCCCAAGCGGCGGGCGGCACACACGGTGCCGTCCGCCCGGTGGCGGGGAAGGCAGGTCCAGGGCTGGCTGTACGCCGCGCCGACCGCCGTCATCGTGGGCGTCCTGTTCATCGCGCCGCTGGTGCTGGTCGTCTGGATGTCGCTGAACCGGTGGCCGCTGCTGGGCCAGGCCGTGCTCAACGCCCCGGACAACTACACCAAGATCCCGAAGAACCCGCTGTTCTTCGACGCGGTGCTCTTCACGCTGAAGTACACCGCCATCACCACCGTCCTGCTGTCGGCGGTCGCGCTCGGCCTGGCCCTGCTGGTGCAGGAGCGCAGGCCGGGGGTCGCCTTCTTCCGCACCGCGTTCTTCCTGCCGGGAGCCGTCGGTTTCGCCGCCGCCGCGCTGCTGTTCTACGGCATGCTGAACAACGACTTCGGCCCGATCGACCCGCTGCTCCAGACGCTGGGGATCACTCACGAGCCGGTGAAGTGGATCGGCACGCCCAACATGGCGTTGTTCTCCACGATCGCGCTCGTGCTGTGGCGCTTCGCCGGGTTCAACATGCTCATCCTGCTGACCGGCCTGCAGCCGATCCCCGTCGAGGTGTACGAGGCGGCCAAGAGCGACGGTGCCAACCGCTGGCAGATCTTCACCAAGATCACGCTGCCGCTGCTGCGCCCGACGCTGGCGCTGATGCTGATCCTCAGCATCACGGGCTCCTTGCTGGCCTTCGACCAGTTCTTCATCTTCACCAACGGCGGCCCGGACAACAGCACGGTCTCGATGGTCATGGTCGTCTACCGCGACGCGTTCTTCCGCTTCGACCTCGGCGGGGCGGCGGCGCTGTCCGTCGTGCTGCTGGTCGCCCTGGTCGGGTTCAACACCTTGCTGATGCGGAGGCTCAAGTGAGGTACTACCCCACTGTCACGGCGCTGGCCATTCTGTTCCTGTTCCCGCTGCTGTGGAGCGGCTGGGCCTCGCTGGAGGAGCCGTCCAACTACCTGAAGATGGCCCAGTTCGGCGAGGGCGTCGGCACCTACGCCACCAACAGTGTGCTGGTGTCGTCGATGACCGTCGCCGGGACGCTGATCGTCTCCGCGCTCGGCGGCTACGCGTTCGCCCGGTTCGACTTCCCCGGCAAGAACCTGCTGTTCCTGGCCACGCTGGCGATCCTCATGGTGCCCTACGCGACGATCCTCATCCCGCTCTACGTGCTGCTCGGCTACCTCGGCCTGCAGAACTCGCTGCTGGGGCTGTCACTGGTGTTCGTGATGTTCCAGTTGCCGTTCGCGCTGTTCATGATGCGCAACGCGTTCGAGGCGATCCCGCGCGAGCTGGAGGAGGCGGCGCTGGTCGACGGCTGCGGCACCTTCCGGGCCTTCTCCCGGATCCTGCTGCACGCCGTACGGCCGGCCCTCGTCACGGTCGGCCTGTTCGCCTTCCTCGCCTCGTGGAACGACTTCTTCGCGCCGCTCATCCTGCTCAACGACGGCTCCTCGTTCACCCTGCCGGTGGCCGTGGTCAGCATGACCCAGGGCACGTTCGGCGCCATCGACTACGGCATGCTCCAGGCCGGCGTCATGGTCATGGCCCTGCCATGCCTCATCCTGTTCGTCATTCTGCAGCGCCACTACGTGCGCGGATTCATGTCGGGAGCTCTGCGTGGCTAATCCTGTCCTGCCTTCATCGGGCGTTCTGTCCCCCCTCGGCCTGGACGCGGTACGCCCGGCGCCCGGCTTCTGGGGCGACCGCATCGCCCTCAACCGGGACGTCACCATCGCCCACTGCCAGGAATGGGAGGAACGCGAAGGCTGGATCGGCAACTTCCGCGGCCGTCTCCCCCGCAAAGGCAGGGAGTTCAGCGACTCGGAGACCTACAAGCTGCTGGAGGCGATGGCGTGGGCCGACCACCCGGCGCTGCCCGAGCTGGCCGAGACCGTGGCCAGGGCCCAGGAGGGTGACGGCTACCTCAACACCCGCTGGACCGGCAACCGCTACACCGACTTCGAGTGGGGCCACGAGCTGTACTGCTATGGCCACCTCATCCAGGCCGGGGTCGCCAGGCTCCGCATGCACGGCGAGGACCGGCTGACCGAGGTGGTCCGACGGGCGGCGGACCACATCTGCCGCCGCTTCATGGACACCTCGGAGACCTGCGGCCACCCCGTGGTGGAGATGGCGCTGGTCGAGCTGTACCGGGCCACCGGCACCGACCGCTACCTGGAGATGGCCCGCCGCTTCGTCGAACGCCGTGGCCTGCCCGCGCTGGGCGAGATCCCGTTCGGCCGCGCCTACTTCCAGGACGACGTCCCGGTCCGGCGGGCGCGGTCGTTGCGCGGGCACGCCGTACGGGCGCTCTACCTGGCCAGCGGCGTCGTGGACGTGGCCGTGGAGACCGGAGACGTGGAGCTGCTGAAGGCCGTCGAGGCGCAGTGGGAGCGCGCGGTCGCCAGGCGCACCCACCTGACGGGCGGCATGGGCTCGCGGCACTCCGACGAGTCCTTCGGCGAGGACTACGAGCTGCCGCCGGACCGCGCCTACTCCGAGACCTGCGCGGGCATCGCGTCGATCATGCTGTCGCACCGGCTGCTGCTGGCCACCGGCGACGCCCGGTACGCCGACCTGGCCGAGCGGACGCTGTACAACGTGCTGGCCACCGGGGTGGCGCTGGACGGACGGTCGTTCTTCTACGCCAACCCGCTGCGCGTACGGGTGCCGGCCGAGCCGCTGAACGGTGTCAACCACGCCGCCGAGGGCGGGCTGCGGTCGCCGTGGTTCGACGTGTCGTGCTGCCCGCACAACATCGCCCGCACGCTCGCCTCGCTGGCGGCCTACGTGGCGACCTCCGATGCGGGCGGGTTGCAGATTCACCACTTCACGCCCGGCGAGATCACCCACGGTTCGCTCGGGGTGCGGGTGGAGACCGGGTATCCGTGGTCGGGCGGGGTGTGCGTGCGGGTGCTGTCGGGCGGCAGCGGGCGGATCTCGCTGCGCGTCCCCGCCTGGGCGAAGGGCGCGACGCTCTCGTACGGGCCGGCCGCGCCGGGCGGTGCGAACGGACCGGGCGGGGGGCCGGTCGCGGGGCCCGGCTCGCGTCTGGGCGTCGGGCTGGGCGCGGCCACGTCCGGCATTTCGCATATGTCGGGTGCTCGCGAGGTCGAGCCCGGGTACGCCGTCGTCGAGGGTGACTGGCGGCCCGGTGACGAGATCCGCCTCGAACTGCCCATGGCTCCCCGGTGGACCTTCCCCGACCGGCGCGTGGACGCGCTGCGCGGGAGCGTCGCGGTGGAGCGCGGGCCGCTCGTCTACTGCGCGGAGTCCGTCGCCGACGAGCCCCCGCTCGCCGACGTGGCCGCCCGCGTCTCGTCCCCGCCCACCGACCACCTGACCGACCATCCCACCGACCACCTGACCGACCATCCCACCGACCACCTCACCGGCCATCTGGCCGACTCTCCGGCTGGGGCGCCCGCAGCCATCCCCGCGCCGGAGGCGGCCGGTGCCGAGGCGGGCGCGCCCGTTCCCGTCGCGGGCGCGCCCGTCGACCCTGCGGATCCCGTCGCAGACACACGCAGCGGGCCCGTGACGCCCGGGGATCCCGTCACAGACGCGCCCGGCGGGTCCGCGACGCCCGCGGATCCTGTCACGGGCACGCCCGGCGGGTCGGTCGGGTCCGCTGGGCCCGAGGGTGACCCCGTCGTCGAGGTTGAGGTCGCCGTTGTGCTCGGCGCGCCGGATGCCAATGGCTGGCCGTACGGGCCGGTGCCCGACTCGGTGGCGGGCGTGGACACCGTGCTGCGGCTGGTGCCGTACCACCGGTGGGGCAACCGCGGCCCCGCCACCATGCGCGTCTGGCTGCCCGTCGCCGAGTAACACCCCCTATGGAGGACTCTGTGCGCAGAACCCTGCCGGGCCTGGTCGCGTTAGCCGTCGCGGGCAGCCTGCTCGGCGCCGCTTCCCCGGCCACGGCGGTCCAGGACGATCTCGGCATGCCGGTCTTCACCGGTGAAGATCCCGTCCCGGCCGAGCCCGTCCGCTACGAGCCGCGCAAGATGATGGCGGAGATCTACAAGAAGGAGAAGGGCGGCGACTCGTACTGGATCGACCGCATGCTGGCCCGCCCCGGCGACGACCCGGCGGGGACGTGGCTGATGTCGCGTGGCCGGGCGCTGTTCATGAAGGAGCACGACCCCTCGGTCATCGGCTTCGGCGGCAGCGTGGCGTACTGGGAGAGCATCGACAACCGCGGCGCCTACGCCGTGTCGCTCGGCACGGACCTCAAGGAGGACGTGAGCAAGCGGTTGCAGATGCCCAGCCACTGGACCGGCCAGTACGCGGGCGGCGGGCTGGCCGTGACCGTCAAGAAGTTCATCACGCAGGAGAACGTGGCGGTCACCACGCTGGCGGTCACCAACACGGGCACCGCGAAGGTGGACGTACCGGTCACGGTGACGTCGCCGTACACGAAGACCGCGGACGGCGACCGCGAGCTGACCGGCGTGGTGGCGGCCAAGAACCGGCTGACCACGATCTTCCCCCGGCTCAGCGGCGACGGCCTGAAGGTCGCGGACGGCGCGCTGAAGGGGACGCTCGCCGTCGAACCGGGCAAGACCGTGCGGACCAAGGTGCAGATGGGGTTCGTCACCGAGGAACTGGCCGGGTCGCGGCCGGAGTACGACGGCTACAAGGGGCGCTCGCCGGAGAAGGCGCTGCGACGCCAGCTCCAGGACTACAACGCCTGGTGGGCGGAGAACCTGCCGTACATCGACGTGCCGGACGAGAACATCAAGAAGTTCGTCTACTACCGCTGGTGGTTGATGAGGTTCAACTTCCTCGACGCCGACATCCCGGGCAACGACTTCCAGTTCCCGACGTCGGTGGAGGGGGCGCTCGGCTACAACAACGCGATCGTGCTGACTGTGCCGATGTTCTTGCAGGACCTGAAGTACCTGCGGGATCCGATCTACTCGTACGGCCCCTGGGTCTCGGCCGGAGAAGTATCACGTAACTCGAAATATACGGATAACCCGGGCGACCCGGAGAACTGGTCGAACAGCTACACCCAGTACATCTCGGCTTCGGCGCTGGAGAGCTACCAGCTCCACGGCGGGCAGCCCGCGATCCTGCGCAACCTCGCCCGCTACGCGGAGAAGGACGTCTACGGGCAGCTCAACGCCTACGACTCCAACAAGAACGGGGTCATCGAGTACGACTGGGAGGCGATGACCGGCAACGACGCCGACGCGGTGTCGTTCCACTACTACAACCGGGCGAACGAGCGGCTGGAAGGCGCCTACGTCTACGCCAACGCGATGGCGGCGGCGCAGGCGTACACGCTGATCGGCGACGCGGCGAAGGCCACCGAGCTGCGCGGCGTGGCCGACAAGGTGAAGAACGGCATCCTCACCCTGCTCTGGGACGACCAGAACAAGCTGTTCAAACACCGCGACCTGCAGACCGGCAACCTGATCCCGTGGAAGGAATCCAACAACTACATCCCCTACGCGACCGGCCTGGTCCCGACGGACGACCCGAAATATCGGGAAGCGCTCCGCCTATGGGCCGACCCTGCGGAATATCCAATTTTCCCGGCCTATACGGCTAACCAGAAGGACAAAGCGGAGGCCGCCGCGCAGGGCCATCCGGGGTCGAACAACTTCTCGCAGATCAACTCGACCCGGAACTTCTCGCTGTTCTCCAAGGCGCTGCGCGAATACACCTCGCCGTACATCACCGCCGAGCAGTACAAGCGGTTGCTGTACTGGAACGCCTGGTCGCAGTTCGTCGGCGGCGACACCCGCTACCCGGACGCCAACGAGTTCTGGTCGAACTGGAACCCGAGCACCAAGTCCATCGACTACCGCTCGTGGATCCATCACACGATCCTCGGCAGCAGCAACTGGACGGTCATCGAGGACGTCATGGGGCTGCGCCCGCGTTCCGACGGCAAGGTGGAGCTGTGGCCGGTCGACATCGGCTGGGACCACTTCACCGTCAACGGCATCAACTACCGCGGCAGCGACCTGAGCATCGTCTGGGACAAGCCCGGCGACGGCGCCACGCACTACGCGGGCGTGCCCGAGGGCTACTCGATCCTCATTGATGGCAAGCGCAAGGTCACGCTGTCCGGACTCGCGCACGCCGTATGGGACCCGGCGACCGGCAAGGTCGAGGGCGGCACAGTGCTGTACTCCGAGGCGGCCCGGTCGATGAAGGCGCCGGCCGAGGTGAAGCTGTCGGGCGACCGGGTCGAGGACCTGTTCCAGAAGGCCGGGGTCGATCTGGGCTCCACGCGCCCGAACCTGGTCAAGTCCGCCACCGCCTCGCACGGTGACCCGGCGGGCGCGGTCGACGGGTTCACGATCAACGAGCCGTACTGGGGCAGCAAGGGCTCCGGCCAGGCGCGGGACTGGCTGGAGGTGGATTTGGGCTCGGCCCGGCCCGTCGACCTGCTGCGGCTGTACTTCTTCAACGACCGCAAGGCCGGCGGCTACAGCGAGCCCGCCCTGTACTCGGTGCAGTACCTCGACGGCTCCACCTGGAAGGACGTGCCCGGGCAGGCCAAGGAGCCGGTCTATCCGCGGGCCAACCTCAACGACGTCCGCTTCCGGTCCGTCGTCGCCCAGAAGCTGCGCGTGCTGGTCACTCACCGGCCCGGCTACTCGACGGGCTTGAAGGAGGTGCAGGCGTACTCGACCGGCTCGGCGCCGCCGTCCGCGGGCAACCGGGCTCCGTACGTGCTGGCCGTACCGGATGCCACCTTCAACCGCCCCGGGCAGGCCAAGCTGGACGCGGTCGTCAAGGACGACGGGCTGCCGTCGGGAACGCTCAGCATGCGGTGGAGCGTCGTCGACGGGCCCGGGGAGGCGATCTTCACCGATCAGGCGAGCCCGGCCACGGTCGCGGCGTTCAGTGAAGCGGGCACGTACCACCTGCGGCTGACCGCCACCGACGGCGCGAAGTCGTCGTCCGGCACCGTCGCGGTCACGGTGGGCGAGATCGGCGCGCAGGTGAACGTGGCGCCGTACGCGACGCCGACCGCCTCCTACACCTCCCCCTGGGAGAAGGTGACGGCGATCAACGACGGCATCGACCCGCCGCGCTCCAACGACGGCGCCAACCCGCGCTGGGGCACCTGGCCGGAGCAGGGCACGCAGTGGGTGCAGCTCGACTGGCCGTCGCCGGTACGGGTGAACAAGGCGGAGGTGTACTTCTTCGACGACGACGGCGGCGTCCGCGTCCCGGCGTCGTGGAAGATCCAGGCGTGGGACGGCGACTCGTTCGAGGACGTGACCGGCGCCGCTTCCTACCCGGCCGCGGTCGACGCCTACAACACGGTCTCGTTCGACACGGTGAAGACGACCAAGCTACGCGTCGAGCTGGTGTCCGGGCAGGCGTCCGTCGGGGTGCTGGAGTGGAAGGCGTACGCGGTACCGCCGGACTCGGTGCGGCCCGTGCACGTCCCCACGGTGGCGGGCACGCTGCCGCGGCTTCCCGCCACGGTCGAGACGCTGTACGCGGACGGCGGCGGAGGCCAGGCGGCGGTGACGTGGCAGCAGGTGATCGCCGACCAGGTCAAGACCGGTGGCACCAGCTTCAAGGTCGCCGGGCTCGCCGAGGGCCTGCGCTCGCCCGTCGAGGCGACGGTGTACGTCAGGACGAGTCCGGCGGTGACCATCACCTCGATCGCCGAGGAGGCGGTACGGACCCGGGCGGGCACCGCGCCGTCGCTGCCCGCGACCGTCGTGGCCACCTACAACGACGGCTCCAAGGACAGCTCGGTCGCGGTCACGTGGGCGGCGATCGACCCCGGCTCGTACGGCTCCCCCGGCACGTTCTCGGTGACCGGGCAGGTGGCGGGGACCACGGTCCTCGCGAAGGCGACGGTGACAGTGGAGTGATCCGGTAAATATTTCGCTATTTTTCGGGTAGCTGGAGGCCCTCGCGATCTCATGGAGGGAACTCGATGGGCTGGAGCTACCGAAAGTCAATCAAGCTGGGGCCGTTCCGGCTGAACCTGTCACGCGGTGGCGTCGGGCACAGCTGGGGCAACCGGTTGTTCCGGGTCACCCGCACGGCGGACGGCCGCCGTACGGTGTCCGTCAACCTGCCCGGCGGTTTTCACTGGCGCAAGACGACAAGCCGGCGTGACTAGCCGGATATTCGAAGGGCCGGAGGCGATCGCCTCCGGCCCTTTCGCTTGCGCTCACTCCGAGATCGCATTGACCAGCCGGGTCCAGAACTGCGTGAGCTCCGGGCCGGTGTAACGGCGGAAATGGATGCGCTCGTGTCCCCGATAGACGGCCACCTCCGTTATCGGCGCATCCTCCTCGTCGAAGCTGGTGTAGAGGCTCGTCCAGTCGTCGGGACCGGCTTGCCAGTCCGCGAAGGCCAGGTGGGCCGCATGGTCTTGGAGCGCTTCAACCCAGCGTTCCTCCCCCGAGGAGTGCATGAATTTCACCTTGCCAGGAGAGGCCCCATGACCAGGCAAAACACCCTATTTCTCGACCTAGGCGGCTGAAGCGTCCCGAAAACACAAGACTGCCTCTTTCTCGTGAATCCCTCTAGATTCCTCGGCACCGCTACCCCGAGGAGAACGTTGTGGCTGAACTATGGGCACTGCCCGCCGGAGAGCTGGCACGGCTGGTCGGCGCACGGGAGGTGTCGAGCCGTGAGGTGGTCCAGGCGCACCTGACCCGGATCACCGAAGTGAACCCGCACGTCAACGCCATCACGGTGGTGCTGGACGAGCAGGCGCTCGAAGCCGCGGACGCGGCCGACCGCGCGCTGCGGGACGGCGCGGCGCCGGGTCCGCTCTGCGGCGTCCCCATGACGGTCAAGGAGAACGTCGACGTGGCCGGCTCGGCGACGACACTCGGCATCGTCGCCCTCCGTGACGCCGTCGCACCGCGCGACGCCCCGCACGTCGCCCAGCTGCGCGCGGCGGGCGCGATCCCGATCGGCCGGACGAACCTGCCGGAGTTCGGCATGCGCTGGCACACCGACAACGCCCTGCGCGGCGCGACCCGCAACCCCTGGTCGGCCGGCCACACGCCGGGCGGCTCCAGCGGCGGTGACGCGGCCGCGGTGGCGACCGGCCTGACCCCGCTCGGCATCGGCAACGACGGTGCGGGCTCGCTGCGCTGGCCCGCCCAGTGCTGCGGCGTCGCCGCACTGAAGCCGTCGCTGGGCCGGGTCGCCCACAGCGGACAGGCGTCGCCGTTCGGGTTCCAGCTGCTGGCCGTGCACGGTCCGATCGCGCGGCGCGTGGCCGACCTGCGCCTGGCCTTCGACCACATGTGCGGCCACGCGCCCGGCGACCCCTGGTACGCCCCGGCGCCCCTGCGGGGCCCCGCCCCGGCGGCCCCGCTGGGCGTGGCCGCGGTCACCGGACTCGACGCCGACCCCCAGGTCACCGCCGCCGTACGGCAGGCGGCCAAGCTCCTCGCCGACGCCGGCTACCAGGTGACGGAGAGCCTGCCACCGGCCCTGGACCGAGCCTCCGAGATCTACACCCAGATCATGTCCTCGTACGGCCGCGTCCACGAGGAGCAGCCGCCCGTCGAGACGATCGCCTCCGAGGGGTTCGTCCGGTTCTGGACCGCGTTCGAGGAGCCCTGGACGCGAGCGGCCGGCCGGGCCGCCTTCGACCCGATGATGGAACGCGCCGCCATCGCGCGGGCGTGGGACGACTGGACGGCCTCGGCCCCGCTGGTGCTCGCGCCGATCTGCACGCTCCCGGCTTTCCCGGTCAACGCCGATCTCGATCCCGAGTGGGTGGCCGGGTGGCCGGCGGCTCTGCGCATGAGCGTGGTGGCCAACCTGCTGGGGCTGCCGTCGGTCGCCGTGCCCACCGGTCATGCGGGCGGGCTGCCGCAGGCCGTACAGATCATCGGGCCGCGCTTCCGCGAGGACCTGTGCCTGGACGCGGCCGCCGCCATCGAGGCCGGAACCCCGAGCCTGACGCCGATCGACCCCCGATAATCGTTGGACGCGTGCTCCATGCTGGACTCATGGAACACACGCCATGGAGTCGCTCCGCCGGCACGCGGAGATCCCCTTCGGGATCCACCTCACGCTGTTCTGCGACACGGTGGACGACAGGTGGGGGCCGCTGACCGCGCCTGGCCGACGGCGGCCGGGCCGACATCTTCGACCTGACCGTGGCCCTGGCCGACGAGTACGGCCTGGCGGTGCGGGCCTGGCTCGACCCCGCTCGCCAGAAGCTGCGGCGGCGGGGCCTGCCGGTCGTTGAGCACGACTTCCTGGACAGCTTCGGCCTCGACCTCGACGACAAGCCGGCCCAGTACGCCAAGCTGCTGCGCGAACTGCCCGCCGGGCTGAGCGAGTGGGCGATCCATCCTGGTCTGGGCGACGAGAAGGCGCGGGCCATCGACCCCGGCTGGCGCGTACGGCGTACCGACTACGAGTTCCTGACCTCACCAGAGGCCCGCGAGCTCATCCGGCAGGAGGGGATCACCGTGATCGACTACCGGCCGATCCAAAAGGCCTGGTCGCAGACCGACCGATCGAGCTAGCATCGTGCGATCTATGCGGCGCATCCTCGTAGCCGGCATCAGCGGGGCCGGCAAGTCCACCATGGCACGGGCCCTGAGCACCCGACTCGCGGTGCCGTACCACGAGATGGACGCCCTGCACTTCACCGGACCCGGCTGGGCCGTGAACGACGAGTTCGTCACGCAGGTGAGGCGGATCGCCTCGTCACCGGCCTGGATCTTCGACTCCTACGGCTATCCCGAGGTCCGTGACCTGCTCTGGGAGCAGGCCGACACCGTGGTCTGGCTGGACTATCCCCGGCGGGTCATCATGCCCCGGATCCTCAGGCGATCGCTCCGCAGAACCCTCCTGCGTGAGCGGATCTTCGGCGGTAATCGCGAGACCCTGACCGACTGGTTCCGCCGCGATCACCCCGCCTGGTGGGCGTGGTCACAGCACGGGGTTCGGCGGGCGGACATCCAGCAGCGCGTCCACGATCCGCGCTTCGCCCCTTTGCAGGTGATTCGCTTCAGCACTCCGGAGGAAGCCGCCGGCTGGTTGCGGAGTCAGTGACAGGTCTCAGCGGAGGGCGCCGGCCAAAGGCGTGTCCGCGGCCGGGTCCAACGGCGGCGCCAGCATGAACGGCATCTGCGCCATGAACCTGGGCCGTTCACCGAGGTGCTCCTGCGCGGCGTGCACGGTCAGCGGGTGCACCAGATAGGCGTCTCCCGGCGAGCCGGTCGCCAGGGCCACCGGCCGGTCCCGGCTGGCCGCGTCCACCAGCGCGCCCGCGCTGACATGGTCGTGCACCTGCTCGCCCAGCGCCCCGAGGCTGTCACGCTGCGATCCCACTCTGACCCGGGTCGGCGCGTCCAGCTCACCGACCTCCGAGAACAGCATCAGCACCAGGAGGTTGTGCGCACGGACGGACACCCCCCAGGTGCCGTCGGGCCGCGGCAGGTTGAGGTCGAGGTGCCAGCCGCGGTCGTCGGCCGGCGGCAGGTGCGGGAACCGGATCGGGATGTTGCCCGCCGAGCCACGCGGCTGCCAGCCGCCCTTCCCGCACACCGCGTCCAACCCGGCCGCCAGCACGGGCGACCTGACCAGCTCACCGAACGGCCCCCGCCCGGTCATGTCCGCGGCCCACACCACCGGCTCGCGCCAGCCCTCGGGATCGTCGGGCGACAGGCCGATCTGCTGCCACAGCAGCTCCTGCGCCGCCTCTCCCTGCTCGCGCGTGCCGATCGTCAGCTTCACGAAGCCGTCCCGTACGAACGACTCCACCAGTTCATCCATGGCGATCACGCTATTTCGGGCCGCAACTGGTTTTCGGGTATTTTGTAAGGCGGCTTGCACTATTTCGGTAAGGTGCCTTACGTTCGGTGGATGCCCGACATTCCGTACACCGAGCTCGTCGCCCGGCTCGGCCCCCCGCTCGGCGTCGAGGAGGCTCGCGCCCAATGGGGCCGGCTGGTGCGCGCCGCCCAGGACGGCGAGACCACGCCGATCACCCGCGAACGCTGGGAGTGGGCGGCCCTGATCCCGCTCTCCGAGGTGTCCGGCCCGCTGACCGGCCTGCCCGCCCTCCCGCTGTCAACGGTCCGCCGCAAGCTCGGCGACCTCGTACGGCAAGCCGCCCAGCCGTACGAGAGCGGCCCCGTACTGCTCACCCGCCACCGCACCCCCGTGGCCGCCCTGGTCGGCGCCCGCCACCTGGTGGACAGATCTCGTCCAACGCCGGAGGACCTGCTCCGGGACGGCCACACCATCCTGCTGACCCACCTGCCGGAATCGGCCTACTCCGCCGTCGCCCGCGACCCCGACGGCAACCCGATCGCCAGGGGCGAGGGCGACAGCGTCAACGAGGCACTGCGCCGCCTGCGCCCACCAGCCTGAGATCACTTGCCGTCCTTGTCGGAGTCGGCCGAGAAGACGATCACCCCCAGGTAGCCGTCGTCCTCCTCGGTGACCTTCAGGAGCATGCTGTCCTTGTAGATGTTGTCACCGTCGTTGAAGGTGTCCCGCCCGGTGTGCGCCGAGTACGGCAACTTCGTGAAGACCTTGGTGTTGAGCGCCTCGTCGAACATCACCTGGGTCGTGAGCACGCGCGCGTTGCTGAAGTGCACCATCGCGTGGATGTGCACGGTACGCCCCCGGTACCACCCCGGCCAGATGGTGGTGAACTCCACGATCCCATCGCTGTTGGTGACCTGGGCCCCGCGCAGGTAACGCTTGTCGTCCGTCGGGGTCAGGTCGTTCGCACTGGTCTCACCTGTCGGGGCGCCCGTGGGCGGGGCGCCGGTCGGTGGATTACCGCTGGGCCGGCCGCCGCCCCCTCCGGTCGACAGTGACTCCGCCCCGGAGTAGAGCCCGGCCGCGTCGCAGTGCCAGATCTCCACCACGGCGTTCCCCAGCGGCTTGCAGCTCTCGCTGTCCTGGACCTTGAACATCAGGCGCAGCCGCGTACCCTTCCGATCCTCGCGGATGTCGCTGCGGACCTTGTCCGCGTCGAAGTAGTAGGGGCCCTGCGTGGTGGTGGCTGTCAACGTGCACGTGTTGGCTTCGGCGAACAGGGCGGTGACGTCCTTGGCCGTGGTCGTCATCGTGGCCGTCGGAGACACGGTCGCCCCTGTGGAGGTGGTCACCGCCGGCGCGTCCTGGCCGCAGGCGGCGAGCAGGCTACCGAGCCCGAGCGAACTGACACCGGCGATCAACCGCCGCCGACTGACCCGCTGACCCTCGTGATCGTGTCCCACGTGACTGCCTTCCAGAAGGGTGTTCTTGCTGACGAGGCAAACGTACGATCCATGCCTTGGCACCCCATTTGCGGCAAATGAACTTTTCATGAGCCACAGCCCGTACAAAATAGGACAAGGCTCCATGGATGGTCATGGGGTTGCTACTGTCCTCATAACCGTGTGGGGGAACGAGGAGACGACGAATGAGTGACGCACCCCGACGGCCAGGTGTGTCGGCCGGTGTTCCCAGCGTTGCCCGGATGAACGACTACTTCCTGGGCGGCAAGGACAACTTCGCCGCCGACCGCGAGGCCGCGGCGAAGGTGCTGGCGTTGATCCCGGACGCCAAGGAGATGGGCGAGTACGTCCAGGAATTCCGGGAACGGGTCGTGCGCTACCTCGTCGAACAAGGCATCAGGCAGCTCATCCACGTCGGCTCCGGACTGCCCACCAAGCAGAACGTCCACGAAGTGGCCCAGTCCCTGGAGCCCGACGCCCGCGTCGTCTATGTCGCCGACGATGCGGTCGCGCTCAACCACGCGCGGGCGCTGCTCGCCACCAACGCGCGAACCGGAGTGGTCGAAGGCGACATCCTCCACCCCGACGCCATGCTGGACGATCCCGCCCTGGGACAGCTGATCGACCTCGACCAGCCCGTCGGCGTCCTGATCATTGGCTCGCTCCAGTACATTCCCGATGAGAACGGCCCGTTCGAGAACGTGGCCCGGCTGTGCGAGCGACTGGCGCCCGGCAGCTTCCTCTGTCTCACCCACGCCGTCTTCGACGGCCGCCCCGAGATAGCCGAGCAGATCGCCGACGTCTTCCGTGAGGCACTCAACCGGCCCAAGGGCGGTCCGCGCAACCGCGACCAGGCCCTGCGCTTCTTCGACGGACTGGACCTCGTCGAGCCCGGCTTCGTCTACGTGCGCCAGTGGCGCTCCGACATTCCGGTCTCCAAGCAGGAGGAGAAGAGAGCCTGGGTCCTGGCCGGAGTCGCCCAGAAACCCCAGGCCTGAAGCGATCGTGCCCTGCTCGTGATCCGCTTGCGCCATGATCACGGCTCATGAAGAAGATGATCACCGCCCTGGCGGCCTGCGGCGCTCTGCTGGTACCCGCCACCCCCGCGCAGGCCGCCGCCCCCAAGGATCCCGTCCAAGCCCTGAAGAGCAAGCTGGTCTCCGGGCACGGTGTGCGGTTCACCGAGACCACCACTCTCTCGGGCGACGACAAGGTCAAACTGCAGGACCGCAAAGGTACGTTCCAGTTCAACGCCAGGGGCATCGCGGCCTCCGACATCAAGACCAACGCGCTCAAATCCGAGCCCGAGCGGAGTATCAGCGTCGGCAAGGTCGGCTACACCTCGGGCGGGCTGTTCAACGACCGCCTCCCGGAGGGCAAGACCTGGCTCAAGAGCGGCGGCATGTTCGGCGGCGCCGGCGGCTTCTACGGGCAGGTCATCAACCCCGCAGAGCCGAAGACCTTAGCCACGCTGATCAAGAAGGGCAGGCTGACCAGGAGCACCATCACAGGAAAGATCACCTTCGATGAGCTCGAGAAGGTGTCGCCCTGGTTCGGCGCGTCGATCCCGCTGCGCATGCACAACGAGAAGGTCACCTATACCCTCACACTCACCTCCGCCGGGCTCGTGAGCAGGGTGAAGAGCTCGTACGCGGCGACGGGGGTGTTCGACAAGAGCGAATTCGACGGCAAGACCATCACGATCGACAGCCGCTTCACCGGCTGGGGCACCAAGGTGTCGATCAAGGCACCGGACCCCGAAACGGTGACCAGCAAGATGAACAACTGACCATTCCGTTCGCCCTCTCGCGGGGCGGGTCTCGGGCGGTCCTACGGGGCGATACATCTGCTTCCACACGCGGCAACCCGGGTGCCGCCGGCTGCCGTGCGGGGTTCAGCAGGGCGCCCGGGTCTCGAGCCGATCGGCGCCTACGGGCGGGGTGTGAGTGATGGCCCCACAGCAGATGCGGGGCCATCATGCAAGAGTCCGCATGTCCGGTTTGGCGCGCCGCAACGGACCGTAAGAGACCGTAAGCAAGCCCGCGATTTCCCGCGGTCAAGGATCATGGCACGATCTGGATGCGCTGCCGCAATGCGTGATCAATCTCGGTTCCACAAGCTGAGAGGACAGTCCATGCGCAGCTACATCACGGAGTTCATCGGGACGTTCTTCCTGGTCTTCACGGTCGGCGCCACGGTTTTGACGAAGACACCCCTGGCGCCTGTGGCCATCGGAGCGATCCTGATGGTCATGGTGTATGCCGGAGGGCACATATCCGGCGCCCACTACAACCCCGCCGTGACCTTGGCCGTGCTGCTCCGCGGCCGGATCAGCCGGGCGGACGCCGTGGCGTACTGGATCGCCCAGGTGGCCGGAGGCGTCATCGCCGCGCTCACCGCCTCCTACGTGATCGAACCCGGCAGCGTGTCGGCGCTCTCACCGTCGGGGCGTGGGCTGTGGGTCGCGCTGCTGGCCGAGGCACTGTTCACCTTCGCGCTCGCGTACGTGGTGCTGAACGCGGCCACCAGCAGTGACCATCCGGGCAACAGCTTCTACGGTCTGGCCATCGGATTCACGGTGATGGCCGGGGCATTCGCGGTCGGCGGCATCTCCGGTGGTGCCTTCAACCCAGCGGTCGCCATCGGCGCCGCCTCCATGGGCCTGTTCGCCTGGTCCAAGATCTGGATCTGGCTACTGGCCGACCTGGCGGGCGGCGCGATCGCCGGGGCGGCCTTCCTCGCACTCAACCCGAAGGACCGCGTCCCGCTGGAAGGCTCCCCAATGGCATCCGGCCACCCCGCCTGACCTGCCCGTCTCCGCCGACACTTCTCAGGCGACGTTAATCGTCAGATCACGCTCGCTCAATGGCGGCCGGACATCGTCATAGCCGTGAGCACGATGACGGGGACGGTCCTTCGGGACGAGGCGGCGGGAAGCCAACCGGCCGAGGGGCCGGTTGGCGGGTATGACGAGCAGCGAGTACAGGTTTCCCATCGGGCGTATTCCTTCGTGGCCTGGGTCCGGCAGGCCCTGATGCCCGCCGGGATGGCCCGCCAACTGCCGGCATACCTGGCCATCGGGTTCATCAGCACGCTCGCCTACCTGCTGCTGTTCGCGATCCTGAGCATGGTCGTGTCCTCCATCACCGCCAACGCGACTGCGATGGTCCTCACCACGATCGCCAGCACGGCGGCCAACCGCAGGTTCACCTTCGAGATGACCAGCCGGGCGGGCGCGGTACGCACCCACCTGGAGAGCATGCTCGTCCTCTGCGTCGCCCTCGCGATCACCACCGTGAGCCTGGACCTGCTGCCTTCGGTCACCTCGCCACTCGCCGAGCTCGCCACCGTCATCCTGTCCAACGGCCTGGCCGGCATCGTCCGGTTCGTACTGTTGCGGACCTGGGTGTTCAACCCCCGAAGGGCATCGTGAGCAGTGCCGTCGAACGCGCCGAGTATGCCCACCAGCGGGCGGTCGAGCGGGTGTCGCGCAGGGCGTTGGTGGCGCAGTGCACCTCGCCGCCGAGCAGGTGCGCCCATGAAAGGTCCGCCACCCAGCGTACGTGCACGCCCTGAGCCGCCAGCGCGCTCCGCGCGGCCCGCCGGAACAGATCGTGCCCGCCGACGACCGGGCCGTAGGGGGCGGGCGCGGCGAACTCGCGGGCCGTCAGCGACAGCCCGTTGGGGATACCGGGCGTGTACGCCTTCAGCAGCGACGGTTCGGCCTCGCTCGCACTGAACAACACCGGCACCCGTACGATCTCCGATCGCCCCAGCCCCGTCGCGGCCAGCATGGTGTCGAGCTGCGCGTCGATGTGCCCGGCGGCCCTGTCGTTGGCGGCCATCAGCGCCCGGTCGCCCAGCAGCCCGGCGACCGTGGGAGAGCCGGGGAACAGCCGGGTGCCGCCGGCACCGGCGGCCTCGGCCCGGCGCAGCAGCCGCGCGGCCATGCGGGGATCGGCGATCATGAGGGTCCATCCACGCGCATTACGTGCGCGTACGACGTGCATGGTCTCGTCCACGTGGCCGACCAGCAGCCAGCCGGTGTCGAGCACCACGGGCGGTTGGAGGCCCTGCCCCATGCCGGTCAGCAGGCGGACGAAGGCGGGGTCGGGGCGCCGGGTCCGGCCGGTGCCGTACAACAGCCGTCCCTGCGGGTGACCGGCGTACGGCGGGAGCGACTCGACGTTACCCGTGGAGTTGCGCAGGTCGGTCAGGCGGTCGCGGCGGGTGAGGGTGAGTTGCTGCACGACGGCAACCCCGGGCCCGCGCAGGTCGCGGAAGAGCAGCCGGGCCATGGGCCGGGGCGTGGGCGCGCTCGCCTCGCCCAGGTCCAGCACGTTGCCCGACCTGACCAGCACGCGCATGGTCCGGACGCCGCCGGGCATCGGCATGGTGGCGGTGGTCGGCTCGAAGATGTCCTGCCACCAGGTGTCCTTCCACCACTGGGACGTGCCCGCGACGAATCTGGGCGAGCGCACTCCGGCCGCGTGTGTGGCGCCGCGCAGGTCGCGGGCGAACTCCTGCCACCCTCCGGGCAGGCCATCGGGGAAGGGCAGCGCGGGCGGCGACCCGGGGCCTGTGCCGGGCTTGCCGGCCAGCACCTCGACGGCCGGCTGCAGGTCGTTCTGGAGCAGCAGAGGGGCCTCACGCATGCGGACGCGGGCGACAGAGCGCCGGCCGTGGTCGGTCACCGTGAGCGTGATCGTCACCCGGCCGTCCCACCGGCTCGCGTCGCGTACGACGTCGCGCCCCTCGACGCCGAACTCCAGCCCGGCACGCAGCTCCGCCGCGGTCAGCAGGCCGTCGCCCTCGGGCAGCGCGGGCCGGAAGCCCGAGGGCAGGCGGTCGCCGTCGCGCCGGGCGAAGATCCGCACCTTGTCCGGGGCGTCGACGCTCAGCAGCCCGGTGGCGGCGTCGCCGAGGCCGGGCATGGCAGGCAGCCGCAGCCGCGCCAGGTCGGCCGCGTCGGGCTCGCCGTTCACCCGGGCGTCCGCGGCGTCGTCGCACGCGGCCAGCCGAGCGTCGGCCGCGCCACCGGGAGCGTCCAGGTCGGCATCGGCCACCCGGCAGCGGCGCTCGCTGTCGTCGAGGTTGGGCAGGAAGACCGCCTCCCCGGCCGCATCGCCGCCCGCCGGCCCGGCGTTCACCTCGCCGTCGTGATCGGTGTCGGCCAGCAGCACTGGCGTGGCGGCGGCTGTGGAGCCGGGGGTTGGCTCGGCGGCGTGGACGGGGGCGGCGAGCGGCCAGGCTCCGGTGAGCGTGGCCACTGACGCGCAGACGGCGGTGATCCTTCTCGCGGGCATCGTGGCAGCCTCCTGCTGAACGAGGATTTATCACAGGTGAGATAAATCCAACGTATCACAGGCGTGATATAAACGTGGCATGCCGAAAGTGGTCGATCCCGTCGAACGCCGTCGCGAGGTGGTGGACGCCCTCTTCAGGGTCGTCGTACGCGACGGCCTGCAACGCGCGTCTCTGCGTACGGTCGCCGCCGAGGCCCAGCTCAACATCGGCTCCCTGCGCCACTACTTCGCCACGCAGGAGGAGCTGATGCGCTTCGCGATGACCTCGATGATCGAACGGGTGACCCAGCGGTTGCGGGCAGCGGTCGAGGAGGCGGGCGATCTGGCGGCGCTGTCCACGCGGGAACGGCTGGAGCTGTCCGCGCGACTGCTGGGTGAGCTACTGCCCCTCGACGAGCGGCGTCATGCCGAGGTCACGGTGTTCCTCGACTTCGCCGCCGCCTCCAGAACCGACCCAGCGCTGCGAGACCTGGCCGTGCGGGTCGCGGTGGGCACGCGTGGGTTCGTCGGCCGCGTGCTCGAACGCCTGGAGGCGAGGGGCGACCTGCGCCCGGGGCTGCGGCTCGACGTGGAGACCGAGCGGCTGTCGTCGCTGGTCGACGGCCTCGCCATGAACGCCGTACTGCGGCCCGAGTTGGTGAGCGGACCCGACTGCCTGGAAGTCGTACGCACCCACCTCGGCGCGCTGGCCGCGTAGGGTCACCGCCCACGCGGTCCGGGCCGGGCGACCACGATCGCCGGGGCCGGCCGCACCACAGGCCAAGAAGCCGCCCAGTCGCCTTCCGTGTGGCCGGCTTCAGCGGGCCAGGAGTACCAGCGCCAGCGCGACCAGGGCCGGGACGGTCTGGACAAAGAGGATCTTGCGCGACGCCGTCGCGGCACCGTACAGCCCGGCGACGGTGACGCAGGCAAGGAAGAAGACCCTCACTTGGAAACCGGTCGGATCAGGAGCAAAGGCGCCCCACAGAAGCCCGGCCGCAAGAAAGCCGTTGTACAGGCCCTGGTTGCCGGCGAGCACCCTGGTCGAGGCCGCGAACTCCTCCGTCGTACCAAAGGCGGCCCTCGCCCGGGAACCGGTCCAGAGGAACATCTCCAGGACCAGGATGTAGACATGCAGCAGGGCGATCAGAACTACCGCGACTATGGCGATGATGGACATCCCGCACACATTACGTCACAACCGCCGCGATCAGCCGGGCCGGGCGTCGAAGAGGACGTCGAATAACGACCCACTGGCCGCTCGAGAATGTGCGCACAGTATCCAGTAGTTCGGGGTGGAAGATCTCCTCGCCGCCGTAAACTCTCGAAGCCTGGAATACGGCGCGCTGTCGGGAGCCGGCTCGTTGTCTGGTGCCGATCACGGTCGCGCCGCCCCAGCGGGCGAGCTGGGCGGCGAGGGTGCCGACGCCGCCGAGGATGCCGTGGACCAGCACGGTCCGCCCCGTCACGGGGCCGTCGCCGAATACCGCCCGATGAGCGGTGATCCCAGGAATATCTCGCCGTGGTCGGCTACCTGGCAGATCGCACAGCTGCGCTCATGCGGCGGACGCCTCCGTACGCGGCGACACCGCGCACGGGCGCGGTCTCCGGCATCCACCACAGCACCGGAAGGATGACCACCGCGACAACGGCGACCAGGACACCAGGCGCGGGGGCCCAGCCGCTCGCATGGGTCATGGCCTGCGCCAGATACGGGGTGAGGCCGCCGAACACGGCGGTCGCGGCCGTCGCACCCACGGCCAGCCCGGAGAGCCGGACGGCCACCGGGAACTGCTCCGCGGTGGCGGCCGTGCTGACCGCGCTGATACTGCCGGCCAGCATGGCCAGCACCACGGTGCCGGTCACCGCACGCAGCACGGTGGGGTCGGCCATGAAGGCGAACATCGCCACCGGCAAGGCCAGCGACAGCACGCCGAACAGCAGCAGCGCGAACCGGCGCCCTACCCGATCGGACAACGCGCCGGCGAACGGGGTGACCACGATGACCACGGCCACTGCGATGGTCGAGAGCCACAGCGAATCCCGCTCGGCGAAGCCCCCCACCGAGCTCAGATAGGTCGGCGCATAGGTGATACCGACGTAGTAGGTGATCGACGCGAGCGCCGAGATCGCGAACGTCCGGTACAAGCCGGGGCGCTGGGTACGCAGCATCAGCCACAGCGGGGCACGACGATCGACACGGGCTCGTTTCTCCTGCTCGAACGCCGGGGACTCGCGCATCATCGATCGAGCCGCCAAGGTGGCGACCGCCAACAGCGCGCCGAACAGGAAGGGCAGGCGCCAGCCCCACGTGTCCAGGGCGTCGCCACCGAACAGCGAGGTGGTGACCGCGGCCACGGCCACGGCGAGCAACGCACCGATCTCGCCGGCCGCCGCGGCCAGCGAGACGACCAGGCCACGGCGACGGGGTGGCGCGCCTTCGAGCAGGTAAGCGGTGATTCCGCCGTACTCGCCGCCGACGGAGAAGCCCATGAGGCAGCGCAACGCCAACAGCAGCGCCCCCGCCCCGGATCCGATCTGGGCGTGAGTCGGCAGCAGGGCGGTTTCGAGCATCGCGACCGCCATGACCGCCATCGAAGCGAGCAGGACCGTGCGCCGGCCGTACCGGTCGCCGATGTGCCCGAAGAAGAGCGCACCCAGCGGCCGCATCAGATAGGCGATGGCGAACAGGGCAAGGGTGGTGAGCACCGAGGCGGCACCTTCGCCGAAGAAGACGCGGGCGATGACCGTGGTCATGAACAGGTACAGCGTGAAGTCGTACCACTCCACCACCGCGGACAGGGCCGCGACGACCATCGACGCCTTCGGTATGCCCGCCTGATCCGAGGCGGTCCGCCTTGGAGACAGGTCCATGCTCATCCCTCCGGGCGAGGTGCTCATGTCAGCCGGCGCCGACCATCTCGGCGGCCCGCTCGCCGATGACCGGATACGCCTTCTCGGTGGCCATGTTGATGGCGTAGGACCTGCCGGTCGGTGGAATATGGCCGCCCTTGCCGTCGGGCATCGGCCGGGTGAAGGTTCCGCGCATGACTCCGATTACGGCGGTGAATTCGTTCATGGCGCCGCGAATCGGGTGCTCGAGAATGCGGGTGTCCGGGGCCCGGACGAACAACGCTTTCATGTCCGCGATGTGGCGATCGAGGCCGTCGGTGCAGTGCCCCGACAACGCACGACGATGGATCACAGCGGTCTCCGATCTGTACTCGGGGAATGTGGTTTGACGTGACAACGGCCGTGGCGAAGGAAGGGCCGGGGACCGGCTGTCGATGCACATGGTGTGGGCGATATTCCTGAGGCCGATGGACACTGCCCGGTTCGAACCGGGGCACTGGGAGAGCTATTGCGGTCGCTCACTAAGTGTGTGACCGTATTGCCGGTTTGCACTGTGCCGATTCGGAACAGTGCAGGTACAGTGAGCGCAATCCCATTCGGAACAGTGCGAATAGGGTGAGGTCAATCCTGTTGGCTGAGCGGCCGCGCCTGGACATGGCGTCAGCTCTGCCGCGGTCGGGCTACCAAGTGCCCCCCATCGGGCCAATCGCCCGATCCCATACGACGTGGGCGAACGCGCGATGTAGACAGCGCATAACCGGGACAGATGCCCATAGCGCCAAGCTCCCTAAATGAGGACATTCAGATCATCAGTAAGGAAAGACGATCATGAAGTCTGGAGATAGTGCCAAAAGTCTCCAGGTCGCGCGTCATGCTCTGGTCAGTGGCGGCCTGTTGACCACCGCCCTTCGCTCGAGCGACGTGCGGCCGGATATCCTGCGAAGCTGGCGGCGGTGCGTGTCGGCCTCAACCCCGTCGGAGCGGATCCGCACGCGCCGCATCGAGCGCGGCAACGCGTCTGACTTGCTCACCCGCGCAGCCGCGCCGATTCTGGATCACCTGGAAAGCGAACTCGCTGATCTCGGCGTCGCCGTCCTGATGAGCAACCGGTCGGGCCGGATCATCGCCCGTCGGGCCGCCGACTTCCGGCAGCGCGACCTGCTGGACGAAAACTGCGTCCTCGAGGGATTCGACTACTCGGAGTCAACGGTCGGCACCAACGGTCTGGGAACAGCCCTCGAAGAGAAGCAGGCCGTTTCGGTACACGGCGCCGAACACTTCAACGACGCGCTCCAGGTCTTCGCGTGCGCCGGCGTACCGATCCTCAGTCCTCGAAACGGTGTCGTGGCCGGATCCCTCTCGCTCGCGGCGACCGCGGCCGCGTCCAACCCGATGATGATGTCCTTGACCAAGCTCGCCGTGAGTCAGATCGAGCAGGCACTGAAGGAACTGGTCTGGGCGCGCGAGGCCACTCTGGTCTCAGCATTCCAACGGTCCAAAGCCCACAGGGGCCTGTCGATGCTGCTCACCGACGACAGCGTGCTGGCCGACAACGCGCTGCTGCCGCTGATGATTCCGTCCACCTACGTTGCGCTATGGGAAGCGGCCCAGCGGCAGGCCTGGACGGACGGCACGGCCGTGCTGGACATCACGCTCGGCGACGTCGCGCTGTCCGTCGAGGCGCGGCGGGTCGAGGATGCCGACGGGCCCGCTTACCTGCTTGAATTCCCCGCCGAACCGCTTGGTCGTCACCGTCCCGGTCCGGCCGCCACCGCGCAGCGCGGTAAGCCGGCGCTGGGGGTTCACGCGGTCCCGGAGGTCAGCGACCGCGTTCTGGCCGCCGCCGCGGCTGCCGACGTACTCGCGTTCAACGGCCCGCCGGGCTCGGGGCGGCTACGGACCGCGTCGCGACTCGCGTCGGCCGAGGGCCGCGATCTGCTGGTGCTGAACGCGACCACGTTCGACGCGACGTCGTTGCACGAATGGCTTGCCCGCGCGGCCCGCGGGATAGCCGCGGGCAGTCGCGTGGTGATCCGGCACGCGGAGCAGCTGCCGGTCAGCGCCATTGCCGCGGTGGAGTCGATCCTGTCGGATTCGGCGCGGCAGACGAAGCAGCGGCGGGGGCTGCTCGTCGCGACCGTCGACCGCACACGCGCGCCCCAGGCGGTCAACGACCTGCTGGATCGCCTGGCGGTGACGATCGACCTGCCATCCTTGGCCGAGATGCGCGAATGCGTTCCGGGCATCGCCGAGGAGATACTCCAATCGTTGAGCGACGGGCGGACCCGCTGGCGGCTGTCGTCCTCGTCCTTGCAGGCGTTGCTGCGCTGGAATTGGCCGGGCAACGTCCGAGAGCTGCGGTCCGTCCTCCAGGCAGCCGCGTCCACCGCGCACGGCGCGGTCATTCAGGTCGACGATCTGCCGCCGCGCATCACCGAAGCACATCGCTCAGCATCGCTGTCGGGCATCGAGCGAGCCGAACGGACCGCCATCGTCACGGCCCTGGCGAAGTGGCGGGGTAACCGGTCACGGGCGGCCGAAGAGCTCGGCATCGGCCGGACGACGCTGTACCGGAAAATGCGCGAACTAAAGATCACCAACGACGGGAACTGGCTTGAATAAGCTGGTCCGAGCTGACCACCCCCGGCACGCCGGTAGGCGACCGTCCTGACATCGATCGTCGGCCGAGGCCGACGATCGACTCACAGGGCGTGCAGGTCGAGGGCGTCGGCCATCGCCTGGTAGCCAGCCGGGTTCGGGTGGAGGTGGTCGCCGCTGTCGAAGGCCGGGCGGATCCGGTCGGGGTCGGCGGGGTCGGCGACGGCGCGTTCGAAGTCCACGGCCGCGTCGAATTCGCCGCTGGTCCGGATCCACGCGTTGACCGCGTCACGGATCCGCTCGACCTCATCGGAGTGGTACGCGTACCCCTTGGTCGGCAGGAGGGTGCCGCCGATGATCCGGACGCCGCGGGCACGGGCAGCGCGGATGAGCTGCCGGTAGCCGCTGATCAGATCGTCGGCGCCGACCTTGGTCGCGGGGGTGGTGCACGGCGTGGGCTCCTGCAGGCCCAGGAGGACGTCGTTGATGCCTTCCAGCACGATCACCGTCTTGACGCGAGGCTGGTCGAGCACGTCCCAGCGGAAGCGTGCCAGTCCCCGTTCACCCAGGCATGCCGAGTCGCTGAGCAGGCGGTTGCCGGCGATGCCGAGGTTGAGCACCGGCCGCCGGCCGCCCAGCCGGCGGGCCAGCGCGTCCGGGTAGCGGTTGTCGGCGTCGAGGGTGGCGCCGTATCCGTCGGTGATGGAGTCGCCGAAGGTCGCCACCGCGGGCCTGCCGCCGTGCACGTCGACTCCGGACAGGTAGAACCACGAGCTGTTGGTCTCGGCGAAGGCGGCCCCACCGAGGTCGCGGGTGTGGTCGCCGACGGCCCGGTAGGAGGTGGTCTGGGCGAGGTTGTGGTACGTGGCGGGGCCGGTGGCGCCTTGGAAGTACAGCGTCACCGTCAGCCGTTCCCCGGCCTTGACAGCGAGCCGGACGGGATCGCTGGCGGCCTGCCGGCCGGTGGGGAGGTTCACGGAGGTGGCGTGCGCGAAGGTCAGCGGCCGGAGGGTGCCCGCCTGCACGGCCGCCCCCGCGCCGGCCTTGGCCACGCTCGCGCCGGTGAGCCGAACAGGGCCGCCGTAGGCGTTGGAGAGCCGGATCTGAAGCGTGGAGCCTCCCGCGGTGACCCGGACCACCTGGCGGACGGAGTGGTTGTCGAAGCCCTTTTCCGCCCAGGTGGGATACCAGACGTCGGCCGACGGCTGCTGGGCGGCGGTCGCCCAGGCCGGCGTCCACCTGCCGGTCTCCGCGTCGGCGGACGCCGGTGCCGTCGTCAGGGCCGCGATCAGGGCGGCGGCGGTCGCGATTTTCAACACGTCGGTGCTCTTTTCAGTCCAGGACCGGGAAGTTGGCGCGGAAGGTGCCATAGGGGTCGCGGCGGCGCTTGATCTCGCGCAGCCGAGTCAGGGCATCGGCGGGGAAGGCTTGGGCGGCGTTCTCCGTCGGTGCGAGGAAGGTGTACGGCTTTCGGCCGCTGACCGCCTGGCCCAGCGCCTCGACCAGGGCACTCTGCTTGGCCCGCACCGCATCGACCAGGTGAGGCAGCCTCAGGCCGAGCAGGTAGAGCATGTACGGTTCGGCCAGCTCCCCACCTGCGCCGCCGGCGGGATCGGCCTCGGCCAGCGCCCCGCCCAAATGCCGGATCTGAAGGTTGAGCAGCGGCGCGAGCTCCGCGCCGCTGAGCGTCTCCAGCGTCGCCCCATCCAGGCCGGTCAGCAACTCGGTGCGGGCCAGCATCGGGCTGGGCTCGACCGGCTCGGCCGCGATCGTGCCCAGGCCGGCGATGTCCATCAGCCCGCGGCTGTCGGACAGGCTGCCACCGAGCTCCTCCAGCGGCGCCAGCAGAGCCTTGGCCTCGGCCTGGTCGCCAAGGTAGGTCACGTCCAGGGTGACCATCGGCGGCGCGGGCGGCGGCGGGGCCATCCGGTTGATCCACACCGACAGCTCGCGCGGCGCGTCCGCGGTGATCTTACGGAAGGCGTCGAACACCTCGGCGGTGCGGGCCGCAGGCCAGACGATCCGTCCGCCGTACAGGCTGGGCGCCGGGTACAGCGCCAGCTCGATCGAGGTGATCAGCGCATAGTCGCCGCCACCGCCGCGCAGCGCCCAGAACAGCTCGGCATCGGACTCGGCGGTGACCCGAACCTGCTCGCCGCCCGCGTCGACGATCTCGAAGGCACGTACCGAGTCGGCGGCCCAGCCGTAGCTGCGGCCGAACCACGAGATCCCGCCGCCGGCGACAAAGCCGGCCACTGTCACCGCCGGGCTGCTGCCTGCCGGGCCGGTGAGGCCGTGCTCGCCGGTCTCGGCCAGCACCCGGCCCCAACGCGCGCCGGCGCCGACCCGGGCGATGCGCGCTTGCGCGTCGACCTCCACCCGGTCGAGGCGGCCGGTGCGTAGCAGGATCACGCCCTGCACGTCGCCCGAGGCGCCATGGCCCGACGGCTGGGCGGTGACCGTCAGCCCGGCTTCACCGGCGTAGCGCACCAGCGCCGCCACATCCGCGGCGTTCTCCGCCTCCACCACGGCGGCCACCGGCTGGTGGACGCCGACCGCCCACGGTCGGGCCGCCTCGTCGAACCCGTCCTCTCCGGGAAGCAGGACACGCCCCCGGACGGTATTACGCAGATCCATATCCGTTGTCTCCTTCGGGGACTACCAGGGAAGGGGGCCTTCGTGCTGGACGAAGGTGGCGGTGGGGCCGTCGGCGTCCAGCACCGCCATGGCCACGATCGGCGCGGCGCCTTCTTCGGGCGTCTTGATGCCTTCGTTGTGGTTGATGTCGGTCTTGACCCAGCCCGGGTCGACCGTGTTGACCTTGATCGGGGTGTCCCACAGCTCTTTGGCGTAGGACACGGTGATCATGTTCAGGGCGGCCTTGGACGAGCAGTAGACCAGGTTGAGCATCTGCCACAGCGGGTGATCCCGGTCCAGCGTGCGCCCGATCGAGCCCCGCTCGCTGGAGACGTTCACGATGCGTCCCGCCGGCGAGCGGCGCAGCAGCGGCAGCATCGCGTTGGTGACCTCGATGACGCCGAACACGTTCGTCTCGTAGACCTGGCGGGCCTCCTCGGTCGTGCTCTGGCTGGGCGGCCCGTCCGGGAAGGTGATCCCGGCGTTGTTGACCAGGATGTCGAGCTTGCCGTACTCCTGCTGGATCCACGTGGCCGCAGCTCGGACACTGGCCGCGTCGGTGACGTCGAGTCGCACGTACGGCAGGCCGAGCCGCTCGGCCGCCGCGCGCCCCCGCTCCTCGTCGCGGGCACCGATGATCGCGGTGATGCCCAGGTCGCCGAGCCGGCGCGCGACCTCGAAACCGATGCCCTTGTTCGCACCCGTGACCAGGGCGGTGGTCACCATGCCGCACCCGCGATCTGCCGGGTGGTGGCGTTCAGCCGGTTCCACAGGTTGACGGAGGAGATGGTCATGATCAGCGCGGCCAGCTCGGTCTCGGAGTAGTGGTCGGCGACCTCGTCCCACACCTCGTCGCTGATCTGGCCGCCGTCGGCGAGCCGGGTGACCGCCTCGGCCAGTGCCAGCGCGGCGCGCTCGGCCTCGGTGAAGTACGGCGCCTCGCGCCACGCCGCCACGGCGAACAGCCGCTCGTCGCTCTCGCCCGCCTTGCGCAGGTCCTTGGCATGCATGTCGACGCAGACGCTGCAGCCGTTGATCTGGCTGGCCCGAAGCAGCACCAGATCCGCCGTGATCTTGGGCAGTCCGGCCTGATCGATGGCCTTGGCCAGGTCCATGAGCGCTTTCATCGCGCCGGGCAGAGCCACTGCGGGGTTCTTCATGCGTGCTTGCATGGTCTGTCTCCTTCGAGGGGTCTGATCGTCGTCACCTCTGTGACGGAGGGGAGCGGGGTGAGGTAACCGCCGCGCCGTACGACCAGCATCACGGGGGCGATCAATACATCCGCGATGCATCGACGATGCGATGATCCGCCGCGGCTATAGACTCCTGCGCATGCTCGGCGGGAATGTGCGCTTTGCGATCCTAGGAGCGGTTGAGGTGTCGGCCGAGGGTCGCGAGCTTCCCTCTCTCGCCCCGCGTCACCGCGCCTTCCTGGGCTACCTGCTGCTGCATTCCGGCACGGTGGTGAGCGTCGAGCGGCTGATCGAGGCGATGTGGGGGCCGACGCCACCGGACACCGCCCGAGCACAGGTGCACGCCGCGCTGACCGCGATGCGGCGCACGCTGCGCGCGGCGGACGCGGCCCACCTGGTGCGGACCCGGCCGGCCGGATACCTGATCGCTCCGGAGGCGGGGCGGCTCGACCTGCAGGAGTTCGCCACGCTCGTGGCCGAAGCGGAGTCGGAGCCGGCCCTGGCCGTGCCGACGCTGCGCCAAGCGCTCGCCCTGTGGCGCGGGCCCGCCTTCGCCGGCGTCCAGGCCCATTTCGCCGACAGCGCCAGGGCACGGCTGGAGGATCGGCGGCTGGCCGCGGTCGAACGGCTGGTGGAGCTCGAACTCGCCGCCGGAAGGCACGCCGAGCTCACTGATCAGCTGGCCGCCGAGCTGACCGCGCATCCCTTGCGTGAACGGCTGGCCGGGCAGCTGATGCTGGCCCTGTATCGCGCCGGGCGCCAGGTGGACGCGCTGGCCGTCGGCCGTGAATACCGCCACAGACTGGCCGATGAGCAGGGGCTGGACCCCGGCCACGGCTTCCTGGCCGTCGAGGAGACCGTCCTGCGCGGCGAGCCGCCCGCGGCCGCCCTGGTCCTGCCTGGCGAGCCACCCGCGGCCGCCCTGATCCGGCCCGCACAGTCCCAGCCGCCCGACGCCGCCCTGATGCGGCCCGCACAGGCCGGGCCGGCCGAGGCCGCCACGGCCAGGCCGTTGGCGGCCTTTCTGCCCTACGACGTCGCCGACTTCGCCGGCCGCTCCGTCCAGGTGGAGGAGCTGTGCGGGACCGCCTCCCAGGCGGTGACGATCTCCGTGATCGACGGCATGGCCGGCATCGGCAAGACGGCACTGGCCGTCCATGCCGCGCACCGCCTCGCCGGACGCTACCCCGACGGTCAGCTCTTCATCGACCTGCACGCCCACACGGCGGGCCAGCGGCCGCTTGAGCCCGCCGAAGCACTGGAGGTGCTGCTGCGGCAGCTCGGGGTGGCGACCGAGCGCATCCCCGCGTCCATCACCGAAAGGGCCGCGCTGTGGCGAGGCGAGCTGGCCGGCCGCCGGGTGCTGCTGGTGCTGGACAACGCCGCCGACGCCGCCCAGGTCCGAGCCCTGCTGCCGGGCGCGTCGAACAGCCTGGTGCTCATCACCAGCCGCCAGCGGCTCACCGACCTCGACGGCGCGCGGGCCATGTCCATGGACGTGCTGCCCTTACCCGACGCCGTCGCGCTCTTCACCGGCATCGTGGGTGAGCGCGCGGCGGCCGAGTCCGAGGCGGTCGCTGAGGTCCTGCTCCTGTGCGGGTTCCTGCCGCTGGCCGTCCGCATCGCCGCCACCCGCCTGCGGCACCGCCCCCGCTGGAGCGTGGCCCACCTGGCCGAACGCCTGCGGGACGAGCGCCGCAGGCTCACCGAGCTGGCCAGGTCGGAACGCGGCGTGGCGGCGGCGTTCACCCTGTCGTACCGCCAGCTCACCGTCGACCAGCAGCAGGTGTTCCGCCTGCTCGGGCTGCATCCCGGCCGCGACATCGAACCCCACGCGGCCGCCGCGCTCGCCGATCTCCCCGTGGAGCGCACCGAGGACCTGCTGGAGGACCTGCTGGACGCGCACATGCTCCAGCAGCGCGCCTTCGGCCGCTACGTCTTCCACGACCTGCTCCGCCAGTACGCCGCGCAGCTCGCGGCCGAGCAAGAGCCGCCGCGGGCCGGGGAGGCGGCGATGACCCGGCTGCTCGGCCACCAGCTGACCACGGCGTCGGACGCCATGGACCTGCTCTATCCCGACAGCGCCCACCGGCGGCCGCGCATCGAGCGATCCGCGTGCCCGCCGGTGCCGCTCCACGACGCGCCGCGGGCGCTGGCCTGGCTGGAGGCCGAACGCGCCAACCTCGTCCTGGCCGCCGATCGCGACCTGACGCACACCGGCCTGCTGGCCACCACGTTGTACCGCTATCTCTACGACCACGCCTACCACGACGATGCTCTCACCCTGTACGGCAAGGCACTGCACGCCGCCCGACGCCGCGAGGATCTGGCCGGTGAAGGCCGGGCGCTGACCGATCTCGGCTGGGTGCATCAGGTCCAGGGAAGTCATGACATCGCCCGCGAGCACTTCGACCGGGCCCTGGCCGCCTGCCGTACGGCTGAAGACCTACGAGGTCAGGCCCGGGCGCTGGTCGGCCTGGGCCGGGTGAACACGGACGAAGGCGACCACGAGCCGGCCAAGGAGGCGAACCTGCGCGCCCTGGAGTTGTTCCGCGACATCGGCGACCGGCTCGGCGAGGCCGTGGCGCTGGACTACCTCGGCATCGTCCACGAGCGGCTCGGCCAGTACGCACAGGCGGCCGACCTGCATCGCCAGGCGCTGGAACTGTCCCGGGAGATCGGCAGCCGAGGCGGCGAGGCCGACGCCCTGGACAACCTCGGCGTGGCCTGCACCCGGCTGGGCCGGCACGCCGAGGCCCGCGACCACCACGAGCAGGCGCTGGAGTTGTATCGGCACTTCGGCTACCGACGAGGCGAGGCCAAGGCCCTCAACAGCCTGGCCGAGATCGCAGCGACCCTGGGCGACCCCGGCCAGGCCGTACACCTGCACACCACCGCTCTTGATCTGGCCGTGGAGCTGAGCAACCGGAGCGAGGAACGCCGTGCCCGCGAAGCCCTCGCCCGGCTTCGCGTCCAGAGAATCTCGCTCGGGTCGGTCGATCCCCTCCAGGCCACACGACTGCCCTGAGGACATCCTGGCAACCGGCGAACATGGCCGTTTCCTGAACGGCCTCGCGTGGAGTTGCTCAACACTTACTCGAACACCGCGCCACTGGTCGACGAGAATGACTCCATAAACGACTTGATCATAGTGGGCGGCCCGGCGCTAAATATGCGGTTGACTGGAAAGACATAGCCGGTTAATGATCACCGGATGGACATCGGTATCGCTGTTTACTCCAATTGCCACGGTCTGACACCACCCGAACTCGGTCGGGCCGTTGAAGAACGTGGCTTCGAGTCCCTGTTCTGGACCGAGCACACGCACATTCCGGTGCACAGCCGACGCTCCTCCGGCGGTTCGACCCGAGGCTACGCCGAGACCATCGACCCATTCGTCGCGCTGGCCGCGGTCGCCGCGGTCACCACCACCCTCACTCTTGGCACCGCGGTCTGCCTTGTCGCCCAACGGGATCCGATCATCACGGCGAAGGAGGTGGCCAGCCTCGACCAACTTTCCGGCGGGCGCTTCCAGTTCGGCGTCGGCGGTGGGTGGAATCGCATGGAGATGGCGAACCACGGCACCGATCCGCGCACCCGGATGGCCCTTCTCGCCGATCGGGTCCGCGCCATGCGGGAGATCTGGACTACCGAGGAGGCCGAGTACCATGGCGAGTTCGTGGACTTCGACCCGGTCTGGTCCTGGCCGAAACCCGCGCAAAAGCCGCACCCACCCGTACTGGTTGGCGGGAACGGGCCTGGCACGGAGGACCGGGTACTGGACTACGGCGACGGCTGGCTTCCCCAGGTGGACATGATGGACGTCGACGAGCTCACCCGGCGAGCCTCCGCGCTCCGCGCCCGGGCCGCCGACGCTGGGCGGGGACCAGTGCCGATCACGTTGTTCGGCGCGATCCCGGAGGGAGGCCCGATACCCGAGCCCGGCCGGCTCGACGCGTACGCCAACGCGGGTGCCGATCGCAGCCTGTTCACCCTGCAGTACCAGTCGGCCGACGAGGCGCTGTCCACGCTGGACCAGTGGGCCACACTCATCCCCCGCTGACGTTTCAGGTCATGGAGTCATCGGTCGTACCGCCGTTCTTGTGAGCGGCGCTCCCCGATCTGACGTCCTAACGCCGATTCACGTGGCAACGCAGACGCAAGCTGTTCAAGTTGCTCGATAGCCGCGGGCAGGTCATCGGCGAGGGGATGGACCAGCACATGGTCGGCACCGGCGTCGAGTTGCGCTTGAACGCGCGCGGCGATGGCACCCGGAGTGCCCCACGCGACCAACGCGTCGATCAGCCGATCACTTCCCCCGCCGGCAATGTCCTCCTGGCTGTAGCCGAGACGCAGCCAGTTACGCGTGTACGGCGAATCGGGGTTGATCTTGCCTCGGTACCGCCGGGCGATGGCACGAGCTTGCTCAGGATCGGGTTCGATGACGAACGCCTGCTCGGGGATGAGCACTTGTCGGCTCCCAGGACCTCACGAACAAGAGCGGTGTGTTCGACCGGAGCCGAAAACGAATGGACGGCCGCCAAGCTACAGACTGAGCGTTCGCCCCAGGAAGCGCTCGTGGCCTGGTTGAAGCTCTTCGTCAACCACCTCATGACGTATCGGGGGCTGGCGGCAAGCGTCGCCACCGCGCTCCACGACGAGACGTCGCCGTTGTACTCGGCCTGCCGTGCCATGCGCGCCGCGGCATCCGAACTCGTGGCAACGGCCCAGCGCAACGGCGCTGTCCGGGATGACATCGACACCTCGACGATTCTGCGTCTCGCCGCCGGTGTCGCTTGGGCCACCGAGCAGTCGCCGGCTGACCCGGCCCGCGTCGAGCAAATGCTGGCGGTCCTCACGGACGGACTGCTTCGCAGTTGATCCCGGTGAATCAACGCTGCGACGGTTGAACCGCTTGGGTGGGCGTTCTTCAGCCGATGTGATGCGCCTTGTGGGACCATGATCGCCATGCTCTGGGCGACGGCGTACCGCTTGATGCTGATCCTGGCCGCGGTGGTCGGCCTGATCTACACCTGGATGGCCCTGGGCAGCCCGCTGAACCCGCTCGTCCTCTTCACCGTGCAGAGCAACCTGCTCCTCACCGGGTTCTACGTCTGGCAAGTGGCCGGCGGATGGCGGCGCCCGCCCACCCAGCTCAAGGGGGCGGTGACGCTCTACATCGTGATCACTGGCCTGGTCTGGCATTTTCTCCGCATGCGCGGAGCCAGTCCCTTCGAGCACCTCTCCCTTCGCGGCCACGGCCTGGGCAACTTCCTTCTCCACTACGTGACGCCCGTCCTGGCCGTGATCGACTGGCTGTTCTTCGACCGCACCGCCCCTCGGCCGAAATGGACGGCCGCTCTCACCTGGCTGGTCTACCCCCTGGCGTATCTGGCCTTCGCCCTGGTCAGAGGCGCCCTGTTGCCGCCACATGCGTGGAAGCGCTATCCCTATCCGTTTCTGGACGTGGACACATTCGGGTACGGCGGGGTGGCCCTCGTCGCGCTGGCACTGGCCGTCTGCTTCGCGCTGCTCGGCTACGGGCTGATCGCCCTGCACCGCCTGGTCGACCATGCCCGTCGTACGACCACGGCCTCCGCACCCTCACCCGACGAACAGGAACCGCACCTGAAGCCAAGCCCGCACGGCCCGTGACGGAACCGAGGCCGATGCATCCATGGACGTCTTCAACGCCATGGCCGAGATCCGCATGGCCGGGCGTCATGTGCGGCCCTCCGCGAGGATCGGTCAGCCGAACCGCAGGACGAACCGCCCGCGAACGCCGCGCCGTTCGAGCGAGCGATGCGCGTCGGCGGCTCGGGAGGCCGGCAGTTCGCCGGCCACGCGGACGGTGAGCCGTCCTTCACCGGCGAGTTCGGCGAGCCGGTCGAGCTCGGCCGCGGCCTCGACGTAGTCGCGGACGAAGATCGGGGCGACGCGGACCCGGTCGGTCCCGTCGCCCTGGTAACCGCGGACGGTGACGACGGTGCCGCCGTCCTTGACGGCAGGGAGCACGGCGGCCTCCAGCACGGCGGCGTCGACGAGCCCGTCGACGCCGCCCGGGTGGTGGCGGCGGACCATTGCGGCGAAGTCGTCCCCCCGCGGCACGACCTCGTCGGCTCCGCACTCGCGGACGAAGGTCTCGTCCTGCCGGGCGGCGTCGGCGACGACGACCAGCCCGGCCTGCTTGGCGAGCTGGACGAAATACCCACCGACGGTGCCGGCGGCGCCGGTGACGGCGACCGTCGCGCCGGCCGGGAGCGCCAGCCTGTCGAGGGCGAGCCGGGCAGTGAGCCCGTTCATCGGGATGGTGGCGGCCTGAACGTCCGAGAGCCCGGCCGGGATCTTCGCGACCGAGCGTGCCGACATGACGAGGTCTGCCCGATAGCCGCCGTGCGCGCCTGAGGGCACCACGATGGCCATGACGGCGTCCCCGATCGCGAACGGGCGGTCGACGGCGGGGCCGATCTCGGTGATCACGCCGGCGACCTCCATGCCCGGCACCCGCACCGCGTCCGCCTCATCCTGCCGCGGACGAGAACGGATCATCGCGTCGGTCGGGTTCACCGTGGCGCTGGTCACCCGGATCCTGACCTGACCGGGACCGATCGGTTCGGCCACCAGGTCGAACTCGCCGAGAGCGTCCGGTCCGCCGGGCTGCGTCACTCCGATTGCTTGAACCATGGTCGTTCGTCACTCCTCGTTCGTTGCCGCCTGGGTGGCGACGGGCAGGGCCGACCGCGCCGCTGACGAGTCGCGGCGTGTGCTCGACCTGGTTCGGCTACGGCGATGTGGGGGCGCGAAGGCCCTCGAGCAGCAGGCTGCACACCTCGTCGAGTTCGGCGCCGATGCCGGGGGTCTGCCATTCGGCCGCGTGGGCGAGGTGGTTGAACTTGGCGGTGGCGTTGAAGACCACGCGGGCGGTGGCCTCCGCGTCGTCGGTGCGGAGGCTGCCGTCGGCGGCGCCGTCGGCGATGATGGCCGCCAGCTGGCCCAAGAGGTCGGCGACGTGGTCGGTGGCGACGCTGCTGTGCGCGGCCGCGAGGATTCCATAGGCGGCGAACAGCTCCGGGTCCTCGCGAATCTTGGCCTGCTTCACGGCCAGGACGGCGTGCAGCCAGGTACGCAGTCGCTGCACTGGCGGGACCGCGCTGTCGGCGGCGATGACGGCGAGGGCGTCGCGGTTGCGGTCGAGCCAGCGCCGGGTCACGGCCTCGCGCAGCGCCTGCTTGGAGGGGAAGTGCTTGTAGACGGCGGCGTGGCTGACCCCGAGTGCCCGGGCGACGTCGACAACGGTTGCCTTGTCCGGCCCGTGGCGGCGCAGGATCTCCTCGGTGGCCGCCAGGATGGCGTTCGCATCCAGCGGGGTTCGGGCAGGCATCAGCGCCTGCCGCCCGTTCGCTCGCTGTCCAGGAGCGCGAGCAGAGCGGGGGCGTAGCGTTCTCCCGCGACCGCCCCTCGGGGGACGGCCTGCTCGATCGCCTCCAGGTCGTCCTCGGTCAGCCGCAGGCCGGCGGCGTCCACCGCCTCGGTGATGCGGTGCGGTCGGCTGGCTCCGACCAGCGCGACGATGTCCCGGTGCACGCGGCCCTGCGCGAGCACCCACGCGATCGCGAGCTGTGCGACCGTGGCGCCGCGGGAGGTGGCGATCTCCCGCAGCCGCTCGACCAACGCGAGGTTGGTCTCGATGTTGCCGGCGGCGAAGCGGGGCAGGTGCCCGCGATGCCGTGCGTCACCGGCCGACGGTCGCCACGTCCCGGTCAGCATTCCTTGGGCGAGCACCCCGTAGGCGGTGACGCCGATGCCCAGCTCGCGGCAGGTGGGCAGGATCTCGTCTTCGACGCCGCGGCTGAACAGTGACCACTCGATCTGGACGTCGGTGATCGGGTGCACGGCGTGGGCGCGGCGGATCGTCTCGGCGCCGACCTCGGACAGCCCGATGCCGCGCACGTAGCCCTTCCGCACCATCTCGGCGACGGCGCCGACGGTCTCCTCGATCGGGACAGCGGGGTCCAGCCTGGCCGGGCGATAGATGTCCACGTAGTCGGTGCCCAGCCGCTGCAGCGAGTAGCCCAGGAAGTTCGGGATCGCGTCGGGCCGGCCGTTGATGCCGCGCACGCTGCCGTCCACACCGAACAACGCGCCGAACTTCACGCTCACCACGGCGCGGTCGCGATCGGCGGGTCGCAGCGCCTGCCCGATGAGCGTCTCGTTGTGCCCCATCCCGTAGTGGTCGGCCGTGTCGATGAACGTGATCCCGGCGTCGAGCGCGTTGCGAAGCGTCGCGATGCTCTGCTCGTCGGCGCTGCGTCCGTACGCGCCGGACATGCCTGCACAACCGAGCCCGACCGCCCCCACACAGACGTCGGCGCCGAGTGTTCTCTGCTCCATACGAGAAACGCTAAGCGGGTTGGTTACAGATGTCAAAACTTGTAACTTGCCACCTTGGCCGTGACGGGTCCCACACCCGGTCCGGGCCGCAGTCGGCGGGCGTCCGCACCTCCGGCCCGTCCCGCAACTGCGGCACCAGCATGAAGCGCGGTGTGCGGTACTTCGGTGCGACCTTGCCACCCGGGGTCCGGCAGACGCCGCCCGCCGACGCCTCACACGTCCTCCGTTGGTTCGAGCGGCCAACGGGGACGCGCGGGCGAAGCCCGCGCCCAAGTAAGGCGTCCGAAGCGAAGCGGAGGACGCGGCTCCGACGCGACTGAAGGCAGCGCCTGAGCCCCCGGCCAAGCCGAAGCCCGTTGCACAAGGGCGGGCAGCAGATGGCCAACCACCGAATCGAGTAACGGGCGGGTCGCCCAAGAAAAACCGCCCGGAGCGAAGCGAAGGCCCTCCAGGGGTCGGGACCAGGCCCGACTGGAAGCAACGCCTGAGCCAATCAGCGCGAAGCGCCCCGAGGCGAAGCCGATTGTGGCCAAAAAAGAAACAGCCCGAGCGAAGCGAGGCCCATTGGCCCGACGCTGGGGGTTCGGGGGTTATCCCCCGATATAACCAAGGAGGATGCCCGGGGAGCATGCCCCCCGAAGGGGGGACACGCGACCAAGTCAACCCCATCCGACGTGGAGCTATGGGGATTCGAACCCCAGACCCCCTCCATGCCATGGAGGTGCGCTACCAGCTGCGCTATAGCCCCTTGATGCGGATCCAGTGTATCGGAATCCTAGGGCGCCCGTGTCACACACGATCCCCCGTGATACGTCTTAAGTCCTATGTCGACCTTCGAAGACCACCGAACCCTGCTGACCGGCGTCGCGTACCGAATCCTGGGCAGCATGGCCGACGCCGAAGACGTGGTGCAGGAGGCGTGGCTGCGCTGGTCCGGCGTGGACGAGACGACTGTCGCCGACCCCAAGGCGTACCTGATCAGGATCACGTCGCGGCTGGCCATCGACCGGCTGCGGTGGGTGAAGTCGCGGCGGGAGTCGTACGTCGGCCCGTGGCTGCCCGAGCCCATCAACACCACGCCCGACGTGGCGGAACACGCGGAGCTGGCCGACTCCGTCGAGCTGGCGCTCCTTGTGGTGCTCGAGACGCTCTCGCCGCTGGAGCGGGCGGTGTTCGTGCTGCGGGAGGCGTTCGACATGCCGTTCTCCGAGATCGCCGAGGTCATCGGCCGGGCCGAGCCCGCCACCCGGCAGTTGGCCAGGCGGGCCCGCGATCACGTACAGGAGAAGCGGCCCCGATTCGACGCGGACCTCGGCGAGCGGCGGCGGATCACCGAACGCTTCCTCCATGCCTCCACCAGCGGCGATCTGGACGGGCTGATCGGCCTGCTGTCCAGTGAGGTGACGCTGGTCAGCGACGGCGGCGGCAAGGCCCGCTCCCCGCTGCGCGCCCTGACCGGCGCCGAGAACGTGACGCGCTTCCTGGTCTCCATCACCACCCCCGAGGGCATCGCCAAGTTCATGGCCTCGATCGGTGTGGGGGACTTCGCCACCATGTCGTACGGCCTGGCGAACGTGAACGGCGCACCCGCCATTGTCATCTCGGCCGCGGGCCGGGTCGTCACCGTCATCTCCCTGCTCATCACGGACGGCAAGATCGACACCATCTACCTCCTCGCCAACCCGGAGAAGATCGGCCACCTCGATGTCCCCTCCTGACGCGAGTTCAAGCCGTCCGAGCCATCGGCATCCCCGTCTCCTCCACCAGCGCCCGCAGATCCACCCCACCGGCCCGCAAGATCCGCCCCGCCCCGTTCGAGTAGTCGGCCAGCAGCCCCCACAGCAGCCGTTCGCCCGTGACCGCCCCCGGCTGCCACATCGCCACCTCCATCACCTTCCGCGCGTGCATGGCGAGCGGAACCGAACCCAACGGCCCGTGCAGGGTGACCCGCAGCGGCTTGAGGCGCGACCGCGTCAACCGCCACCGCGCAGGATCGGAAGTCCCCGCCCTCGTACGGCGGTGCACCTCGGCCAGATCGATCCCCAGGGTGGCGAGCAGCTCACGGCGGTCACCGAGATCGACCTGCCCTCGAACGTCCTCAGCCGTCACGGTGAAGCCGGCCAGCGAGAACGGCCGAATCTCGGCCAGGGCGAGCAGCAGCAGGTCAGGGGTGAGCGCCGGACGTCCCGCGTCGAGGGCCAGCGTGCCGGCCCTGATCAGCACGCGGCGGGCGGAGTCGGTGAATCTGGCGAGCATGCGGTTACCTTCCGATCCTGCGGGCGTGCTTACGGTGGGCGGACTGCCGCCTGACCCCGAGGGCGTCGGCGATCTGCTCCCAGGACCACCCCTGGTCCCGGGCGTTGGACACGTGCGTGGCCTCAAGCTCCTCCAGCAGAGCCCGCAGCGCGGCGACGGCCGCCAGGCCCACGCCGGGGTCGCGATCAGTGGCCGCGTCGGCCAGCTCGTTGACCTTCATGGTGTCAGCATGCGCTGACAAGCGGCCACTTGTCAACAGATGCTGACAGAGCATCAGAGGCGTTCCGCCAGGGTGACCAGGATGGGCAGAGCGGCGGCCAGACGACACCGTTCCTCCTCGGTGAGCGTGTCGACAACCGCGGCCAAGCGCTCAGTGATGACCTGTTCGCGGCTGTCCAGCGCGCCACGCCCGGCATCCGTGATCACGGTGATGACCCGCCGCCCATCGACCGGGTCAGGCCCGCGCGACACCATGCCACGGCGATGCAACCCGCCCAGCACCGTGCCGATCGCCTGGGCGGTCACCTTCTCCAGGTTGGCCAGTTGGGCCGAGGTGTGCGGCCCTTCCCGCTCCAGCCGCGACAGGACCGCGAGCTCGGTGAAGGAAACATCATCGTCCGAGGCATTTGTGTACAGCTGGCGGATACGCCGGGCCAACCGCCCGACCGCGAGCCGCAGATCTTTCGCGAGCATAAAGCAAGCCTAGCTTTATCAATCTGGCTTTGGTAATTTCACCGCACCATGTGTTACGACAATGACGCGAAACCGCCTGCCCACGCCGCCCCCATCACCGGCACGACGGCCTCCGGCACCAGGCTGACCTCGGCCGACGGCACCACGTTCGCCGCCTACGAGGCTCGGCCCGACGACGTCCGCGGGCCGGGCGTGGTCATCCTGCCCGACGTACGCGGGCTGCACGACTTCTACAAACAGCTCGCCCTACGACTGGCCGAACAGGGCCACCCGGCCATCGCCATCGACTACTACGGCAGGACCGCCACCGACGACGAGCGGGGCGATGGCTTCCCCATCATGGAGCACGTCTCCAAGCTCGGCAGGCAGACGATCCAGGACGACATCATGGCCGCGGCCGATCGGCTGGGCAGGCCGGCGGTGGCGCTCGGGTTCTGCATGGGCGGGCGCAACGCGTTCTTCGCATCGGCGCCGCGCTTCGGGTTCGCGGGCGTGATCGGCTTCTACGGCGCACCGGGCATCGCGGGCCCGTACGGCCCAGGGCCGACCCAGCACGCGGCCGAGTTGAGCGCGCCGATCCTGGGCCTGTTCGGGGGCGCCGATCACGGGATCACGGGTGAGCAGGTGCGCGAGTTCGGTGCGGCGCTGACGGAGGCGGGGGTGGAGCACGAGCTGATCACCTACCCGGGCGCCCCGCACGGCTTCTTCGACGCCAGCGTCGCCGAGCACGAGGAGGCCTGCGCGGACGCGTGGAAGCGGGTGTTGGCCTTCCTGAAGGCCCTCAAAGGGAGCTAGTGGTGCGCATGGTCAGCGCGGCATCCTCCAGAGACAGAGCGACCGTAACGGCCCCGAGCTCCCCCGCACGCCGAACATGCGTACCGCCACACGGGATCGACGTCTCGCCTTCCGGCAGCGCGCAGTGCCACGTACGGCGGGCCGTCAGCCCGGGCCCCGGCACGTCGAGCCAGACCGCCGCGTCGGCCGCGACCCACGTCTTGAGCCGGTCGTTCACGTCCGCGGCGACCCGCGAGAGCTCCAGCCCGTCGGCGGAGAACCCCTTCTTACGCAGGGACTTGCCGAGACGGTAGACATCCTCGCTGCCGAAGGGGGAGATCCGCGACGAGGTGATCGCGCTCTGGTCGAAGTCCGGGTGGCCGAGCCCGTCCGGCGCCACCGGCTTGCGCCAGTGCCCGGCCAGGGCGGCGTTGAGTGCGAGCGCGGCCAGGTGGCAGGCTGTGTGCCCGGCCGACAGCGCCGCCCGATGGCCGGGGTCCACCTCCAGCGCCACCTCGGTCCCCACGGGCAGCGGGGTATCGGTCACGTGGACGACCAGCCAGGCCCAGCCCTCGGTGCCCCGGCGTACGGGGATGTCGGGGCCGAGGAAGATCTCGCCGGTGCCCGACTGGGCCCCCGTGACGCAGTCGGCCACCGGCAGCCCGCCGATCGTGCCCCGGTCCGCCGGTTGGTCCGGCCAGGTGTGATCAAGCGGGTGGAACGGAGTTTCGGCGACGACGAGGCCGTGCCGGCCCCCCGCCGGCACGACCCCGACGATCTCCGAACGGCCACTGACATGACCGTCGGGGAAGGTGACGACTGTCGAATTCATCCGCCTATTGTGGCAGGCACGCGCTCGTCGTTCAGCGACGAGGACTCGTCCTCGAGGTAGCGGTTCCGTCCCGCGTACAGGCCGGTGAAGAGCTGCACGACCAGCACCCCGAAGATCAGCGCGTACGGCAGCGTCCACCCACCGGTCATCTGGTGCAGCACCCCCACGAGCAGCGGCCCCGCACCCGCGATCAGGTACCCGGCGCTCTGCCCGAACGCCGACAGCGCGGCGGTGGACTCCGGCGTACGGGTGCGCAGGGCGAGCATCATCAGCGCCAGCGGGAACGACCCCATACCGATCGCCACGAACGTCACCCAGACCGGCGCCGTCGAGATCGGCGCGAGCCACAGCCCGGCGAAGCCGACGGCGTAGCAGGCGACGAGCCCGACGACGACGGGCCGCTGGTCGGCGAAGCGCGAGGCGATGACGGGCACCAGGATCGAGACCGGGATGCTCAGCGCGGTGAACACACCGAGCACCAGCCCGGCCTGGCCGGTGGTGTAGCCGCCTTCGGTGAGGATGGTGGCGAGCCAGCCGAACATGATGTACGCGATCATGGACTGGCTGCCGAAGTAGAGCGCGACCATCCAGGCCAGCTTGCTCCGGGCAAGCCGGCGAATGCCCGCGTCCCCCCGGCCGGTGTGCCGCTCCGGCTCACTGCGCAGGAGCGCAAGCCACGGAATGGCGGCCACGGCGGCCAGGGCCGCCCACACGCCGAGCGCGATGTGCCAGTCACCCGACGCGCGCTCGATCGGCACGGTGGCCGCGGCGGCGAGCATGGTGCCGACGGCGAGCGCGACGGTGTAGACGGTGGTCATGATCCCGGTTCTGGCCGGGAAGTGGCGCTTGATCAGCGTCGGGATGAGCACGTTGCCGACGGCTCCGCCCGACAGCGCGACCGCGCTGGTCAGCAGGAACACCGGTGCGGAGTCGACCAGCGACCGCACGAGCATGCCCGTGCCGAGCGTGACGAGCGCGAGCAGCAGCAGCCGGTGCTCGCCCACGCGCCGGGCCAGCGTGGGCGTGACCGCGCCGACCGTGGCGAAGGCCAGTACCGGCAGCGTGGTCAGCAGGCCGGTGCCGACGCTGGACATGCCGAGCGCGCCGGCGAGCTGGTCGAGTAGGGGGCCCACGCTGGTCACGGCGGTGCGCAGGTTGAGCGCCGCGAGGACGATACCCAGCACGAGGAGCCAGACGAGGGATCTGCCTTTGGTCTCTTGGGCGAGCACACTCATGCGGGGGCGTTTCCTCCACTCATCAAGTCATGGGATGAATCGCCATCTTAACAGGGCCGAAACGCACATTTATTCCAGACCATGACGAAACCCCCCGAAACGCTCGGGGGGCTTGTCGTCACACCGTCAAAGGACGGGCGGCGGCTGCTCGTTACGCGGAGGCGGCGGGCCGGGCACCGGGCCGGGCGGCGGGAGCGTGGCGCCCCCGGGGAACTCGCCGCCGCCGCCGATGGTGCCGGGCGGCAGCTGGCCCCCGGTCCCGGGCGGCACCGGCTGGTCGCCGGGTTCGTAGCCGGAGCCGCTCTGGTGCGGTCCTGGCACCTCGCCGCGCCAGCCGCCGGTCTCGCCGCCGCGCGACTCGATGAACGACTTGAAGCGTTCCATGTCGTTCCTGATGCGCAGGCGGACGATCTGCAGCCAGTCGCCGGCCGTCTCGATGAACCCCTCGGGGTCGTACTCCATCTGGAGCGTGACCCTGGTCGTGTTCGGGTCGAGGTGGTGGAAGGTCACCACACCCGCCTGGTGCGGACGGTCGGTCGACCGCCAGGCGACCCGCTCGTCCGGATGCTGCTCGGTGATCTCGGCCTCGAACTCGCGCTTCACTCCCGCGATCTCGGTCACCCACGCCGTACGCGTGTCGCTGAGTTGCTTGACGGATTCGACACCCTCCATGAACTCGGGGAAGCTCTCGAACTGCGTCCATTGGTTGTATGCCACCCTGACGGGGACCTGGACATCCACTGAGTGCTCGATCGTGCTCATGGGGGTGGCCCCTGCCCAGGCCCGCAATCGGTTAACGCCTGCGCAACAGCCAGTAGAGGCCGACGAACGGCAGGACCAGCGGGATGAACAGGTAACCCTTCCCATAAACCGACCAGACGGTTGCCTCGGGAAAGGCGGCCGGATCGAGGACGCTGGCCGTGCCGATGAGCAGCACGCCCGCCAGCTCGACGCCCAGCGCCGCCAGCGCGAGGGTGCGCGCGCCACGGATCAGCGCGACGGTCAGCAGGATGTAGACCAGCGCGGCGAACGCCGACAGCGTGTAGGCCAGCGGCGCCTCCCCGAACCGGGTGATGATCTGCACCGTGGCCCGCGAGCCCGCGGCGAGCGCGAAGAGCCCGTAGACGGCGACGAGCGCCCGCCCCGGCCCGCTGCCGAGTGACGGCGCGGTCACGGGAGGCCCTGCCAGATCTGCAGCAGCCGGCCCGTCATCACCGCGATCGCGAACCCGGCCACGACCAGGATCGCCGGCCCCCACCGGCTCCGCTCGGCCAGCGCGAGGAAGACCCCCGCGGGCGGGATGACCGCCTGGCCGGCGAGGTAGCCGTAGAGCGTGGCCTTCGCGGCCGGACCCTGGCCGCCGACGACCGCGGCGATCACGATGCCCGCCTGGACCAGCACCGCCACCTCCAGCACGGCGAACCCGATGAGCAGGATCATGCCCATGGACCGGTTGCGGATCGCGGTGATCAGGCTCGCCAGCGCGAGCAGCAGCGAGCCGACGATCACGATCGTGGCGACGGTGGTGTTCATCGGGAAAAGGTTATCGCCCGGGTAGGTCGCCCTCGATTCCGTCCAGCAGCCAGTTGAGCCCCCGCTCGTAGGTGTCGTCGGCGCCCGCCACGCCGCCCTCGATCAGCGGCGCGAGCCGGGGGAACGCGCCACTCGCGACCAGCTCCCCTATGTAGGGCTCGGCGATGGCGGCCCGCTCGGCGTCGTTGACGCCCATCGTGCGGGGCGCGGCGCGCTCCAGCGACTCGCGGATGATGTAGCCCAGCGAGTAGTCGTCAACCGTGGCCAGGATCCGCCACTTGGTCAGCTGGTCCACCTCCAGCCCGTCGAGCGCGGCCAGCGACTGCTCGACATGGCGCAGGCCGTTCGGCCCGACGGAGACGCGCTGGGCGACCAGGTCGACCCGCCACGGATGCCGGCGTACGACCTCCCGCTCGCGCCGGGCGATGGTCAGGATCGCCGCGCGCCAGTCTTCCGGCAGCGGCTCGTCGATCAGCACCTCGGCGGCGACCTCGTCGGCCATCAGGTCGAGCAGGTCTTCCTTGCGCTCGATGTAGGAGTAGAGCGTCATCGCGCGGGCGCCCAACTCGGTGGCCACCCGCCGGATCGAGACCGCCCCCAGCCCTTCGGCGTCGGCGATCACGATCGCGGCGGCCACGATCGCCTCCCGGGTCAGCGCGGGACGTCGCTGCGGCGCGGGCCGCGACCAGACGGAACTCACGGGCTCAGTCTAAGCGAGGCGATACACCGTACGATTGGTGTTACGGTGTACGTTATGCGATACAGCGTACGAGATCCCCTCAAGACGACCGGCCTGGTGGTCCTGCTGGGTGTGATCATGACGATCCTCGACACGACGATCATGAACGTGGCGGTCAACGCCCTGGCCCGCGACTTCCACACGACGCTGTCCACCATGCAGTGGGTGATCACCGGCTATCTGCTGGCCCTGTCCATGTCGATCCCGGCCACCGGTTGGGCGGTCGGCCGGTTCGGGACGAAGGCGGTCTGGCTGACCTCGCTGGCGCTGTTCGCCGGCGGCTCCGCCCTGAGCGCCGCGGCCTGGTCGGTGGGCGCCCTGATCGCCTTCCGCGCGGTGCAGGGGCTGGGCGGCGGCCTGCTCATGCCGGTCGGCCAGGCGATGATCGCCCAGGCCGCGGGCCAGGACCGGATGGGCCGGGGCATGGCCATGATCTCGGTGCCCGCGATGCTGGCCCCGGTGCTCGGGCCCCTGCTCGGCGGCGTGATCGTGGAGAACCTCGACTGGCGCTGGCTGTTCCTGGTGAACCTACCCGTCTGCGTCATCGCCCTGCTCGCCGCGATCAAGCTGCTGCCCGGCGGGCGCCCGAGCGGTGACAGCCGCCTGGACGTGCTCGGTCTGGCGTTGCTCTCCCCCGGCCTGGCCGCGCTGGTCTTCGGCCTGTCGGAGGTGGGCAACGGCGCCTCGCTCGCCCATCCGGCACTGGGGGGCGGGCTCGCGCTGGTGGCGGTGTTCGCGGTGCGGGCGGGGCGGACTCCGGGCGGGCTGCTGGACCTGCGGCTGTTCGGCGACCGGACGTTCGCCGCCGCGGTGGCCGCGCTGATCTGCTACTCGGCCGCGCTGTTCGGCGTGACCGTGCTCGTCCCGCTCTACAGCCAGCTCGCCCAGGGCGGCGACGCGCTCGACGCGGGGCTGCTGCTGGCGCCGATGGGCGCCGGCGCCGCCCTGACCATGCCGATCGCCGGCAAGCTCACCGACCGGAGCGGGCCGCGCGGGGTCGGGGCGGCGGGCGTGGTGCTGGCGTCGTCGTTCGGCGTGGCGCTGCTGGCCGTGCTGCTGCAGGTCTTCACCAGGGCGGGCGTCGCGGAGCCGTTCACGTACGCGTTCGGCTGCGCGATCGCGCTGGCCGCCGTCTCGCTGGTACCTATCGCGCTCATAGGATCGTCAGTATGGAAAGAGTCCTCGTCAGCGCCTGCCTGATGGGCCGGCGGGTGCGCTATGACGGCGGCGCCAAGACCAGCGCCGACGCGCTGCTCGCCGCCTGGCGCGAGGAGGGCCGCCTGGTGCCGTTCTGCCCCGAGGTGGAGGGCGGGCTGCCGGTCCCCCGCCCGGCCGCCGAGATCGAGGGCGGGGTGAGCGGCGCGGCCGTGCTGTCGGGGGCGGCCCGCGTGCTCACCGCCGACGGGTCCGACGTCACGGCCGAGTTCCTGTCGGGCGCGCAGTCGGCACTCGCCGTCGCGCGGTCCTTCGGCGTACGGGTGGCGGTGCTGAAAGAGGGCAGCCCCTCGTGCGGCGCGCTGACCATCTATGACGGCACGTTCCAGGGCCGCCGCACGCCCGGCCAGGGCGTCACCACGGCGCTGCTGGAGCTCCACGGGATCCGCGTCTTCACCGAGGACCACGTCGCCGAGGCCGACGCCTACCTGCGCAGCCTGGACGTGTAGAGCGCGCCGGCCAGGCCCGCGATGAGCAGCGTCGCCATCGTGCGGTGATACCAGGTGTTCAGCGCGGTCGTCTCGGCCGCGCCGAACGCCAGCGCGAGTATCCCCATCAGCACCCCGGCCAGCGCCGCCGCGTGCGTGTAGATCAGCCCGTCCCACGCCCACGGCCGGCCGGTCAGCGCGCCACGGGCGCCGATGAGCAGGACCACGCCACAGAACGTCTCCACGATCGACGCCGGTACGATCACGGCGTCCTGCAGCGGGCCGAGCCTGAGCCCGGTGTGCAGCAGCGCCGCGCAGAAGAAGATCAGCGCATAGGCCACCGAAAGGGCTCCCAGCGCTTTCCGCAGTGCGTCCATGCCCTAACGCTGGCACCTCGCGCGGTGACCGGAATCGGCCCCAGGTCGATGGCTCGGCTACGCCGTCCGCAGTAGCGAGCGTCAGTACTCCCAGGTGTCCGTACGCTGCTCGCCGCTGATGCACCACACGCCCGAGCCGTGCTCGCCCTTGACCAGGTCCACCCTGATCCAGCCGGTGTTCCTGGCGACCTTGGCCGTGTAGCCGCCCCTGGGCGTGGCCGACACCAGCCGGCAGCCCTCGGGGCCCAGCGTGAACGCCACCTCCCCGCCCTTCACCGACACCACCCGCAGGTTCTTCGGAGTCCTCGTGGGTGCGGGCGCCGGCGTGTTCCGCACCGCGGGCTTGGTGCGGGTTGGGGTTGGGGTGGGCGACTTGGTGCTAGTCAGGGTGGATGTGGGCGTCTTGGTGCGCGTGGGGGTTGGGGTGGGCGTTTTGGTGGGTGTGGGCGTTGACGAGGGAGTACGGTCGCCGTCCGAGACCGCCTGCGCCACAAACGGCTCAACTTGGACATCGTCCACGAACTCGGTACGCAAGACGCCGCGCACCCCGAACCACGACACTGAGATCGCGACCAAGGTGGCTCCACACCAGATCACGACGTATCTAAAGGCGCGACGCATGACAAGGATTATGTACGGGTGGGGTGAATGGCGACGGTTCTTGTAGTCGAAGATGATGAATTCGTCCGATCGGCGATCATCCGCGAGCTGGCCGGCCGGCAGCACGTGGTGCGCAGCGCGGGCTGCGCCCTGGACGCGCTGCGGGAGATCTCGCAGCACCCGCCGGACGCCGTCATCCTCGACCTCGGCCTGCCCGACCTCGACGGTTCGGAGGCGCTGAAGATGGTGCGCGGCATCTCCGACGTACCGGTCATCGTGGCCACGGCCCGCGACGACGAGACCGAGATCGTCCGGCTGCTGGAAGCGGGCGCCGACGACTACCTGGTCAAGCCGTTCTCCGGCGGGCACCTGGGCGCCCGGCTGGACGCCGTGCTGCGCCGGGCCAGGTCCGCGCCACCGCCGCAGGTGCTGCGCGTGGGCGGGCTGGTCGTCGACGCCAACCGGCGGGCGGCGGAGCTGGACGGCGGGCCGCTCACGCTGACCAGGCGCGAGTTCGACCTGCTCGCCTACCTCGCCGCGCGGGCCGACCGGGTCGTCACCCGCAAGGAGCTGCTGACCGAGGTCTGGCACCAGGCGTACGGGGACGATCAGACCATCGACGTGCACCTGTCGTGGTTGCGCCGCAAGCTCGGCGAAAGCGCCTCGAACCCCCGCTACCTGCATACCGTCCGAGGTGTCGGCGTCATGCTGTCCGCACCCCGATGAGGCGGGCCCTGGCCGTGCTGATGGTCGCCGTCACCTCGATGGTGGCGCTGGCCTTCCTGGTGCCGCTCGCCCTGATCGTCAAGGAGACCGCGCGGAGCAGGGCGGTGGCCGGCGCGGAGCGCCAGGCGTCGGCGCTGGTCCCCGTGCTGGCCCTGACCACCAAGACGGAGGACCTCGCCCACGCGATGGCCCGCACCGACGCGGGCCGGCGCGGCCTGCTCGCCATCCATGTCAAGGGCGGCCCGACCGCGGGCACGTCCCGCGCCCCGGCCGCCGACGTGGCGCGGGCGGCGGCGCAGACCAGGGCCGGCACCGTCGAGCTGCCGGCGGGCCAGGTGCTGCTCCGGCCGGTCGCGCTGGACGGCGACCGGGGCGCGGTGATCGAGGTGTTCGTGCCGGCCGACGACCTGAACCGTGGGGTCGGCACGTCCTGGGCGGTGCTGACCGGCGTGGCCGTGGTGCTCGTGCTCGGCTCGGTACTGGTCGGCGACCGGCTGGGCGCCCGCGTGGTCCGCTCGGCCCGCCGCCTCGGCTCGGCGGCCACCGCGCTGGGCGCGGGCGACCTGAGCGAGCGCATCCATCCCGAGGGACCGCCGGAGCTGGTCGCGGCGGCCACGGCGTTCAACGCGATGGCCAACCGGGTCACGCACCTGCTCGCCGCTGAACGCGAGCTGGCCGCCGACCTGTCCCACCGGCTGCGTACACCGCTCACCGCGCTCCGGCTCAGCCTCGACCAGCTCGGTACGCAGGCCGAGCCGAGCAGGCAGGCGCTTGCCCGGCTGGAGGGCGAGGTGGACACGATCATCTCCGCGGCCAGGCGGCCGTCGCGCGCCGACCGGGCCTGCGACGCGGCACAGGTGCTGCGTGACCGGCTGACGTTCTGGTCGGCGCTGGCGGAGGACCAGCAGCGGCCGTGGCAGCTCATCGGCGCGACCCTGCCGGTACGGGTGCCGGTGCCCGCGGCCGAGCTGACGGCGGCGGTGGACGCGCTGCTCGGCAACGTGTTCCGGCACACCGCCGAGGGCACCGCGTTCAGCGTGTCCCTGCATGAGGGCAAGGACACGGTCGGCATCCTGATCTCCGACGCCGGTCCCGGCATCGCCGATCCGGAGGCGGCGCTGGAGCGGGGCACCAGCGGCGCGGGCTCGACCGGGCTCGGCCTCGACATCGCCCGCCGGCTGGCGGAGTCGTCCGGCGGGTCGCTCCGGCTGGACCGCTCGTCGCTGGGCGGGGCCCAGGTGCAGGTCTGGATCCGCCGTACTGAAAAGCCGCCTAAGCCAACCTTAAGAGCTGTTTAAAGAGCATTTTTCACCCTTTTTCATGCTTCAGCGTGATCTACATGCAGATCAACCGCAAGGCCATCGCCGCCGCCGTCCTGACCGCGCCCACGCTGTTCGTCCTGACCGTCGCGCCCGGCGCCGCCGACGCCCACGGCACCATGAACAACCCGCCCAGCCGGACCATGGTCTGCTTCAGCGAGAACCCGGAGAGCCCCAAGTCCGCGGCCTGCAAGAAGGCCGTGGAAATCGGCGGCACCCAGCCGCTCTACGACTGGAACGAGGTCAACCTGGCGAACGCCGCGGGCAGGCACCGCGAGATCATCCCGGACGGCAAGCTGTGCAGCGCGGGCCGCGACAAGTACCGCGGCTTCGACCAGGCGCGCGCCGACTGGCCCGCCACCGGCATGGCGAGCGGCGCGTCGTTCACCTTCCGCTACCGGGCCACCGCTCCGCACAAGGGCTCCTTCGACCTGTACGTCACGAAGGACGGCTACGACCCCTCGAAGCCGCTCAAGTGGTCGGACCTGGAGTCGAAGCCGTTCCTCACCCAGCGGGACCCCGCTCTGACGGACGGCGCCTACACCCTCCAGGGCAAGCTCCCCGCCAAGCAGGGCCGCCATCTGATCTACGCCATCTGGCAGCGCAGCGACAGCCCCGAGGCGTTCTACTCCTGCTCGGACGTGACCTTCGGCGGCGGCACGACCACCCCGACGACGACGCCCCCGACCACAGCGCCGACCACCACCGCGACGCCCACGACCAAGCCCACGGCCGCCCCGACCGGCGCCCCTCCGGCGCAGCAGCCCGGTGGCATCGCCGTGTCGGCGATCAACGCGGGCGCCGGAGTCAGCCCCGCCTCGGTCAGGGTGGGCCGGCAGGTGACGGTCACGGCGGTGTGCGGCGGGTCCACGGTCCGCGGCGTGGCCTCCGGCGCCCTCAGCCCGCGCAGGGCGGTCGCCCCGGCGTCCACCGTCGCCTGGACGCCGTCGTTCAAGGCCGTCCGAGCAGGCACGTACTCGGTGGTCGTCTACTGCCAGAACGGCGGCCAGGCCCGCGCCGTCCTCACCGTACGGGCCTGAGGCTCGGATTGAGCGTGGCTGGACAGTTGTGACAAATGGGTCTTCTCAGGATGAGGTCCGCTCGTTACGTTCAGGCAGCGCGGCTGTTTACGGGGCTGTCCGCGCTTGCCCAACGTCCCAGACCGGGATCTACCGAGCGATCTCCCCTCTGTCCACCCCCCACGGAGGCACCCGATGAAGCTCCTCGCAGCATTAGGCGCACTCGCACTGGCCTTGCCCCTGGCGCTCAGCGCGCCCGCGTCAGCGGCCGTCGCGGCCGCCCCGCCGAACATCTCCCTCACCAACGTCAAGGCCCACCTGGCACAGCTGCAGACGATCGCCACCAACAACGGCGGCACCCGCGCGCACGGCCGGCCCGGCTACCTGGCCTCGGCCAACTACGTCAAGGGCCAGCTCGACGCCGCCGGGTACACCACGACGCTGCAGTCCTTCACCTACAACGGCGCCACCGGCTACAACGTGATCGCCGACTGGCCCGGCGGCGACCCCAACGACATCCTCATGACCGGCTCCCACCTCGACAGCGTCACCGCCGGCCCCGGCATCAACGACAACGGCTCGGGCTCGGCGTCGATCCTGGAGGTGGCGCTGGAGGTCTCACGCCAGGCGCTGCAGCCCACGAAGCACCTGCGCTTCGCCTGGTGGGGCGCCGAGGAGCTGGGCCTGCGCGGCTCACAGTTCTACGTGAACAACCTGCCCGCCACCGAACGCGCCAAGATCAAGGCGTACCTGAACTTCGACATGGTCGGCTCCCCCAACCCCGGCTACTTCCTCTACGACGGCGACAACTCCGACGGCGTCGGCTCGGGGCCAGGCCCGGCCGGGTCGGCGGAACTGGAGCAGACCCTGGCGGCGTACTTCTCCTCCATCGGCGTCCCGACCCGCGGCACCGACTTCGACGGCCGCTCCGACTACGGCCCGTTCATCGCCGTCGGCATCGCGGCGGGCGGCACGTTCACGGGCGCGGAGGGGATCAAGTCGAGCGCGCAGGCGCAGCTCTGGGGCGGTACGTCGGGCCAGGCGTTCGACGCCTGCTACCACCGTTCCTGCGACACGAGCGCCAACATCAACGACACCGCGCTCGACCGCAACGCCGACGCCATCGCGTACTCCGTCTGGACGATCGCCACCGCCGTACCGCCCACGACCGTCTGGTCGGACACGTTCGAGACCGCCTCCGGCTGGGTCACCAACGCCGGCGGCACCGACACCGCGACCACCGGCCAGTGGGAGCGCGGCGACCCGGAGGCGACGACGTCCAGCGGCGCCAAGCAGCTCGGCACCACGGTGAGCGGCACCAACGACCTGGTGACGGGCCGGCTCGCGGGCACCGCCGCCGGTGACTTCGACATAGACGGTGGCACCACCTCGATCCAGTCGCCGGCGATCACCTTGCCGTCCGGCGGGACGCTCAGGCTGTCGCTCTCGTGGTATCTCGCGCACGGCAGCAACGCCTCCACCGCCGACTTCTTCCGCGTCAGGGTGGTGGGGAGCACTACCAGCACGGTGTTCCAGCAGTTGGGGGCCGCGAGCAACCGTGACGGAGCCTGGAGCACGGCCAACGCCGACATCTCCGCCTTCGCCGGGCAGAGCGTCCGCATCCTAATCGAGGCCGCCGACGCGTCAGGGGCGAGCCTGGTCGAGGCGGGCGTGGACGACGTCAAGATCACCCGGTAATGACCCAATGAGCCCGGGCCGCGCGGGGCCCGGGCTCATTGCCTTCCAGCGTCAGGGAGGCCCGCGGCCGTGCCGTCGATGAGGACGCCCAGCCCATGTTCGAAGGCTTCCTCACCGAGGGGGTCGCCGCCCTCCAGCAGGGCCGCGATCAGCGGGGCCGACGTGCCGCCGTCGAGCTGGTCGGCGAGCAGGTCCGCCGGTGCAGCCGAAGAACGCTCGCCCTGCACCTGGAGGACGAACCCGTTGACATAGTGGGCGACGCTGGTGATCGTCCGCAGCGCCAGCACCGGAGTGAATCCGCGGCCCACCATGCCGGCCACCTCCTGGTCGAACATCCGGACCGTCGCCGGACCGAGCTGAGCCGCGGTGCACACGATCCGGGCACCGTCGCGGTGGGCGAGCAGCGAGTCGCGGTAGGCGCGGGCGCGGCGGCCGAGCCACTCCTGCCAGGACTCGCCGTCGTGCGGCGGCCCCATCCCGGCGCCCAGGATGATCGCGTCGGCCATCCCGTCGAGTAGCTGCTGTTTGGTGCGGATATGCCAGTAGAGCGCCGGCGACTGCACGCCGAACTCGGCGGCGAGCCGGCGCACCGTCAGCCCTTCCAGCCCGACCTCGTCGAGCAGCCGCAGCGCCGTCTCGATCATCGTCTCGCGGCTCAGCCGGGGCCGCTTGTCGCTGTCCATCGACTGCCAGCTTAGCGCTGCTAAGTCGAATAGAGCCGGTTTCAAGCGGTACAGGTGGGCAGCGAGCCTCGGATGCGGCAGTCGTCCGGTTTACTCCCGGTTTAGACCGGCCGGGATTGAATCGGAACAACTCAGCTGGAGGACATAGTGACGCCAACGAGTTCTGACCAACCAAACGACGAACCATCGATCGCACCAGACGAGCCACGCAGGCGCGTCCCACGGTCGCTGATCGTCACCGCGACCATCGCGCTGGTGGCGACGGGCGGGATCGGAGTGTCCGCGGCGGCGGCGTCGGGAACGGCGACGACACCGACGGAATCGCCGACTCCCACGGCGACGGTCAGCGAGACCCCCACCGAGACGCCCACGGAGACACCCACGGAGACACCGACCCCGTCACCCACCACGCCCGCATTACCGCCGATCAGCCCGTGGGGCTTCGTCGGCGCGATGCACGGCGAGTTCGCGGTGGCGACCAAGGACGGCTGCGGCGTCATCACGCTGCTCGCCCAGACCGGCCAGGCGACCGCGGTCGCTGAGGACTCGATCACCGTGAAGAGCCAGGACGGCTTCGAGAAGGTGTACGCGATCGACGAGTCCACCCGGACGATCGCGGGCCGCCGCGGCACCAGCGCGGTCAGGGAAGGCGACTGGGTGTCGGTGACCGCCACCATAACCGCCCCCACAACCACCACCCCCACCGAGACTCCCACCGAAACCCCGACCCCCACCGCCACCGAAACCCCCACCACTACTCCCACCGAAACCGCCACCACCACCCCTACCGAATCCGTCACCCCCACCCCCACCGAATCCGTCACCCCCACCCCCACCGAAACCCTCACCCCCACGCCCACGGCCGGCACCGGCGAGACGGCGGCCACGGCCGCTTACGTCTTCGACCTGTCGCGGCCCACCAAAATGTCCTGGCGCAACCGCGACTGGTGGCCGCCGAAGCAGTGGTTGACCGGCCAGCCGAAGTGGCGAACCCCGGCCGTCTGCCCCACCCCCACAGAGACCGTGACCCCGACAGAGACACCGGCAAAAACCCCGACCCCCGACCCGACGACCTCGGTCTCGGAAACCCCGACCCCCACCCCCACACCCACCCCGAATTCATGAGCATCCGGTAGCGGCGCGATCCCGTCCCGAGCAGCCCCTCTCCGGAAGCGCTCGAACCAACGGCTCGCCGCTCCACCGCCTGAAGCGCGGTGGAGCGGCGGAGGCAGGGGCCATCAGCGGTCCGGTTTGTCCCCATAGCGACCCGAGTAGGCCGTGGAGCCTATGATCGGGCTTCGGGGGTCGGACCATGTTGCGGGCATTCTTCAAGACCGAGACGGGCAGCACCAGCGTGCTGCTGGGGGCAACCCTGCTCGCCCTGCTGTGGGCCAACTCGCCCTGGGGCGACACCTACGAATCCTTCTGGCACACCACCATGGGCCTGTCGTTCGGCAGCGCCTCCTTCGACCTCGACCTGCGCCACTGGGTCAACGACGGCCTCATGACCGTCTTCTTCTTCGTCATCGGCCTGGAGATCTCGTACGAGGCCCGGCTCGGGCAGTTGCGGGATCGGCGGCTGATCGGCGTGCCGGCCGTGGCCGCGCTGGGCGGGATGATGGTGCCCGCCGGTGTCTACCTGGCCCTGAACGCGGGTGGGCCCGGGGCCGGTGGGTGGGGAGTGCCGATCGCCACCGACACCGCGTTCGTGCTGGGCATGCTCGCCATCGTGGGGGCGCGCTGCCCGGAGCCGTTGCGGGTGTTCCTGCTGACGCTGGCGATCGTCGACGACGTGCTGGCCATCATCATCATCGCGATCTTCTATACCGAGAGCCTGGACGTCGTCTCGCTGGTGGTCGCGGCGGGGCTGCTGGCGGCGATCATGACGTTGCGGTGGCTGCGGATCTGGCGGCCGCCCGCGTACATCGTGCTCGGGTTCGCGCTGTGGGTGGCCACGCTGGAGAGCGGCGTGCATCCGACGCTGATCGGCATCGCGCTGGGCATCCTGGTGTTCGTGTACGCGCCCACCGACACCAAGTTGCTGCGCGCCGACGAGGCCGTGCACGAGTTCACCAACGACCCGAGCGCGGAGGCGGCCAGGGAGGCGACGCGCACGCTGCGGCGCGCCGTGTCCGTGAACGAGCGGCTGCAGCTCCTTCTCCACCCGTGGAGCAGCTACGTGATCGTGCCGATCTTCGCGCTGGCCAACGCGGGTGTCCGGTTCGACGGTGAAGCGCTGCGCACGGCCATGACGTCGCCCATCACGCTCGGGGTGGCGGCCGGGCTGCTGCTGGGGAAGTTCGTCGGCATCTCGCTGGGCACCTGGCTGCCGCTGAAGTTCGGCTGGGGGATCCTGCCCGGAAACCTCGTATGGGGGCAGTTGCTGGGCGGGGCGGCGGTGTCCGGCATCGGGTTCACGGTGGCGCTGTTCATCGTGGACCTGGCCTTCGACGACCCGGCGGTGCAGAGCCAGGCGAAGATCGGCATTCTGGCCGGATCGCTGCTGGCGGCGCTGCTGGGTGGGGTGATCTTCCGGCTGGCCTGGGACCGGGGCGGGGTGTGCGCGCCGCCCGACGCCGAGCCCGAGGAGGAGCTGCCCGAGTTGCTGACCGAGCCCGTGGGACCGGACGACCACGTACGGGGACCGGCGGACGCGCCGGTGACGATCGTGGAGTACGGCGACTTCGAGTGCCCCTACTGCGGACGTCTCCATCCGATCCTGGACGAACTACTGCAGAAGAACAGCGACGTGCGGCTGGTCTTCCGGCACTTCCCGCTCCGCACCATCCACCCTCGGGCGTATCCCGCCGCGCTGCTCGCCGAGGCCGCGGCGAAGGAGGGCCGGTTCTGGGAGATGCACGACACCCTCTACGACAACCAGCGCTTCCTGACCGACACCGACCTGGCCCGCTACGCCGACGAACTGGACGTCGAGCCGTGGTCCGACATACCCGCGCAGGCGGCGCCGATCACCCGGGACGAGGAGTCGGGCCGCGCGAGCGGCGTCCGCGGAACGCCCACGCTGTTCCTGAACGGCGTCCGCTACCAAGGCGACATGGATCTCCGCTCGATCACCAAGGCAGTGGAAAGCGCGCGCCAATCCACGTAACGTCGCGTCTCGAACATATTGCGCGAAAGCCGAAACTTACGTGACAGAGCTGAAAGACGGGAACATGGCACTCTCGAGTGTGTTGTACGTCATCCTCGCGCTGGGGATGATGGCCCTGCTGGTCGTGGGCGTCGTGCTGATGGTCAAGGCGAAGGCGGAGCACGGCAGGGCGGCTACCTTGGGGCTGTTCGGCTGCGTCGTGCTCCTGCTCGGCGAGGTGTACAGCATCGTGCGCATCTTCGCGATACCGAGCCTGGTCGGGGCACTCGGCGCGGACGCGTTCGGCCCGGTGGTGTTCGTGATCGACCTGATCGGCATGCTCTTCACCGCCGCGGGCGTGGGGTTGCTGATCTGGGCCGTGGTCGCCCGCCGCACCCCGGCGCAGCAGCCGCAGGCACCGGGCTGGCAGCAAGCCCAGCAGCAGTACGGCGGCTGGCAGCAGCCGCAACCCCAGGCACCGGCCGAGTGGCAGCCGCAGTCCCCGCCTCAGCCGTCCCCGGCCCCGCAGCCGGGCTGGCAGGACCCTGAGCGGCCGGGCTGGCAGAATCCGCAGGGCTGATCATGACTCAAGAGCCGCCGGACCCACCCGGCCCCGACCCCAACCGGACCATCAGGCACCGCTGGCCACAACCCGGGCCACCATCCCAGGAACCCGACCCCGCCCACTCTCCCTACACCCAGCACCTGCCGTACACGCCCGACATGCTCCCCGACGTCCCCCAGTTCGAGGCCAAGCCACCGAAGTCGAGCTGGTGGTGGGTGATCGTGGTCGGCGGGATCGCGATCCTGGTGGCCGCGGTGGCCGTGGCAGCCCTCTTATGGGGCAGGAGCACCGCCGAGCCGCCCGCCAAACCGGGCTCGCAGGAGCCGGCGCGGATCACCGACACCAAGGCGCAGGTGTCCTACCTGATCCCGGCGGGCTGGAAGAAGGCCGACCGGCCGTCGTACACCTCGGGCATCTCGGCGGGCGGCGCGGTCGTGGTCGCCTTCCCGCAGCAGCAGGGCGGCATCGGCGGCGCCGCCGCCACCTCTGAGCAGTTGCAGGCCAGGGCCGACGCCGTGGCGCTGGACACGGCCCGGCGGCTCCTGCCCGACCTGGGCAGCCGGGACGGGCTGCGTACCCGGGTGCTGGAGGTCGGCGGCCGGCCGGCGGCCACGGCGTCGTTCCGGGTGGTGTTCAAGAGCGCCACCAAGGATCCGGCTTATGTCCGCATCGTGGCGGTGCACACCGGCGACGGCGGTCTCTCGTACGTGTACGGCAGTACGGTGCCCGACGGCGACGCCGCCCGCCGCGCCCTCGACGACGTCCTGGACAGCGTCACGCCCGCGTGAAGTCCATGGTCCAGTTCGTCTCCCAGGTCTGCTCGCCGTCCGCCGAGAACGCCTGCTCCCACCGGCAGGCGTCCGGGCCGTGCACGGTCCAGATGAACCGGCAGCGTACCGACGTGCCTTCGTGCTGCTCTTCGCCGTAGAACTCGCCCCGGTCACCGTCGAAGCGGCCGACCATGGGCGTCGGGTCGAGCGAGCCCCTTGAGGTGCTCGCCCAATAGATGGACCACTGCTCGGTCGCGGGATTGAAGATCCGGATGGTCAGCCCGGTGAAGCCCCTGGTCGGGCACTTGATCTCGTCGAAGCTCGCCGCGCCGTCGAAGTGGCGGCTGGCCACGCTGGTGCCGGGGAACTCGTCCCACTCGTCGCTGCCGGTCAGCGGCTTGACGAGTCTGCGGTTGACGACGTTCCAGGAGCCGGGCAAGAAGTCGAAGTCGTTCATGCGGCCGAACGTAGTCCTGGGTCACTGACAGGTAGTGTCAGTGAAATGCGTGCTTCCCGGCTGGTCTCCCTCCTCCTGCTGCTGCAGACGCGCGGGCGCATGACGGCCCAGGAGCTGGCCGACCGGCTCGAGGTCTCGGTGCGGACGATCTACCGCGACGTCGAGTCGCTGCACACCGCGGGCATCCCGCTCTACGGCGACGCCGGGCCGAAGGGCGGCTACCAACTCCTCGACGGTTACCGCACCAGGCTCACCGGGCTGACCACGGACGAGGCCGAGTCGCTGTTCCTGGCCGGGCTGCCGGGCCCCGCTGCCGAGCTGGGGCTGGCCGCCGTGGTGACGGCCGCGCAGCTCAAACTGATGGCCGCGCTGCCGGTCGAGCTGCGCGACCGGGCCGGGCGGGTCCAGGAGCGCTTCCACCTCGACGCCCCGACCTGGTACCGCGACCCGCAGCCGGTGACACACCTGCCCGCCGTGGCCGACGCCGTGTGGAACGAGCGTGTCCTGGAGGTCAGATACCGCCGCTGGAAGGCGCCCCAGGAGGTCGAGCGGCGGCTGGAGCCGTACGGGCTGGTGGTCAAGGCCGGGCTCTGGTATCTGGTGGCGCGCTCCGCTGACCAGGTGCGCACCTACCGGGTGTCGCAGATCCTCAGCCTGCACCCGCTGCCCGAGCGCTTCACCCGGCCCGGCGACTTCGACCTGGCCGCCTACTGGCAGGCGTATCTGGCCGAGTTCGAGGCCCGGCTGCGGTGGGGCGAGGCGGTGGTCCGGCTGTCGCCGCAGGGGATGCGGCTACTGGCCAACCTGATGACGCCCGGCGTGGTGGCGGCGGCGAAGGAGACCGCGCAGCCGCCCGACGGCGAGGGCTGGACCCGGGTGACGGTCCCGATCGAGTCGATCGACCACGCGACGGGCGAGTTCCTCCGGCTCGGCACGGACGTCGAGGTCCTCGCCCCCGCCGAGCTCCGCGAGCGCATCGCCGCGACGGCCGGAGAACTGACCCGCCGCTACGGCTGAGCCTGCCGGCAGTGCGTCCAGCGCCCCTCGCCCGCGTGGCCGCCGATGGTCACGCCGACCGCCTCATCACGTGGAAGCGCCTGGTGACCTGGTAACCGGCCCTGGTGTAGAGGTGGCCGGCCGGGCTGGTCTCGCCGGTCCACAGGAACCAGGAGCTGTGCAGGGCTTCGGCCCGCATCATGGTCATGGTCAGGTGGAGGAGGATCTTGCCGAGCCCGGTGCCCCGCTCCTCCGGATCAACCCCGAACGGCCCGAACCGCTCAGGAATCCCCCGGTAGGCCCCGTATAACGCGAACCCAACCATCCCCTTGTTCTTCGCGATGATCATGCGTTTGGTGTCGCGGTGCTGCCTGATCGCCTCGCCCCAGTCCGGGTTGAAGACACCGGCCGCGAAACGGATGAGCTCCGGCAATTCCCCCTCGTACGGGCTGCGGAACTCGTACCCCTCGCTCTCACGCTTGGCCAGCAGCGCGCGCACCTCGTCCGGCGTCGCGTAACCGACCAGGGTGCGGTCCATCGCGACCGGCGAGTAGAGCGTCTCGAACCCCAGCCCGCTCAGCAGCCGGAACCCGTCGGGGTAGAGCTCGGCGTCGGCTCCCGGCAGCACGTAGTTGGGCGTGTAGGAGGAGAAGTCGATCCTGGTCCTGCCCTGGGCCTCAAGGAAGGCGATCGCCTCACCGAGCAACCGCCGCCCGAGCCCGGTCCTCCGCTGCTCGGGCGCGACGAAGAAGAACGGGATCCAGCCCGTCTCCGGCTCCAGGTCGGTGCCCGGGGCGAGCGGGGTGAGCCGGCGCACGGCGTACGCGCAGCCGGCCACCCGCCCGTCGATCACGGCGACCCGGAGTCCCTCGGGGTCGAAGTTCGGATCGAGCAGTACGCAGTCGCGGAACCAGCCGGAGGTGGTCGGATCGCCTGGCATGCTCCGGTTCCAGGCGTCGATCAGGGAGGTCTCATCCCCCGAGGCGAACGCGCGAACTGTGACCATCGAGGGGGGTCCTTTCACCCTGGGCTCTCCTGTACCAGAGTTGCCAGTGATCACGGACCAGGTCAATATGCGTCAGGAAGAAATTTTCCCTGGCACCATCCCGCTAAAAACTTTCTTTCACTTGCGGGCGCCACCTCGGACGTTGCCCGCCGTGACCAGGCTCACCGGGCCCAGGGCGGTGCCGGTGGCCGTCGTGACCGCGAGCGCGAGCGTGTTGTCGCCCAGGGGATCCAGTACGCCCTCGGGCAGGGAGAAGTCCCGCTGCGGGCCGAGATCGCCGGAGTACTGGCCGAGGTTCCAGCCGTTCAGGAACACCAGCACCCGTGCACCGACCGGAAGCTCGCCACCGAACCGCAGGGCGATGGGCGTGTCCTGGTCGCCGGGCAGGTTCAGCCCGAACGTGGTCCGATACCACCGCACACCAGGGGTCTGGGCGGACGGCGTGGACGTCTCCTGCCATGAGCCGTCCCGGTATCCGGGCAGGTGCCAGCCGGCCCGCTCGCCGTACAGGCCGCCGGTGTTGAGCGGACCGCGTGCGGGATCGACCAGTTCACGGCCGCCCCGGGCACCCTGGATCTTCCAGGAGATCGCTGCCGAAGACCCGCTGACGGCCGCGCCGAACAGGCCGCGCGGCTGCTTGAACCGGTTGTCGTCGGCGGTCCAGTCGTCGTTGTGGCCCATGTTCTGCACGAGGACCGCCAGGACGGCCTGCTCGCCCGGCTTGAGGAGCCCTGCGGGGATGGCGAAGTTCCCGGGGCCGGGATCTGGGTTGCGGGTGTCGGAGTCCGCCTGGGTGCCCCCGGCGGCCGAGCCCAGGTAGTGACCGTTCAGCCAGGCCAGGTACGTCCCGCGCCGGCCGGTGATCGCGTTGAGCGCCACCTGGGTCTCCGTGCCGGTGGCGGTGAACCTGCCCCGGTACCAGACGTTCCCGTAGTCGAACCCGTACTCCTCGGCGAACAGGACGGGCTGGGTCTTCGGCGCGTACGGGATCGCGGTGGTGGTGTGGTCGGCCACGGTCCAGGTGGAGTCGTCGAAGCCGGGCACCGCCTCGGGCGCCTCCGCCATGGTCCGCCAGCGGGTCAGCGCGGGCAGGCGAACCGGTCGGGGGCCGGGCAGGGACCCCAGCAGGGAGCCACTGGGCGTGCTGGTGGCCGCCACCTTCTCGCCGTTGACGACGAGAGCGCGAGCGGTGCCGAACACCTCGACGTCACCGGCCCGCGCGCTGTCGACGCGCAGGCTGACGGTGTCCCCGCGCACGTCCGCCGACCGCAGCAGCGAGGTGCCGCGCACGAGGACCGAGCCTGCCTGCCAGAACGTCGCCGCCCGCGCCTCGGTACCGAGCAGGAGCAGCAGCGGACGCCGGCCGCCACCGGTGATCAGCACCCGGGCCAGGCCGGTGTGCGTGTAGTTCAGGGTGAGATCGCCCGAGGCGTAGGCCGAGGTGACCGCGCCGTCGAGGACCTTGACCACGGGAGCGGAAGAGTAACGCAGCACGGTCCGGCCCGCGGACCCGTCGCTCCCGTACAGCACGGCGAGGTCCCGGCCGCCCGTGGTCAGGTGGGTCATGATCTCGGAGGTGGAGTAGACGAGCCGCTGCCCGCCGAGGTCGTACCCGGCGACCAGGACCTTCGCCTCGCGCCCGCGCACCTGGACGGGCACGGAATAGCCGCCGTCGGGCGTGGTCCAGGCGAGCGTGGCCGCGTCGGTGGAGCCGGCGGCGCGGTCGGCGTGCCGCACGAGCACGAACTGGGTGCCGGTCCCGGGATTGGCGCGGGTCACCGTGGTCACCGCCGGATTGTCGGAGGCAGGGCCGGTGACGGGGTCGGTCTCGGCGATCGGGGTGACGGCCCGCAGGAAGTAGCCCTGCCGCTTGAACTCGTCGTACTTGTCCGTCAGCTGCCGGGTCTCGGTGATCGCCGCGCCGTAGTCGTAGGAGGTGTAGGCGTCGTTGGGCTGGGCGAGCCAGCCCCAGTTGGTGCCGCCGTAGCCCATGTAGTAGCTGAACATCGTCGCGCCGCCGGTGATCAGGTTGTTCTTGTAGAAGAACCGCATGTAGGCGGGCCCGGTCAGCTCCCTGCATCCCGCGTACCCGGCGTTGAGCGTGTCGATGGCGCCGGCCTGGTACTCGGCGGCGAACACCGGGCTCCCCTGGCTCGCCCGCTCGGTGACGCCCTCACCCCACGGACCCCAGGTGCTGGCCGGGTTGGCGCAGTCGAAGGACTGCGGGTAGTCGTCCACGCCGGGAAGCTGGACGGCCCCCAGGCCCGAGGACCAGTCGGTGGTCCAGGACGCGTTGTCGCAGCACTGGTTGTGGCTGATCGGCACGTCGATCCCGTCCGCGCGGGCCTTCGACTGGATGTCCGCCATGTACTGCCGGTCGGTGTTGACGGCGTACTCGTTCTCCGCCTGGTAGACGATCACCGAGCCGCCGCGGGTGATCTGGTGCCGGGCGATGATCGGGTCGATGTGGCCGAGCCAGTCCCGGTACGCGGCGGTGTAGCCGGGATCGCTGGACCGGCCCCGGCCCTCGACCGTCTTCAGCCAGGCGGGGAAGCCGCCGCCCGTGGTCTCGGCGTTGATGTACGGTCCGGGGCGCGCGATGACGTACAGACCGGCCCGTTCGGCCTCCCGCAGCAGCCGGTCGACGTCACGTACGCCGGTGAAGTCGTACACGCCCGGCTTGGGCGAGTGGTAGGCCCAGTCGAAGTAGAGCGAGACCGCGTTGAACCCGCCGGCCTTGAACTTCTCCAGCACGTCCCGCCACAGAGCCGGGCTCGGCAGCCGGAAGTAATGGAACTCCGCCGCCTGGACCACCACCCGCCGCCCGTCGATCTTCAGCGAGTAGCGGTCGTAGGTGACCTCGTGCGCCCGGCTCCGGGCGGCGCTCGCGGGTGGCCCGCCCAGGGTGAGGACGGCCAGCAGGATCGCCAGGAACGCTGCGCTGAGACGACGGGTTCGCACCACGATCCCCCTGCCACCGACGGCCTTTAGTTTGTTTTATCACTAAACCAACTGCCGTCAACAACCCCTCCCTCACCCGGCGACACGGAACCAGAGGTTCGTCGACTGCGGCGCGCCGGCCAGGCTGAGGCGTTCGAGCTTGACGTTGGTCCCGCCCGGCCGGTCGAACAGCCGGACCCCGTCGCCGAGCAGGACGGGCGCGATGAACACGAGGACCTCGTCGAGCACCCCGGCCCCTTGGAGACCACACCGCCGGCCGGATTTTTGGCGGCCGCACCGTCGGCCGGACCTGCACCATCCGGACCTGCGGGGGCCGCGCCACCGGCCGGAGACACCGCGACGACCGGTGCCAGCGCACCCGAGCCGACCCCGGCACCCGATCCACTCCCCAACGCGCACACCAGGCCGGCTGTCATGGCAAGGACCAGCCCGGCCCTGGACAGCCGTCGCCCGACAGCAGCTCTCTTCTTGTGGTCCGACACGTGCACCCCAGGTCAAGACGGCGAAATCCGCAGTGATCATCCACTCGTGACGCATGCTACGGGCCGGACCTGGCGCTCCTAATGCGAGCACTGATATGACAGCAGCTCTTATGAAATGGGCGTGTCGCCACTGATAACGAGAAAAATCCCTGAAAACCAAAGCGCTCCATTAACCGAGCCCAGACCTCCGGCGAATTCGCCATCCAACGTCGAAATGACAAGCACGCTTAAATCAGCCCGAATGACCAACAGGGAAAAAGCGGGCGAAGCCCGCACCCAAAAAAGAAAAAACGCCCGAGCGAAGCGAGGCCCTACAGGGGGTCGGGCCATTGGCCCGACTGGCAGAAAACAGCCCTCGCAAAGCGAGGCCCATTGGCCCGACGCTGGGGGTTCGGGGGTTATCCCCCGATGTAACTAAGGAGGATGCTCGGGGAGCATGCCCCCCGAAGGGGGACATGCGACCAAGCCACCCCCATCCGACGTGGAGCTATGGGGATTCGAACCCCAGACCCCCTCCATGCCATGGAGGTGCGCTACCAGCTGCGCTATAGCCCCTGGTCACCGCTACGAGTTCACTCGTTGCGGCGCTCCGAGAGCATATAGGCATCCTTGGGATTCGCCTAATCGTGGCGTCCGTGCGCCACCCCGGCCACCAGAACGGCCAGCCCGTCCAGCTGGCGCCGCAGCCCGAACTCGAAGAGCGAGTCCAGGTCGAGGTCGAGTCCGGGCTGCACGATGACCCTGGCCATCGTCGGGAAGCCGCCGGAGGACAGCACCTCGGCCAGTTGCCCCTCCCTGGCCCGCGCCCACTCGTCGTTGCTCTCCGCCCGCTCCTGGACCTCGGCCTCCAGGCTCGCCGCGACCCCGCGGACGAACCCGGCCAGGGACACGCTGGCGTGCAGCATGGCGTTCGGGGTGAGTCCGAGGCCGTCGATGGCCCGCAGCACCCATTCGGTGTGCGCCATTCCGTTGCGGACGAACTCGGGCCTGGTGAGCGGGATGGCCTGGGACAGCCAGGGGTGGCGGCGGTAGAGGCGCCATTGCAGCCGCAGCGACACCTCCAGCTGGGCGCGCCAGCCGGACGGCGGCTGCGCGGGCAGCGGTAACTCGCCGTAGGCGGCGTCGGCCATCAGGTGGACGAGCTCGACCTTGTTGCGTACGTGCCGGTAAAGGGACATGGCCGAAGCGCCGAGCTCTATGGCGATGCGGCGCATGGTGACGGCGGCCAGCCCTTCGCTGTCGGCGATCTTGATGGCCGTGCGGAGGATGCGCTGCTTGGTCAGGTCCGGTACGGGCCGGCGGGCGAATTCCAGCGTCCCGCCACGGCCGCCGTCGGCCAGTCGATCAATCCGGGTCAATCCATCCGAATCTTGCAAGTGGTCGGCATGCTCGACCACGACCGTGCCGATCCCCGGCACCGGACGTACCAGCCCTTCGTCCCGGAGCGCGCCGATCACCTTGGTGGCCGTGGCCATCGCCACGCCCCAGTCCCGCATGATCTGCCGCGTGGACGGGATCCGGTCCCCCGCCACCAGCTCCTCAGCGGCGATCCGCCGCCGCAGCTCGCGGACGATCCGGAGGTAGGGCACCTCACCTCGATCCACCGCGCAATCTCCTCATCGCTCTAGTGCACCGAACGACATAACACCACATCGTCTCCGCCACCCGCACTAGAGCGATAAATCCTGGTATTCCGCGAAAGATCAGCACCGCCCTATGGCACGCGTACGCCGTACACCCCACAGACCTAGGGCAGCCGAAACCCGCCACACGACGTTCGACGCGCGGCGAGGAGAGGCTAGGCGTCAGGCCGGTCGTCGCTGTTGACGGGCTCGGGCAGCGTGCCCGCGTTGTGCTCGAGCAGCCGCCACCCCTTACGCCCTTCCTGCAGCACCGACCAGGAACAGTTGCCGAGCCCGCCCAGCGCGGGCCAGAGCTCCTCGGGCAGCCCCAGCATCTCGCAGATGCCCAGCCGCAGCGCCGCGCCGTGCGAGGCCACCACCAGCAGACCGTCGTGGTCGAGCCGCTCCGCCCAGCGGCGCATGGCGACGGCCACCCGGCGGGCCACCTCGCCGACCGGCTCGCCGTCGGGTGCCTCCCAGGCCACGTACTCCTCCGGCCAGCGCGCGGCGATCTCGTCGCGGGTCAGGCCCTCCCACTGGCCGCCGCCACGCTCCCGGAAGTCCTTGTCGACGGAGACCTCGAGGCCGACGATCCGGCCGAGCGCGAGCGCGGTGTCGTTGGCCCGCTGGAGGTCGGAGGAGACGATGGCCGTGGGCCGCAGCGACGCCAGCAGTGACGCGGCCCGGGCCGCCTGGGCGACGCCGGTCTCGTCGAGCGGGATGTCGGAGTGGCCTTGAAAGCGGTGCTCGACGTTCCAGAGCGTTTGGCCGTGCCTGAGGCAGACGATCCTCTTGCTCAAGTGCGGGCCCGCTGGATGTTGGCCTGCGCCACGCTCTCCGGCAGAGGGATGGCCGGGCAGTCCTTCCAGAGGCGCTCGAGCGCGTAGAAGGTGCGGTCCTCCTCGTGCTGCACGTGCACGACGATGTCGAGGTAGTCGAGGAGCACCCAGCGGCCCTCTCGCTCGCCCTCGCGGCGTACCGGCTTGGCGTCGGCCTCGGCGCGCAGCTTGTCTTCTATCTCGTCCACGATGGCGCGGACCTGGCGATCGTTCGTGGCGGAGCAGAGCAGGAACGCGTCGGTGATGACGAGCTGCTCGCTCACGTCGTAGGCGAGGATGTCATCTGCCAGCTTGTCGGCCGCGGCCTCGGCGGCGATCTGGACCAGCTGAACGGCTCTTTCGGATGCGGTCACGATGCGGGTCGGTCCTCCTGTGTCGGCAACATGCCCCTATGTCGAGGGTACCCGTTAGCGCTCTGGAGCCCCACGTACGGCACGAGTACCTTCAGCCCTCCGCATGATAAAGGCCGCGCTTGTTGATGTACTGCACAATTCCATCCGGCACCAGGTACCAGATCGGCTCGCCCTTCTCCACTCGCTGCCTGCACTCCGACGAGGAGATGGCCAGGGCGGGGATCTCGAGCAGGGTCACCTTTCCCGGCGGCAGGCCCGGATCGTGCAGGGTGTGACCAGGCCGCGTACATCCCACGAAATGGGCGAGCTCGAACAGCTCCTCGGCGTCCTGCCAGGTGAGGATCGCCCCGAGGGCGTCGGCGCCGGTGATGAAGTAGAGCTGCGCCTGTGGTCCATATATTTCGGAAATATCACGCAAAGTGTCGATGGTAAAAGTGGGTCCGGGCCGGTCGACGTCCACCCGGCTCACCGAGAAGCGGGGGTTCGACGCGGTCGCGATCACGGTCATCAGATAGCGGTCCTCGGGCGCGGACACCTCGCGCTCCGACTTCTGGTAAGGCCGGCCCGTGGGCACGAAGACAACTTCGTCGAGATCGAAATGGTGAGCCACCTCGCTGGCGGCGACCAGGTGACCGTGGTGTATCGGGTCGAACGTCCCACCCATCACACCCACGCGTCGCAATCCCCGGACACTCGGCGCGTTCATCATGAAAGGACCCTACGCGGAAGCTATCCGACACCATCATGGGACCCCCCGCCGACCTACGCGGTGACGAAGGTAAAGATGAACGCGCATCGTCCCGGCTGCCGACGTAGCATGCCGGGCATGACGACCACCCCGGACCGAAACCGCGTCCAACTGCCCGGCATCTCGTCTCGTGCCTACGAACACCCCGCAGACCGGTCCGCGCTGGTCGCTCTGCGTAAGTTGAGTGGGTTCGACACGGTTCTTAAGCAGATGTCCGGCCTCATCAGTGAGCGCCGCCTGCGCCTGATGTACCTGGCGTCGGCCGTGCGCGTGAGCGAGACCCAGTTCCGCTCCCTCTACGACATGGGCCGCGATGCCGCCTACGTCCTCGACCTGCACCGGATCCCCGAGATCTACGTTCAGCAGGACCCGCAGGTCCAGGCCAAGGCCATCGGCTTCGACGACCCGTTCATCGTCGTGACCACCGGCCTGCTCAACCTCATGAACGAGGAGGAGCAGCGCTTCGTCATCGGGCACGAGACCTCGCACATCCTGTCGGGTCACGCCGTCTATCGGACGATGCTCGACATCCTCACCCGCCTGGCCACCCGCGTCGCCTGGATCCCGCTCGGCTACATCGGCCTGCGCGCGATCGTCGCTGGCCTGGAGGAGTGGTACCGCAAGTCGGAGCTGTCCTCCGACCGCGGCGGCCTGCTCACCGGCCAGGACCCCGACGCGGCCAAGCGCGCGCTGATGAAGCTGGCCGGCGGCGCCTACACCCACGAGATGAACATCGAGGCGTTCCTGGAGCAGTACCAGGAATACGACACCGCGGGCGACCTTCGCGACGGCTTCCTCAAGGTGCTCAACCTGCTCGGCACCACCCACCCGTTCGCCGTGGTGCGCGTGGCCGAGCTCGACAAGTGGCACCGCGGCGGCGAGTACGAGCGCATCCTCGGCGGCGACTACCCGCGCAGGGAGGACGACCCGAACGCCCGCGTCACCGACGAGATCAAGGCCGCGGCCGAGTCCTACCGCGCGTCGTGGTCCCAGTCGCAGGATCCGTTCATCGGCGTGCTGCGCGACGTGGCAGAGGGCGCGGTCAACGCGGGCGAGCGCATCTTCAACCGCTTCTCCCGCCGCGACGGCGGCCAAGGCTAGCTCAGCAGCCACAACAGCGTTCAGCAGTCAGAGAAGCATTCAGTGGTCAAAGCAGCGTTCAGCAGTTAAAGAAGCAACGCGATAGCGCGCACAGCCGCCGCGCACAGGGCGACGAACCCGCCCAGCACGGCCAGTGCGCGCAACCCTTCCCTGCGCAGGTCCGGCAGACGAGCGCCGACCCGCTCGATCTCGCGTCCGGTGATGCCGCCGCACAGCATCCCGAACACGACACCCGCGGCGGTGACCGGCGCGGGCTGCTGCCACCAGTCGGAGTCGATCTGACCGCCACCGATCAGCCAGAGCGCGCCACCCGCCGCCATCGCGACGGGCACGCCCGGCCACGCCACGGCGGTCGCGGTCGCCCCGGCGAACGCGAACGGGAAGAGCACCACGCGCAGGGTCACCCTGACCCGGCGTGACACGCGCTTCCTGACCATCCAGTGGCTCATCCAGAGCGTCCTGGTCAGCAACACGAACACGGCGGTGATCCCGATCGTCGCGATCGGCCAGATCACCGACGCCACCACACACGGCACGGCCAGCACGGCGAGCAACAGCAGCGCCGCGTTGCCCGCGGGCAACGCGGTGGCGCCCGACTCCGACCTGAGCCCGGTGTCGCGGGTGCCCGCCGTCCGGGGCTTCCCGGTCACGGCCCTCGCGCGGCTCCGTACGGGCGTGGCCTTCACGCCCTCGCCCGTACGGCTCCGCAGCACCGCGCTCTTTCCGTCCGTGGCCATCCGGCCCCGGGGAGCGGGCACCTTTCCGTCCGTGTTCGTACGGCCTCGAGGCGCCGGGACCTTCCCGTCCGCGTTCGACCGCGTACGCGGCGCGGGAACCTTCCCGTCGTCAGCGGCCGTACGAGTGCGTGGCTTGGCCTCCTCACCGGTCCTGCTACGCGGCTTGGCCTCTTCACCGGTGCGGCTACGCGGCTTGACGTCCTCCGCCGTACGAGTGCGCGGCTTGGCCTCCTCCCCGGTCCGGCCGCGTACCGCGGCGCCCTCCTCGGCCGGCGACACCGCGCGGGCGGGATCGGGCTCGGGCGGGCTGGTCACCTTGGCCAGCCGTGACAGGCGGTCGGCGAGCAGCGCGGCCGTCGGGCGCTTGCCCGGCTCGCGGTTCAGCGCGGCCCGCACCAGCGACAGCAGCGCCACCGGCACGCCCTTGAGGTCGGCCTGCCCGTTGAGCACCGCGTACATCTGCGCCTCGGCCGTCCCCCGCCCGAACGTCGGCCGCCCGGTCGCCGCGAACGACACCGTCGCCGCCCACGCGTGGATGTCGGCGGGCGAGTCGACCTGCTCGTCGGCGAAGATCTCGGGCGCCGTGTAGCCGGGCGTGCCGAGAAAGGTGCCGGTCATGGTGAGCCGGGTGGCGTCGTGCACCTGCGCGATGCCGAAGTCGATGAGGACCGGCCCCTCGGCGCCCATGAGGATGTTGGCGGGCTTGAGGTCGCGGTGCACCACCCCGGCCGCGTGGATGATCGCGAGCGCGGTGGCGATGCCCTGCGCCAGCTCGACCAGCTGCGCCATGTTGAGCGGGCCGCTGTGGCGTACCCGATCGAGCAGCGTGGAGCCCTCGATGTGCTCCATGACGAGGTATGGCCGGTCGCACGACAGGTCGGCGTCGAGCACCTTGGCCACGTACGGGCTCTCAACCCGGCGCAGGGCCCGGACCTCGCGTTCGAGCCTGACCCGCATGGAGTGGTCTTCGGCCAGCTCGTGCAGGACCTTGAGGGCGACCCGCTCGCCACGGCGGGAGCTGGCGAGGTAAACCTCGCCCATTCCACCCCGGCCGAGCCTCTCAAGCAGGGTGTACGGCCCGACCTTGCCGAGCTTGGTCACCGTCCCTCCCCGCCCGGCGCGCCCATAAGGGACACAACCCTAGCGCTGGGAACGCTGAAAGCGCTTGCGGCGCGCCGAAGCTTTATTGGCGGGGTTGCTCGGACAGCATGCTGTCGAGCTCGGTCGTGGGTTCCGTCGACAGGTCCTTGCGGCCCTTCCTTCGCCAGTGGATGTGGCCGCGGCTCTCCAGCCAGAGCAGCAGCCGGTCCGCGCCGAACAGCACCGCGGCCGAGCAGGCCAGGGCGATGACCATCTCCATGAGGTCCAGTCAACCGAGCTCCTCCGCTGACCGGTCACACCGACACGCCGCCGCTGCCCAATCCCGTCAGGCCCCTGACCTGGGAATGACCGTACCGGCTGACGTGCGTAGATGCCCTTCGCCGGTATAGACCCATTTGGTGGACGTCAACTCGGGCAGGCCCATCGGGCCGCGCGCGTGCAGCTTCTGGGTGGAGATCCCGATCTCCGCACCGAACCCGAACTCGGCGCCGTCGGTGAACCGGGTGGAGGCGTTGACCGCGACGGCCGCCGAGTCGACCAGCGACACGAACCTGCGCGCCGCCTGCTGCGACCGGGTGACGATGGCATCGGTATGACCCGAGCCGTAGCGCCGGATGTGGGCGACGGCCTCCTCCAGCGAGCCGACGACGGCGGCGGCGATGTCGAGCGAGAGGTATTCGGCGAGGAAGTCGTCCTCGGTGGCCGGCTCGACCTCGCCGTAAGCGGCGATCCGGTCGTCGCCGTGCACGGTCACGCCCGCGTCCTTGAGCGCCTGCAGCGCCCTGGGCACGAACGCGTCGGCGACCCCGGCGTGGACCAGGAACGTCTCGGCCGCGTTGCACACCGACGGCCGCTGCGCCTTGGCGTTGATCAGGATGTCGACGGCCAGGTCCAGGTCGGCGTCGGCGTCGATGTACACGTGGCAGTTGCCGACGCCGGTCTCGATCACCGGGACCGTCGACTCCTCGACCACCGAGTTGATCAGCGACGCGCCACCGCGCGGGATCAGCACGTCGACCAGGCCGCGGGCTCGCATCAGCTCCTTGACGGAGTCGCGCGTGAGACCGGGCACGAGCTGCACCGCCCCGGAGGGCACCTCGGTGCCCTCCAGCGCCTCCTGCATGACCCGCACCAGCACGGTGTTGGAGGAATAGGCGCTGGACGAGCCCCTGAGCAGGGCCGCGTTGCCGCTCTTGAGGCAGAGCGCGGCGGCGTCGACGGTGACGTTGGGGCGGCCCTCGTAGATGATGCCGATCACGCCCAGCGGCACCCGGAGCTGGCGCAGCTCCAGGCCGTTGGGCAGCGTGCTGCCGCGGATCACCTCGCCGACGGGGTCGGGCAGGTCGGCCACCTGGTGGACGGCCTCGGCGATGGCCTGGATCCGGCGCCCGTCGAGGCGCAGCCGGTCGATCATGGCCTCGGGCGTGCCCTGCTCCCGCGCCTGCGCCACGTCCTTGGCATTGGCCTCGACGATCTCGGCGGTGTGGGCGACGAGCGCGTCGGCGATGGCGCGCAACGCCCGGTCCTTGGGCGCCCGCGGCAGCGGGGCCAGCTCGGCGGCGGCCTCTCGCGCCGCGCGGGCGACCTTCAGGAACTCCTCGGACATCACACGCTCCTCTGCGGGGGACTCTCAGCGCCCCGGCTGCTTAGTTGTGGGCTTCCAGTATGACGATGTCGTCGCGGTGGATCAGCTCGCGTTCGTATTCCGGACCGAGCTCGTTGCCCAGCTCCCGGGTCGAGCGGCCGAGCAGCCCGGGAATCTCCACCGCGTCGAAGTTGACGAGCCCCCGCGCCACCACCGCGCCGCGCGGCCCGCACAGGTCCACCGGGTCTCCGGCCGCGAAGTCGCCCTCCACCGAGGTGACCCCGGCGGGCAGCAACGACTTGCGCCTGGCGACGATGGCCTCCACCGCGCCGGCGTCGAGCAGCAGCCGCCCGCGTCCCGTGGTCGCGTGGGCGAGCCAGAGCAGCCGGGTGCCGGGGTGCCGGCCGCCCGGGTGGAAATAGGTCCCGACATCGGCCCCGGCCAGCGCCTGGGCGGCGTGCGCGGCGGCAGTCAGCACGACGGGCACCCCGGCGCCGGTGGCGATCCTGGCGGCCTGCACCTTGGTGACCATGCCGCCGGTGCCGACGGCCGCGCCGTTCTTGCCCAGCTCGACGCCGACCAGGTCCTGTGGGCCGCGGATCTCGGCCAGCCGCCGCGACCCGCTGCGGCTCGGCGGGCCGTCGTAGAGGGCGTCGACGTCGGAGAGCAGGACCAGCGCGTCGGCGTGGATGAGGTGGGCGACCAGGGCCGCCAGGCGGTCGTTGTCGCCGAAGCGGATCTCGTCGGTGGCGACGGTGTCGTTCTCGTTGACGATCGGCACGATGCCGAGCTCCAGCAGCCGGTTGAGGGTGCGCTGGGCGTTCGCGTGGTGGGCGCGGCGCATCATGTCGTCGGCGGTCAGCAGCACCTGTCCGACGCGCAGGCTGTAGCGGGCGAAGGAGGAGGTGTAGCGGGCGACCAGCACGCCCTGGCCGACGGACGCGGCGGCCTGCTGGGTGGCCAGGTCGCGGGGGCGCGCGGGCAGCCCCAGCGGGCCCAGGCCCGCCGCGATCGCCCCCGAGGAGACCAGGACCAGTTGCGTCCCGGCGCGGCGGCGGGCGGCCAGCACGTCGACCAGGGCGTCGACCCGGTCGACGTCGATCGTCCCCTGGGGGGTGGTGAGCGACGACGAACCGACCTTGACGACGACCTTTGACGCTGAGCTGATCTGTTCCCGCACGCTACGAAGCCTATCTGAGCCCGGCCACCCGTCTCCGCCCGGTTTCCCGCCCACCGCCCGGGTCTGAGAGCTTCTCTAGCCGAACCTGTTGTCGCTGCCGCGCGGTCCCTGTCGTACGGACTCGGCGTTGAGCGTGGGCTGCCAGTCGAAGACGTACCCGCCCTCCATCGACCCGATGACGACCTCGGCGCCCGCCGTGGCCCCGGCCTTGACCAGCTGCTCCTCGACACCGAGCCGCTCCAGCCGGTCGGCCAGGTAGCCGACGGCCTCGTCGTTGGTGAAGTCGGTCTGCCTGATCCAGCGCTCGGGCTTCTCGCCGGTGATCTGGAAGAGGTTGTCGTTGACCCGGCGGACCTTGAACCCGGCCTCGCCGAGCTGCTTGGGCCTGAGCACCAGGCGCGTGGGCTCCTCGACGGGCTTGGCGGCCCTGGCGGCGGCCACCCATTCGCCCATCGCGAACGTCAGCTCCCGCAGCCCGTCGTGGGTGGCGGCCGAGACGGTGAACACCTTCAGCCCCCGCTCCTCGAACTCGCCCCTGACCAGATCGGCCAGCTCACGGGCGTCGGGCACGTCGGCCTTGTTCAGGACGACCATGCGGGGGCGGTCCTCGAGCTTGCCGTACGCCTCGAGCTCGGCCTCGATCACCTGGTAGTCGGTGATCGGGTCGCGTCCCGGCTCCATGGTGGCGCAGTCGATGACATGAACGAGCATGTCGCACCGCTCGACGTGGCGCAGGAACTCGTGCCCGAGCCCCTTGCCCTGCGACGCCCCCGGGATCAGCCCCGGCACGTCGGCCACGGTGAACACGGTCTCACCCGCGGTCACCACGCCCAGGTTCGGGATCAGGGTGGTGAACGGGTAGTCGGCGATCTTCGGCCGGGCCGCGGACAGGGCCGCGATCAGCGACGACTTCCCCGCGCTGGGGAACCCGACGAGCGCCACGTCGGCGACGCTCTTGAGCTCCAGCATGACGTCGAGCGCGTCCCCCGGCTCCCCGAGCAACGCGAACCCGGGCGCCTTGCGCTTCGTGGAGGCCAGCGCCGCGTTACCGAGCCCGCCGTAGCCGCCTTCGGCGATGACGTACCGGGTCCCGACGCCCACCAGGTCGACGATCACCTCACCGCTGTCGGCGTCCTTGACGACCGTCCCATTGGGCACGGGAATGATCACATCCCCGCCGTTGGCCCCGTCCCGGTTGGACCCCTGGCCCTGCTTGCCGTTGTCGGCCTTGCGATGTGGCCTGTGGTGGTATTCGAGCAGCGTGGAGGTGTTGGGATCCACCTCAAGGATCACCGCGCCGCCGCGCCCGCCGTTACCGCCGTCGGGCCCGCCCAGCGGCTTGAACTTCTCCCGGTGGACGGACGCACACCCGTTGCCCCCGTCACCGGCCTTGATGTGCAGCACCACTTGGTCCACAAAGTCAGCCATCCCGGCCCCTCCTCCTAGGCCGATCAAGGCCCATCACATAACCCAGTCCACGGACCGGGGCCAAGAACGCGTATGTCACGGCGCGCGAGAGCCGTACACCGTGAAAACGCACTCAGGGACGGATCGAGAACCCGATCCGCCCCTGAGCAGGAAACTCTAGAAAATCTACTCCGCCACCGGAACGATGCTCACGGCGCGGCGTCCGCGCTTGAGACCGAACTGCACGTGGCCGGCGGACAGCGCGAACAACGTGTCGTCGCCACCGCGCCCGACGTTGTCACCGGGGTGGAAGTGCGTGCCACGCTGCCGGACGATGATCTCGCCCGCGTTGACCAGCTGGCCGCCGAAGCGCTTGACGCCCAGGCGCTGCGCGTTGGAGTCACGGCCGTTCCGGGTGGACGACGCGCCCTTCTTGTGTGCCATCTCTCTAACTCCCGCTCAGGCCTGGTCGATACCGGTGATCTTCACCTGGGTGTACCGCTGGCGGTGACCCTGGCGCTTCTTGTAACCGGTCTTGTTCTTGTACTTGAGGATGCGGATCTTCGGGCCCTTGGTCTCACCGAGAATCTCGGCGCTCACCATGAACTTGCCCGCCTCCGTGGTCACATCGCCGTCGTTGACGACGAGCACCGTGGGCAGCGAAACCGAAGAGCCGACCTCGCCGGCGACCTTGTCCACCTCGAGGACGTCACCGACGGAGACCTTCTGCTGCCTGCCGCCGCAACGAACGATCGCGTACACCGCGGAACCCTTCTACTGACTTCTGAATGCTGCGCCCGGCATTCGGTGCTGTCTGGAACCGACGAACCGAGTAGGCGCGCGAACAGGGCACGCCGCTGGACGCACCGATTCTCAAGAGTACCGGATTAACGGTGCCCTGGTCGAACCGGACGGATCGTCGGGGTAGTCCACCGAGGAGCGCTCCCTTGCGGGAGCGCCTGGCTACTCGGCTGACTTGGCTCGGCGGGAGCGTCGCCGCCCCCTGCCGGAAGTCTGACCCGCCTGGTCGTCCTCAGCCGGGACGTCTTCAAGCGCATCGGTCACGGTATCACGGCTGCCGGAGTCCTTGGCCGCGGAGACCTTGTCCGAGACCGCCTTCTCGATGGCCATCTTGCCCTGGGTGCCGCGCGGCTCCGGCTTGGCCTCGACCGGCTCCGTGGAGACGATCAGACCCCGCCCGTTGCAGCAGTCACACGGCGTGGAGAAGGCCTCCAGGAGCCCCTGACCGACCCGCTTACGCGTCATCTGGACCAGGCCCAGCGAGGTCACCTCCGCCACCTGGTGCTTGGTCCTGTCGCGCGCCAGGCACTCCAGCAGCCGCCGCAGCACGAGGTCACGGTTGGACTCCAGCACCATGTCGATGAAGTCGATCACGATGATGCCGCCGATGTCGCGGAGCCTGAGCTGGCGGACGATCTCCTCCGCCGCCTCCAGGTTGTTGCGCGTGACGGTCTCTTCGAGGTTGCCGCCCTGCCCGGTGAACTTGCCGGTGTTGACGTCGACGACGCTCATCGCCTCGGTGCGGTCGATCACCAGCGAGCCGCCGCTGGGCAGCCAGACCTTGCGGTCCATCGCCTTGCTGAGCTGCTCGTCGATCCGGTACGACTCGAACACGTCGCCCTGCTCGGTGTCCCACTTGGCCAGGCGCTCGCCGAGGTGCGGCGCGACGTACTTGACGTACTCGTCGACCGTCTCCCACGCCTCCTCACCCTGCACGACCAGCGAGGTGAAGTCCTCGTTGAAGACGTCGCGGACCACCCGGACGGTCAGGTCCGGCTCCGCCGAGAGCAGCTCGGGCGGGCTGGCCGACTTGGCCTTCTTCTGGATGTTCTCCCACTGCGCCGACAGGCGGGCCACGTCGCGGGCCAGCTCGTCCTCCGAAGCGCCCTCCGCGGCCGTACGGACGATGACGCCGGCGTTCTCGGGCATGACCTTCTTCAGGATGCTCTTGAGCCGGGTGCGCTCCTTGTCGGGCAGCTTGCGGCTGATGCCGGTCATCGAGCCGTCGGGCACGTACACCAGGTAGCGGCCCGGCAGGCTGATCTGCGACGTCAGGCGGGCGCCCTTGTGGCCGATCGGGTCCTTGGTGACCTGCACCAGCACCGACTGGCCGGACTTTAGGGCCGCCTCGATGCGCTTGGGCTGGCCTTCCAGTCCCGCAGTGTCGAAGTTGACCTCGCCGGCGTACAGGACGGCGTTGCGGCCCTTGCCGATGTCGACGAAGGCGGCCTCCATCGACGGCAGCACGTTCTGCACCTTGCCGAGGTAGACGTTGCCGACGTAGGACTGGCTGGCCTCGCGGTTGACGTAGTGCTCGACGAGCACGCCGTCCTCCAGCACCGCGATCTGTGTGCGGTCGCCCTGGCGGCGCACCACCATCATCCGGTCGACCGACTCACGCCTGGCCAGGAACTCCGACTCGGTGATGATCGGCGGACGCCGGCGGCCGAGCTCGCGGCCCTCACGACGGCGCTGCTTCTTGGCCTCGAGCCTGGTGGAGCCGCGCACGCTCTGCACACCGTCGGCGGAGACATCGTGCGCGGCGGCACGGCCCGTGCGCGGCGCGCGGATGCGCACCACGGTGTTGGGCGGGTCGTCGACCGCGGGCTCGGAGCCGTCGTCGGCACCGCGACGCCTGCGGCGGCGCCGCCGGCGGGAGCTGGACGCCTCTTCTTCCTGAGGCTCGTCGCCCTGCTCGTCGTCGGACTCGTCGGACTCGTCGTCGGAGTCGTCACGCTCGCGCGCCTTGCCACGGCCCCTTCCGCCACGGCGGCGACGGCGGCGGCGGCTGCCGCCCTCCTCCTCCTGCTCGTCGTCGGCGGCGTCGGCCTCCTCGTCCGTGACCGCCTCCGCGGCCTCCTCGGGCTCGGGGGCCGGCGGCTCGGGCTGCGGCTGCGGCTCGGGACGCCGGGTCGCGGCGGGCTTGGCCTGGGTCGGGTCCGGGGCCTGGAACAGCGGCGCGAAGATGGCGGCCGGGCGCTGGAACGCGGTGCCCTGCTGGCGCTGCGTCCGCGCGGACAGGCCGAATGGGTCGGCCAGCAGGTTCGGCCGGTCGTCCTCGTCGAGGTCCTCGCCGGCGGGCTCGTCGTCCAGCGGCTCGTCCTCGGGCAGGAGCTCGACGACGTCCTCATCGGCGTCGGCGGTGCCGGACCGCTCGGCGGCCACCTCACCGACGCCCGCCGCGACCTCGGCGGACCGTCCGGGCTCCGCCTCGACGCTCTGAGCGGCCTCCTCAGGCTCTGTCTTCTTACGGGTGCGGCGACGCTTGGCGGGAGCGGCCTCAACGGCCTGCTCGCCCCCCTCAGCCGCTTCTGGAGTACTCACGACAGCATCGCCGCCGGCGGTTACGCTCTCAGGGACCCCACCGCTGGTGTCCTGCGCGACCTCCGCGACCTCGCCATCGGCCTCTGCGGCCTTCTTGCTGGTACGGCGGCGCGTCGTCGTCGCCGTCGACCGAGTCCTCGTGGCCCTCTTGGGCTTCTCCTCGGTAGCGGTATCGGTATCTTGTGCCACAGCGCCATCGGTGGCCTGCGCCACGACGTCATTCGCGGCCTGGGCCACGGCGGTCTCGACCGGGCTCGCGGGCTCGGCCGTATCGGCCGGGACCGTGGCTGTCATCGTGGGCGACGGCTCGTCGGGCAGCTCGGGCGGCGGTCCCGCCGGCCGGCTCGCGGAACGGCGACGCTTGGTCACCGCGGGCTGTTCAGTTGTCTCCCCGCCGGGGCCGTTGGCCCCGCCCTGGGGCTCGTTCTCGAGCATGCGGGCGCTCTCCCGTCAGCCCCCGGGCGCGTCGCCGCGCCGCGCAGGAGCTCTCGTGTCTCGTTGTCCGCCCGCGCCCCTCGGAAGGGGCGCAGGCGCCAAGTCCTGTCAGCGGTCGTACCCCGCTCACGCAAGGCACGTCCTTAACCGTCGACGTACTCACTCGCCGGATGCTCACCCGCCGAACCCGCCTCGCCGCCGCGCGTAATGTCGCGGTCCAGGTCGAGCGGGTCGGCAAGCGCACCGGTGCTGGCGTCAAGCGGCCCCTGCGCCAGCCTGGTCACCTCGGGGGGAACCGGCGGCGCGAAGTCGGCCACAAGGCGTAGCCCTGTGAGCACATCGTCGGGTCGTACGGCAGGAATCACGTGCCGAACAACCATGCGCAGTATGACACACGACTGTCCGGGCACCTGAGCTGCGGTTCTGTCTGTCCCCTCGGGCACCTCGAGCCTCAACACCGCCTCCCGGGCGTCGAAGCGTCGGGGCCCCTTCTTGGTCAGGCGTTCGACCTCCACGGCCTCGGCGGCGAGGAATTTCGCCACCGCCGTCTCCGCGAGCTCCCAGTCGGCGCCGGGCAACCGCACATCCCACTCAGATGCCTCCAAGCGGTCGGCCAGCCCACCAACGGTGGCCTCTACGACGTCGAGCACGTCGAGACCGGGCGGCAGCGAGCCGTCCAGGTCATCACGTATCCGTCCAGGTTCGCACGGTTTCGTGACGCCGATCTCGAGGTATTCGGCTTCGCTGGCGACGCCGGTCGGCACCGCACCCGCGTAGGAGATCTTCGGATGGGGTGAGAAGCCCGCACTGAAAGCCACCGGAATGCCGGCACGGCGGACCGCCCTCTCGACGGCCCGTGAGATGTCGCGGCTGCTAGTGAAGCGCAGGCGTCCGCGCTTGGCGTAGCGCACACGCAGGCGCTGCACCGTAGGCGCGGGCGGAGGCCCTTCGGGAACAGGTTTCAGAGCTGGTCGTCCTTCCCGTGTAAGAGTTCCTTCGTCTCAGGATATGCCGCTCCGGAGCCGCACCGTCCCGGATCATGTACGGCGAGGCATGGACCGCGCACTCAGCGCGGCTAGACCACCGTGAGAGGAAGGAGTTTCTTACCTGTCGGGCCGATCTGAATGTCCGTGCCCATGGTTGGGCAGACGCCGCAGTCGTAGCACGGAGTCCAGCGGCAGTCCTCGACCTCGGTCCCGGACACGGCCTCCTGCCAGTCCTGCCAGAGCCATTCGCGGTCGAGCCCGGCGTCGAGGTGGTCCCATGGCAGGACCTCGTTCTCCTCGCGCTCCCGCACGGTGTACCAGTCGACGTCGATGCCGGCCTTCTCGGCCGCGGCCATCCAGCGCTGGTAGGAGAAGTGCTCGCTCCAGCCGTCGAAGCGCCCGCCGTCCTCCCAGACGGCCCGGATCACCGCGCCGACCCGGCGGTCGCCGCGCGACAGCAGGCCCTCCACGATCGACGGCTTGCCGTCGTGGTAGCGGAAGCCGATGGCCCTGCCGTAATTCTTGTCGCCGCGCAGCGAGTCACGCAGCGCCTTGAGCCGCCGGTCGACGGTCTCGTGGTCGGCCTGGCTCGCCCACTGGAACGGCGTGTGCGGCTTGGGCACGAATCCGCCGATGGAGACGGTGCACCGGATGTCGCGCGACCCGGTGATCTCGCGGCCCGCCTTGATGACCTTCTTGGCCAGGTCGGCGATGCCGAGCACGTCCTCGTCGGTCTCGGTGGGCAGCCCGCACATGAAGTAGAGCTTGACCTGCCGCCAGCCCTGCGAGTAGGCGGTGGTGACGGTGCGGATCAGGTCTTCCTCGGTGACCATCTTGTTGATCACCCTGCGCATGCGCTCGGACCCGCCCTCCGGGGCGAAGGTCAGACCGGAGCGCCGGCCGTTCCTGGAGAACTCGTTGGCCAGGTCGATGTTGAACGCGTCGACCCGGGTCGAGGGCAGGGACAGCGAGGTGTTGGTGCCCTCGTAGCGGTCGGCCAGGCCCTTGGCCACCTCGCCGATCTCGGAGTGGTCGGCGGACGATAGCGACAGCAGGCCGACCTCGTTGAAGCCGGACTCCTTGATGCCGTTCTCGACCATGGCGCCGATCGTGGTGATCGACCGCTCGCGGACCGGGCGGGTGATCATGCCCGCCTGGCAGAAGCGGCAGCCGCGCGTGCAGCCGCGGAAGATCTCCACGCTGAACCGCTCGTGCACGGTCTCGGCCAGCGGGACCAGCGGCTTCTTCGGGTATGGCCACTCGTCGAGGTCCATGACCGTGTGCTTGTGCACCCGCCACGGGACGTCGGACCTGTTGGGCGCGACCCGCTTGATGCGGCCGTCGGGGTGGTAGTCGACGTCGTAGAACTTCGGCACGTAGACGCCGCCGGACTCGGCCAGCCGCATGAGCAGCTCGTCGCGCCCGCCGGGGCTGCCCTCGGCCTTCCACTCGCGGATGACCTCGGAGATGGCGATCGCGATCTGCTCGCCGTCGCCGAGCACGGCCGCGTCGAGGAAGTCGGCGATCGGCTCGGGGTTGAAGGCCGCGTGGCCGCCCGCCAGCACGATCGGATCGTCGTCGCCCCGATCGACGGCCAGCAGCGGGATGCCCGCCAGGTCGAGCGCGTTGAGCATGTTGGTGTAGCCGAGCTCCGTGGAGAACGACAGGCCGAGCACGTCGAAGGCGCGCACCGGCCGATGGGCGTCCACGGTGAACTGCGGTATGCCCTCGGCGCGCATCAGCGCCTCGAGGTCGGGCCAGACGGCATAGGTCCGCTCGGCCAGCGTGGCGGGCAACTCGTTGAGGATCTCGTAGAGGATCGCGACGCCCTGGTTGGGCAGGCCGACCTCGTACGCGTCCGGATACATGAGCGCCCACCGCACATCGGCGGAATCCCAGTCCTTCACGGTCGAGTTAAGCTCACCCCCGACATACTGGATGGGCTTCTGCACCTTGGGCAGCAGCGCTTCCAGGCGGGGGAAAATCGACTCGACAGTCATAGCACCCAGGGTAGCGGCGCTCAGACCGTGGCAGGTCCCGGGATGTCGATGTCGTTCCCGCTGAGGACGGTGATCTTGTGTCCCTCGTAGCAGGTCAGCTCGACGGCGATGACGCCGCTGGCGAGGTTGTGTACGGCTGTGACATGGCTGGCGGGCAGGAGGAAGCGCTCCTCGCACTCGTCGCAGTAGGCCAGAAACATACTTCTAATTAAACGTCTGTTCGCGGATTCTGATCGACTGAAGCAGCCCGATCGAGATGAGATTCGCGAACGTGGCCGTCCCCCCGTACGAGACGAACGGCAGCGGCAGCCCCGTGATCGGCATGATGCCGATGGTCATGCCGATGTTGACGAACGTCTGGAACGCCAGCCAGCACACGATCATCCCGGCCACGAGCGTGCCGAACCTGTCGTCGCACAGCCTCGCGATCCTCAGCCCGCGCACCAGCACCACGCCGAGCAGCAGCACCACGGTGAGCGAGCCGAGAAACCCGAACTCCTCCCCCGCGACCGTGAAGATGAAGTCGGTGTGCTGCTCGGGCACGAACCGGCCGGTCGTCTGCCCGCCGTCGAACAGCCCCTTACCGAACAGCTGCCCCGAGCCGATGGCGATCAGCGACTGCGTGCTGTTGTAACCGACCCCGCGCGGATCGACGCGCGGATCGAGAAAGGCGGTGAACCGCGCGATCTGGTACGGCTCCAGCATCTGGAACGCGAACACGCAGAACACCCCGGCCCCGGCGATCAGCGTCAGCAGGATGATCCACCTCTTGCGCACTCCCGCGATCACCAGCCCGGCGGCCGTGATCACGGCCAGCACCAGCGTGGTGCCGAGGTCGGGCTGCAACATCACCAGCCCCATCGTCAGCACCGCGGCGAACAGCGCGAACCCGACGTCCAGCCCGCGCGGCCGATCGCTGCCCTCGCCGGGCTGGGCCAGCAGCATCGCGATGATGAGCAGCAGGCCGAGCTTGGCGAACTCCGACGGCTGCACGGCGAAGCCGCCGCCCAGCAGGATCCACGAGTGTGAGCCGTTGATCGTCGCACCCAGCGGCGTGATCACCAGTCCCAGCCCGGCCAGGGAGAGCAGGAACGCCAGCGGCGCGTACGCCCGTATCGCGCGATGGTCGACAACGGTCACCGCCGAGCACAACAGCGTCCCGATGACGACGTTGAGCAGGTGCTTCTTGACCAGTCCCGTCGAGCCGGGCGCCCAGGTGCGGGTCGAGGACCAGACCAGCAGTGTGCCGATCACGCAGAGCGCGGCGACCGCCACCAGCATCACCCCGTCGAGCCGCCACATGGCCGACTGCGCGCCCACCGCCCGCCGGGCGAACGAGCGCCGCCCGCCCATCAGCGTGCGGTCCATCATCCCCCTGCCTCCGTGACGCCCTCCCCCGTGGTGTCCTTGCCCGTGCCGCCCTCCCCTGTGCTGTCCACCACCGTGGTGCGCGTCCCCGTCTTGCCCGCCACAGTGCCCTCGGTGACCGTGCCGTCCGTCACGGTGCCGTCCGTCACGGTGCCGTCCGTCACGGTGCCGTCGGCCGCGATCTTCGGCAGCTTCGACACCGGCCGGCCCCCGGGCAACGCGGGTTTGCCATGTTTGCCGAAGCCGAAGATGCCCTCGTAGATCTCGCGTGCGGCGGGCGCGGCGGTGGAGGCGCCCATCCCGCCCTGCGAGACCATCACGACCACGACGAAGTGCGGATCGTTGGTCGGCGCGAACGAGGCGAACCAGGAGGTGTCCTCCTTGCCCCACACTTCCGCGGTGCCGGTCTTACCGCCGATCCGCACCTTGTCCATCGGGAAGCCGGCGAACGCCCCCGCCGCGGTGCCGTCGGAGGGCACGTCGCTGAGCGCGTCCTTGATGTAGAGACGTTCCTTCTTCGACAGCGGCAGCTCGCCGACCACCGGCACGTCGATGCGCCTGACCAGCGCGCCGTCGGGCCGGACTGTCGCCCAGCCGATGCGCGGGCTGCGCAGCTTCCCGTCACTCACCAGCGCCGCGTACGCCCTGGCCAGCTGGAGCGGCGTCACCAGCACATCGCCCTGGCCGATCGAGAAGTTGGCCGAGTCGCCCGCCCGCAGCAGGAAGCCTTCGAGGCAGTTCTCGTTGGCCAGCCGCTTGAGGAACTCCGCCCGCGACTTGTCGGCCACCTCCGGATAGCCGGTCTTGGCGCGCCGGCAACTGTTGCCGCTGGTCTGGGCCCACATGTTCTTCTTCCAGGCGCGGTCGGGGATGCGCCCGGCCGACTCGCCCGGCAGGTCGATGCCCGTCGGCTTGCCGAACCCGAACGCCTTGGCCGTGTTGGCGAACACCTCCTTCGGCGTCTTCTTGGGATTGAGCCCGCCGTCCTTGAGCCACTGGGCGTAGCCCGCGCTGTAGAAGATCGTGTCGCATGACTTGACCAGTGCGGTGTGCAGGTTCATGGTGCCGAGGCCGATGCCGTGGAAGTTGTGGAAGGCCCGATCGCCCACCATGACCGCACCCGGGCAGTCGTAGGTGCCGTTCAGCGGGTACCCGGCCCGCAGCATCGAGGTCACCGACGACACCTTGAACGTCGAACCGGGCGCGAACATCCCGTTGAGCGCCCGCGACACCAGCGGCTTGCCCGTGGAGTCCGACAGCAGCCGCTGGTAGCCGCGGTCCGAGATGCCACCCGCCCAGACGGCCGGGTCGTAGCCGGGCGCGCTGGCCAGCGCGAGCACCCGCCCGGTCTTGGGTTCGAGCACGACCGCGGCGGCGCCGTCCGCCTTGGGGGCGTTCTTCATCGCGTGCTGCAACGCCTCCTCGGCCAGGGTCTGCACACGGGCGTCGATGCTGGTGACCAGCGTGTCGCCGCTGACGGGCGCCACCTGCTCCTCCACCCCGATGGCCTTGCCCATCCTGTCGACCTGCACCCGGCGCAGCCCGGCCTTGCCGCGCAGCTCGTCGTCGTAGATGTACTCGAGGCCGTCGCGCCCGACCAGATCGACGCCGGAGAAGGCGGCCTTCAACCCTTCGCGCTTCTCCAGCTCGGCCGCGGTGACCGGCTGCAGGTAGCCGAGCATCTGCGCGCCGGCCTTGCCGCCGGGATACTGCCTGACGGACTGGACCTCGGCGGAGACGCCGGGGAACTCCTCCTGCCGCTCCAGGATCTGCAGCGCCTCACGGGTGTCCGCCCGCTCCTCCACCGGGATCGGCTGGTACGGCGAGCCGGTCCAGCAGGGCTTGCTCACCCCGGGCCCGCACGGCGTGATGCGCTTCTGCAGCTGCTTGACCGGCTCGCCCAGCACCTCACCGAGCTTGCGCAGGACCGGAACGCCCTGCTCGGGCATCCTGATCAGCCCCGTCCGGTCGATCGAGACGACCAGTGAGGTCTGGTTGCGCACCAGCGGCCGACCGGAGGAGTCGAGTATCTGCCCGCGCACGGCCGGCACGATCACCGAACGCGTCCTGGTCTCCGTGGCCCTGGTGACCAGCTCCTGCCCCCGCACCACCTGTACCTGCCACAGCCGCAGGCTGAGCACCGCCAGCACCGCCATCACGATCACCTGGAGCACGACCAACCGGGTCCGCATCCTGATCATTGCGGGAACCTCGGCTGCGGCCTGTCACGAGTGATCAGCCAGATGACCAGCGGCGAGACGATCAGCGTGTAGACGACCGTCACCGGAACCTGATCGGTCAGGGTCGAGAGCGTCACCCGCGGATCCGCGATCAGGCCGCCGAGCGCGGTGGCCACCAGCGGCGCCATCAGCACGCACAGGACGACGGTGGTGGCCGGGCCGCCGACCCCCCGCCCGGCGACATAGCCGACCAGCGCGAACACGAACGCGTACTGCCCCACCAGATGCGCCGTCGGCGGCACGACGTCGACCAGCAGCCCGGCGCAGAACCCGATCACCGTCCCCGCCACCGGCCCGCGCAGCAGCGCCATCGCCACCACGGCCAGCAGCACCAGGTCGGGTGCTCCCCCTCCCGGCAACGCCAGCCGGTTGACCAGCATGACCTGCAACAACACCGCCGCCAGCACGCACAACCCGACAATCATCCCGGCCCCTCCTTGGGTGGTAGCACGGCGTCCCTCGGGTCCTTCGCGGGCGCCCCCACCACCACGCCGACCACGTCGAGCGCCGTCAGGTCGGCGTACGGCCTGGCATACGCGATGCGGGTCAGCTCGCCCGGCGTCGCCTCCACCCGCTCGATCACCCCGATCGGCACCCCGGGCACGTACGGCGCGCCGCGCTGGGAGCCGAAGCTGACGATGCGGCCGCCGCGGTTGATCGCCGCCGTCGAGTCCAGCAGCCGGAACCGTACGAGCCGCCCGTTCTCCCCCACCCCGTGCACGACGCCGATCTCCTGGCCGCCTTCGAGCCTGGCGCCGGCGGCCGAGCCCGGGTCGCTGATCAGCACCACGGTCGAGGTGTCGGCGGACGCCTGGATGACCCGGCCGACCAGCCCATCGCTGTTGAGCACGGTCATCTCGGGGCGTACGCCGTCACTGGTGCCGACGTCGATCTCGATGGCGTCCTCGAAGCCGGGCTGGCCGCGCCTGGCGAGCACGTTCGCCGTCACGATCTTGTAACCGCCGAGCCCCGCCGTCCCGAGCAGGCGCTTCAGCTCCGCGGAGCGGGCGGCATCGAGCCGGCCCGCGGCCAGGCCGGCCCGCAGCTTGGCGTTCTCGGCCTTGACCCGGTCGAGCTCGCGCTGGGCGCCGGGGGCGTTGACGATGGCGTGGAAGAAGCCTCCGACCGGCCGGACCACCGAGCCGCCGGCCTCCTCGACCGTGCCGAAGAACCAGGAACCCATCGCGCGCAGCGGCCACAGTGGCGAGGCAGCGCCGGCCCGGTGGTCGACGGTCAGGATGACCAGCGCCACCGTGAGCAGCGTTCCTAGGATCAGCCGGGCGTGGCGCGACTCTTTCATCAGCGACGTGACTCCGGTACGAGCACCTGGTGCAGCGCCTCGAACTCCTCGACGCACTTGCCCGAGCCGAGCGCCACCGAGTCGAGGGGGTTCTCGACGAGGTGGACGGGCATCCCCGTCTCGGCCCTGACGCGCTCTTCCATGCCCTTGAGCAGCGCGCCACCACCGGTGAGCGCGATGCCGCGATCCATCAGGTCGCCGGACAGCTCCGGCGGGCACTTGTCGAGCGTGGTCTTGACGGCGTCGACGATGGTGTTGACCGGCTCCTCGGTGGCCTTGCGGATCTCCTCACCGGACACCACGATCGTCTTCGGCAGGCCGCTGACCAGGTCACGGCCGCGGATCTCGGCATGCGAATCCTCACCCATGGGACATGCAGAACCGATGGCCATCTTGATCTCCTCGGCGGTGCGCTCGCCGAGCATGAGGGAGTATTCCTTCTTCGCGAAGGTGATCACCGCCTGGTCGAGCTCGTCGCCGCCGACCCTGATCGACTGGCTGGTCACCACACCGCCCATGGAGATGATGGCCACCTCGGTCGTGCCGCCGCCGATGTCGACGACCATGTTGCCGGTCGGCTCGTGCACCGGCAGCCCCGCGCCGATCGCCGCGGCCATCGGCTCCTCGACGATGTAGACCTTGCGCGCCCCGGCCTGGTAGCCGGCCTCCTTCACCGCCCGCTGCTCGACCCCTGTGATGCCGCTGGGCACGGCGATGATGATGCGCGGCTTGGCAAAGTGCCGCCTCTTGTGCACCCTTTGGATGAAATATCGCAGCATCCGCTCGGTGACATCGAAATCGGCGATCACGCCGTCTTTGAGCGGTCGGACGGCCACGATGTTTCCCGGCGTCCGCCCGATCATGCGTTTGGCTTCGATGCCGACCGCGACGATCTTCCCGGTGACAGTGTTGATCGCGACGACCGACGGCTCATTGAGCACGATGCCCCGGCCGCGCACGTAGACCAGCGTGTTGGCGGTGCCGAGGTCGACCGCCATATCACGGCCGAGAAACGCGAGCTTGCTGCCCATGGGGAACGGAGCCTTCCGTAACGTCGTTCGCGAATGACTACGGATCGAATTCGAATCGTAACGTGACGTTACCCACCAGGGCACGCAATGAGCCCCCTGTGCCCCACAAATTCTTGAGCCCATCCGGAAGCCCCGATGTCACCGCAGACGACGGACAACATTCGTCCTCCGTTTTGCACCGTTTTGACACGCCTCCCGTCGGGCTCAGCGCTGTCCACGGCACACGGCCGGCGACACGCACGTCACGGCGCGCGGCCACCTCCACCGGAGGAGCGTGCCCCTGGACAGGCCCCGGCCCCGTGCGGTGGGCGGGGCTCACCGGGCCGGCCGTACAAGATCGTAAAAGACGCGGTCACCTCGACGACGCGTGCGGTCCCGCGCGGCGGGTCTTGGCTCCGCGAAACAGCACAAAAAAAGCGCCCGCCATCGTGGCGGGCGCTCGAGAAGAACAGGAAGAGCTAGAACCGGTCCGGGAAGAAGATCTTGATCTCCCGCGCGGCCGACTCGGGCGAGTCGGAGCCGTGGACGATGTTCTCGCCGATCTCCAGCGCGTGGTCGCCGCGGATCGTGCCGGGCGCCGACTTGACCGGGTCCGTGAGCCCCGCCAGCGCGCGGAACGCCTCGACGGCGCGCGGCCCCTCCAGCACCAGCGCGACCAGCGGCCCCGAGGTGATGAACTCGACCAGCTCACCGAAGAACGGGCGCTCGGAGTGCTCGGCGTAGTGGGCCTTGGCGGTGTCGACGTCGAGAGTGCGCAGGTCCATCGCCGCGACCTTCAGGCCCTTGCGCTCCACACGGGCGATCACGTCACCGATGAGGCCACGCTTCACCCCGTCGGGCTTGATCAGGACAAGAGTGCGCTCGGACACTTGAGGTTCTCCTTCGAACAGGGTGTGGGTCGGAGTGGCGGCCACATGCACCGGCCTGGCTCCCACGGGGGGAATCGGCCCCGGGACGCAGACCACACGCGTCAAGGTGGCTGCCGCTCAGCTTACCGCCCCACGACTGCTCCCAAGCGTCCCACCATCAAGCCGCATCGACGCCCACCTGGGCGACCCGCTCACGTGCGCGCCAGCCCGTAGACCCACGCACTGGCACGCCACCCTGTACGGCCCATTCTCTGGCGCGCCACCTATCCGCGCCGGGCAACCCGCACCCGGGCAACCGGCAGCCGTACAACCTGCGCCAACCACGCGTATCCGTGTAACCCAACCGCCGGGAGCGCCATCCACCCGACCGCGCCTGTATGGCCCCTCACCGACGCGCCAACCACCAGCTGTGGTTGTCCGCACTCAGCATCCAGAAATGCTCGGCCCACAGGCAGGCAGGCGGCATCCCTGGCAAGCGGTCCTACGGGGAGGTGGTGTCCTCGGGCGATTGGGCCTGGGGCGGGACAGGCGGGACCGGACCGGTCACCTCGGCCGCCCCCTCCGTACCCGCAGCATCCCCGCCAGCCGCGCCGTCAGCGGCGCTGGAGGCCGCCTTCCCGGCGCCACCAGACCCGGACGCCCGCTCTCCCCTGGCAGCCGCCCCATGACCAGAGAAGTCGGTCACCGGATCGGACCCGGAGACCCGAGGTATCGCCCCAGTAGGCCGATCCTCATCCCCACCCCCCGGCTGGGCAGGCACCTCAACGGCATCCACCCCCGAGCGCGACCGGCGACGGCCAGACCCGTCACCCCCCAGCGCACGGGACTCCGCCTCGGCATCCGAGCCTTCCCCAGCGACCTCCGCACCTGGCGAAGAAGCCAGATCATCGGTCGAAGAAACCGACTCACCGTCCACCAACGACGCGTCGACCACCGGAGCCGCCCGCCGTGTAAGCAGCTCGGCCAAGACGATGACCGCCACCACAAGAAACCCGCCGATCAGCGACCACAGATGCAACGTGCCCACGAACCGGTCCACCAGTTGCTGCGCCACCGTGACTCCACGCAGCATCTTCAGCTGCACCCCGGTGGCCAGCAGATAACCAGCCAGAACACCGGGAAAACACAGCGCCAACCCGAACAGCGCCGCCCCGATGCCCGCCTGGCTGAGCGCGGACGTGAGCGCCACCGCCGCGCCCGCCGCCAGCAGCGTGAACGGGATCACCAGCACGAGCCCATCGGCCGCCGGCACCACGACCCGCACCGAACACAGACCGACCACCATCGCCAGCAGCCCCAGCGGCACCAGCCACCGCGCACCCGCGAACAGCCGCACCGCGACGGCAGCCGCCAGCGCCAGCAGGCCCGCCACCAGGAACGGGATCCACAGCCCGGTTGTGCCCGGCCCGCCGAGCAAGCCCGGTCCGCCGAGGCCGCGCATCTCTACGTAGGTGACCTGAGCCAGGCTCGGCAGCAACACGATGCCGACCGCGACCATCACATACGCCAGCGTGCGTCCCTCGCGGCTGCCGAGGTAGGCCATCACGAGCAGCGCCACGATCGCCAGCACGGCCAGCAGGATGACCAGGCCGGCCCCCCACTCCTCACTCGCGGTGCTGATGGCGACCACGGCGATGCCCACCGCGGGCACGCTCGCGAGCAGCAGTCGGCTGGATTCGCCGGCCCGTGGCTTGGGCATCGGGGGCTGGCCCCGCAGCAGCCAGGCGACGAAGTAGACGGCCGCCAGCGCGAGGGCGATGCCCGTCAGCAGTGGGTACGGCTGGAGCGTGACCCTCCAGTCGTCCACGTCGTCGAGCGGCCACAGCGCGAGCGCCTGGGCGGTGAGCAGGCTGAACGACAGCATGCCTGTCCAGATGGCGCGCAACGCCATGGGACGCTCCCAGGCCGCGACCAGCGTGGCGGGAATGAGCAGGCCCGCGCCGACCCCGTGCAGCACCCGCAGCACCGCAACCAGGAACGTCGAGCCCGCGAACCCGCCCGCGGCATCGGCGAGGGCGAGCACGGCGAGCCCGCCGAGCAGCATGTGCGGGACCTTGACGTGGCGCAGCGCCACCGCGGCGAGCGGCACCGTGAGAATCATCGCCGGGAGCGCCAGCCCGTGCGCGCGCATCAGCGCCAGCTTGTCGAAGCCCTCGGGCAACAGCCCCGAGACCACGGACACGGTGTTGGGGATCGCGATGATCGCCAGTGGCAAGGCGACGATGATGAGCAGCCCGAGAACCGAGTCGAGCAACCACGGGAACCTGACGCCTGCGCTGGGTCCCGCGCTCGGCGCGTTCGGGGACCGCTGGATCGGAGGGATGGCCATGTTCGCCGACTTTAGCGGGAAGTCACGCCCTCGACACGGCGAGCGACGAATATCGCGGTAATCCATAGCGCCGCGAAGATCACTCCTAGGAAGAACATCGCCGGCACGAGGAACCCCGCGCCGATGGCCAGGACCTGCAGAATACTGCCCGCGACGTACGCGAAGGGCCGCTTGAGCAGCCCGGCGACGACCACGCACAGCACCGCGAGCCCGATACCGACAGTGACCGCCACCGCCGTCTCGACACCGCTGTTGATCGCCACCGGCGTAATCAATCCGCAGACGACGGCCTCCATCCCGAGCACGCTGGCGCCGAGCCGACGCATGCCTGGAGTGACCTGAAAGTTCATCACAAACCATCCGCCTTAAGCAGATGACGGGCATCTCCCGCCGTCACGACCGAGCCCGTGATGAGCACGCCCGTGCCGCTGAACTCGCCTTGAGCGTCGGCGATCCCGATGCCCATGTCGATGGCCTCGTCGATACGTTCGACGATCCGCACCCTGTCCTCACCGAACAGGGGGATGGCCACTGCCGCCAGCTCGGCGGGCGACATCGACCGGGGAGAGGAGTTACGCGTGACGACGATCTCGTCGAGAATCGGTTCCAGCAGGTCGAGCAGGGTGTGCACGTCCTTGTCACGCATCATCGCGACGACGCCGACGACCTTGGCGAAGTCGAACGCCTCCTGCATGGCCTCGATCGACGCCTGCATGCCGCCCGGGTTGTGCGCCGCGTCGACGACGACCGTGGGATCGCGCCGCAGGATCTCCATCCGCCCCGGGGACGACGCCTGCGCGAACGCCTGCCGTACGATCTCGACGTCGAGCGGGTCGTCGCCCCCCGTCAGAGCCTCCACAGCGGCCAGCGCGCAGACCGCGTTGCTCGCCTGGTGCTCACCGTAGAGCGGCAGGTAAACCTCCTCGTAGACGCCCTTGAGGCCGCGTAGCGTGAGCAGCTGCCCGCCCATCGCCACATCGCGGGCCAGCACGCCGAACTCAAGCCCCTCACGCGCGACCACCGCGCCGACGTCGGCGGCCCGCCGCATCAGCACCTGGGCGGCCTCGATCTCCTGCTGAGCGAGTATGGCCGTGGCACCGGGCTTGATGATGCCCGCCTTCTCACCGGCGATGCTCGGAATGTCGGGCCCGAGCCTGTCCGTGTGGTCGAGCGAGATCGGAGTGATGATCGCCACGGTGCCGTCCGCGACGTTCGTGGCGTCCCAGGAGCCACCCATGCCCGCCTCGATGACCGCCACGTCCACCGGAGTGTCGGCGAACGTGGCGAAGGCCATGGCCGTCAGCAACTCGAAGAACTGAATCCGCCGGCCCTGCGTGTCGGCCAGCTCAACGTAAGGGGTGATCTCCTCGTACGCCTGGGCGAAACGCTCCTCGCTCAGCGGCTCCCCGTCGACGGTGATGCGCTCGCGAACCGAGACGAGATGCGGGCTGGTGAACCGGCCCACGCGCAGGTTGCGCTCCTTGAGCAGCGCCTCGGTCAAGCGCGCCGTGCTCGTCTTACCGTTTGTGCCCGCTATGTGTATGACAGGGTACGCCTGCTGCGGCGAGCCGAGCAGGTCCATGAGAGCCGCGATCCGGTCCAGCGTCGGTTCGAAGTCCCACTCGACGCCTCGCTCCATGATCGCGCGTTCAACCGCACGATAGTCCACTCCTCAACCCTACTGACCGTACAGAGCGCTCTCCCACGCCGGCCACCCGATGATCAGCGGTTTCGGTGCCCGGGGACCACCGGCGCGCCTGCCACAAACTGCCCTATAACGCAGAAAGGGCCCCACGCATAAGCATGGAGCCCTTCCCGAACAAAAATTGTCCGGCGGTGACCTACTCTCCCACACCCTCCCGAGTGCAGTACCATCGGCGCTGGGAAGCTTAACTTCCGGGTTCGGAATGTAACCGGGTGTTTCCTTCCCGCCATAACCGCCGTAACCCTATGAAACAAACAAACATCATCTGTCTGTTGTCTCAGAATTGCATAGTGGACGCGAGCAAGAAGACCCGTGATGCGGCGCTGCTCTGGACCCGGCGAAGAGTAACAGAGCGCAGCACACACCACAGCATAAAGCTTTGTGGTCAAGTCCTCGGCCTATTAGTACCGGTCAGCTCCACACGTTACCGTGCTTCCACCTCCGGCCTATCAACCCGGTCGTCTACCGGGA